>CAZQJS010000031.1:0-36956 GCA_964593725.1 uncultured Desulfobacterales bacterium
CTGTAAAGGCAAAATTGGTCAATGATCCCATTGATTACAAGTGGAGCAGCTATAAAGCCCATGTGGAAGGGAAAAACGATAAACTTGTTAAAGTAAAGCCATTGTTAAAACAAATTAATAACTGGAAAGGTTTTATACAGGAACCTGTTTCTGATATTAAGCTTGAAAAACTGCTTAAACATGAAAGAACCGGCCGTCCCCTTGGCAATGACCGATTTATTGAAAAACTTGAGTTGGAAACCGGCCGGTCTTTAAGAAAGAAAAAAACAGGACCAAAAGGACCACGTAAAACCAAATAATTTAGTATCGTGTCCCCGGAATTAAAAGGCGAACTTGTATTCAAAAAAGATTCTGTCGTTTCTGCCGATGGTGGTGAATGTGGGCAGGTCACCTGTATGGTACAGGGCAAAGCCAAGGGTCAGGGTGGTGTGATCACTTAGATTATATTCAAGCTGGGCTCTCTCAAAGGCACCACCATCACCCCTGGGTCCGAAAATTGAACATAGAATTTTAAGCTGTACTGTGTCATTGGCGAAATCTTTTGTCATCATGAGTACTGTCTGCAAAATGTTTTTCCGGGCAAAATCCGGGGCAAGGGTAAGACGGTGATCAAAATTGTTCATGTGCCGGTTGACAACTTCAAGTGAGACCATTGTTTCAGAGAATCCAGTGTACTCAAGACCAGCCATGAGGTCGATGCGGTTAAAATCCCGGCCCGGAGCAGCACCAAACTCAAGACCCTGCCAGAAGGCGCCTTCTCCTTTGAAAAGCAGGTTTCCCCATGCAATGTTACCTGTCATGCCTGTCATGGAGACTCTGTTGTGTTCCAGGATGGTCATGTTGTTGTATGTTGTAGCATGGGCACGTCTATCATAGATTCTGGCACGGTAGAAAGATATATCCCAGCCGGAAAAGATACCGTTCAGGGCAATTCCATACTGCCGGATATTATGGGAAAAAGAGGCAGGTGTTTTTTCCTTTGGCCCAGGCAGGGTGCCGGGATAGAACTCACTGTTGAAAATCGGATTTTTGTCAAACCTGACCTCCTGTATCAGGATAGTGCTCAGATTCCAGCTGCCTGAATAGTAGTCAAGTTTTCCCATGGTGACGGGTAATCTTCGGTATTTGATGTCAACCATACCCAACGTCCGGTTATCCATAGGGTTTAAAACATCGGTTACCCGGACATTGTCAGCTTTGCCCCAGACAACAACCTGTCTTCCGATTTTAATATCAAGATGGTTTGAAAGGCTGCCTGAAATGTAAAATTCATCAAATTCAAATTCATGTTCCATGGAATTTAAAAAACGGTTTGTGTAAAGGTCTCTGTCGTTATAATGCCAGGCTGCATCATAGAATCCATGGCCGCTTATCCTTGCCTGCCATGGGTTGAAATTGAAATCAGCACCAAGGGCTGCTGTGGTGCGGGCCATGGAAATTCCCCGATAATCCGGTTCTCCCGGGTCAGGAGATTTTTGTGCAAAGTTCCAGGAAGTACCCATGGTAAGGGAGCCGAAGATCTCAACCCATTGGGGAAGTTTTTTGTCTGTTTTAATGTCTGTTATCCTGGCAGATTCATCAAAACCTGACAAAATATCATCCAGGTTTTCATCAGCCCATACAGGCAGAGAATGCACTGAAAGGGCAGAAAAAAAGATACAGAGAACAAACAGAAGCCATGGTTTGCAGGTGCTGGTATTATCCATGGTTGAAGTACTTATATCCCCTTTTCAAGTGTTCTTATTGTAAACAGTTTTTCAGAAAGGCCCTGGTTAAATTTAATATCAGAATACCGCATGATCGTGCGGTGGGATGTTACCTTGTTTTTGGTGGTCTTCATGTGCAGTTCAGTCGCAACCCACACGCCGTCAATCTGTTTGATGCCTTTGTTCTCCTGGTATTTTATTTTTCTGCCCTCCTTAAGCCAGTGTACTGCCCTGACCCCCATAAAAATATCCTGGCGGATAAAGAGCACGGATTTCAGGTATCCATACCTGTCCCTCACCTGGTCAGATACAGGAACAGCCTCAATGAGCCAGACTTTATTGCTGCCAGTCTTTCCCTCTTTGAGAAGCTTGTATTTCCATTCATCAAGAACCCTGCGGGTGATGTCGGCATAGGAGAAATCCGAGCCCATGAAAGATGAAGATTTATCAGACGTGGCAATGCGCTTGGTCTTATGCAGGTCAGGCAGGAAAAGCCACTGGTCGTCATCCCTTGCACCTTCATAATAATCATAGGTCAGAAAGCCTGTATTTTTAACATCGGCAGGGGAGAGAAAAAACTGCATTTTTAAGGTATCTTTTCCCCTGTCTCTTGTAAACACTTTCATTTCCCTGATCCGCTGGTGATTCTGGCGGTCAATTAGTATCATCTGCACATTGGCTGTCATGTTATCCCCGTCATCCCTGGCATCCACCTTTTCCATGATTTCCCTGGCTGTCAGGGCAAAGGTGCCCGAGGTTAAAACCAGCATCATTAATACAATTATAATGAGGATATAATATTTTTTTTCAGGGTTCATTTTTTTCTCCGTTTTTAATTGTTGGTTTGTATTGGTTCCCTTTGTTTTATATCTGGTTGATGTTTTTCAAGGGCCATGGTCATGAGGGCAGGAGCAAGAAAAAAGTCTGCCAGGAGCGCAATAACAATGGCAAGGCCCACAAGCATACCAAAATAAAATACATTATGCATGGATGCAAACATGAAAATAAAAAAACCAATGGAGAGCACAATGGATGTGGTGAGCATGGCACGCCCGGCAGTGTGCAGTGTGCTTGAAACAGCTTGATGAACATTGCCTGTCTCCTTGTAATATCTTCTGAAATGGTAAACAAAATGAATTGTATCATCAACAGCAAGGCCAATGGCAATGGATGCTACAAGCATGGTAAACATGTCAAGGGGGATGCGGAACCAGCCCATGATTCCCATAACAACAAGTATGGGACTGATATTGGGCAGCATTGCAATAAGCCCCATGAAAAGATCCCCCAGAAGGAAGATCATCATAATGGTTATAACTGCAATGGCAATGCCGTAGCTCTGGGCAGCTGAATACATGGTTGCGTAAAGGATCCTTGCAAAGAGCGACATAATGCCTGTTGTGGATATTGCCACAGGCTGGTCATTTACTTTTATTGTATCAAAGGCTTTGTGGAATTTCTTTTCTATTTCTCTGATAAAGGGCACATAGGAGAGTGCATCCCGCCATGGAACCTTAATGGTGATTCTGGCCTTTGAAAAGGTGGAATCCACAAAATCCTCAAGATCATCAGATCCGGAATTTTCAAACAGAAGAAATTCCTGGGGAATCAGGGCAGGATCATCGGGAATTTTATACATGCCCGGTCTGTTTTCATTGAGTGCCTGGTTGATCTCCTTTAAAATGGTTGTAACATCAAGCACCTTGCCCACAAAAAGAGAATCTTTTTTAAAGGTCTCAAGTTCTGTCCCGAGTCTGTCCATGGCAAGGAGAAGATTCCGGTCATAGAGACCGTTTTCACTGCCTGTATCAACTATTATTTCCAGGGCAACACTGCCCTTCAGGTTATTGTCAATAACCTGGGTTGCAACCCTGGCCGGAAGTTTAACCGGCAGCCATGCAATCAGGTTATGGGAGAATCTGAGTCTTGGTATGCCGGCGGAAAACAGCAGCACTATCATAAGGGAGATAAGTGCAATTTTTTTCGGATATTGGGTTGTAATATCAGCTGTCCTGTCAAGAAATCTGTCAAACAGACCTGTTCCGATTCTGTCCTGTGCCTCTTTATTCTGTTTAAGTGGTAGAATTACAAGCAGTGCAGGAAGCAGTGTAATGGTAAAGAAAAGTGATAATATTACTCCTGCTGCAGAGAAAAGACCAAGGTCAGCTATAGGGGCAACTTTGGCAGCTGCAAAGGAGGCAAGGCCTGCAGCCGTTGTAAGAGAGGTCATGAATATTGCAAGACCCGAATGACCCAGGGCATGGATTAATGCATTGTCTTTTGATTCTCCCCTGCGCAGTTTCTGGTATACCAGGGAGAGAAGGTGGACAGATGCACCCACTCCCACAGCCAGCAGAAACGACGGCAGAATAATTGTGGGTACTTTAAATTGAATATTACAAAGCGCCATTAATCCCAGGGTGGAGATCAATGTCAGACCCACAACCATAAGGGGCAGTATAACACCTGAAATACGGCGGAACATGAAAAAGAGGCACAGCCCGATGGTGAGAACTGCAAGGCGGAGAAACCTTTTCATATCTTTCATCATTAAAAGTTTTACAGTATGGGTCACAAGTGGGCTGCCCGCCAGGAATATTCTGAAATCAGGGCTGTCATAGGCCATGGCAATCTTTTTTACTACTGCCACCATTTCTGTGTTCTCCTGATCTGTCAGAAATGCCGGCCTTTTCCCGGGCCGGGAGATATTGCCACTGGCAGAGGTCACAACCTCTTCATCAAAACCCTGAAGAACATCATCATCTGACACACCACTGCCTGAATAGGTGTCACTCTTTATTATTATGGTGGTAAAAGTATTGTCCACAGAGACAAGCTGGTTCTGGTAGACAGGGTTTGCCATGACCCGTTTTTTTAAACGAGCAAGATCAAGGTCGTTTTCCGGAAAATCAAGGAGCAGGTCATCCACTAAAAGTGTATCGCCTCTGCCACGGGTGTCCCTTGCATTTACAAGGGAAGTAATATCGTTTAAATGAGGAACCCGGGCTTCCAGCTGATCATGGAGCTTTTTCAGTTGTGTTAAAAATGGTATTGTAAAAATATTATCACTTTTGACGGCAATGACCAGCAGGTCATCCCTGCCAAATTGATCTCTGAATGAGTTATATGATGTCAGTATGGGATCATTGGGGTGGAGAAGCCCTTCATTGGACGTGTCAATGGTAAGGTTTCTGATCTGTAACCCCAGGAGGAACGTCGGGATCAGAACAAGGATTAACAGTAAAAATCTGAACCTGATCACAACCATGGCCCATGCTTCAAACATTTTTTCAATACGTTTTTTTATACCCATTCTTCTCCTGTTTTATCTGATACACCGTTTATGAAAATTCTACTGACAATATCTGCATACCCTTCCCGGGATATTTCACCTGTTATTGGCTGGACACGCTCCATGACAGGTGAAAACAGAAATCTTGAGGCCATCATGGATGTAAGCATGGAACAAAAGACAGCAGATGGCGGAATATCCACCTTTATGTCTGAACTGCCTGTGTTCAACTGCTCATCAACAATTGCTGCCATCTGTCTGCCAAAGCTTGCTTTGTATTCAATGATATCAGGGTCATCATGGGGAAGTTCGGTAATTGTGACCAGCAGGTATTCAGGGTTACTGGAAAAATACTTGACAGCACCATGTATAAACCGGTCAAGCTTTACAGAAACTTTTTCATTCCCCTTTAATTCCCTGCGGGCAACTTCCAGATAACCTGAAAAGAATGCAGCAATAATCTCTTTTAACAACTCTTTTTTTGAACCAAAAAAATAGTTTATCATGGCAGGATTTACATTGGCTAAAGCTGCAAGTTCACGGAGCCCTGAACACCCATACCCCTTTTTTGCAAAGAGCATTGCAGCATTTTTCAGGATTCTTTCCTTTGAATCTGCACTGGTCTGTTTTTTCCCTGTTTTCTGTATCATATAATCTGCCTGACTTAATTAAACGTTTGTTTAACTAAATAATAGGGATTTATAAAATTTTTGTCAAGGATTTTTCAGGATCAGTTGTATAATTTATAAAATCACTATTAAAACAGTATTGTTTTAAATGATGTCATTATTATGACAAGTGCCTTTAAATGTATGACATGGTTTTGACAAATAAAAAAGTTTTATCCCCTGCCAGGCCATTTTATTATGGAAACATTCCATACCATGTTAAACGAAATAACCATGTTATGGGAAATCGTAAAAAATAATTAATCGCATTGGCACAACCTTTGCTTTGATATATAATTAAATTACATTGAAAATTGTCTTAAGATCGCTTCCAGGGGAATAAGTTTGTGGATTTAAAAGCTCTGTCTGTAAAGTTGTTTAAAAAAATTTTAAAAAAGCCATCAAAAAAGCAGATTCTCATCACAGCAGGTGGTGGTGTGTTAATAATACTTTTAAGCGCAGCCCTGTTTTTCTTCTTACGCTCTGGTAAAGGCGAAAAATCAGGAGATACAGGACGGGAAACAGATAAGGTACAGGTAAATAAAATTGATTATGATAATATGCTTCTGCTGAAACCGTTTACATGGGTCAGCCTGAAGGAAAATTCCCATATGCAGAAAGTGAGTATGAGAATGGTGCTTGAGCTTACATCCAGAGACAAAGTCAGTATAGTGGAAAAGAAGAGGGACAAAATAAGGGCGGTTGTACGAGGAACGGCCAGGGAGATGAAATGGATCTCTTTGAGGGGCTCTGAAGGAAAAATAGAGTTCAAATATGCATTGATCAACAAGATTAATCGTATGTTTCCTGAAATTGTGGTCAGGAATCTGTATTTTACACATTTTATAATGCGGTGAGAGATATATGAGCGAAATATTATCCCAGGATGAAGTTGACAGCCTGCTTGACGGACTGGATTCCGGTGATGTTGAAACTGAAACAGATGTTGAGAAACCTGAACCAGAAGGAATAAGTGCCTACGATTTTACAAATCAGGATAAAGTCGTAAGGGCCAGAATGCCCACCTTTGATGTTATCAATGAAAGGCTTGCAAGGGAGATCAGGGCAACCCTCTCCTCCCAGCTGCAGACAACCGTTGATGTCAGTTCAAACCCCTTTGACACCCTTAAATTTTCAGAGTTTGTAAGAAGTCTGCCCGTACCCACAAGTCTCCATGTCTTCCGCATGGAGCCTTTGAGAGGTCATGCCCTGATAGTGCTGGAAAGCCAGCTTGTGTATAACCTTATTGATACATTCATGGGAGGTGATGCCCTGGGCAAGGCAAGGGTTGAAGGCCGGGAGTTCACAATCATTGAAGAGGTTATGATAAAAAAAACCATTATTGCATGCCTGAAGGACGTTGAAAAGGCATGGTTTCCTATTGAGCCTGTCCAGACAACATTAATAAGATCTGAGATGAACCCCCAGTTCACAGCAATTGTTCTTCCCACTGATCTTGTAATTGTTACAAAATTTGAGGTGGAGCTTGAACAGTCAGCCGGCAACCTGATTGCCTGTTTTCCCTATGCAATGATAGAGCCGTTAAGGCATAAACTGTCATCAGGTATCCAGGCTGAAACCGAAGAGATTGATAATAAATGGCTCAAGGAGCTGCGTGATACCATTGTTGATTCGGAAATTGAGCTTAAAATACAATTGGGAACAACAGAAATTACCGGTGAAAAACTCATGTATATGCAGGAAGGTGATGTGCTTCAACTGGATAATGATGCCAATGAACCCCTGATCGGCTTTGTTGAGGGACGTCCGAAATTAAAAGGCTATGCCGGAGTCCAGCGCGGCCTCCAGGCATTTAAGGTTGATGAAAGAATAATGACAGAAAAAGAGAGATACTATGGCTGATGAAGAAAAAGATTCAAATGAGACAAAAGTGGAAGAGCAGACCCGGGAAGAGGCAGGAACCGGTGAAGATGATCTTGGGGAGCAGGATGGTTCAAACCAGCTTGACTTTATTCTTGATATTCCCCTGGAACTTTCCGTGGAGCTTGGCAGGACAAAGATGCTTGTAAATAACCTTTTACAGCTTGGACAGGGTTCCATTGTGGAGTTGAATAAACTTGCAGGGGAACCCCTGGAGGTCTATATAAACAGAAAACTCATTGCCCGGGGCGAAGTTGTGGTTGTCAATGAAAAGTTCGGCGTCAGATTGACCGATATAATAACACCCATGGACAGGGTAAAAAGCCTTGCCGAGGCCTCATGAACCATTCTGCAGAGGTATGGGCAGCATTTGCCAGAACTTTTTCCATGCTCCTGGTTGTACTAATTGTTCTGGTTATTTTATTCTATTTAATAAAGCGTTTTTCAAACAGGGGAAGGTGCAGCAGCGGATTGATTACAGTGCTTGAGGTTCATTATATCTCTCCAAAAGAGAAGATCATCCTTCTTGATGTTTTAAAAGCAAAGATTCTGGTGGGAGTGACTTCCCAAGGCATTACAAAGCTTGCAGCACTGGAGGGTGAAATTGATACCCTGGAAAATGATCAGGGGGAGAAAATAAGATTTGCTGATTTTTTACCGGGCAAACTCGTAAAATCCATGGGAAAAGGTGTTGTTGGGGAAAAAGGAGAAAAAAAAGAATGAAATCAAGAAAAACAATACTGGTTCTCCTGTTTCTATTTGTCATTATTCCTGGCATTGCCCATGCTGTAACATTTCCCATTCCAAGTCTGAAGCTCAATGTTAATGAGGCAGCATCCCCTGAAGAAGTGGCAGTTGTCCTGGAGATAATTGCCCTTTTAACTGTTTTAACACTTGCCCCTGCAATATTAGTGCTGATGACACCCTTTACAAGGCTTGTTGTTGTGTTCCATTTTTTAAGACAGGCCATGGGCACCCAGAACAGCCCGCCCAATCAGGTTTTAATAGGTTTGTCACTTTTCATGACATTTTTCATAATTCAACCCGTTGCAAAGACCGTATATAAAGATGCACTTAACCCCTATCTTGAACACGAGATCAGTTATGAACAGGCCTTTGAACAGGCCCAGGTTCCCATACGTAAGTTTCTGCTGTCAAATACCAGGGAAGCTGACATCGCCCTTTTTATCAAGGGTGCTGACATGAAAAAGCCTGAAACAAGAAATGACTTGTCACTTCTTGTTCTGATCCCTGCATATGTGATCAGCGAGCTTAAAACAGCCTTTATTATAGGTTTTGTTCTATATGTGCCATTTCTTGTCATTGATATGGTTGTGGCTTCGGTTCTGCTCTCCATGGGTATGATGATGCTGCCTCCCATCATGATCTCACTGCCGTTTAAATTAATGCTTTTTGTCCTTGCAGACGGGTGGAACCTTCTGACAGGTTCGCTGCTGCAAAGTTTTGGAGTATAAACATGACACCTGAGTTTGTAGTCTCCTTTGCCAAGGAGGCAATTATCCTTACTATTTTTCTATCCATGCCCATGCTTATGCTGGGGCTTATTGTGGGGTTTATTGTTGCAATATTCCAGGCAGTTACCCAGGTTCAGGAAATGACACTCATGTTTGTTCCAAAAATCGTTGCTGTGTTCATGGGGCTTTTATTCGCATCCCCATGGATGCTTGACGAAATAGTATCCTTTACCCGCAGGATTATTGAAAATATCCCGATGTATATTAAATAGTTATTATTTCAACATGGTGCAAATAACTTCATGGAAATTCTCAATATAATAGAGCCGGAGAGATTCAGGGCATATATACTTGTTTTTATGCGGGTTGTTATTGTGCTTTTCATGTTTCCGATCTTTTCCACAAAGATATTTCCCATGCTCACGAAAATAGCCTTTGCACTGGTTCTGTCCCTGCTGTTATATTCCGTTGTGGAAGTTGATATATCAAGATTTCCCATGAATGTCATTGACACAGGAAGGCTTATAATAATGGAGCTTATGACCGGGTTGACCCTGGGACTTTGTGTCAGGCTGTTTTTTGCCATTATCCAGTTTGCAGGGCAGATTGTGGGATTTCAGATGGGGTTTGCCATGATAAATGTTGTTGATCCCCAGACCGGCTCAAATGTATCCATCATGGACCAGCTTGGATACTGGGTATGTGTTCTGGTGTTTTTAACTCTTAATGGACACCATGTCATGTTTCTTTCCATGATTGACAGCTTTTCCGTGGTTCCCATCGGGTTTTTCATGCTCCAGAAGATCATGGTGGTGAAGATGCTCTCCCTGGGTGCTGATGTGTTTATGCTTGGAATTAAAATCGGGGCACCCATTATTGCAGCACTTCTTTTAACAAGTTCTGCCTTTGGGCTTGTTGCAAGATTTTCACCCCAGATGAATGTAATGATAGTTGCATTTCCTTTAAAAATACTTGTGGGTCTGCTCTTTTTTGGTTTTCTCCTTGAAATCGTTATAGTTTTTACAAGGGAGTATATCGGCGGACTAAAGGGCGTTTTAATGGGGTTTTTGTATTATGCCGGGGGAGGGTGATCTGGATTGAAAATAATATTTGAAATTGTCAGGAGATTTAAGGAGTAAATTATGGCTGAAGATCCTGAGGGCAGCGGAGAGAAAACCGAAGAGCCGACGTCGAGGAAACTTGAAAAGGCCCGTGAAGAAGGTCAGGTTCCCAAAAGCCTTGAAATACCTTCGGTCTTTGTAATATTGTCATCGGCAGCATCGTTATATTTTTTTGGTTTTTTTACATATAAATCCCTTACAGGCGTAATGATTGATACATTATCCTTTAAAAGTATTCCCACATTGACAAAGTTTGAAATCATAAATATTTTCGGTGCAAATATAAGGCAGTTTCTGATCGCCTGCCTGCCTGTCATGATTGCAGCTGTTGTAATGGGGTTGATTGCAAATTTTGCACAGGTGGGTTTTTCAGTGTCATGGAAGGCACTTGAGCCAAAACTTTCAAAATTAAATCCCATAACCGGTTTTAAAGAGAAATTTTCTTCCCGTGCCCTGGTTGAATTTATTAAAAGCATATTAAAAATAACCATTATTTTCACGGTGGTCTATTTAGCCCTCATGGGCGAGATGAACAGGATATTAGGCCTCTATGATACTTCGGTTGCACAGATACTCATGGTTATTTTGAAAATTACATTTACCATCTTTTTAAAGGTGGGCATTATAATGCTCATTGTTGCAATACTTGACTATGTATATCAGAAATGGAAATTCACAGATGATCAGAAAATGACAAAAAAAGAGCTGAAAGATGAAGCCAGACAGACAGAAGGGGATCCCCATGTAAAGGCAAGAATACGCCAGCTCCAGGTTGAAGCTGCACGGAAGAGAATGATGGCGGACGTGCCTGAAGCTGATGTGGTTGTAACAAACCCCACACGCCTTGCCATTGCCCTAAAATATGACAGGATGGTTATGGATGCACCCGGCGTGGTTGCAAAGGGTGCAGGGCCGGTTGCCGCGAATATTAAAAGGATTGCAAAGGAAAATAATATACCCCTTGTGGAGAATAAAGAGTTGGCCCGGAATTTGTATAAAGAAGTTGGTATAGGCGAATCAATACCATCAAAATTTTTCCAGACCGTTGCCGAACTCCTTGCCTATGTATATAAGCTCAAGGGTAAAACCAGGCAGTAGTCACGACATTATTTTGGCACTCTATGTCAAAAAACAATAATAAGAGAGAATAAAAATAAATGGCCGCACAAAGTATGGGCATGATACGGGTAATTCAAAAAGAGGCAGCTGACATTGTCATTGTTTTTGCATTCATCGGGATTCTCATGGCAATGATACTGCCTCTGCATCCAATTATTCTTGATTTTTTCCTGGCTTTAAATATCTCCTTTGCCATTGTTGTTCTTATTACAACAATGTATACGGAAAAACCTCTGGATTTTTCCATATTCCCATCCCTTTTACTTGTATTGACCCTGTTCAGGCTCTCGTTAAACGTTGCTTCAACAAGATTAATTCTCCTCCATGGAAGTGAAGGCCCGCTTGCAGCCGGAGCCATAATCAAATCCTTTGGAAGTTTTGTGGTGGGGGGTAACTATGTGGTGGGACTGGTTGTGTTTGCCATCCTTGTATTGATCAATTTTCTGGTCATTACCAAGGGTGCAGGCAGAATAGCTGAAGTTGCAGCAAGGTTTACCCTTGATGCCATGCCTGGTAAACAGATGGCAATAGATGCTGACCTGAACGCAGGCATGATAGACGAAGAAGAGGCAGGGGAGAGAAGAAAACAGGTGGCCAGGGAGTCTGAATTCCATGGCGCTATGGATGGTGCAAGTAAGTTTGTCCGGGGAGATGCCATTGCAGGCATTGTTATTACATGTATTAACATTGCAGGAGGGTTTATAATAGGTGTGGTCCAGCAGGGTATGCCCATGAAGGAAGCACTTCAGATATATACACTGCTTACGGTTGGGGACGGGCTTGTATCCCAGATCCCTGCACTTCTGGTGTCAGCAGCAGCAGGACTTCTTGTCTCCCGGTCAAGCTCAGAAGATAGAATGGGCAGGGAATTTTTCAAACATCTGCTTACCAGTGTAACACCTGTATATATTGGTGCAGTCATTGTGTTCTGCATGGGGCTTATTCCTGGGCTGCCTGCAATTCCCTTCATGACCCTTGGCATGACCCTTGCCGGTATAGCCTGGTATCTGTTGAGGGGGCAGAAGGATGCAGAAGAGGACGAAGCCATACCGGAATCTGAAGACGATGAGGCAGCCGGTGCACCAGAAGAGGTTGATCATCTTTTGACCCTGGAAACAATCGAGCTTGAAGTGGGATACGGATTAATACCCCTTGTGGATAAACAGCAGGACGGAACTCTGCTTGCAAGGATACGTGCCATAAGAAGGCAGTTTGCAACGGAACTGGGCATAATTATTCCCCCCATCCATATAAGGGATAATCTTAATTTAAACCCTGCCCAGTACAGACTGCTGATTAAAGGTGTGGAAACAGCCCAGGCAGAACTCATGGTAAATCATCTTCTGGCCATGGATCCGGTGGGTGAAGCATCTGAAATTGAAGGAATTGAGACCATTGAACCTGCCTTTAAACTTCCTGCTTACTGGATTCCTCCGGAAAAAGAAGAAGAGGCAAAGTTTGCAGGATATACTGTTGTTGATAATTCAACGGTTGTGGCAACACATCTCACTGAAGTGATACGCAGCTGCGCCCATGATCTTCTAGGCCGTCAGGATGTGCAGCACCTTCTGGACAATCTTTCCGAGACCAATCCCAAGGCTGTGGAGGAACTTGTGCCTGATCTGCTCTCCGTGGGAATGGTTCAGAAAGTATTGCAGAACCTTTTAAAAGAGAGGGTCTCCATAAGGGATCTTTTAACCATTGTTGAAACCCTGGGTGATTACGCTCCCATGGGGAAAAATCCTGAACTTCTGACAGAGTATGTCCGCCAGAAGATTGCAAGGGGAATGCTTGCTCCCTATTTAACAGAAGATAAAGTTCTTCATGTTATTATGATTGAAAGGGATCTTGAGGATAGATTGATCAAGAATATCAAACAAACAGAGCAGGGTGCATTCCTTGCCATGGACCCCGGATTTGTGGAAAAGGTTATCAATGCCATAAAAAAAGAAGTTGAAAAGATGATGATTTCCGATACCCAGCCTGTTATCATGTGTGCTCCTGCTTTGCGGCGCCATTTAAGACAGCTCATTGAAACATCATTTCCTTCTGTATTTGTAATTTCCCATGCCGAGGTAGTGGATAATATCAATCTTGAAGTAAGTGGAAAGGTGACATTGGACGATGAATAGAAGAGTTTTTAAGGCCGGTAATATCCAGGAGGCAATGTCAAAGGTCAAGGCTGCTTTTGGTCCTGATGCATTGATTATATCAACACGGAAAATTCCCAAAAGTCCCAGGCAGCCCTATGGAAAAGCAATGATTGAAGTTGAGGCAAAGCCTGGAAGGCCAAAGAGAAAAACAGGCCAGGGTGATATGGAGATTCAATCCTTAAAAGATGAACTTGTAAGCATTAAGGATATGATCTCTGTTGCCGGACTTGGCTATGGAATGCATAATATCATATGCAATCAGTTCGGCTCGGTGGGCCTGCTTGCCTCATTGCTGAGATCAGGAATTTCCGAGAAAAAGGCATACTCCATTGTGCATAAAGCATGTTATTCCATGGAGCGTGATCAAAAACAGGGGTTTGAGGTTACATCTTTAAAAAAATATGTTATAAAGGAGTGTGTAAGATGGATTGAGGCCAGGAATAATTTTAAAAGGGACAATAATTCAGGAGTGCCTCATGTGGCAGCATTTGCAGGCCCGACAGGTGTCGGCAAGACAACAACCATAGCAAAACTTGCTGCCCATTTGAGTCTTCGGAAGAAAAAAAGAGTCGGTCTCATTTCAATTGACAATTACCGCGTGGGAGCATTTGAACAATTAAAGTCCTATGCTTCAATAATGGGATTGTATTGTATGCAGGCATATAGTAAAGATGATCTTATGGCAGCCCTGGACAGAATGAGGGCAATGGATATTGTACTTGTTGATACTGCAGGGCACAGCCACTATGATAAAGAGAGAATGGACGAGTTAAGTTCGGTGATAAATGGAGGTCATAATATTTCTGTGCATCTTGTTTTAAGTGCAACAACGGATTTTATTAATATGAAGGAGGCTGCCATGGCCTTTTCTGTTCTCAAACCACGCACCTATGTTTTTACAAAGATTGATGAGACAAAAATGTGTGGAAAAATTCTTGATCAGGTGAGCGAATTCAAGCTTCCTGTCTCATTGATGACAAACGGCCAGAAAGTGCCTGAAGATTTAATTATTCCGGACAAAAAAAGGCTTTTAAGTGTTATACTTGGAAAGGAACAGGAGGTCCAGTGTGAAAGACCAGGCAGATGGGCTTAGAAGCATGGTTAAGTCTGATGCTCTAACAGGGAGGGGAACTTTGACAGACTCAGAAACAAAAGCTGATTTTCCAAAGGTTGTTGCAGTTACAAGTGGAAAAGGCGGTGTGGGAAAAACCAACATAGTCGGCAATATGGCAGCAGCTTTACAGAAATCAGGCGCAAGGGTTGTCATTGTGGATGCTGATGTGGGCCTTGCCAATATTGATATAATTTTTAATATTCAGCCGGGATATGATATCAGGCATGTTGTGTCAGGCGAAAAAAAACTTGCTGAAATCATGGTGGAAACACACCATGGCATAAAGATCGTTCCGGGCGGATCAGGTTTTTCCGATCTGACCCGGCTTGCCGAAGGTGAAAAACTTAATCTGCTGAGTGAGTTTGAGACTTTACAGAACCAGGCTGATATTATTTTTGTGGATACCGGGGCAGGTATATCATCCAATGTGTTATATTTTAATGCTGCTGCAGATGAATGTGTTGTGGTTGCAACAAAGGAACCCACTTCCATAACAGATGCCTATGCTTTAATGAAAGTTCTCTCCAATGATTATAAAGTAAAGTATTTTAAACTGATCGTAAATATGGTAAACTCAGAAGACGAAGCAAAAACAGTGTATTCATCCCTGAGCGGTGCCCTGGACAAATTCTTAAAGGATGTTGTACTTGAATATACAGGTTATGTCACTGCAGACAGTGAAATGCAGCGGGCCGTACTAAAACGAAAACTTGTCCTTGATATGAATAAAGATGCTGTAGTTTCCAGGGATATAGAGAAAATCGCATCCAGGATTTACGAATCTGATACAATAAGTTCTTCCCATGGCAATGTAAATTTTTTCATGAATAGAGTGTTGGAAACAGTAATAAACAATTAAAAATACGGAATTTAATGGCTCAAAAAGTAAGTGTGCAAAAAGAGCATGACGAAAATTGGCGGGAAACCACAATTGTCGAACATGCTTATCTGGTCAAGCGCATTGCTGCGAGGTTTGCTTTGAAAGTGCCGGGCAGTGTATTGTTTGGTGAACTTGTCAGTGCAGGTTCACTGGGCCTGATAGATGCGGTGGATAAATTTGACCACAATAAGCATGTTACATTTAAGACCTATGCACAATATCGTATTAAGGGGGCGATTCTTGACGAATTAAGGAGCATGGATGTCTATTCAAGATCCATGCGCAAAAAAATTCAGACAATTGCAAAAGCTGTTAAAAAGGTAGAGATGGAAAAGGGCAGCAGTGCAACCGATATTGAGATAGCAGAGGAGCTTGGCATGGATCTTGAGAATTATTATGATATATTGACAAGTATTCATGGGGCCTCTGTATTAAATCTTGATGATTTTATACGGGTAAAAAAGAATAATGTTGTTTCAAACAGGAGATTCCAGGCAGCTGTACAGAGTGGAGATGATCCGGCAGATCAGTATAATAAAGAGGAGATCAAGTCGGTTTTTGCAGAGGCAATAAAAAAACTTTCTAAAAAACAGCAAATGGTGGTATCTCTATACTATTATGATGAGTTGACTTTAAAGGAGATAGGGGAGGTGCTTTCATTGACAGAATCCAGGATATGCCAGATACATGCCGGGGTTTTGATTAAGTTGAAAACATTGCTGCAGGATTATTTTGAAAAATAAGCTGGGGAAGTAAAATGGCTGATCAAGATGATGAACTGATAGATCAGAATGATATTGATAAGCTTCTGGAGGCAGCTTCACAGACTGAAGAGAGCAGTTCTGTGGATGAATCATCTGAGTTATCCCAGGATGACATAGATGCTCTCATGAACGGCCCTGTGATTGATGCTTCGCCAGGGGATGAAGAAGGGGAAGAAGATTATGAGCTGGATTTAATATCCCAGGATGACATTAACCAGCTGGTTCAAAGGAAAAAAGGCCGGACTTCTGATGTGACACAGGATAAAACCCTGGCAGAGCCCCGGGAAGATTCTGTTGGAAACCAGGAAGTGTCAGCCCGGGAAGAGCCTGATACTCCGGCAGAACCAGTGGCACTGGAGGATGGTTTTATTGATGAATCTGAGGCTTTAAGTGCTGAAGAGTGTCTGGTCAGCCAGGAAACCATTGATCAGTTGATCAATGAAGATATTGAAAGTTCAGCAGTTGAGGAGAGCACGGCTCCACCAGAGCAGCCCCTGGAACAATTTGATGAAGAGGCAGCAGACTCTGTGCCCGGAGAAGAGATAACCACAGAACAAGAGGTGGTCATGGAAGATACAGAACAGAAAGATACCATTGAGAAGCCGGCGCCGGATAAAGTGGTTGTTGATTTAAATGATGACGATGATCTGGAAACTGACTTCACTGACATGGAGGATGAAGAACTTCAGGGTGATATTGACAGTTTTCTGGATGATACAGAATCAGAAGGTGATGACGACTGGGAACAGGACAGCTTGATTTCCCAGGATGATATTGAGGAGTTGATTAAGAGTTCAGAAAATGAAGATGAAGATGCCCTGGGAGACCTGGACAACTTTGACCCGGAGAACACTGAAGAAGGCTTTGATGAAGATACCTTTGGAGATGATGAGCCTGAAACTGATGGAGCAGATGAAGATCCTGCGGTGGACCTGGAGAAAGACAAGGATAAGCGCGATAACAATAAAAATGAAAAAAAGAAAAAGAAAAAGAAAAAGAAAAAGAAAAGAAAGATCGGGAAAAAATTTATTATCATGGCCTTGTCAGCACTGCTGTTCATCGGCCTTGCCTTTATGGCAGGGAGATATTTTTTAAAAGATGAAAAAAGGGAGACACCGGATCAGACAGTGACTGAAGTTGCCCGGCCAGAGGAAAAAGCAGAAATTGAATCTGTAAAGATAGATCCTGATCCGGAAAACTCAAAGTCCATGGTGTTACGGCCAATACCTGAAAACCCCATGAAAAAGCCTCTGGTGCTCAGGGATTTTTTAATTCTGGCGCCTGAAACCATTCAGGGCTTGTCATATATTGCAGCCGATATTTCCATTGAGTATGCAACAGATAAAATTTACCAGGATATAAAAAATAACATGCCCTATTACAGAGATATAATTTATTCAGCAATCCAAAGGGCACTTGGCTCGGCTAAAGGTGATAAAATAACAGAATCTGACCTGCTTATTATTATTAAAAAAGCTTTGATGGAAGTTATGCCGGACGGGGCCATAAAAAAGGTTGGTTTTAACTCTTTTAAAGCAGGTTAACCAAATACGGGATAGGTGGTTAGGATGACAACTGTACCGGGATTTAATCATCTTATTCAGCAGTCAGGGAGTGTTAATGAATCCCATCACTCCCCAGGCACTGCCAATCCTGATCCAGGCCATGGGGCAGCAGAGCAGATTGCCAATGAACAGACAGTAAAAACAACAGTTCAGAAATCCGGAGAAACCGAAAGAATAAAGCCTGATTTAAAAAGAGAAAAAAAAGAAAATAAGAATAGAGAAAAGCAAAAAAAGAAAAAAGATGAATCATCTGAGTTGTCCCGGGATGGAAATGATCCTGACTCAACAGGGAGGCTGCTTGATACAATAGTATGATTAATAATATGATTGAATTATTCTCATTGAAATTCTGGATAGGCACTCAATTCATAATTGACCTGTTTATTATTCTGTGTTTTCTGGTTTTTGTAAAACGTCTATCCCGGTTAAGGGTGGCTGATCCTTATACTTTTAATGGCAGCCTCAATGACGACATGAACCGGGATAACAGTGAAAAAACAGCCAATGAAATAATTGAAATGCTTGAACCCTTTGTCAAGGAGTCCAGAGCCACTGCAGACAGCTTTGACAGGCAGATAAAAGAGAAGAAAAAACTGATAAAAGAGCTGAACGATTCTCTGGATTCAAGGATTATAAGCATTAACCTGTTAATTGGAAGGGCCGAGGCTGCAAAGGAAGATTTGAGAAATCTGAAAATGGAGATCGCAAGGCAGCCCCTGCCGATGCTGCCTGTGATGCAGACCCCCGGTGCATCGGCCAATGTTCTTGATCAGCAGAACAGTATAATTGACATGCACAACCGGGGATTTGATATTGATGCAATAGTTTCCAAGCTTTCAATGCCCAGGGGCGAAGTAAAGCTTGTGATTGATCTTAAAGAAAAATTCAGGGCAATGGAGCAGAAATAGTGATCACCGGGATACATATTTCCCCAACTGATCTCATCATTAAAAAAGAGACTTTACAAAACAATGTTTTATCTTCCCTGAAAAAAGGTCAGAAAACAGATATCACAATACTTAAACTTCTTCCTGATAACAAAGCACAGGTGCTTTTGGCCGGAAAAAAAATTATAATCAAAACCCCCTTTCCTTTAACCCGGGGTGAGAAACTCCAGGTAAATATTTTAAGATCAGAAGGCAGAAGTGATTTTAAACTGTTATCTTCAGAAAATAACAGAGTTTCAGAAAAACTTCTTCCCCTGATTAAACTTGTTTCAAAATCAAATCCCTTTGCAGCCATTTCAAGGACAAGCAGCCGGGAAGTCATGGCCATGCTCGACTCTATTGCATTGAAATCGGAAAATACAGATAAACATTTTCTCTCTTCACTCATTAAAAAAAGCGGAATGGTTTTTGAGAAAAAAGTATCTTCTCTGCTGGATAAAAAAAGTGATCTGCCCTTTAAACAGGAGTTGTTGAATATTATAAAAAACGATATTAAAGGATATGCCATAAGCAGGCTGCAATCAGAGAGGGGCATGGACCAGAGAGAAATAAAATTCTATTCAGATTACTCAAATAAACTTGAAAATATTCAGACTTTAAATGCCCGGTTCCAGGATTCAGGCAAATATCTTATACCGTTTCCTGTTTTGACCAATGGTGTTTTTGAAACAGGTCAGCTGTTTATTGATCTGGGAGATAAAAACAGGAAAGATGCCGGAAAGAACAGGAGTAAAATTATCAAAATATCGTTTCTACTGAATATGTCAAACATAGGAGGACTCAGGGCAGACTTTTCCATATACAAAAAAGCAATCTCCGGAGTTTTTCATCTTGCAGATCAGAAGATATGCGACTATGTATCAGAAAATCTTGATGTGTTAAAAAAAAGCCTTGCAGGAATTGATTATGCGGTCAGCAGTATTGAATGCAAACCAGCTTTTAAGGATGATATTAATATGAGTTCATTTATTGAGTCCTTTGTTAAAGATGAAACAAGTCTTTTAAATATTGTTATATAAGAATTCATAAGAAAAGATTGGTATGAAAGATAAGAATAAAATACAAAAAGCTGTGGCATTAAAATATAATGCAGAGCATGATGTCGCACCGCGAATAACTGCTAAAGGCAAAGGTGCGGTTGCTGAAAAAATCATAGAACTTGCAGGGAAATATGGTGTGCCAGTTAAAGATGATCCTGATCTTGTTGAGGTATTGTCCGGTCTTGATATTGACCAGGCAATTCCTCCTGAGATATATGTTGCAGTGGCTGAACTTCTCTCCTTTGTTTATTCTTTAAATTCAAAAAAATAATTAAATCTTGTGGAGTAAATATTATTATGATAGCATATTAAAATAATCAGAGAAATTTAAGAGAATTTTTAAAATATATAATTCATTTTTTTAAATATGCAGTTTAAAAGGAGCAGTCAATATGTCGATCAAAACAAAACTGAATCTTATCCTTTTGACACTTGGCATTGTCTCTTCAATTCTTATTGCTGTTTTAAATTATGTTGATGCCAGGAACAGAATTTATGAGGAAGCCTATAACAGAGCCGAGGTTATTAATTCCTTTGCGCTGGCCGCGAGAACCTATACAGTTAAAACGATGCGCCCCCTTGCCATACAGATTGCCGGAGCAGACAAATTCCATCCTGAAATCATGGGCGGTTTTTTTGTGGCAAGGGCAATTGCAGACACATTTGCCAAGGCACAGCCTGGATACACATTTAAGCAGGCCACCCTTGATCCTGTGAACTCTGCCAATAAGGCAGATGCTCTGGAGACTGATATAATACGTACATTCAACTCAAATCCTGGCAGTAAAATAACAAAAGGTATAGTAAAAAAGGGGGGCAGCAGCTATTTTTACCTTGCAAGACCGGTTGCTGCAAAGAAAAACTGCCTTAAGTGCCATGGTGACCCTGATCTGGCACCAGCCGGAAGAAAATCGCGTTATCCCGGCCCTGGAGGATATAATTACAAGGAAAATTCCATTATTGCTGCATTTATTACATATGTACCAGTAAACAAGGCGTTATCCCAGGTGAAAATCATTGCACTGAAAACAGCGGTAATCGGCATAATAAGCATATTGCTGATACTGGCTGTGCTCTGGTTTGTCCTTGGCAGAATGGTAACAAAGCCTGTATTAAAATTAACAGAACTTGCAAATACCATAAGCAGGGGCAAAGGATTGCATAACAAACTTGAACCACCCACTGACAATGAGATAGGAGAGCTTTACAAATCCTTTGACCGCATGAGAAAGAGTGTTGTGAGATTGATAAAAATGGTAAAAAAGCAGTAATGACTATATTACAGGAGATATATGGTTAAATGTACAGATCGCTTTATTCAGCACTTGATAAGATTATAAGATCAAAATCCACTGGCATATTGAATATACTGCACTATTCAACCAGCAGCGGAGCAATATATTTTTCCAGAGGAGTGATGGTCCGCATTGTCACGGGTGACCTGGAAGATATTCAGGCGGCCAACAAAATTTTTTCATGGGTAAGTTATCTTATCAAATTTGAAGAGCAGAAGGTTGATATCAAAGCAAATCCCAAAAATGCGGCCCAAACTGAAAAAGTCATGGCACACCTTGGTAAGATCAATAAAGTAGTAGACAGGATTACTAAAAACCTTGGTGGCAACGAGGCAATAGTTGAGTTTCATAAGCTTGCTGCCAACAGTGATGCTTCTTTTTCAGACAATGATCTTAAGGTTTCTGCTGTCATGGACAAGCCTAAAAGAATCAGAAGGATTTTGTTGAATTCAAAGCTGTCTGAATTAACCACGCTCATGGTTATATCACGATTCCTGGATAATGGTTTTGCACGTTTGAAAAGGCCCCATGCGCCTCTTCCTTTAAGTAAAATCAAGCACTGTTTTGGAAAACTCACTGATATTTTATCTGAAGTAATGGGACCTGTGGCCGAGGTCTTTGTGGATGAAGCCTGCCTGGGAATGAATCTGGAACGAAATGAATTTTGCGAAAGCGATTTCAGGCTGCTGCTCTATTCAATCATGGAAAAACTGGATGAAGACGAACTTAAGACCATCATAGACATCTGTAAATAAGTTTTTCCATCACAGGACTGCAATTTACGGTTTTAATGCCATCAGACCGGAATTTTTTTCTCCCTTTTACCATCGCTCCGATGGGACACTATTTGTAAACACCTTGAAATATTGTGCTTTTACATAATTTTTTAGTTCTGGCATTTATATTGCTTATATAACCTGTAAAGACAAATCAATAAAATAAAATAAGGGATTTAAAATGATTCTTGAAATGACAAGGCCGGTACAGGGCGGTTTACGCCAGGAGAGAAAACTTGAAGCAGTTTCAAATCATCTTGCCAACGCAGATACAGCAGGTTTTAAAAGGGATGTAATAAGCTTTGACAAGGAGTTTAAGGCCAGATTAAATATTGATTATACCCAGGGAACTTTGAGAGAGACAGGCAATAAACTTGACCTTGCATTAAAGGATAAAGGTTTTTTTAAAGTAGATACTGCAGCTGGTATACGATATACCCGGAATGGAAATTTCACCCTTGACAGCAATGGTGTCCTTGTTGATAAAGAGGGTAATTTCGTGCTTGGAAAGGGCGGCCCCATTGTTATTAACGGAACCAGCATCCATATCAACCATGGCGGCGAAATTTTTATTGACGGAGTCTTAAAGGACAGACTTGATATTATAAATTTTAAAAATTTGACACTGCTCCGGAAGGAAGGTGCCAATAATTATGTTTATAAAGGCGATACAAGGGATGAAATCCAGCCGTTGAGTGTTGCCATTGAACAGGGAGCGGTTGAAGAGTCAAATGTACAGGTTGTTGAGGAAATGGTCAGCATGATTGATCACCATAGAATGTACCAGATATACCAGAAGATGATGCTGACCTTTGATGAGATTGACGGAAAAGCTATTAATGATGTGGGAGAATTACGATAAACCAGGGAGGGTAAGATGATCAGAGCGTTATGGACAGCAGCAACGGGAATGACAGCCCAGCAGATGAAAACAGATGTGGTTGCAAATAATCTTGCAAATTCCAACACAACAGGTTTTAAAAAATCAACTGCAAATTTTGAAGATTTGATGTACCAGACCACACTTGTTGCAGGCCAGACTACTCCGGGAGGCGGCCAGGTCCCGACCGGAATACAGGTGGGTATGGGGGTAAGACCTGCCGGTGTACAGAAAATATTTACCCAGGGTGATTATGTTGAGACTGGCAATGATCTGGACATAGCTATCCAGGGAGAAGGTTTTTTCAAGGTACTCCATGGCAGTGAAGAGCTTTACACGCGGGCCGGCAATTTTTCCCTGGACAGTGAAGGGTATTTGACAACACCCTCTGGTGACCGTCTACAGCCGGAGATATCAATACCTCCGGAAGCAGTTACAATTACCCTCCAGGACAATGGGACATTTACAACCCATGGCGCTGATGAGTCAATACTGACAACAGAGCAGATCAATGTCACCACATTTATTAACCCCGGAGGTCTGTTTGCCGTTGGCAATAACCTTTTCAGGCCGACAGAAGGCTCAGGCACACCAGTTGAAAAAATACCCGGTGAGGGCGGGGCAGGCACGGTTGTGAACAACTATCTTGAGATGTCCAATGTCAGCATTGTTGAAGAGATGGTTGCAATGATTTCAGGCCAGAGAACCTATGAGGCAAACTCAAAATCGATCCAGACAGCAGATGCCATGCTAAGTACTGCCACAGGATTAAAGAGGTAAACCCATGGAAACATTAATCAATAAGACAAAATGTGCATATGTCATTATTCTGGGTGCTGTTCTCTCTTTTTTTATCCTTGTTCCAGGGGCAGCGGCCCGGGATGAATTTTCAATAATTGTTAACACGGCAAGTGAAATCAGTGGTGAAAAGATCTGTCTTAAGGATATTTCAAGTATAAAAGCACCTTCTTTCCTTAAAAAGGAGATTGGAGATATTGTCATTGGAGTATCACCCGGACCCGGCGAAATTGCAGTTATTTTGAAAAACCGCATAATTGCAAAAATAGAAACAAGTCGTCTTACAGATGAAAACAGCACCATCAGAGTGCCTGAAAAAGTCTATGTAAAACGCCTTGCCCAGAGGCTCAGTCCTGATTATATAAAGGAACACTTCTTAAAATATGCTGCCTCCTTTGGGGAAAATAACAGGTTTGAGCTGCGCAATTTCAAGATTAAGGGGCTTGAACCATATCCTGAAGGTAAATTAACCCTTCTGTTTGATCATGACAGCAGATTTACGGGCAGGGGCAGGTTTTCCCTGGGTGTTGATGTTATGGTCAATGGCTTAAGTGTTGACAGGCTTTTGATTTCAGGCCGGATAGATCTGTTTGAGAGGATTGTCTGTGCAAGGGTGCCGTTGGAAAGGGGACATAAAATTGAACAGGAGGATCTGTACTACAGGAATGTCAATACATCACGGTTCCGGGTGGCTTATGCAAAAAAAACAGAAGATGTTGCTGGGAAGATTCCAAAGAACAGGATTAAAAAAGGCGAGCTTATAAAAATAAAGGTATTAAAGCAGGCTCCTCTGGTTCGCAGGGGAGACAGGGTAAGGCTTGTGGCAAAAGGGAAGGGGCTTAAAATTATTACTGCAGGAATTTCAAAGGAGAATGGTGCTGCAGATGATCTTGTAAGGGTTGAAAATTTAAGCTCAGGCAAGGTTGTAAGGGGAGTTGTTACTGGCAGGTCCATGGTTGAGGTATATTATTAGAAAGGGGTTGTGATATGGATTTTATGGGAAAAGGGATTTTAAAATTAATGGGGCGGCTTATTATATTACTGCCTTTTTGTACTATTATTGTTTCAGGATGTATTTTCGGATCAGGGCAGAGAGGTGCAGGCATTGCAGTGCCCGAGGGATTATCTGAAAAGCCGGCTGTACTTCCGCAGTTTGCAGCTCTGCGTTCCAGTGAAGGATCTCTTTTTTCAGGGCAGTCAAGGTTCTTTTTCGAAGATACAAAAGCGTGCATGGTGGGAGATACAGTGGTGGTTGATATCATGGAGAACTCCTCTTCAAACATGAAGGTGACCACAAAAAGCTCCAGAAAAAGCGGGGTGAATATCGGAGTATCATATCTTTTTGGCAAGCTTCCAAGGCTTGCTGAACGATATGGGATTGCAGATACGAAAAAACTTCTTGGCACTACCTATGATAATAAACTTAAAGGTGAGGCAGAGAGCGACAGGATCGGACAGATCACAGCTTCAATAGCTGCAAGAATAACGGAAATTTTACCAAATGGTAATTTAACCCTGTTTGGCAAAAGGGCAATAAAATCCAATAATGAAGTTCAGTATATCACGGTTTCAGGTATTGTAAGGCCTGAAGATATAGATTCTGATAACAGGGTGAAATCAATTTCCCTTGCCGATGCCAGAATAGAATACTATGGCAGAGGAGCCCTGGCTGATAAGCAGAAACCCGGCTGGGGAGTCAGAATATTTGATAACCTGTGGCCCTTTTAGATGGAGGAGAACCATATGAACAGAGCCAATTATTATGCATTGAAATTATTGACAGGCCTGCTTGCTGCAATATTTGTGATATTACCGGGCCGTACCGGGCTTAATGCGGCAAGAATAAAGGACATAGCATCAATAAAAGGGGTGAGGATTAATCAATTAACAGGATATGGACTCATTGTGGGGCTTAATGGAACAGGAGACAAATCAGGGGTTAATTTTACTAAACAGTCCCTTGGTAATATGATGGAAAAAATGAACATCCATATAAACAAGAACCAGCTCAATGTGAAGAATGTTGCAGCAGTCATGGTAACAGCAGATATCCCCCCCTTTGCAAGGATTGGAGACAGAATCGATATCCTGGCCTCATCCCTGGGAGATGCAAAAAGTCTGAAAGGTGGCACACTGCTTATCACTCCCCTGAAGGGCATAGACGGAAAAATTTATGCTGTTGCACAGGGTGCAGTAACAGCCGGGACCGGCAGTAAAGCCCATCTCCAGGTTGTCAGAATACCCGGAGGAGCAACAGTTGAAAGGGAGATACCTTTTAAACTTGATGGAAAACGGAATCTGCTGTTATCATTGTTCAGGCCTGATTTTACCACTGCCACCCGCATGGCCGATGCAATAAATGTTTCCATGGGTCCGGGTGTTGCCCATGCCATTGATGCAAGCGCGATTAAACTCAGGATACCGGACAATATGTGGAAGACAGGAGTGGCAGAATTTATTGCTGATATTGAAAGCCTTTCAGTCATACCAGATACAAATGCAAGGGTGATCATAAATGAGAAAACAGGCACTGTTGTAATAGGTGAGGATGTAACGATTTCCCCCGTTGCAATAGCCCATGGGAACCTTTCGGTCATAGTAAACCAGGGCAGGACCAATGAAAGTGTTGGGAAGACCCTGGAGCTTCCCGGAAGTTCAACCATTGGAGAACTTGTAAACGGGCTTAACTCAATTGGTGCATCATCCAGCGATCTCATAAGTATTTTACAGAGCATTAAGGCAGCCGGTGCACTCCGTGCAGAACTTGAAATAATTTAATGGAATCCAGGAGATATTATCAATTATGAATACTATAAGACAAATTGACATCAATCCCGGGGAGAATGTTTTAAAAAATACTGAAAACAGAGAGTTAAAAGATGCCTGCCAGGGTTTTGAAGCAATTTTTTTGAAAAATTTATTGAAAAACATGCGCAGTTCCCTTCCAGGAGAAGCCCTTTTTGAAACAGATAACCATGGCATGGATATATATAAATCAATGTATGATGAATACCTTGGAGAGGCTCTTTCAAAACAGGGAGACTCAATAGGTCTGGGCAGGTTCTTATATGAGGAGCTTAAGGAAAGCATTTAAAAACAATAGCAGATAACCGCCTTAACTCCATCTGCCCCCGGGTCGATAATAGATTAAAGGAGATGTGATATGGAAAAATTTGCCTCTGATGTGAAAAATTTGCTGGAGCAGGAACTTTTTCTGTTTAAAAGTTTAAAAAAGGTTTTTCAAAAAGAGCAGCATTGTATTGTTAATATTGACATTGATTCGCTGTGGCATACCATAAAAGAGAAAAAGGATCTGGGGTTAAAAATCAGAGAGTTAAAGGAACAGCTTCTCTCTCTGTTTGAAGAAGAATCTGTTGTATCAGGTGTAAACAGAGAAGAGCCATTCAATCTTTCAGGCATGATTGAGATTATGTCTGCTCCCGGTGAATTGAAATCAGAAATATCAGGTTTGAAAACTTTAATAGTGGGTGAAATGGAGGAGATCAAGGCATTGGCAGAGGTTAATAGTAATCATGTCAACTCATATCTTCTGGTGGTTGACGATGTGTTTTCCACAATTATGGATGTCACGGAAAAGAGCCGTTATGATACTGCCGGTCCGTACTCCGGCGTAAAAAAAGGCAACTGCCTTATAAGGCAAGAGGTATAATATGAGCGGTATTGGTTCAACATTAAGCATAGCTAAAACAGCCATAGCAGCCCAGCAGTATGGTCTCAATGTAACAGGCCAGAACATTGCAAATGTGAATAACCCGGATTACAGTGTCCAGAGTGCCCGGCAAAAGAGTATGAGGCCGTCCCGATACGGTGGATTTCTTTTTGGAACAGGTGTTGATACATACCAGATACGCCAGAGTGTTGACAAACTCCTGGAGCAGAGGCTCACAAATGAAATGTCAGGCCAGGCCTCCTTTGAAGAACAGGAATCGTACATGCGTGTGCTTGAAGGATTTTTTGATGAAAATTCCGATGCAGGCATCAGAAGTGTATTAACCGAGTTCTGGAACTCCTGGCAGGATCTTTCCAATAACCCCCTGGGATCATCGGAAAGGGTGGCGGTCTTTGAAAACGGAGTTAAACTCGCATCACGATTTGAGGCAGCTGTTTTAAATATGGACGGTTTGACCAGGGATATCACTTCAGATATCAGTTCGGCAGTTACAAGGATAAACTCTTTAACATCCAAGATCGCAGACCTGAACAAGCAGATTGTTGGAGTGGAGATTAACAGGTCTGCCAATGACCAGCGGGACCAGAGGAACATGCTGGTGGATGAGCTTGGTAAACTGATTGATATCACAAGTTTTGAAAAACCCAATGGAGCTGTTATCATTAATGCAGCCAATGGCTTTACCATTGTAAACGGTGTTGATACCTATGAATTGAGCATGAAAGATAAGAGTGTGGCCTGGAAAAGTGCGTTAAGCAATGACCAGAACATATCTGACAGGATTTCCGGAGGAAAGCTTGGCGGTCTTCTTAAAATGAGGGATGAAGTGATCCCCAAATACCGTGCAGAGATTGATGCCCTGGCAAGGGAAATGATATGGGCACTTAATTACCAGCACTCCCAGGGAGTTGGCCTGGAATATTTTAAGGAGCCTGTAACAGGAGAGTATGCTGCCGATGACAGCGGCTGGCTGTCAAGTCTTGAGTTTGGGGATAAAATTGACTATTCCAGGGATTTTACCCTCTGGACAGAGGATAGAACTTATGCTGACACTGAATATACAAAGACAAAGATTGATATGGGTATATCCAGGGCAGTGGTATCCAACTGGCAGGGAGCGGCACCTGGTCTGCGCCAGTCCATTTACAGGCTTACAGTGGTGGAAGAAGCCCAACTCGGGAATAAAATAGTCACTGAATTTGATGGTGACGGCCTGGGAATTGTGCATGGCTCCACTGGAAATATTTCAGCTGCCCTGTCCAATGCCATTGCTGACCAGGTACTGACGGTTTATGGAGGACCAGAAGGTACCACGCTCATTGATATCAGTGATGCAGGCGGGAATGCAAAGCGTTCGGCAGCTTCCATTGCAGAGTTTTTAAATAATATCCAGGGAGTTTCTGCCTCGGCATCACAAAACAGTGCAAGTTTTGATATCACAGGGATAGCAAATGCCCAGGATGGTGATGAGGTGCGGCTTTCCCTCTATGTGGACGGTGTTGTACATGGCTTAAGTTTTGTAAGGGATTCCAGATCAGGCACCCTGGAGGAGCAGTTTGAAAACGCACTTAGATCGGCTGTACAGGCACTTAATACCATTAACGAAGATTCTGATCTGTTTGCGGATAATCTTACAATATCAAGCAGAATGGGAAGAACATTGGGTGTCGAGGCTTTTGAAGTGGTTGATAACACAGGTGTAAGGCTTGACTCTTTTGCAAATTTCAACCAGGGTGATACTGTCACTTTTACTGTTCAGTCGAGTGTGGCACCGGTTTCCACAACCAGTGTCTCTGTGGATTTGACTGATGTGGATGTTTCTGACCAGGCAGCCATGGCCCGGGCGTTCAGTGAAGCAATGGCATCAGCACTGGCAGGAACACCCTTTACAGTGGAGCACGACCCTTCAACCCATTCTGTAGTTTTAAGAACTACTGACAGGTCAGATATTATTCTGACCAATGCAGACAATGATACCGGGAACAATGCATCCATTGATATTACAACCCTTGCCGGTACCAATGCCAATGCCGGCAATACAATTGACTTTTCAAACCCTGCAAATTCAGATACTTTTTCCGCCACTTTAACCAATGCTGACACCATTGATTTTTACAGGCAGGGCATGCAGTCCCAGAGCGTCACCCTGGCAGAAGCTTCTGCTGGTGCAGGCAGTAAATCAGCTGTGATTACAGGGACTGTAACAGCATTGATGGACCCTGGCATGGCAATACAGTCAACTGTTTACAGTGCAGGGTCAGGAGGTATGTTCCTTGAAAGAAGCGCTAAAACAGGAAGTTCGATCATTACCCTCGGGGGGACAGGAGGGTTTTCAGGTTTTACAGCCGGGGAAACCATATCCTTTGATGTGGACGGAACAACAATAGATTTTACAGTGGGCGCAGCCCCTGCAGGTATAACCGATCTGGCCCTTGCCATTAACCTTGAAGCCCAGCTCAATAATGATTTTACAACGGCAGGGGTTGACGGGAACTACCAGGTCATAAGAACCGGAGCATCTGTGTCGATAATTAAAAATGTCTTGCTTGATGACCCGATTGTGGTTACAAATTTTTCCGAATCTGTCACCAATGATGCAGCTCTTGCAGTGACAACCGGTACAGGCACTGGAATGAGTCAGCCCCGGAATGAACGCCTTGAATCGGGAAACACCAATAGAGATCATGCAACATCTTCTCTTTATAAGGATCAGGGTATTATCCTGTGGGAAAAGCTTAACAGGTATGGACTTAAAACAGGCGAGACAGGTTTGATCCATGTTGAGGATGAAGGAAGGGTTTCCATTGTGGAGGGTGGTGCTGCCACTCTCTCCTTTGATATTTCAAAGGGCAGTCTTGTTGCTGGAAATACCCTTATTGTAAATACTGACACCCTGGGACGTCCCGATCCTTTGAGTTTCACCATAAGTGGTGCAGCAAACAGTATCAATGAAATTTATAAATTCCGTGTTGTTTCAGGGGGTAAGGTGGGACAATTGCCGCCAACCGGGGATGAGCCTTTGGTTATTGAGTGGAAGAACAGCGTTAAAACAGGTACGTTTACCATTGAAGGCCATGATCCTCCCTATACACCACTGGCACCTGTAGAGGTAAAGGTTGATGGCATGATTGTAAAATTTTTTGATGGAACGCTTTTCCCCGACGATGTTTTCACCATTACAACCGGTGATACAGGTATCCCTGTATCAAGGAACAGTGCTGGAATTACAACGGGAGAGACAGGTTCTGACTGGCACTGGACAATGGACTCTTTTACAGATCAGTTTAATAGAAAAGCCCATGGCATGAGAGCATCCACAACTCTGGACAACAGGTTAAAGTTTTCAACATCAGATCAATACCATGTGATTGATAATATAGAATATTCCCAATCTAATGGATTTTCCGGGGATAATTGCTCCATCATTGTAAAGGATCAGACCTCCCTTGATTTTTCAAGTGCAGACTTGAGATTTGTCCGGGCAGGAGGGAACTGGGGTGTAATGCATGACCCGACTGGCGGCAAGCTTGCAATGCTTCCTCCGGGAGGAGATGATGACGGGTTTGGCATTGATTTCACCGGGGACGGATTTGCTGATATTGAGATAAAATTTGAGAAAAAGGTCACAGGGGATGGGTATGTGGAGTTTGATTTGCGGAAACACGATTTTCAAAACCTTGGTTTTGCTTTTTCAGACAATTCATCTGAATCATCAGGGTTTCTTGCTGCAGCCGGAGTTAATACTTTTTTTAAGGGTTATGACAGCGTTACCATGGAGGCAGATGGAAGACTTAAGGATACAAAGTTTGTAAGCTCTGCTTCCATTAACAGCGAAACAGGTGTAATAAGCCAGGGTGACAATACCAATGCCCTTGCCATGGCAGATGTGCAGCACCAGACAAAGACTTTGAAACTCTGGACATACCAGAGGGGGATTGAGGCCTGGTCAAGCACCACAAACGCCTCCCTGGATGAATATTTCAACCAGATGATAGGGTCAATGGGTATAAAGTCAAGGACAATCAAGAATTCCAGAAAATTTGCCGATACAATGGTTAATAACATAAGAGCACAGCGGGATTCGATTTCAGCTGTATCCCTTGATGAGGAGATGATTAAACTTATGAAGTATCAGCATGCATTTTCAGCTGCATCAAAACTGTTAAAGGTTTCCGATGAGATGCTCAATACCCTCATTGCCATGCGCTGATATGACAAAGTATTCAGGAGAATAAAATGCGGGTTCCAAATATTTCCATGTATGTTGATTCGACCCACAGGCTTGGCAGGCTCACAAGCCAGTTACACGATGCAAATGAGGTCGTAAGCACCCAGAAAAGGATCAATGAGATTTCTGATGACCCTCTGGGTTTAAGTCAGGTATTAAACCTGAAAAATTGCCTGGGAAATCTTGATCAGATTGAGCGTAATCTGAACATGGGAAAATCCTGGATTACAAATGTGGAGACAGCCATGGGCAGTGTCAATGATTTGATCCTTGATGCAAAGGTTGATGCAACGCGCCTTGCCAATGATTCCATAACTGTTGATGAAAGACGTGACACAATTGCCAAGATAGACCATATGATTGAACAGATCATTAACCTTGGCAATACCCAGGTGAATGGCAGTTATGTTTTCAGCGGTACAAAGACAAATACCATATCTCTTAAGTATAACCACGACAGAACAGGCGTGATTTACAATGGGGATGAGACTCCCTTTGAAGTCAGAAGCGACAGAAATTCCGGCATTAAAGTGGGGCGCAGTGGCAGGAATACATTCTGGGAAGATGAGATTGATATCAATAAAACAAATAATACCATAATATTCAAAGAGGACAATGGGCATGGAACTGCATTTGAAAAAATTCTCAAGGCTGAAATTCCAAGCGGGCTGTACAATAAAAGCAGGCTTGAACTTGCAGTAAAAAATGCATTGAACAAGGCATCTGAAGACAATGGGTACAAGGTTGTATATCAGGTTGAATACAATAAAGACACAAAAAAGTTTTCCATCAGGGAAAATGGATCGTATAAGGGGTTTATGAAGACAACCTTTCTCTGGAAAACGTCAAAAAGCGGTTATATTGATCATATCAGGACAAGCCCGCAAATTGACTTAGGAGAGGTTGAAATAACAATAAAAAACAGGGATGCTCTGGCCATTGACACCCCGGCTCCCCCGGGAACCAAGCCGTTCAGGCTTGTGTGGGAGGGGAACGGCTCCTGGCACATCAGGAACAACCCAGGGTATTTGATCCTGCCTGCACATATACCGGGAACAGCAGACAGGGTTGATATTGACATGAACGGATCAGGTGTTCCAGATATAACCATAAAACTTGCCAACGGGGTTAAACACAGTGGAGAGTACATTGAGTTTGAGACTGTTTCAGGTAAGGGCGACCACAGTACAGGACATGAGATTGGCTTTTCAGACCGGGATTCAGTCCTTGCACCTCCGGTTTCAGATAATCCGGCACAATTTATAACCACACTTGATATTGTTGATGGTGTGAATGATATGATAGATTTTGTGGAGACAGATTCAAACGGCGTTGCAACGACACTGAGTGTTGATCTTGACACTTCCGGGGGGACAACTTCCTACAATGACATGGATGCTCTGGCACAGGTTATTGAGGCAGGCCTTGAAGCATCCAGCAGTGCCGGGCCCAATAATATTGACTATAAAGTCACATATGATGCAGAGACCAGCCGGTTTAATATACGGGAGAACGGGTCAAATCTTAACCGCCTGGATATTTTATGGAATTCCGGTGCCAACAGTGCAGCAGGTATAGGTGCAACCCTGGGCTATTATAATTTTGATAATGACATTACATATCCTGTGTCAGACAGTGCTGTTACAGGCCCTCTCACCTTTGATGCATCAAATAATGTCATTGATTTCAGGGAGACAGGTATTGCAGGAAAACGTTCCGGTCAGATGAGTATCACCATTCCTCCGGGCACCTATGCTGATATTAATGAAGTTGCCGCAAGGATAGAGTCGTCAATGGAAAGCGCATCGGTCTATGGGGTCAATTATAATGTCACATGGGATAATGGTGCCGGCCGGTTCATGTTCAAGGGGAGCAGTGCGGGTATAAAGGGGTTTGAACTGCTCTGGAAGACAGGAGAGAATTTTGATAACAGTGCAGCACAGATGCTGGGGTTTGATAATGGGGCAGATGATGTAACAACTTTTATTGAAAGCGATGTCAATGTTGTCAATCTTGTGATTGACAATACAAATAATAAGATCGATTTTAAAGAGATTATGCCCGGTCTCATGGACAAGAGCAGATCAAACATGACAGCAGTTGTTGCCCAGAAGACTTATACCTCCCGGTCCCAGCTTGCCCTTGAAATTGAAAAGGCAATGGAGCTTGCTTCAAGGCAGAAAGGTAATTCCATTGATTATTCCGTATCCTTTGATGATTATACCAACAGGTTCACCATTAAGGAGAACGGTACAAAGCTTGAGGCACTCCATCTTAAATGGCAGTCAGGGGATAATGCCCCCCGTTCCGAAGGAGGTACAGGTGAGTCCATGGGAACCATACTGGGCTTTACAGTGGATGATGATATCGGGACATCAATAAAGAGCAGCACAGATGTGGAGTGGGGAATTTTTAATACATTATTTGACTTGAAACAATATCTGGATGATAATGACAGGGACGGCATTGAACGGACCATGGGAAGGCTTGAAGTAAATTATGACAATATGACATCAAGGATTGTTGATTCCGGAATGAAATACTCACGTATTAAAATAAGGCAGACATTGACAACAGAGGTGGGTTTGAGTTTGACGGAACGCCGTTCAACCCTGGAAGATGCTGATATTGTTGAGTCAATCATGAAAATTAAAAACATTGAAGTCGCATACCAGGCAGCCTTAAGTTCAACATCAAAGGTGATGAATCTGAGTCTGGTGGACTATTTATAATTATCCATGCTTATTCTGACAAGAAAAACCGGTGAGAGTATTCTTATTGGGAAAAATATTTCCATAAAAATTGTGGAGGCAGGTAAAAACAATGTCAGGATAGGTATTGAGGCGCCCAGAGATGTAACTGTACTGCGGCAGGAAGTTTTTGAAACCATTCAGAGGGAAAATATTCTCTCTTCCAGGGGAGATAAGGTTGACATTAGAAAGGCAGCAGAACTGATTGGTAAAAGAGAGCATAAAGATAACAAGGGGTTAAAAGGGAAGTAATGGAAATCAAGACAAGGCAGTTTGGTAAGATAACCATTGATGAAGAAAAAATTATCAATATGCCTGCCGGGATACCGGGGTTTCAGGATAAGAAGCGTTATTTAATACTTAAAAAGGAAGAGGCTGCTCCTTTTTTGTTTTTCCAGTGTGTGGATGACCCTGATTTATCCTTTGTTATTATAGATCCAAAGGGTGTTATGCCGGACTATTCAGTGGAGGAAAAAGAGATAAAAAAGGTGATGTCCTGGGATTTTGATGTGGATGAGATAAACATGTTTGTCATTGTCACTATACCCAGCGGAGTCCCTGAAAACGCAACTGTGAACCTCCTTGCCCCCCTTGTAATTAATACAGGGAAAAAAGAAGGCCTGCAGCTGATTTTACAAAACAGTACCTATGCATGTCAGCATCCCCTGGTGAGATGATTTATATTGGCAGCACCATAACCTGCCATTGCATCTCTGCTCTTTTTTACCATGGCAATATCTGTTTTCAGATTTTCCCTGTACTGCATTATTGCCCAGGACAGCTTTTCACTGACATCAATGATTGATGTAATTCTGTCATTATATTCTGCAAGGGCAGGAATATTTTCAAGCACTCCATGGGCCCCTGTTTTTTTAATAAATGCATTCAGACTCTGCTTAAGTTTGACAAAGGCATTGTCCCTTTCGCTGGTCATACGGGACAGATCAGGCATTGGTTCATGCTCCATTAACTCAAGATGGAGCAGCTGCAGCTCTTCATATACAGCAAGACATAGTTCCAGTTCCTGTCTGCACTCTTCAGTTTCCATGGGAAGCTGTGGCTGCAGATTAAATTGTCTCATCAAAGATAAGACCTGTCAGTTCTTCCATTTTAACTCTTAATTCAAGGAGTTCTTCAGAAGGTATCTGCTTTATCACTTCATCTGTCTGTCTGTTTTTAATCTCCACAACAACCTGGTGATCAAGTTTTTCATACATGGAAAATCTTAAATTGGTCTGCAGATCACCCATATACTCATTAAGATCAGAGGTTATCTGCTCTGTCTCTTCAGCTGAGAGCGGTTCTTTCTGCTGCAGTGCAGCATCGGCTTTCTGTTCTTTTAAAACAGAAAAGTTTTTAGGTTTTTCTGTTTTACTGGTGGAATCAATTTCATTGGGTGTTGTGTGAAGAACCGGATCATCGACCAAAGCCGGCTCCATTGTCGCAACATCAGTATTTATGTTATTAATGTTCATACTGTCCTCCCTTTTAAAAAAGTTATTTTGATTAATTATTATTTATTGATCTTAAGCAAATAAAGATCTTGATGATGGGAAAACATCTGTGCCTTCACCCGGATCCTTAATTGTATGGTCTATTATCTGTTGATGATTGTTATGTCTTTCACCTTTTAGAACTTTGTTCTCCCATATCCTGTCCAATTGTTTAATATAGGAATATGTCAGATTAAGGGCTTCAGGGTCATTACTCAGTGATACTTTGGGAAGCTCGGTGAGCATGTTGCTGTATAATTCCCTTAAAAACAGGATCGATTCATCTTTTTCTTTAACATCAATGCTTGTGTAAAGTTCTGTAATAATGGCAATTGCCTTGCCTAAATGTTCTCCGCGTTTCCTGGGATTTTTTTCCTCAATGCCCTGTTTTGCAAGGCGTAGATTCCTTAAAGCGCCTTTATAGAGCATCTGGATCAGCTCCTCCGGAGTTTTACCCTGATAATGGGTAAAAAGATAAGTGTTCATGTTTGCCGCACCTGACATATAAGCCTCCTTTTTTATCAAAAAAAGTTATTTCTTTTTGTTTGTATTATTAAATGAATCTATCATGCTGGACAGGTAGTTCATCTGGGAGTTCATTTTTCCAATAAATGCATCTAACTTGATAAATTGTTTTGCCATCTGATCATATTTTTTATCAAGGCGTTTTACTGCATTATCAATACTGTCTGTTAAACTGTCTATTTTTTCCCTGGCAGTGCTCTTTTCAGCATTTACAACACCAGTGCTTGAGTTTGTCAATGCCCTGAGCTCATCATTTAAAATATCACCCAGGCCTTTTATGTTTTTATCGCTGTCCCCAAGAAAAAGTGTTTTAACATCGTCAAGGGAAGTTGCAAAAGCTTGATCAAGAACATTTTTATCCAGAGTAATTGAGCCGTCCTGGTTTGTTTTCATGCCAAGATCAGCAAGGGAAGTAATACCTGTTCCTGTTTTCACCGTGGTGCCCAGAAGATCAAACAGTGTCGAATCAAGGGATTTAACAGATTGCACATCAGCAAGAAGCCCGTCTTCACTCTTTTTGTCCAGGGCATATTTTGTCTGGGTATCTATCTGACTGTTAAGTTCGTTATATGTATCAATCAGGTCTATGATTTTGTCTTTCATGGTATCTGAAGAAGAAGATATTGTAATCTGGGTTGTATCGACCTTTTTCAGGGTTAGTGAGACGCTCTGGATAACATCATCAATATTGGCATTGCTCTGCCTTTGATAGGTTATACCGTCAATGGTAAATTCAGCATTCAGGGAGGCTGCACCAGCACCCTGGATCTGGGTCATGGCAATATTGGAACTCAG
>CAZQJS010000032.1:0-35627 GCA_964593725.1 uncultured Desulfobacterales bacterium
TTTACAGCTCATATCATAAATTGAAATATTTGCCAAATTATTTTTACTAAATAGGTATATTTTTTTTACCAGGGCATATTAATAAACATCTCATAACATACAATTTATAAACAGTGCAGGAAGGTTGATTTATCTTGAAAAAAATGTTTTACTTCACACAAAGAACCTTGAACAGGGTTCAGGGCTTTTTTTCTATTACTATGGACTTGGTACCTATGAAAAAAGAAGATGCATTAAGAATAGTTGAGATATGCAGGCTCTATTATGAAAAGGAACTGACCCAGGCCCAGATTGCCAAAACATTTGATATATCAAGACCTGCCGTAAGCAAGCTGCTGGCTGAGGCACGCCACAGGGGAATTGTCCAGATCGAAATCAAATCCCCTCTGGATAGTGACGAGGATCTGCTAAACCAACTTATCCGGTTTTTTAATCTAAAGGGCGGTCTGATCATTCCCTCTGCCACAAATGATGAAGAAATAATCAGGAGTATGATAATTTCCCAGACCATTTTATACCTTGAAAAGATTTTTTCTGATATAAACAGACTGGGTATCGGGTGGGGCAGGACCATTGGTGATCTCATTGAAGAGTTCAAAATCAGGATATCCAATGAAGATGAGTCAAGGTCTGTCTGCCCTGTGATAGGCAGTGCTCCCAACGCAATTCAATGGCTCCAGACAAATGAACTTACCCGTATATTTGCAGAAAAAATAAACTTTACTCCCTATTATCTGCATGCTCCTGCTTTTCCCTTTTCTGAAAATGATAAACAGCTTTTCATGAACACAATAGAGTATCAGAAAATTTCAGAATTATGGGCAAATCTTGACACAATACTGCTTGGTGCAGGCACCTATCCCACGGTTCCTGACCAGGCAACTGCTGTCAGATTCGGCACCAGGCTCAAGGAGAAAAAAGCTGTTGGTGTCCTTGCAACCTATTATTATGATATTAACGGTTCAATCATTGAAAGCCCCAATGATATTGTGGTGAGAATACCCCTTGAATACATTGAAAAAGCCAGAAGAGTAATGGTTGTTTCAGGAAGCCCTAAGAAGATAAGATCCCTGCGGGGTGCGCTTATGACAGGCCTGGTAACCCATTTGATAACAGATGAAACCACAGCCAGGGAATTGATAAAATTCCATGAAGAGATCAGGGAAATCAGATCATAAAACCTTTAGAAATGGAGCTGCAAAATGGTAATGAAGAAATTCATAAATGATCCTGGAAATCTTGTAAACGAATTATTGGAAGGCTATGTCCTTGCCTACCCTGATATTGTTAAACTTGCAGGGGACAATCTGATTGTAAGAACCCTGCCAAAGGAAAAGGGCAGAGTGGGCATAATCACCCTGGGGGGCAGCGGACATGAACCAGGCCTGAGCGGTTATGTGGGAAAAGGCATGCTTGATATAAGTGTTCCAGGAGAAATTTTTGCAGCTCCGGGCCCAAGGCGCTGCCTTGAGGCCATGAAACTTGCAGATCAGGGTGCAGGTGTGCTTTTTGTTGTTTTAAACCATGCAGGAGATTTAATGACAGCCAATATAACCATGGAACTTGCTAAAAAAGAGGGCATAAAAGCCAGAATGGTCCTTGTCCATGAAGATATTGCCTCGGGCCTTCCTGCAAAGCCTGAAGAACGTCGGGGGCTCATCGGCTTTCTTCCCATTGTTAAAATTGCAGGAGCTGCTGCAGAACAGGGCAGAACCCTGGAACATATCTTTACCATTGCAAGTGAACTTGGGAAAAATATGCGGGCCATTGCCGTGGCCCTGCGTCCGGGAACCCACCCCTGTACAGGAGGAACCATGTTCACCCTGGGAGAAGATGAGATGGGGGTTGGTGTTGGCCAGCACGGTGAAGCCGGCATAGAAAGGATTAAATTATTATCGGCCGATGATACTGCCGATCTGATGCTGTCCAGGCTGCTTAAAGATCTCGGAGCGAAACCAGGTGATGAGCTTCTGGTTATCCTCAACAGCTCAGGCTCCACAACCATGATGGAACTGTTTATAATTTTCCGCAGAATATCCCGGATTCTAAAGGAGAAAAACATTAAAATTGCAGAAAGCCTGGCAGGAGAATTTATCACCACACAGGAGCAGGCCGGATTCCAGATGTTCATTGCAAAGATGGATAAAGATCTGCTTAAATTATGGAATGCACCCTGCAATACACCTTTTCTGACAATGCAGTAGACATCTGAAAATTGTTAAACAATATTTTCCCATAAAAAAATCATTTTTTTGAACCTTTCATGTTCTAACAGGTACTGAAAATCAATAAAACCAGAATAAAATATTAATATGTGTTACATAAAGGAGAAAAAGATGAAAAAATACCTGTTATTGTTCCTGCTGTTTCTGTTATTACCATATCCTGTATTTGCCACAGGCCCCATGCCAGGGTTACAGACCCATCCTGCACAGGTTAAAAAGGTAAAAGTAAATACCGGAAAAATACCAAAAAATGCTGTCATGAAAAACACATCAAATGCTGCCATGAAAATCCTGTCCTTTACCTGTAAAGCAAGTTCAACCGGGGATTGGATTCTGCTTTATGAATCCATTAACCCAGGTCTTGTAAATTTTGCAGCCCATCAATTACAATATAAACTGACCCGGATATTAAGGAATGGAAGCCGAAGCCCCATACATATTACAACCAATAGGAGGGCTTTTCTCCATGGCACCAGAATAAAAGAGCACTCTTTATGGGATAGATGCAGCCTTACCACAAAGGTGGGATTGGAAATCAGTTACAAAAATAAAGTACTTGATAAAAAAATTATTAATGTACCTGCCATGAATGTTAAAATTGTCAAAGCCTATGGTTTAAATGGCAGGTTCAGTGCAACTTTAAAAAATAATACCTCCCATGTTGCAAAGGTTGGTGTAAGAACCATTGCAATGGACAACCCAAATCACTCATCATTGGCCGTGGTTAGCGGAGATCGTCTGCTGGGGCCGGAAATCCAGGTTGTAATACCTGGTAATAGTACAAAGACCTGTTCCGGAAACATCGTAAAAGGGGGAGAGAATGCAAGTATACAGGTAATGTTTAAAGATGAAAAAAAATGTGCTGGTCAAGGATATATTATCCTTGCATCAAAACTTTTAACCCGGGGGTTTAAACAGGCTTCCAATAAATTTACCCAGGATCTTCCCAAAGGGCTTCAGAACGGGCTGCCAAAGATGAGTTTTCAAATAGTAAATGAAACTCTTGTTAATTCTCTGGGATTAAACAGAACATTCACAGTTTATTTTGATTTTTCCAGAAAAGTTGACCCTGCAACCATGGGTGATTCAGTTGTGGAATTCTATCTGAGATCATATCAGAACAACCATTATGTTGCAGAACAACGTTTGACTGGCAAGTGGGAAAATACAACAGGGAAGGATCACCTGAGATGGAAAACAAGTCCTCTCAGCAGTAGTTTCCCCATGGTTAATTATGCAGCCCAGGGTAATTATCTGCAGATAGATGTGTCTGTACACAGCACTGTTAAATCAGAAAATGGTGAATTACTGGATGGTGACGCCGACGGGACACCGGGTGGGTGGCCGTATAAGCATAAATTTTATATTGGGAAATAATTCTTAAAATACTCCTGCAATATATTTCTTCCCTGGAATTCCTCTGCTGCTGAAAATTAAATTAGCAGCAGAGCAGAATTCCAGGCTGGCACCTGGTTTCATTTGTTTTGGCAACTTAAGTGCATGTTCTGTTTCAGCAATCATTATCATCATCATTGATCAGCCGTTTACTTAAAACCACTACAGGATCATCCTTATATCCTGTTTTATTATAAAATGAAATCACATTTTTGTTTGACTTTCTTACCATAAGGTCAATTTTGGGGCATCCCATGGCCTTGAGAGCCTTTTCAGCATGTTTAATGATCTTTGAGCCAATTCCTTTCTTCCGGTGTTCTCTTTTTACAGCAAGATAATATATCCAGCCCCTGTGTCCATCATACCCTGCCATGCAGGTCGCAATAATCCCATTGCCTGACTCTCCCACAAAAAATAAGTCCGGAGAATCTTCTGATTTTCTTTTAATATCTTTTACAGGGTTATTTCCAGGTGAAATAAGGCTGCATTGTTTCCATAAATCGATTACCCTGTCTCTATCCTTGTTCTTATATGTTCTGATGACCATTCATGTTTCCAGTCCAGTTAAAAGATAATATATTTACAAATTACAGCTGCTAAAACTATATTTAAAAACCCATAATAGTGCAAGCAATATCAGTCTTGTATTAATAATACATTAATTAATGGTGTTATTTCAATATGTTGACATATGTTCTGACAAAAATTGAATATTTGTCTTGACATATGTAACCTGCCATATTAAGAAACAAATCAGAGGATTTTTTAAAAGTATTTAAGCACTTGCTTAAAAAAAGCATGGGCATCGTTACCATTAACACTTTATCCTAAGGGGGTATAAAATGAAAAAGGGCGTTAAACTATTGCTGCTTCTGATGATATGTCTGGCAATTGCCGCATCATCTGTATCAGCAGCAGACAGGGTTGATCTCAAAGGCAAAAATATTACCATGTCCATTCTGGGTATTGCAGGATGGTTTCCAAGCAAGCTTGGTGTGGATATGTCACCTGAATTTTCCAGATATGCCAGGGAAAAATATGGGTATGATGTAAAATTTACCTTTGAAGAGGCTCCGTTTACAAGTTTATTCCAGAAATCAGCTGCAAGTCTTGCAACCCAGTCAGATGCATATAATATTATTGTGGTTGACAGCCAGTGGCTGGGGGGCCTTGCAGCTCCGGGCTGGATATTAAAACTCAATGAGACCATTGATAAAAATCCTGCTCTTAAGAATATTGACTGGTATGACCAGATTGTCATTGACACCTACATGAGTTATCCCCTGGGCTCAAAAAACTACTGGGGACTTCCTCTGGAAGGTGATACCATGGTTCTCTATGTCAGAAAAGATAAACTTACTGACCCTAAGGAGAGAGCTGCATTTAAGAAAAAATACGGATCTGAACTTCCCCAGACATTTAAAGACTTTGAAACCCTTACCATGCCTGAGTATGAAAAAATGCTTGATTTTTTTACACGGCCTGAACAGGGTTTTTACGGGCTTGCCCAGCACACTTCCAAGGATTATGATTTTGTATGCACAGCAGCCCATAACTATATCTGGTCAAGGGGCGGCAGAATCTGGGATCAGAAAACCAATCAGATCTGGGGTGTTTTAAACACAAAAAAGAATGCCGCTTCACTCAGGGCCTATAAAAAATCATTAAAATGGTCTCCACCCGGAGCTGCAAATTATGGAAACGGTGAAATAATGGAAGCATGGAATGGCGGCAAAGTATTCAGTGCCATAATGTGGGCTGCTGTGGGGCAGTATATGATGCACCCAAAGGATGGTGAAGTCATGATTGTTCCTCCCCCCATGCATTTGAAAAACGGAAAAGGCACACCCCATCGTATATATTCCATGGGAGGACAGCCATGGGTAATCAACTCCTTTAACGATAAAAACAAGATGCAGGTTGCCAAGGATTTCATGGAGTGGTGGTATACACCTGAGACCCAGAGGGAATTTGCCAACAGAGGCGGAAATCCGGTTATCAAATCTGTACTGGACAAGCCAGGATTTGAAAAGATCCAGCCATGGTTCAAGGCATATAAATTCATGCTTAATGAATCCAGGGGCAGGGATTTCTGGCACAATCCCCTTTTTGCCGTGATGCTCCACAAGCAGCAGGAAGCATTCCATGCATATCTTACAGGCCAGGTAAAGGACCCCAGGGTCGCCCTTGATTATGCAGCCTATGGATTGCAGAAATTAATGTATGATTACGGATATACCAAAAAGAAACCGCCTGCAAAGGCTGCTGAAATCAAATTAAAATAAACCTTAAAAAAAGTTTTTAATTAAAGTCCCGGGAAAGATATTTTCTTTCCCGGGCCAACAAAAAGGACAACCAATTGGAAGATATAATAAAATCTGCACCGGGGAAATTCACCATCTCAACCATTTTGGAAAATCCAAAATATTTACAGATTTTACTCCTGGTTCCTGTGCTGGTCTTCTTTATTGTGTGGAATGTTATTCCTCTGCTCTGGCTTGCAGGGTTGAGTTTTTACAGATATGCAATGGTTACAGGTATGCCCCTGCGGTTTGTAGGCCTTACCAATTTCCTGGATATCATGACCGATCCTGATATCTGGCACGCATTGAGCAATACATTCCTGTTTGTGATCCTGGGTGCCGGCACACAGACTATTCTGGGTATTATCCTGGGTTTTCTGTTCTGGAAGAGTAAAGATCTTCCCGGCAGAAGACTTGCCATGACATTGATGTTCACGCCCATGGTTCTTGCACCCCTGGCCACAGGATCATTTTTTAAGATTATCTATGATCCCATCTTTGGCGTGTTGAATTATTTTATTTTATCCATATTTGGTACAACCATTGATTTTCTGGGATCAAGCAGCTGGGCATTTTTTTCCGTTCTGCTGGTGGACACCTGGATGTGGACACCTTTTATGATGATGATGTGCCTTGCTGCACTGGGTTCAGTGCCCAGGGCCGAGCTTGAAGCAGCTGAAGTCGAAAACCTTTCAATGTATCAAAGACTGATCCATGTGGTTCTGCCCCATGGAAAATTCATCCTGATGCTGGGTATACTACTCAGAACCATAGATTCTTTCAAATCCATGGACATCATTTTTACAATGACAGGAGGAGGGCCTGGCAATGTAACGGAATTAATAGGGCTCACTCTTTACAGGCAGGCATTTAACGCCTTTACCATGGGACGGGCATCAGCCCTTGCCATTATATCGTTGATGATTGCCATATCATTTACATCCATCTATCTTTATGTTCTTAAAATGAAGGAGGAATCAGCCTAGATGCATGCAAAACCCAAGTCAGGAAGCTTAAAAAAGAGTTTATACCATATTTTTTTATGGATGATATCTATCCTGTTTTTTTCACCTGTTATCTGGATGGTGATCTGTTCTTTAAAAACAAAGGCAGATATCCTGACCATCCCGCCAAAATGGATATTTACACCAAGCCTTGACAACTATATCGGCCTCTTTTCCCGGTTAAATTTCACAAGGGAGATCCTGAACAGTATTTTCATGTCAGTTTCAGCGGTTGTGATTGCTGTGATTGTTTCATTCCTTGCTGCCTACAGTTTTTCACGGTTTAAACCCAGGGGAACCGACTTTTTAATGTTTCTTCTGCTTTCCATGCGTATGGTGCCGGCAGCAGCAGTTGTGGTCCCGGTTTATCTTCTCTATTCTGCATCAGGATGGAAGGGCACATACACTGGAATGATTCTTTTTTACGCCATGTTCAGCATCCCTTTTTCCGTATGGATATTAAAGGGGTTTATTGACGGTGTCTCCCCAAGATTTGATGAAACCGCCCTGGTAAATGGCGGATCTCGCATGCATGTTATTTTCAAAGTTGTCATGCCCCAGGTAAAACCAGGACTTATCGCAGCCTTTATATTTAATATAATTTTTGTGTGGAATGAATTTATATTTAACTATATCATCGGGGGTAAAACTACTTCCACAGTGCCTGTGGGCCTTGCCCAGGGTTTTACTGTGGGAGGAACAGTACAATGGGATTTCATTGCTGCTCTTACAACTTTTTACAGTCTGCCCCTTATAATTTTCATCTATTTTTTCCAGAAATATCTGCTTGTGGGCATGACCTTTGGAACTGTAAGGGGGGAAGTCTAAACCATGGAAACTAAAAACAAATTTATTATCCATAGCCAGACCCTTATCATTATCATGATGGTGCTGAGTTTTTTTCTCATAATTCAAAAAATAAGCCCGATGCTTTATAAAACAGGTCTTATTATTCTGATTGTTTCAGCTGTTTCCCAGATGGCCTTTGGCAATATCAGCCCTGCAGCCAGACCTGGAAAAGCCGTAAAACTGATTATCATGGCATATCTTATCGTGGGTGCTGTATTTGGTCTTGGTGTGGTTTTAGCTCCGTTTCTGGTAAATATTGGAAGGTAAAAATGGAAACAATTGTTGAGTTTAAAGAAATTTTTAAAACCTACAGAGGAAAAACAATCCTTGATAATATAAATCTTTGTATAGATGACAGGGATTTCATGGTTATATTTGGTCCGCCCTCATCAGGCAGATCAACCCTTTTAAGGATACTTGCCGGCCTTGAAGCCCAGGATGCAGGCCATGTTTTTCTAAGGGGGCAGAACATAAAAAAGATTGGTGCAAAGGAGCGAAGCATTGGATATATTCCCCAGGATTTCGCCCTTTTCCCCAATAAAACCGTGTTTGAAAATATTGCATATCCCTTAAGGCTGTTAAAACTGTCCGGAAATAAAATTAAAAAAGCTGTTTTAAGAACTGCTGATATGCTCAGTATAACAGATCTGCTTGAAAAACTTCCCACCCAGGTAAGCGGGGGCCAGAAACAGAGAATTGCCATTGCAAGGGGCATAGTAAAGAATACAGACATCTACATTTTTGATGATCCCCTGGCAGGCCTTGATTTTAAATTAAGGGAAAAATTGATCGATGATTTAAAATCCCTTCAAAGGGATCTGCAGGTCTGTATAATTTATACAACATCTGATCCTGTTGAGGCATTATCCCTTGCCTCAAAAATTGCCATACTTGATAACCACAGCATTCTTGAAACAGGAGATCCTGAAACAATTTATTCTGATCCTGGCAATCTTTCAACAATGAAACTTTTAGGATTTCCCAGGGCAAATATTTTCACCGGAACTCTTTATAAAAAAGATGAAAATATTTGGTGCGGAACAAAACTCTTTGATTTTCCCATTGCTCTTGATGACCAGGGTTTCACCGCAAATGAAAAAGAAAAGGTAAGTATAGGACTCAGGCCGGAAAATATCTTAAAAAACAGAGGAGGCAAGCAGGATGATAAAGCCATCAATATCCTGGCTGACATATATTTAAGGGAAGACCTTGGTGCAGAAGAGATTATATATATGAAAGAAAAAAAAGAGAATCTGGTCATGGTGGGACATGCTGTCTCTGATTCAGGCACCGGCACAAAATATGATGTAAACGACCGTATTGGCCTTAGTATCAGACCATCTTCCCTGTTTGTTTTTAATAATTCAACCCGGAATCGAATTGGCAGAGGTTTGGAAAATATCAATGTCTGAAATAAAAGTTAAAAATCTTACAAAAAAATACGGTAATATCACTGCTGTTGATAATCTTGATTTCACCTTTGCTGCAGGCAGGGTCACCTGTCTTCTGGGCCCTTCCGGCTGCGGTAAAACCACCCTTTTAAGAATGATTGCAGGTCTGGAAAAACCAACACATGGCCGGGTTTTTGTTGATGAAAAGGATATTACAAAGCTTTTGCCACGAAAACGCAATATAGGCATGGTCTTTCAATATCCGGTCACATACCGGGGAATCTCTGTTTATGAAAATATAGAACTTCCCCTTACCAGACAGAACATATCAAAAAACAAAAGAAAAGAGCGCATAGAAGAGGTGCTTGAACTCCTTGATCTGAAGGAGCATAGGGACAAGGACAGTTCGGGACTGGATATCATATCCAGACAGAAGGTCTCGGTTGCAAGGGCCATTGCATATCGTCCCGATATAATTATTTTTGATGAACCCATGACAAATATTGATGCAAATTCAAAAATTCAGTTCAGCCATTTTTTCAAAACATTATCAAAAAAACTCAATCAGGTCATTATCTATGTAACCCATGACCAGACCGAAGCCATGACCCTGGCAGACCGCATCGCACTCATGAAGGACGGCAGGATGATCCAGTGTGATGAGCCAAGGACTCTGTACAATGAACCTGAAGATATATTTGCCGGATGGTTTCTTGGCAACCCCGGCATGAATTTTTTCAAAGCTGAGCTCAAGGATAAAGGGAATGATACCATGGTTGTATCGGATTGTCTTGTCCGATCTCTCACCATCTGTTCCCGGGTTTTAAAACACAATGTCACCATTGGCATCAGACCCGAACATATTAAAGCAGAAACAGAAGAATTTACCAATAGTGTTAAGGCAAAGGTAAAAAGAGCATCCATTACCATTGGAGGACAATTTCTCATGGTTCTGGATGTTAAGGGTATTGAGCTTAAAGCAAAGGTTAAAGGATCATGTAAAGCTCTTGCAAAGGCACGTTATATCTGGATTGAACTGCCCGGGGATAAAATCCTTGTGTTTGATCAGGACAAACAAAGGGTCAGGGCTGATATTGTATAAAAATATTAATAAAAATGAAAGGAGAACAAAAAATGAAGCAGGCTCCGGAAAAAGCAAAAATGATTTTATTTGCCTATACGGTGAATGATTATGAAAAAACATCTGCATTTTATAAAGAAGCACTGGGACTTGATTTCCCTGGTGAAACATTCAGCGTAAACAGACTGGACATTGCCAAGGGGCAGCTCAGTGAAGGCGATGCCCAGGTTGAGCTGCTCCAGCTTGACAAATGGCGGGGACTTGAATCAGGTTATAAACACGGCCATATAGGTTTTCTTGTGCAGGATATTGAAAAAATGGCTGCCCATATTAAAAATATGGGGTATGAACCCTCTGAAATAATGTACCCCTTTGAAGGGAATAACAAGGTAAGAATCTGTTATTTCCGCGGTCCCAATGATGAAAAACTGGAACTTGTCCAGGCTGATGAATAGATAATGAGCAAACATAAAATAAACCGTCATAAATTAAGGAGATTGATTCCATGACCATGAAAAAATTTATAAATGATCCTGCAAACCTTACTAAGGAACTGCTGGAAGGATATACCCAGGCCTTTTCCAATAAAGTTGCCCTTGAATCTGATAAACTTGTTGTCAGGGCCAATCCCAAGGATGAATCAAAGGTTGCCCTTGTCACCCTGGGCGGCGCAGGCCACGAACCTGCCCTGAGTGGATTTGTGGGCGAAGGCATGCTTGATATCAGCGTTGTTGGTGATATATTTGCAGCACCAGGCCCTCCCAGGGTGTTTGAAGCATTGAAAAAAGCCCATAGAAAAGCAGGCGTGCTTTTTATTGTACTCAACCATGAAGGCGATGTCATGAGTGCTGAAACAGCCATGGAAATGGCAAAGGCAGAAGGCTTGAATGTTAAAATGCTTCTAACCCATGAAGATATTGCTCCGGGCAGTGATGCTCCGATCCAGGACCGCCGGGGCCTTGTGGGTTGTGTTCCTCTGTACAAAGTTGCAGGAGCTGCAGCTGAAGCAGGGAAAACCCTGGATGAGGTATACGCAATAGCTGAAAGATTTAATAATAACATGGCAACCCTGGCTGTGGCATTGAAAACCGCCACCCATCCTGCAAGCGGAGATTCTATTTTTGACCTTGCAGATGATGAGATGGAAATAGGTATGGGCCAGCACGGTGAGGCAGGCACAGGCAAATCCAGAATGATGACAGCCGATGAAACAGCAGATATCATGATCACCCGGCTTTTAAAGGCAGTAAAAGCTGACAAGGGTGATAAACTCCTTGTCATGCTCAATGGTACAGGTGCAACAACATTGATGGAACTTTTCATTGTTTTCAGAAAGGTGAAAAAATTTCTTGACGACAAAGGCATTGAACCTGCAAGGGTGGTTATTGATGAAGTGCTAACAGTCCAGGAAATGGCAGGTTTTCAGATGTTTGTTGCAAAAATGGATGATGAACTCCTGGAATTGTGGGATAAAACCTGTGATACTCCCTATTTAACTGTTCGCTGATCCTTAAAAAGAGGTGCTAAATGGCTGATACAATCGGGTATAAAGAGATTGAACTTATGATCACCAGAGCTGCTGAAAAGATCAGAACAAGTTGTGATGAACTGTCCGGAATGGATGCTGCCACAGGGGACGGAGACCATGGCACAACCATTGTCAGGGCCATGGATATTGCAGAAGATATTGTCAAAAAGGGAAAAGATAATGAGCTCAAAACACTGCTTACAGATGTTGGCTGGGGCGTGATGGGGATTGACGGTGGAGCCACTGGTCCCCTTTTAGGCTCTTTTTTTATGGGGCTTTCCATGGGTATGGAAGATGAAAAAAACATTGACAATAAAACCCTGGCACAGATGTTTCAGGGGGGGCTTGCAGGTGTTCAGAAACGAAGCAAAGCCAAGGTTGGAGACAAAACCATGATGGATGCTTTAATACCTGCTGTTAAAGCCCTGTCAACAGCTGTTGAGAACAAAGCCTCCATAAAACATGCCCTTAAATCTGCAGCCCTTGCAGCTGTCAAAGGTGCTGACTCAACAAAGGATTTTAAGGCAAGGTTTGGCCGGGCAAAAAATTTAGGTGAGAGAACCATTGGGCATAAAGACCCGGGAGCTGTTTCCATGTCCCTGATCTTCCAGGGCTTTTACGAAGCAATCCCATAACATGAAAAAGATTAATTTAAAAAAATAAGGATTTAAATATATGGCTGATGCAGAAGGTATGAAAGAAAGTGTTAATTTTCAACCAAAGATTGCCCAGGAAACCCAGGGATTTTTCCTCAAGGGTTCCAATTCTCTGGAATGGGGCATGAAAAACAGACTTGCCCGCATATTCAACCCGAAATCAGGACGAACCGTTATGCTGGCATTTGACCACGGATATATCATGGGACCCACGTCGGGCCTTGAAAGAATGGATCTGACCATAGTTCCTCTTATTGAGCACTCAGACTGTATTATGTGTACCAGGGGAGCATTGCGTGCCCTTGTGCCGCCTGCCATGGACAAACCCGTTTCTCTGCGTTATTCTGCCGGGACAACAGTACTCACCGAGTTAAATGATGAGTGTGTTATGGATATTGAAGAGGCATCGCGCCTCAATGCATCCCTGCTTGCAGTCATGGTGGCTGTTGGTGACAGATTTGAGGCAGTGACAATGCGCAATCTTACAAAGACCGTGGACATGGGAACAAGGTATGGCATACCCACCCTGGGGGTTACAGCCATTGGCAAGGACATGGCACGGGATTCCCGGTATCTGTCCATGGCAGCAAGGGTGTGTGCTGAAAACGGTGCCCATGTGGTAAAAACATATTTTTGTGAAGGGTTTGAAAAGGTGGCAGCATCCTGCCCTGTACCCATTGTGCTTGCCGGCGGTAAAAAACTGCCCGAGCTTGATGCCCTTACAATGGCATCAAGGGCCATGGACCAGGGCGCATGCGGCGTGGACATGGGACGTAATGTCTTTCAATCAGAGGATCCCGTTGCAATGCTCAAGGCAGTCAAGGCCGTGGTCCATGACAACGAGACTCCCCAAAGGGCCTTTGAATTATTCCAGACCCTTAAAAACCAATCCTGAACAGAATAATACAATCATGCAGCCTTTGACCCTGGTTTTAACTTAGATACCAGGGTCAAACAATCCCTAATTGCCCGAATAGCCTGCCTGCTGAATACATACCAGACTTTAAATATTCCTTTACGACTTATCTCAATATTCTGATGATGAAATCAAAGGCAGTAAAATCAATCAAATAACTTTATTATCTTTTAAATATGCAGAGGAAAACAGGTTTTATATTTTGCCCCATTAGGGTATTATTTAAGACACTATTGTAAACTTAACAGGAGATCTTATGAAAATTATAACTCTGCTTGGAAGTGCCAGAAAAAAGGGCAATACTGCAACTGCCCTTGGATGGATTCAGGAGGAACTTATATCCCTTGGCCATGGGGTTGAATCCATATATTTAAATAGAAAAAAAATAAACGGCTGCCTTGGCTGTGCCAAATGCAAGGAAAAACCGGATGAAATCGGATGTGTCCAGGATGATGATGCAGCAGAAATACTTGGCAGGATCATTGATGCTGACCTTACTATATTTGCAACCCCCCTTTACTTCTGGGGAGTTACATCACAACTGAAATCCATTATTGACAGAAGCTGGTCCCTTGTTACAAATTATCACCAGCCAGACCATGCATCCCTTATTGAAGGTAAACGTCAGGCTCTGTTAGTAACCGGAGGCGGAGAGTATGATAATAATGCAGAACCTGTTTTTACAGCCTTTGGGAAACTTATTAAATTTTATAAAGGCGTGAACATTGGAGAGTTATTTCTCGGTTCCTGCAAGACCCCGGACACCATGGATGAAAAAAAGAGGGAAAAAGCAATTAAATTTGCCCGTAAAATAGTTAAGCCTTGAAACTTCTTTTACCATACTTTAAAAAACACCTTTTAAAAATTGTCCTGGGTATATTCTGCATGCTTGTTGTTGACAGCATCCAGCTCATTATTCCAACAATTTTAAAAAAAACCGTGGACATGCTTGCCCATGCCGGCACCAGCAATCATAATACCCTGTTTCTTGTAAAGGCAGGCCTTGCAATCCTTGTTCTCGGAATAGTAATGACATGCCTGAGATACTGGTGGCGCATACTGCTCATGGGAAGTGCAAGGAATGTGGAAAAAGGCATCAGGGAACAATTGTTTGCAAAAATTCTTACACTGGATCAGGGCTATTATGATAAAATAAAGACCGGAGATATAATGGCCCATGCAACAAGTGATATAAATCATATCCGCATGGCTTTCGGCTTTGGCCTGATCGCCCTTACCGATATCATCCTGCTTGGTATTGCAACAATATCCATCATGTTCTATGTGAATGTCAGGCTTACACTGCTTGCACTGATTCCCATGCCGTTTTTGATCATTACTACAAAAATCCTGGGAAATAAAATGCACTCCTTCCATGTAACAGCCCAGGAGTCCTATTCCTTTCTCACAGAGATTGTGAGAGAGAGCTTTTTCGGCATAAGGGTGATCAAAGTTTTTAACTTTGAAAAATACGTGGGCTCAAAAATTAAAAAATCTGCCAGGGATTATTTTGAAAAAAATATTAAAAGAGCATTTCTGGCTGCTGTTTTAAAGCCATTCATGCTTTTTGTATTCAACTTTTCAACGGGTATTGTCCTTTTTTACGGAGGTTTTCTTGTAATGAAAGATGCGCTCTCACCGGGAGAGCTTGTGGCATTTATACAGTACATAAGTATCCTTGCCTGGCCAATGATAGCCTTTGGCTGGCTCACAAATCTTATGCAGCGCGGCCTTGCATCAATGAACAGAGTCAATAACCTGCTCAATGCAGAGCCGGATGTCAGGAATGTTTTAAAGCCGGTTCAACTCAGTAAAGGAGGAAAAACAATAGAACTTAAAAATGTTTATTTCTCCTACACAAAAAAGAAACCAGTTCTTAATAATATTACGGTGAAAATAGAAAAAGGCACCTCGGCTGGTATCACAGGCCCGCCAGGCTCAGGCAAGACAAGCTTTGTACAGCTGATTGTAAGATTATACAATTGTACATGCGGCAATATCTATATTAACGGTCATGATATCATTAATATTGAACTTTTATCCCTAAGGGATACCATTGCCTATGCACCCCAGGAGAGTTTTCTCTTTTCAGGAACCATATATGAGAACATCACCATGGGAAAAGAGATCCCCAGAGTAAAGCTTAATAATATAATTGAGGCCTGCATGCTGAAAAAAACCATTGGTGCAATGCCGGCAGGGCTTGACACAATAGTGGGAGAAAGGGGCATCACACTTTCCGGAGGACAGAAGCAGAGAATTGCCCTTGCACGGACACTTATCATGGATAAACCCATAATCATTTTAGACGACCCTATAAGCCAGATGGATACAGATACTGCATCAAGGGTCATGGAAAACATAAACAGTATTAAGGAAGACACAACTTTGATTGTGGTCTCCCACAGGATTGCCGCCCTGACAGGCTGTGATAATATCTACATTCTCAATAACGGCATTGTGGAAGATATGGGAACCCATGAAGACCTTATCAACAAGAGTATATTCTATAAAAACGCCTGTAATGTACAACTTTTTGGAAAGAAAAATGGCTCCTGAACTAAATCTTGAAGAAAAAGAGATCAAAATTGCGGATGTAAAACTGATCCGGGAGATATGGCCATTTATCAAGCCCTATTTCTGGATGCTTTGCATATCTGTCCTTCTCATCTTTCTTGTTACTTCTCTGGAATTATTAAGTCCCTGGCTCATAAAAAAAGCCATAGACAGCTTTATTCTGTCGAGTTCTTCCCCGAAGCAGGCCATGCTTTTCTCCTTTGAAATAAACTCTTTTAAACTCTTTGGATTAATCTTTTTTGTTATTACAGCCCTCTCTTTCTTAATTGATTTTTCAGGCACAGTGTTCATGGAGTACACAGGCCAGAAAATAATCCTTAATCTGCGCTGGCGCCTTTTTGAACATATGGTCCATCTTCCTGTCTCATTTTATGATGCAAACACAAGCGGAAGGCTTGTCAGCAGGGTTGCAGGTGATGTGGAGAATATGAACGAGATGTTCACAAATATACTTGTTTTTATCTTTAAAGATCTTGTTTTCATGGTGAGCATACTTGGCATCATGCTTTATATTAATCTGCAGCTTACCCTTTACCTGCTTATGCTTGTACCATTTGTATTTTTCAGCATTTTACTCTTCTCAAGGATGTCAAGAAAAGTTTTCAGAACCTTAAGACAGAAAATATCTGAAATCAACCATAGCTTTTCCGAGGGCATAACAGGTATTGCAACTCTCCAGACCACATCCAGCACCCGGATTTTCCTTAAAAGATTTAAAAATCTGAATCTTGAACATTTTAATGCCGGGATGATCCAGATTAAAATTTTCTCTATATTCATGCCCTTTGTAGGCCTTTTAAGTGTTTTAAGCGTTGGAATAATAATCTATTTCGGAGGGGTTGAAGTAATTGATAAAAAAATTACAATTGGTGTGCTTGTGGCATTTCTGGCCTATATGAAAATGTTTTTCAGACCTGTGCGTGAGCTTTCCGAAAAATTCAACCTGCTCCAGAATGCCCTTGCATCAGCTGAAAGAATAGTTTCTGTTCTGGGCAATAAAACCGTTAAGAAAAAATACCCAGGGGGTAAAACCAAACTTAAAAATATTGAAACCATTGAATTTGAAAATATTTTCTTTTCATATAATAAAGGAGAAGAAATTTTAAAAAATCTATCCTTTAAAATATCAAATAATGATCCATCACATGGGAAATCCCTGGGCATTGTAGGCCCTACTGGCTCCGGCAAGACTTCAATAATAAATCTTTTAACAGGGTTTTACAGATATGACAAAGGCAGGATTCTGGTGAATAACAAGTGTTTTAAGCAATACCCCATTGAAAACATCAGGAACCATACTGCCCTTGTCATGCAGGACCCGATTCTTTTCTCAGGCACTGTAAGGGATAATATTGCCCCTCCCGGTTTAATGAGTGATGCAATACTTGAAAAAGCCCTGGAACAGGCAAATTGCAATTTTCTGTTAAAAAATCATAAAGGTCTTGATACAATGCTCATGGAAAAAGGTAAACCCTTGTCAAGCGGCGAAAAACAGCTTGTGTGCATAGCAAGGGCCTTTGCCTTTAACCCTGATCTGATTATTTTTGACGAAGCAACCTCTTACCTTGATTCAGAGTCTGAACTAAAGGTACACAAGGCAATGAAAAAGCTTATGCATGGCAGAATCTCCATAATCATTGCCCACAGGCTCAGCACTGTAAAAAATTGTGATAAACTGATCTTCCTTAAAAATGGTGAAATCATTGAATCGGGCAGCCATAGAGAACTTGTCAGGCTTAAAGGTGAGTATTATCACCTTCTGCGACAGGAGAGTCTGATTGTACCTGAGTAAAACCGGGTAGAACAGGCAGTTCCGGAATATGACACGCATCCACCCCTGCCTTGAATTTTTCAAACCCGGGCCTGTCTATCCCATTAAGCCCAAGGGGTCTTAATCTGCCATCATGGCAGTCAGAGCCTCCGGTTACAATCAGATCATATTCCCGGGCAAGGGACAAAAGTATGTCCAGAAACTTTTCACCATGTCCAGGATAATATACCTCAATACCTTTAAGTCCAAGATCTAAAAAATCAGGCAGAAGTTTTTCAACAACCTCAAAGGGAGGAAGAACCTCTTTATAATGTCCCCTGCCCTCAAAGGAACCTGCAGCAGGATGGGCAAGCACGGTAAACAGAGGGAAATCATCTAACAGCTCCCCGATCTCTTTAAGTGCAACCCCGGAAGGGATATATGCAGGGCTTTTATTACCAATTATCCTGTTCACCTGGCCTGTCTTTTTAATACCATGGATTTCCTTTAATGCCAGGGTAAAATGACGTCGTGTGGCATTGGAGCTGTATCTCTCTATATCCTCAAATAAAAGTTCCTTTGCAAGTATGGGTGTTTCACCATTTGGCCCGAATATTGTGTTGATTCTGTCAACCCTTGCCTTTACAAGTGTATTGCCCCGGCCCCTGGAAAGTACCCTGGTAAATGAATTCACAAATTCAATATTATTAAGAAACTTTTCCGGAAAATAGCAGAGAAGATGTAATGTACCTTTGAAAAACGGCTTGTCAAACCTGACCGATGCCTCGACTCCGGGGATTACCCCGACGCCGTAATTTTTCCCGGCAGCAATTGCATTGCCAAGGCTGTCAAGTGTATCATGATCAGTTATTCCAATGGTATTTATCCCAAGTTCCTTTGCATTAAAAACAAGTTCATCAGGTGTAAGATCACCGTCAGAAGCAGTTGTATGATTATGCAGGTCTGCATATATTGTCATTATCGATTCCTTTCTTTTGACCAATGCTTACCAGAAAAAATCACTCTTTTCAATTAAAATAAAAATTAAAAAATTGCTGATCAATGCCTATGCAGAGGACCAGGGCAGTTTTGACAGATTTAAAAAGGGGGATAAAACCTGTTCAATATCTGTTTATCCCCCTGACAGTTAAGCTGGCTGTTAAGCCGGAATCAGACTATTTTTTATCTTTTTCAATGGATATAAGTTCAACTTCAAAAATCAGTGTTGAACCGGGTTGAATGGGCCCTGCCTGACGATCACCATATGCGAGTTCAGATGGGATATAAAGTTCCCACTTACTGCCCGGTTTCATCAGCTGGAGCGCTTCCACCCAGCCCTTTATCACCCTGTTTAACTTAAATACGGCAGGTGTCCCCCTTTTATAAGAAGAATCAAACTCTTTCCCGTCAATTGTGCTTCCTTTATAATCACACTTTATAGTATCTTCCGGGCCTGGAGACTTTCCTTTTCCTTTTTTTATAACCTTATACTGGAGCCCGCTTTTAAGGGTGATAACACCCTTTTTCTTTTTATTTTTCTCTAAAAAGGCCTCGCCCTTTACCTTGTTTTCCATATTCTTTTTTAACAATTCAGCCCGCTGCTTTGCCCTGAGTTTCTCCTGGAACGCAAGCAGGGCTTCCTTCATCTGCATGGCATCAAGTTCAGGTTTTCCTGCAATGGCATCTTCAATCCCCTTAAAAAACATATCTATGTCCAGTTTATACTCTTTGGTTAAATTCTCATAATAACTATATCCTATGGCATAGCTTATCTTTTCATCAAGAGTCATGGCTGCTGCTTTTTTTTCAGCATTTTTGTCTGCCTGCTCCTTGCTGTCCTTTGCAAAACAGGTTGTACTGAAAACAAATAAACAGCTTAAAAACAGCACCCATGACAGAACCTTGTATAATTCTTTAAACATAATATTTCCTTTTGTTAAAAATTAAAAAAAACAGAGCCCCGGCTTAAGGCAATGATCCGGTTACATGCCACCAGGGGGGTCGAATTCTTGTAATATCTGTCTTGTATTAAAACTACCAGACAGAGTCAAGGCAAAACTTTAAAAAATAAAATCAACAATACCAGTTGACAATACCAGTATCCTGATCTTAAGCTAATTAATAAAAAAAATGGTTGAAGGAGTATCTCTCCATGTTATAATACAATTTATGTTAAACCAGCAATACAATATAATATCCATAAATAATTAGGAGATAAACAATGCTTGTAAAAGACTGGATGACTAAAAACGTATCAATAGACCAGGAAGCAACAGTTATTGATGCCATAAAAGTTATGAAGGAAAAGGATGTCACAAGAATACCCGTGACAAAAAACGGCAGGCTCATAGGTATACTGACAAACAAGGATATCAACCGGTCATCACCATCCAATGCGTCTCTGCTCAATGCCCATGAGGTGGCATATCTTATTGCGAACCTCAGAGTAAAAAAGGTAATGACATCACCTGTTATTACAATATCAGCTGAAAACAGCATATTTGAAGCAACTGAAACCCTTTTGCACAGGAATGTATCAGGAGCACCTGTTGTTAACCATAAACATGAAGTGATTGGTGTCATCTCAAGGACGGAACTTACAGAACTTTTATTATCATTGTCAGGAGTCGGTGCCTTTGGTGTTGAACTCGGGCTTGTTGTCAAGGATGATCCGGGACTTATCAAAACAATCACAGATACAATCCATAAATACGGCATAAGGGTACGAAGCGTCCTTACCATGCACGACAGAGTCCCGGCAGGTTTCAGAAAAGTGTTTTTTAAACTGTACAAAATTGACAGAGAGAGAATTGATGAGCTCATAGAAGACCTTAAAGCTCATTCCACACCAGAATATATGGTGGACCACCTTAACGGCACAAGGATTTTTTTCCCCCAGGAATGATGAAAAATGATAATAGATATAAAATCATCAAAACGAACCGAACTTATTGATATTACAGACAGAATAAGAAGTGCGGTTCCGTCTGACCTTAAAAATGGACTTGTTTATATTTTCTCCCTGCATACCACCGGAGCCATAACCATAAACGAAAATGCCGATCCTGCAGTTAAAACAGATATACTCAATACAATTAACAAAACAATACCCTGGGATGACAATTTTACACATATGGAAGGCAACTCAGCTGCACACATTAAAACAAGTCTTTTTGGCCAGTCTGAAATTGTTGCTGTTGAAGATGGGAAACTTGTCCTTGGAACTTGGCAGGATATCTATTTTTGTGAATTTGACGGACCACGCAAGAGAAAAGTTTTTATAAAAATACTCAATTGATTTTTCTGCCTGCAAAAACATTGATTGAAAGGTTCAGGTGTACTTTATAAGTGTCCACACATGTGACTTTAAAGCCTGCATCGGTAAGCCATTTTTCTATCTCTTCCGTCTCAAACCCCATCCATGAGCCTCCGAAACGCTCTTTTACGCTCTTTGAGCTATGTTTTGCAAGGTCTGCTATCAATAAAGTCCCGGAGGGCTGAAGCACTCTGAAGGCTTCATGGATAACCTGGGAAGGTACGGCAATATGATGCAGTACCATATTTATAACAGCTGCATCAACCTCTTTTTCTTTTAATGGAAGATGTTCAATCTCTCCAAGACGGAATTCATACTCACCTTTTATATGGGTAAATCTTTTTTTTGCAAGGTCCAGCATCTTGGGTGAAGAGTCTACTCCAATGCATTTTTGTTTCTGCATATTAAGCAGCGAAAGCATCTCTCCTGTACCACAGCCCAGATCAGCAACTGCCACATGGTCTTTAAGCTGGTCCAGGAGCACATGGTTGATATCAAAATCACCAAAAATATCCTGTTTAAGATTATCCCAGGTTGCAGCAATGGTATTGAAAAAGACCCTGACCCTTTCCTTTCTGTCTCCAACTATGATCTGGGCCTTCTGTAAATCATGGTGAACCACATCTTTCTGATATTTTGATTTCTGAATAAACTCCATTAAAGGCCGTTTTTCTTCATCCTGCTCAGCCTGGTAATAAACAAAACTTCCATCCCGGCGGGAAGATAAAAGGGTTGAATCGGTCAATATTTTTAAATGTCTTGATATCCTGGACTGTCCCATTTCAAGGACCTCAACTATCTCATTTACATTGAGTTCATGGTTTGTAAGAATTCTGTAAATACGCAGCCTTGTTTCATCTGCCAGGGCTTTGAATATTTTCAGATTATCAATCATATTATTTTATCAAGATATATAGATATTTATTAACAGCATAAGTTTTTAATCTATAATGACAACCCAAATATTTGTCAAGTAAATTCTTTGGTCACTTAAAACAATAGAGATTTACTTGACTTAAGCCATTTATTTCAATATATATAAAATTACTCTTTTGATATTCAATCAGTCGTCCAACCGGATAAAATTGAAAGGAGATCGGTGATGAATGAAATTCGTAAAACCGAAACCATGGAACAATCCAATTCTCAAAGCAGAATGCCGAACCCGGAAACACAGGTATCCCAGGGTGGAAGCGTGGATAAGATCCGTGAGATTCTCTTTGGCAATCAGGCTAAAGATTACGAAAAACGGTTTGAAAAGCTGGAAAGCCAGCTTACAAAAAAAACCATGGATCTTAAAAATGAACTCATGCAGCGCATTGACACCCTGGAAAATTATATCAAGCATGAAATAAAAGATATTAATGGGAGGATTAAATCCGAATCCAGTGAGCGGACAAATTTCCAGGCAGACATCCAGCAGAGTTTTAAAGAATCACTTGAATCCCTTAACAGAAAAATAGCCCGGGAATCAGATAATATGTCCCAAAAGTCCACAGAGCTCAGAAGTCAGATTCTGGAACAGTCAAAAAAACTTACAGCAGAGATACTGTCCCGGTTTGATAATGCTTCTGATGATCTGAAACAGACTGCAAAGGAGCTTGACGATGCCAAGGTGAACCGCTCGGATCTATCAGGATTTTTTCTGGACCTTGCCATGCGCCTCTCAGGGGATGACAAAAATACTTCGGTAAAAGCCCTGGAAGAATAATTCAGCTCTTTTATACACAGTCAGGGAAACAGTTTTATGGGTAAAAAAGCAGGCGAAGATACAACCCTTGCAAGACTTAAGGATTTGCTGATCAGACCTGAAAAGGAACAGATCAGGAGAATAGAACACCGCCTTGACAACCCCATGATTCGTGCAGAAGAGATCAGCAGGTCCCTTCCGGAAGCTGTCTCATTATCCCTGTTAAATGGCAGCAGGATATCCCGTGCACTCCAGCCTGCCATTGATGATTCAATAAAAATATCTGTTAAAAAAGACCCGAAATCCATTGCCGATGCCCTGGCTCCAGCCCTGGGACCTGGAATCAGAAAAGCTGTCATATCAACCATCATGGGGATGCTTCAATCCCTTAACCAGGTTTTAAATCACAGTTTTTCCATCCAGGGTTTTAAATGGCGTATTGAAGCGCTTAGAACAAGAAAACAGTTTGCTGAAGTAGTTATGCTCCATACACTTATCTTCCAGGTGGAACAGATTTTCCTGATCCACAGGCATACAGGTATAGTACTTGAGCATGTAGTGGCAGATGGTGTCCTGATCCAGGACCCTGATCTTGTTTCAGGAATGCTGACAGCAATACAGGATTTTGTAAATGACTCTTTCCAGAGCAACACCCTTGATGACCTTGAGACACTCCGCATGGGTTCTGACAGAAGCATCTGGATCGAAAATGGTGAACATGCCCTGATTGCTGTGGTTATTAGGGGGACTCCGCCCCTTGACCTGCGCACAGGATACCAGGAGATGCTGGAGGAGATTCACATTAAAGCAGGCAGTGCCCTGGAAAATTTTGATGGTGATCCCCTGCCCTTTGCCATTTTCAGACAGGATTTAAAAGAAGGATTACAATTTCAAAAAAAAGATGAAACAAAAAAAACCTCGCCTCTGCTCTGGATCATGCTGGTTATCATCCTGTCTGTTACCTGCCTGTGGATATTCAATATATACACAACAAGACAGGCCCTGAATAATTACCTTTACCGCCTGGAAAATAAAAAAGGCCTTATTGTCATTTCAACACTTAAAAAAAACGGTGTCTATCACATCCACGGACTTAAAGACCCCATGGCAGATGATCCTGAAAATTTATTAAAAAATGAGGAAAAAGAACATCTGAAGATTACAGGTCATTGGAAAGCTTTTTACACCCTTGATCCTGAATTTATTCTCACCCGGGCTGAAAAACTTCTCCGTCCTCCTCCTGGCATAAAACTGCAATTGTCAGGAAACACCATACATGCCAGGGGATATGCCACACAAACCTGGATAGAGATGTTCCAGGCAATGGCGTGCACAATTCCCGGAATTGATAAGTATAATGATGACATGGTAAAAAACAGTGATAAAATAAAGCTTGAAACCCTGCTGGAAAAACTTAAGGCAATAAAAATCTATTTTGACAAAGGCAGTTCCAATTTTTCCAGGGGGCAGGAGCAGATACTGGAGAGCACATTTAAAACGATTCAAACCATACAGACACTTCAGTACAGATTAAAAAGCCCTGTTCAGATTATTATTCTGGGACATACCGACTCTTCCGGCAGTGAAAAGCTTAATCTTAAATTGAGCAGAAACAGAGCAGAAGCAATTTATAATCATTTAATAGTAAAGGGAATTAATCCGGCTTTTCTTACCATATCCGGCATAAGCACAAAAATACCTCTGGCCGACGAAAAAAGCGGTGATGATCAAAAATATAACAGAGCAATATCATTCAAAATATTTCATAACCCGTCAACACAAGGTAGTTTGTAATCATGATAAAAAAGAAAATCTGCATACTTGGTGCATTTGCCGTGGGCAAAACAAGTCTTGTCCAGAGATTTGTCCACAGCATCTTTTCAGATAAATACAAAACCACGGTCGGAGTAAAAATAGAAAAAATTACACTGGAAGTGAATGGAACCAATGTTGACCTGATTATCTGGGATCTCCATGGAGAAGACGAGTTCCAGCACGTTCGCATCTCATATTTAAGGGGTGCCTCCGGCCTGATTTATGTGGCTGACGGAACAAGAAGAGCCACCCTTGAAACAGCACTTAATTTAAAGAAAATTTCCAGGCATACAATTGGCCGGATACCATTTGTTATAATTATAAATAAGGAAGATTTAAAGGATCAGTGGGAAATAGAACCTTCCATACTGGAGGATCTTAAAAAACAAGGGGTCTCTCTGATACAAACCAGCGCAAAGACCGGAAAAGACGTTGAAAAAGCTTTCCGTTTATTAACAGAAGAAATGATGGAATAATAAATACAATGCAGAATCCTTTAAACATAATTTTAGAAAAAATCTGCTCACAAATATTTCAGGATTGCGCCCTGGCCTATTTTTTACTGGACAATGCCGGAAGAGTACTTCAGTGGGGAGGAAACCTTTCAGGCCTGAACATATCCTGTCCAGAAAACCGGGACCACATCTCAAAAATATTAATTTTCATGGAAGGAATTCTGCCGATTAAAGACAGCTCCATGGAATTTTCCTGCATTAAAATGCCCGGGAAAGGCTCTGTGGATGCCCTTCTCTTTGAAATCGACAGCAGCTGGGGCCTCATTGTCTGGGATGCTGCAAAAAAAGAAGAATATCTCATAAAAACCCAGCAGGAGTGCAATGAATTAAGCCTTTTAATTGAAAAGCAGAAGAACCGTATAACCAGTGCTGTAAATCTTAATAAGAATCTCCTTGAAAACCTTTTTGACAAATTAAACCTTGCTGTTTTAAAAATGAACAAACAAGGCAGTTTTGTCCTCATCGGCACTCCGCCCCACTGGATTGAGCATATTCCCCAGGCAGACCGTCTTCTTGCAGGCAGGGCATACAAAGAGGATCATTTCAGCTTTCTTGGTAATTTTATTCAAGAGGCAAAAACAGGATGGGAAAAGGATGATAAAGGCAGTTTTAAATCAGGTGTCTGGGTTGAAAAGGATGCACAGGACCGGGAATTACTGTTTGAAGCAACTGCACTTTCCATCCGTGATAATAAACTTTTGATAATAGCCCATGATGTGTGCCATCCCAATGAAAAACAGACCATTATCCAGAAGGGACGGGATCTTGCCCTTGATTATTACAAACTGCAGAAGTCAGGCAAAAAGCTTAAAAACATGCACGATGAACTTGAGATGCGTGTTAAAGAGAGAACAAAGGATCTTCAGGATGCAAACCTGCGCCTTGCCAATGAACTGAAAAAACGTAAACAGGTTGAAAAAGAGAGAGAAGAAGTCTTCAGACAATTGCGCCAGTCTCAGAAAATGGAAGCCATTGGAACCCTGGCCGGGGGCATTGCCCATGACTTTAATAATATACTATCCGGCATAATTGGTTTTACCGAACTTTCTTTACTGGAAGCAGAGGATGGCTCAAAGTTAAAACAACGTCTTGGCAAAGTCCTTAATGCATCTGACAGGGCAACCAATCTGGTACGTCAGATACTGACATTCAGCCATGAAACAGGTTATGAAAAAAAACCCCTGGAGCTGAAATCAATTATCACAGAAGTTTTAAAACTTTTACGGGCATCCCTGCCATCTTTTATTGATATTAAAAAAAATCTCAGGGGCAGCTCCTATATCCTGGCCGATCAAACCCAGATACATCAGGTTGTCATGAACCTGTGCACCAATGCCTGGCACGCAATGCAGGAAAAAGGAGGCACCCTTACAATAGAACTTGACAACATGAATATCACAAAAGAGAATCTCCCTGACGGGTGCACCTCGATATCAGGGCGCCACCATGTTTTAACCGTCAAAGACACGGGAACCGGAATATCCCCTGACCTTATTGAAAAAATATTTGATCCCTACTTTACAACCAAGGATAAAGGCAAGGGCACAGGGCTGGGGCTCTCTGTTGTCCATGGCATTGTCAGCAAATGTGCAGGACATATCACAGTGAGGAGCCGGGTGGGGCAAGGCACTGTTTTTACTGTATATTTTCCAGCTTTTGACTCGTCAGATGAAATAAAACGTGCAGACAGCAGGATGCCCATGGGGGATAATCAGGTGATTTTGTTTGTGGATGATGAGCCCTTCCAGACTGAGATGGCTGAGATAATACTGTCCCGGCTGGGATACCAGGTGGTGACAAGCAATGACAGTACTGAAGCTTTTAAAGTATTCTCTGAAAAAAAAGATGACTTTGACCTTGTGATCACAGATTCAACCATGCCAAAGATGACAGGAAAAATCCTTGCCGGAAAAATCCTTGAAATACGGCCGGATATTCCTGTTATTCTCTGTTCTGGATATAGTGATGATATTAATCCTGAAACCATACAAAAGACAGGCATACAAAAATACCTGATGAAGCCCATTACTATGAAGGACATGGCAAAGGCTGTCGAGGAAGCCCTGAAAAAATAAAAAATTACACTTCTGCCTTTGAACATCCCGGGCCCTTAATTAAACTTCTCCCGCCTGTGCCTGCCTCAACCTGTATCTGCACACCAATACGCTCCCTGAGTGCAGGCACATGGGATATCAATCCGATGGTTTTACCAACCTGGTGCAGGGAAAAAAGGGTTTCCATAGCAGTTTCCAGGGCATCATTGTCAAGGGTGCCGAATCCTTCATCCAGAAAAAGAGAGTCCACCTTAATATTCCTGCTTACCATTCTGGAAAGCCCCAGGGCAAGGGCAAGGCTCACAATAAAACCCTCGCCTCCGGATAGATTTTTTGTGGATCTTATCTCTCCTGCCTGGTAATTATCAATCACATTCAGTTCAAGGGGGCTGTTTTTATCCCTTATCAGAAGATATCTGTCTGTCATATCTTTAAGCTGGCGGTTTGCATGGTTGATCATAAGCTCAAAGGTCAGGCCCTGGGCAAAATTCCTGAATTTTTTCCCATCGGCCGATCCAATGAGCTCATGGAGAATATCCCAGCGCAGGCACTCTTTTTTCTGTTGTTCAATAAGCCTGCTCTTTTCTTTATGTTTTGCCTTAATTTCGCTGTTGTGGCGCAGCTGCTGCTTAATGGATCCAAGGCTCTGCTGGAGGTCCCTTAATTGAGAATTCAGAATTCCAAGCTTTTTTTCCGGATCTTTTTCCCTGTTATCCTTTAATTTTTCTTTCAGTTCTGCAATCCGGCCCTCAAGCTCCTCTTTTTTTTCAAGGTTGTTGAAAAGCTCATGTTTTATTCTTTCATTCTCCTGCCTTATACCCTCAAAAGCCTTTTCAGATTTTTCCACCATTTTGTCAATAATATTTTCTTCCCTGTCAGGATCTTTATTGGAAAACAGCTGTCTGCGTTTCTCCTGCATTGCATTAAGGGATACTACCAATTTATCCAGGGAATCATTATTAAGCCTGATCTGCTCTTTTATCTGTTGTGACAGGCTCTTTTTATTTGACTTGATCTCCTTTTCAAGGGAGTTTTTCTCCTTTAACAGGCTTTTTAATTCATGCTCCACTCCAGCTTTGGCAAGGGTTGACTTATGTAATCTTTTTTCAAGTTTTTTTATGGCATTCTGATTTGTTTCAATATCCTTTAAAACTTTATCCAGCTGCCTTTCTCTTTTTTCAACTCCTTTTATTATTTTTTCATTTTTATCTATTTTCAACTGCAGCTTTGCTGCCATATCTGCAGTTTTCTCTTTGTTAAAAGCATCCCATCTGATATCTGGTGGAAAATTTTCCATGGTTTTTTCAATTTTTAACCTGTTAATCTCAACATCCTGTTCAAGCTCTTTTATGCGTTCAATTGATGTTGCAATGGCAGTCTGGTTCTTTATCAACTCTGCCTTTAATCCATCTGTCTGCTCAATAATTTTTTCAAGTTTCAGCTTTTCCTGTTTAAGCAGCTGCTCTTCCTTTGTTTTTTTTTTAATTCTGCTGCCTGCAAACGGGTGTTCCAGGGCTCCGCATAAAGGGCATGGTGCGCCAGGCTCCAGACGGGATCTTTCCTGTTCAAGACTTTGTATTTTCTCAAGGAGCTTTATCTCTTTTTCCAGATGATTGATCTCTTTTTCATGGATTTTCCTCTTATTTACACAAGACTTAATAATACCAGCCAGCTTAAGGTTTTCTTTCTCTTTTTCTTCCATGAAAGTCCTGCCTTTATTAAGCCTTTTAATATCTTTTTTAACTGTTGACTGCATCTCAGCTACATGGCCAATAAGGTTTACCCTTTCCTTTAACTTCTCCCTGTCCTCCCTTAATTGCAGCAGGTCATTCTGCTTAAGGGTTTTGGCAATCTTAATTTTAAGCTCATCTCTCTTTTTTTCACATTCAGAAAGTACCCGGGCTGCATTCTTGATCTCTTTTTCATCATTTAAAAACTTTTTAAAAATCCTGTCCCTTTTTTTTTCAACATCAACAATTTTATCTTCCACTTTTTGATGTTTTAAAGTGTTCTGTTCCAGAATCTCAAACAAGGGAGCAATACTGATCAATACCCTGTTTTTTCCCCCGGAGAACCAGGCCTTGTCAGAGAATCTGCCTTTACAGAACATGCTTTTCATATCTTGGTCCACCATGCTCAACTGCTCCAGGGTTTTTTTACAGGCATCAATGTTTTTCTTTTGCTCAAGAATATGAATATCCTTTTCCCGAACCTGGCGGATGAGCACCAGGCTCTCTTTTCTCATTGTTTTTGAAGAGAGATACTCTTTTTCAGCCTTTGCAAGGGCAGGATCGCTCTTAACTATTTTCTCTTTCCTGTCTTTAATGGTCTCAACCAGGGAAGGAAGCTCAAGGTTTATTCTGGAAAGCTCTTTTGTAAAGGATATTATCTTACTCAGCTCTGCCTGTTCTTTTACAAGCTCTGCCTCCCTGCTCTTTTTTTCTTCAAGTTTTAATTTAAAATTATACTCATCTTCCTTATCCAGTAATTTTATACCGGAAAGATTGGATTCAAGCTCATTGAGTCTGTTCTGCTCCAATATTTTTCTTTCATGGACCTTGATGGAGATGGCACTGTATATTTCTGTTCCTGTTATCTGTTCAAGTATTGGTGCCCTTTCATCTGCTGTTGCATTAAGAAAGGCTGCGAAATCGCCCTGGGCAAGGAGGATGGACCGGGTGAATCTTCCAAAATCCATACCTGTCTTCTTCTCCACAAGGAGTACAACATGCTTGAGCTTTGATTCAAGTATTTTCCCTGTATCAGCATCAGATATTTCATGTTTTGGGCGTTGAAGTTTACCATGGGGCTTTTTCTGTGAACGGTGCTGGCTGAAATGACAGATAAACCTGCCCTGGAGCGTTTCAAAAATAACTTCTGCAAAGCACTCCCCGGTCTGACGTGACATTATTCCATTGGCAGACTTAGTAATCCTGCCAAGTCTCGGAGTTGCTCCGTACAGTGCAAGGCAGACAGCATCCAGAATGGTTGTTTTCCCTGAGCCTGTAGCGCCGGTGATAAGGAATACACCATTGGCAGCATAGGAAGGATCAGTGAAATCAATTTTCCATTCCCCTTCCAGGGAGTTTAAATTTTTAAAGTTTAAACTTAATATTTTCATCACACCTCTTCCAGCATGGATTTTACAATCTCCCTGAAGCTGTTCATAAGGTCAGAGTGCTGTGATTCAGGAATATCATGGATCTTAAGACATTTTTTAAAAACATCAAACTCATCCATATTTTCAAGGTTGTGTTCCATCTGTTCCAGGTTCTGCCCCTCAAGTATCTTAATGCTTATGCGGTCATTTTTGATCCTTAAAATCTCAATGTCTGTTTTACCCATCATATCATCAATCATATTTCTCAGATTTCCCGGCAGCTCATCCCCGGTGTAGATTATTTCAACCCAGGGCAGGCTGTTCCCGGCCTTGACCTTGTTAATCTGCTCCTTTATCTGATTCAGATCGCCCCTGATCTGAACAAATTCCCTGAACCGGGGCACCATGACCTCTTTAACATTGATTCGGTCTGAACCCTCTTTATTTGAACATTTAACAATCAACACCTTTTTTTCATCAAAAGCATCGGAAAACCCCATGGGAAGGGGTGAACCTGAATACCTTATATAATCAAGCCCTGCAACTTTCTGGGCAGTATGAAGATGCCCCAGGGCAGTATAATCTATAATACCAGGGAAGAGATCTGCCCTGACACGGGCAAGGGAGCCTATATATAAATCCCTGACCCCGTCACCGTCCCGGATTTTTCCTCCGGCTGCAAAAAGGTGTCCTAAGGCAATTACAGGTACTTTTCTGCCTTTGCCACCCCTGTACAGCCGGTTATTTATCTTTTCTGCAATGGCACCTGCACTTTTATAATGTGCTCTGATACCTTCAATGAGTTTATCCTCCTTAACTTTTACACCCTCGCCCGGCTCCACAGATCTGATATCCTTATCCCTGAGATAGGGCACTGCAAGGACGATCAACTCCTCTTTTCCAGCACCATCCTTTAAAACAAACACCTCTTTTTCAGGTTCTTTCCTGGCTGCACCCACAACATGGACATTTAAAAAAGAGAGCAGCTCTTTTGGAGCATTGAGAAAAGAAGGAGAATCATGGTTTCCGCCAATGATCACAACATGACGACACTTTGAGGCAGCAATCCTGTTTAAAAATTTATAATACAGCTCCTGGGATCTGTTGCCTGGAGTTGTGTTATCAAAAACATCTCCTGCATTGACCAGAACATCAATATGCTCTTCTGCCATGAGATCACCAAGCCAGTTCAAAAAAGATTCAAACTCAGAATATCTTGTTCTGCCAAGGAGGCGCCGGCCTAGATGCCAGTCTGAAGTGTGGAGTATTTTCATTACATCATTTCAACAGCACATGCCATGGCAATGCCGCCTCCACCGCAAAGTGTTGCAAGTCCAAGGGATTTATTGTTTTTCCCAAGGGCATGGACAAGGCTTACCACAATTCTTGCCCCTGTTGCCCCCACAGGATGCCCAAGCCCTATGCCAGAGCCATTGATATTTACAATTTCCCGGTTCAATTTCAACTGTTTTTCACACCCTATATATTGAGCTGCAAAGGCTTCATTTAACTCAATAAGCTCAAAATCTTCAATGGAAAAACTTGTTTTATCCATGAGATTATTTACAGCAGGAACAGGGGAAAGCCCCATGACAGAGGGATGGCATGCGCCCCTTGATACTGCTTTAATCTTTGCCATGGGTTCCAGACTCAACTGTTTTGCCTTTTTTTCCGACATAATTATAATACCTGCTGAACCATCATTTATACCACTTGAATTGCCTGCTGTCACCCTGCCTGTTTCAGGTATAAATGCCGGTGGAAGATCTGCAAGCTTTTCCATTGTAATACCTGGCTTAAAGTGTTCATCCTTATCAAAGATTGTATGCCGTCCCTTTTTCCCCTTTATTTCAATGGGCACTATCTCCTTTTTAAATGTACCGTCACTGGTGGCTCTTTCCGCTTCATTGTGGCTTCTCAAGGCAACTTCATCCATCTCTTCCCTTGAAATATTTAAATACTGGGCAATGAATTCAGCAGTATGCCCCATTATATATGGTTTACCAACAAACATACTCAGGGGCTCTTCTTTTTCATTCACAGGTCCATCCTCGGGATGGGGTATTATGTGGGAGCCGCAGTGCAGGGCATGGATCATATCATCCACAAACACTTTATCCTGAAGTCTGCATCCCCAGCGGGCATTGGGTACACTGAACGGAACTCCTGACATATGCTCCACCCCGCCTGCAAGGATAATATCAGCCATGCCTGCCTGGATCATTGCCATGCCGGAAATCAGAGCCTCCATGCCGGATATACAGACCCTGTTTATTGTCACGGCTGTAACAGTCTCAGGAATCTCAGCCAGGAGAGCCCCCACCCTTGCAACATTCAAGGTATCTGAAGACTCCATACAGCATCCATAGCGTATATCATCAATCATTTCCGGTTCTATACCTGCTCTTTTCACAGCCTCTTTCATTGTAACGGCTGCAAGGGCTGCTCCGTTCATATTTTTAAGACTGCCGCCAAAGGCTCCTATGGCAGTTCTGCATGCCGATACAATAACTATATCTTCCATTTTTCCTCCTAGAACGATTTTTCATCCATAATCACTGCAGGATTCCTATCCAGAATAACACCATGGAGTTTCCCCATGGAACAGGGAAGAATCGTGTTTATGAAAAACCTTGCTGCCATGATCTTCCCATTGTAAAAAGTAAGATTTTTCCCTGCCCGGCCATGGGATATTATATTATCTGCCACCTGGGCCCTCCACAGGTGCTGCCATGCCAGAACCACATCCCCTGTTATATCGAGCAGTGGAGATGCAGCAGCAAAGGCAGCTTTATATTCAGATGAAGCAGCTGTTTTCACCGCCTCAATCAACTTTGATTCAAGCTTTTTTAAAGCTGTCTTAAGTTGTTCTGCAAGATTTAAAAAAACATTGTGCTTTTTTGAATAATCGATCCTCTTTTCCACTTCCAGGATTAATGCCCCAAGCATTGCTCCTTTTCTGCCCCCCACCTTTCTAAAGAGAAAATCAATGGCCTGAATACCATTGGAACCTTCGTAAATGGATGCAATTTTGCAATCCCTTAACAGCTGCTCCATGGGATATTCCCTGGTATAACCATACCCGCCAAATACCTGCATTGCCTCCACACACACATTAAATCCCCTCTCGCTTGAATATGATTTTACAATTGGTGTTAAGATCTCCACAAGATTTGAATAGTGCATTTTTTCATCTTCCCTGTCACTGCACTGGATTGTGTCAAAACAGAAGGCAGTAAAAAAAGCAAGGCTCCGCAAGCCTTCCACAATGCATTTCATATTCAAAAGCATTCTTCTTACATCTGGGTGTTCAATGATGGGAACCTGGCCGGATCTGCCGGAAGAACCTTTTTCAATGGATTTACCCTGAAGTCTGGTCTTTGCATAGTCAAGGGCATAAAGATAGGCACAGGATGCATGGGTATAGGCCTGGGTTCCGACTTCCAGGCGTACTTCATTCATCATATGGAACATTATCTGCATGCCCATGTTTTCTTTTCCCAGGAGAATTCCCCGGCACCTGCCGCGGCTGCCAAGGGCAACAGAACATGTCGGGCTTCCATGGAGGCCAAGTTTATCTTCGATCCCGGTACATATCACATCATTGTCTTGGCCAAGGCTTCCATCATCATTTACCCGGATTTTAGGAACAATAAAAAGGGATATCCCGCTGGTTCCATCCGGGCTGCCCTTGATTCTCGCGAGCACAGGGTGGATGATATTTTCAGTAAGGTTCTGTTCTCCGTTGGTTATAAATATTTTATTCCCGGCAATGGAATATGTCCCGTCATCAAGCTTTTCAGCCGATGTTTCAAGGGCACCCAGATCAGATCCTGCCCCTGGCTCTGTTAAAAGCATGGTTCCGCCCCATTCAAGGGAATATAGCTTTTCAAGAAACAGCTTTTTCTGCAGATCAGTTCCAAAAAGCTCTATCATTTTCCCTGCACCATGACCCAGCATGGCATACATCATTACAATATAATTTGCACCAGTCATATAATCAAAGGCTGCCTGGGCAATGGTATGGGGCAGTCCCTGGCCACCATATTCCTCATCAGCCGTAAGTGCGCCCCATTCTCCCTCCCTGAGCAGTCTATGGACACGTTTCAGACATTGGGGTACAGTAACAGAACCACTGTCAAACTTTACACCCTCTCTGTCACATTCTGAATAGGTTGGAAGTATCTCTTTTATGGCAAGATTCCTTGCCTCGTCCACCACCATTTTAAATGTTTTTTGATTAAAATCGCTGTATTTTTCACTCTTTAAAAATCCATCAACAGCAAGCTGTTCATAAAGGACAAAATCTATGTCCTTTTGATCTGCAATCTTTTCGGCCATAACTTAAACCTCCTTTATCCGGTATGCGGGCCTGATCAAATCCAAATTCGGGTAAGTAAATGTTACTTACCCGAATTTATATTGTCAAGGAAAAAAGAACTCAAACCCTTTGACGGCTTTTTTTTATTGGAGTATAGTTAATTCAGATACTGCCTACAGCTGAAACTGACTGCGACCTGAACCTTTCCGTATCCTCTCTGTCCTGCTTCTGCATCTTCTTTTCAAGGCTGGATTTTGTTGACCATGCACCTGAATTTTTTCAGATGCTGTATAATAATCCAAAAGAGAAGGAGGCATTTATGGAAAATCACACAATGTATTACGACACAATTATCCGATTAACAACTGCCATTTCTCAATGCAGGGATCCTGAAGAAGTTGCCCTGATCACTGCTGAAAGTGTTAAAACCGCATTCACGGCAAGGGGGTGCTCAGTTTTTTTAGTTGACAGGGAGACCCGTGAACTTGGCCTTGTTGCATCTTCTGGTTTAAGCTCTGAATACCTGTCCAAGGGGCCGATCCACTTTATGCAGACCATAAAGGAAGCAAAGGATGCAACTCCGGTTGCTATTTTTGATGTGATGGATGACCCAAGAATAGAATATCCCAAAGAAGCCCGCAAAGAGGGTATCTCTTCCCTCCTGGGTGTGCCCATTATAAGCCATGATAAAATCCTGGGCGCCCTGAGAATTTATACCAAAAGCCCCTGGGAGTTCACTGTGAATGATATCACTCTTGCCCAGGCCGTGGCATTGATATGCGGCATGGCCATGGATATGTGCAGAATGTACAAAGGCTATAAGACCAGCATTGAAATCCTTAAAAACATGAGGGGAGAAGACACATACAGTTCAAACAGATGGACACCCTTTGAAGGGGTTCCCAAAAGTGTTGACCAGTCAATATGTGATTATTAAATACAGTTGACCTGCCATGCTTTCCGGCAGCCTCCGGTAAAACCAGGCACAAGCCATCAAATATGCTTTTTTTCAAAAAAGCATATTTGATGCATCTTTATTTTTTCAACAGCACCCCCGGCAGAACAGCTGTAATTTCTGAACCTGGCTATTTTTTAAAAGTATTGATAAGGTTTTCAGCTGATAATTAAATTTCTTTTTCGC
>CAZQJS010000033.1:0-34448 GCA_964593725.1 uncultured Desulfobacterales bacterium
CAGTACTGCTGTTGTGAGTATAGCCAGAGTCAGCCGGGCTTACAACTTGATATGCTGTGCTGGCAGAATATGGTGTATATAATTGCCCTGATCCGTAAAATTTATAAATACTACCGTCATCAGGTTCGTTGTTGGCAACAATTTTCCATTCCAGATTTCCATCACCTGTATAATCAAAACCGGCACGGCTTTCCACCTTTCCTCCAATCAAGACATCCCGTGCAGCATCCATTCTCCGGGTTACAAGCCAGTTGAGAAATTTGCCGCTCCAGCAGTTATTTCCAGGGCCGGGTGTACAAGCGGGGATGCTCTCAATAAAAGCTCCATTTTGTGCGTTAACATCATTACTATCAGTAGTGGTGTCACCATTAATATCTATGTGATAGGGGGTACCATTGTATCCATTAAAATCAATACCAATGGTTGAATCATATCTATAGGTTTTGTTTTCATCAAACATCCCTGAGTAGTGTTTTGCGGGGTTAAAGCTACCTTTATACATTTTATTTTTCATACTGCCTGAATTATCAAGCATAACCAGAACATTGGGGGGGATCTCTGTAGAAAGAAAAGGCGGCATGGCATTGTATGCTTCCATTTCAACAGCTTGCACGGAAATGCCGAAACTCAGCATACCCATGACCAAAAAAACGATAAAAAATATAAAGTTTGACCACTTAATTTGTATTATTCTCCTGGTATTACTTTGTTCCATGGCTGCAACCTCTCTTTTTTACTTGATATATTTTGACCAGACCCTGGCTGTTTTTATTCAAATCCCGGTGTTGAGTATTTTCCATCATGTAACTCCTGATTAAATCCACTTATACAAAAAATAATTTATATTAAAGCCTGGAAACATACTTTATTTAAGATGTTCTAAAATATGCAGTTTCCTTCCTGCCCAATAACATGACGATAATCCACCTCAATATGGGAGGAACTGTTTCGTAACCGGTTCTGATGCCTTGAGTGGATTTGATAAACTATCAGTCCTCCTCCGGCAGCATCTGAACTTCCATGGCCTTTATAGCCCGACAGCATCAGTATTGCATTTCCAGTGGAGCGTTGTGTGTCACCAAATGCAAGAACAGAAGTGTGGGGCAGGTTCATGTTGTCACCTGCTACTGTAATTTCAGCATCATGATTAGTATCATAGTCATTCAGGGTGTAGTGATTGTCTCCAAACCAGATATCCTTATTAGTGTCAGACGGCAATACTTCGGACGGCTGGAGGGTACCATTGTTATTACTGTCCATATCCAGACTTGTTTGAAAGGCAAAATCAAGGTCAGTAACACGGAGAAAGTTCTCTCTCTGTTCAAAGCGCAGGTGTTTTTTAACTGTAGTTATGCCTGTTGCAGTAAGGGGAAATCCTGACGGGCAGGAGAGATTCTGCTCAATCATCTCGCGGCCTATCTCTATGCCGCCATCGGCCGCATAAAAGGCTGCCTTGTTTAATATGTCGTTGGTTGCCACATTGGTTTCAAACCGGGATGTGGTCAAAGCTGAGATGCCAATAATGGATAGTGCAAGAAGTACTAGCAATGCAATTATAATTGCAGAGCCGTTTTCATTATTGATAAAACCAATGGATAGAAAAGATTTTTTTTTCATGGTTAATACGTAATCGCCTTATAATAAGTTATCGTAAAAAAAAGATTTCCGGTTTTTTTGTCCTGAACTGATACATCAATCCGTTTTACTGTGTCAACAATGTTTGAGCTGGTGATATTTGGATCAAGGACCCTGTTAGTCACAGCCTTTGTTATTGTATAGCGGTCATATGAAACAGGTGTTAAGGTGCCGTCGTTGTCAAAATCCAGATTCAGTGTCTGTTCAACCCATCCTGCAGCATCTGCAGCCCTTTCAGTGTACAACCGTGATTTTACATTTTGGAATGTGGAAGAAGTCTGGGCTTTTGCCATGCCAAGAATACCAATGGAGAAAATTGCCAGGGCAATAAGTACCTCTAAAAGCGTGAATCCTTTTGCGTTTGAATTTTTTTTATACTGTTCACCCATGTTTTATTCCTTAATTTAAGTTAATACAATTAAAGTTCGATAAATTTTATATGCAATAACCGTGCAAAAGGTCGTTTTTTTTTATTAAAACTTATAATATCTTGAGAACACAGGCTTTATTGTTTTGCTGTATATGTTGTTATCAAAAAAAAACTGCAATTATTAAATTTTTTTACAGGGCTCTATAAAAAAATTTAATACCTGATTAAATGGATTTGTCCTGGCTGGAAATTACCCTGCCGGGCCAATGGTCTTTTTTTATGCGGGATTTATTAACACAAGGCAGGGTTATGATAAATTTTGTACCTTTACCAGGCGTAGACTCAACAATTATACTGCCCCTGTGCTGGTTAATATATTTCCTTACATTGGCCATTCCATACCCGGTACCCCTGATATCATCTTTATATGATCCTGCCGCGTCTTTAAGCCCTTTTAAGGTAAAAGCAGGTTCAAATATTTTCTCCAGGTATTCTTCTTCAATACCGCATCCGTTATCTTCTATTTCTATACAGATTTCATCTGCATCTGTGTATGTTCTTATGATTATTCTTTTTTCTTCAACCTTACTTAATGCATGGATGGCATTTTGAACAATATTTATCAAAGCGTGTTCTATCATACCGGAATCAGCCAGTAACTCCACTGGCTCTGATCTGTTCTCCCTTATCACTTCAATGGCGTAGAGATCTTTTTTTAATAGACTTAAAACCAGATCGATTTTCTCATTGATTTCAAAAAGCTCCTGTTTCAACTCCTGGTCCCTTGCAAAGGCAACCAGATTCCTTGTCAGGTCCTTTCCCCTTAATGTCTGCTCCAGTATCAGCTTTAATGTCTTTCTTGTTTCAACCTCTTTGCAGTCAAGCAGGGACAACTCAGTGTTCCCCATTATTGCACCCAGAATATTATTAAAATCATGGGCCATTTTACCTGCTATCTGCCCCACCAGTGCAAATTTTTCATGCTCTCCTGCAATTTTTTCGGCAAGTATCTTCTCCTCTTCTGCCTGCTGTATTGCCTTAAGATCTATATCAATACAGTACATCTCCCTGCCGTAGGCACTTTCAAACATGACATGGGAAGAGAAGACCGGAACTTTATTGCCATGTTTATCCATGAGGCCAAGTTCACCTGCCGGTATTTTTCCTCCTGATTCCATACAATTCTTAATATTCTGCTCCACTTCCCTGCGCATATGTTCCGGTATTATAATATCTGTAATCTTTTTCCCCATGGCTTCTTTTTGTGAATAACCATACATTTTTTCACTTGCCTGATTCCAGAATATTACCTGTTGATTTCTGTCATATCCCTGGATGGCTATTCCTTCCACATCCTCAATAATAAAGCGGAAACGCTGTTCACTTGCCTTAAGCTTTTCTTCAATCTCTTTTCTTTCCATTATTTCATGTTCAAGGGTTTTATTTATATCACTGAGTTGTTTTGTCCTTGATTCAACCTGGGTTTCAAGATTTTTCTGGTAATCTTCCAGATGTCTGATATTCTTTTCAAGCTCGGATTCCATATATTCAAATGCACATGCAAGCTCCCTGATCTCATCATTAAAGGTTGCAGATTTAATATGTTTCAGCAGTTTTCTGTCCCGGTCATTAAAGTCTTTACCTGGCAGATCCCTTGAATACCGTGCCAGCAATGCAAGGGGCCCGGCGATTTTTCTGCTTATCAGAACTGCAACTGCAACTGCGAATATTGAAACCAGGAAAAGAATAATAAACTGCCTTTGAACAATATTTACCACAGGTTTGTTTAATTCATTCTTATCAACAAGGGCTGCAACATACCAGTCCATCTGTTTATAATAATTCACACAGGCGATATTAAGTTTTTTGCCGTGTGGAGTATCACCACAATAATACTCTATGGGTTTTTCAGGCTCCCAGGAAGCTTTCTTGAAAAGTTCCATAACCTGCTTTTTAAGGGCAACTCTGGGGTGGTACAGGTCAGGATTTTTCAGATTGGACGAATGGATCACTATTTTACCTGAGCTGTCAAAGACAAGTATACAGCCAATATTGTTCATATTTATCATCCTGAGTTGTTTTTCAATGCGGTCCAGGATCTCTTTTTTTCCGGGAGGAGGGCTCAAGACTCCATCATTATATCGGGATATAAGATTCTTATATTCGGTTTTAATAGCGCCCATTGCAGAATTAAGGGTTTCACGGACAAGCTTTCCATTCTGAACAGATAGTTCTGACTTAAAATCCCTGGTTGCAATGAGTAAAAATGCCATTGATACAAAAATCATGAGTGCTGTTATGAGCAATAGTATCCTGGCTCTGATTGTCCTGAATATCGATAGTTTTTTAAACATGGCAAGAAGTCTTTCCTCCGTATATATAACCTTAGACCTAAATCATGTCCGTGTCAATGAATCATTCACCACGGCAACCGCCCACTTTATTTCAATATCCATTCATGGTATATGAGTATTCATTTATGCGTATTCATTGGATAGACCATAGTAAACAAAGATCAGGTATATGTTAAAGATAATAAAACAACTAGCCGGCCATGAAGTCAGAATTGCAGGGAAATGGCTGCTCAATTTTGTCCTCATCGGAATAATAGCAGGAACCGGCTCCATTGTTTTTCATTACCTTTGTGACCTTGGCATGCACTATTTCCTTGATCTGATGGCAGGCTACCGCCCTGACCTGCCGGCAGGCGAACATCACATCTTTAAACCCACTGAAACATCGTTTGAACAATGGAGATGGATGCTCTTTTTTCTCCCTGCCATTGGTGGAATTTTCAGCGGCTGGCTTGTTTATACATTTGCGCCCGAAGCAGAGGGCCATGGTACAGACGCGGCAATTGAAGCCTACCATGAAAAGGGCGGGTTTATACGAAAAAGGATCCCCTTTATAAAAACAATTGCATCTGCCATCACTTTGACCACAGGAGGTTCAGGAGGACGTGAAGGGCCCATTGCACAGATCGGTGCAGGCTTTGGATCTTTCCTTGCAACAAAACTGAAGCTGTCAGACAGGGAACGAAGGGTGATGATGGCTGCCGGAATTGGAGCCGGTGTGGGCAGTATATTCAGGGCACCCCTTGCCGGCGCCCTGTTTGCAGCCGAGGTTTTATACAGAGACCCGGAATTTGAATCAGAAGTTATTATCCCTGCCGGAATCTCTTCCGTGGTTGCATATTGTCTTTTCTGTCTTGTCTTTGGCTGGGGATCTCTTTTTTCATCCCCGGATTTTGTATTCAGAAACCCTGTAGAACTTGGACCTTACCTGATACTTGCCCTGGTGCTGGTCATGTTTGGCATTGTTTACATCAAATCATTCTACGGGGTCACAGACTTTTTCCATAACCTTAAAATCCCAAATCACATTAAACCTGCCATTGGAGGACTTGTAACCGGAGCAATAGGCTTTTTCCTCCCCTATACCTTAAGCTTTGGGTATGGCATGATCCAGAAAGCAATTTTTAATGAGCTTTCCATAACCGTTCTCCTTTTTCTTGCCATTGGCAAGACTTTGACCACTTCCTTTTCCATCGGCTCTGGTGGCAGCGGCGGTGTATTTGGCCCGTCTGTGGTTATAGGAGGCGCCCTGGGTGGAATTGTGGGGAAAATTTTTTACAGTTTTTTTCCAACGATTGTGTCAAGCCCGGGATCATTTGTCATAGTAGGCATGGCTGGTTTTTTCACCGCTGTTTCCAACACTCCCATATCCACTATCATATTTGTAAGTGAGATGACAAACTCATACCATCTGCTTCTGCCAAGCCTTCTTGTATGCTCCATCTGCCATATGATCTCGCAGAAATGGACCATCTATAAAAAGCAGGTTAAAAACAAGGCAGGCTCACCTGCCCATGCAGGTGAATTCATGATGGATATACTTCAGACCATCCAGATAAAGGATTTAATGCATCGTGTAAAAAAAGTGGAGTGTGTTGATGAAAAAATGACCTTCAGCGAGTTTAAAAAATTTTTTTCCAGCACAAAACAGCACTATTTTCCGGTTCTCAATAAAAAGAATAAATTTGTGGGCATCTTTTCTTCAACAGATATAAGGGAAGTCATATTCACACCCCATCTTGAAGAGCTGATTGTAATGAATGATATCATGACATCAGATGTAATTACAATCACACCCATGGATCACCTTGATAAAACACTTTTGAAATTAACAAAAAAAAATATAGATGCGCTTCCCGTGGTACAGGAGGATGACGAGCAGCTCTTAATAGGATTGATCAACAGGCGTGATGTAATAGCACATTATAATGAACATATTAAAAAAATACAGGGATTTGATAATTAGGTCATATTATCCATGTGATTTTATCATCAAAGGTGGCAAACTTTGAACAAAAATAATGATAACAGCCTGACACACATTGGTAACATTCTGGAAACAGCTCTTAAGACCTTCAGGCCAAAATCAGATATTCAGATGATCAAAATATGGGATAACTGGACTCAATCAGTGGGAGCCGAGGTTGCGAAAAACGCTGAACCTGCTCTTTTCAAAAATGGGACTCTTATTGTAAATGTGTCAAGCTCTGTCTGGATACACCATCTGAAATTCCTGGAAAAGGATATCATTACAAATATAAACCTGGTGTTAGATAAAAAACTTGTTAATAAAATAAGATTTAAAATTGCAAAAATTCATAACTGAATTTTTTAATAACTTTAGGATTGAGCAGCCTGAAAAGGGTTACAGATTCTCCATTGACCCTTTTCTTCTCTGCTTTCATGTTCCGCCCCTGGAAGACCAGACTGTCCTTGATATTGGTTCTGGCTGCGGTATTATACCGCTTATCTTAAAATTCAAAAACCCTTCTTTAAAGGTAATCGGAGTTGAAATACAAAAAGAACTTGCTTTTTTTGCAAGGATGAATATCAGAAACAACTCAATAAAGTCAGATATCAGAATCATATGCCGGGATATCAGAGACATTGCCAGGAAGGATTTAAACCGCACCATCGATGTTATCATAACCAATCCACCCTATAAAAAAAAGAACAGCGGACGGCTCAGCCCTGACATGCAGAAATCCATTGCCAGACATGAGATCACAATCAATATCAAAGAGTTAATACTATCCTGTAAAAAGCTCCTTTCTCCCTCTGGCAGGCTGTTCATAATCTTTCCGGCAGAGCGTGTACCAGAGCTTTTCCGTGAAATGGGTTCAAACAATATCAAACCGCTGGTGACCAGGTTCATCCATACAGCAGACAACAGCTCACCACGTTTTGCTGTTGTCTCAGCAGTCAATAATGGAACCTGCCTGCCTGTGACTGCACCTTGTGTCAATATTTCACCAGAGTTGGAGATTATGGAATAATACTTTAAATCTTGACATTACCCTGGAAAAAGTATATTAACCTTTTAAAATTATTCAGCATGGAGAGATGACCGAGTGGCTGAAGGTGCACGCCTGGAAAGCGTGTGTGCTGTAAAGGTACCGAGGGTTCGAATCCCTCTCTCTCCGCCACTTAAAGTTATTGTTGGAACAAAAACTCCCTATGGCACATCAGATGACATACAAAGTATTAGCTCTGAAATACAGACCTCAGACCTTTAAAGATGTCATTGGCCAGACACATGTCACAACCACCCTTGAAAATGCAATTCTTGCAAACAGGGTTGCCCACGCTATTTTATTCACAGGTCCCAGGGGAACCGGCAAAACCACTACTGCACGCATACTTGCCAAGGCCATGAACTGCATGCACAGGAAAGGCTCAGAGCCCTGCAACAGCTGCACATCCTGCAGAGAGATCACAAGGGGTAATTGTGCCGATGTCTTTGAAATTGATGGTGCTTCCAATAATAATGTTGACCAGGTAAGGGAACTGCGTGAAAATGCTGCATACCTGCCGGCATCCTGCAGGTATAAAATCTATATTATTGATGAAGTTCACATGCTGAGTACTGCAGCTTTTAATGCACTTTTAAAAACCCTTGAAGAGCCGCCTGAACACATACTGTTTATCTTTGCCACAACAGAACCCCATAAAATACCTGCTACCATCCTGTCAAGGTGCCAGAGGCATAACCTTGGCAGAATAAAAATAGATGCAATTGCCCAAAATATAAAAGCCCTTTGTGAAAAAGAAGGATATTCAATATCTGAAAAAAGCGCATATGTCATTGCAGCAGAGGCGGACGGGTCAATACGTGATTCCCTGAGCCTCACTGACAGGGTGTTGTCTGCTGCATCCGGAAAAAAGATAGACCATGATTCAATTCTGGAAAATCTTGGACTGATTGACATGGCCCTTCTCTTTGAAATCTCCCTTGCTGTAATCCAGGCTGATGGTGCAAAATTAATTGAAACCATTGATAAAGTCAATGATCTCGGACTTGACCTGAAAAAATTCTATTCCAATCTGATTAAACATTTCAGAGACCTTGTTGTTGTTAAGATCTGCGGGCAAGACACACAGTCCATTGACATCTCTGACCATGAAAAAACTAAAATAAAAAAAATGGCTGAAAATTCATCAGTCTCCTATCTTACCTGGCTTTTAAACAGCCTGCTCAGGGAAGAGACAATGATAAAATTTTCATCCCACACAAAAACCGCTGTGGAAACAGCTCTTCTGAAACTCCTGCAGATCCGGGAAGGTGTGGATATTGATTCTATTCTTTCAAAACTTGACCTTCTCAGGGATAGACCTTTACCTGCTGATGAACCCGGACCTGAACCTGACAACTTTCCGGCCAGGAATCCTGCCAGGGATACTGACAATAGTGATAAGACCTGGCAGGGATTTATAAAACTTATTGAAACTAAATATCCTTTTATTGCTGCCATGTTCAAAAAAGGAGCTCTTAAGGAGATAACTTCAGAAAAGATACTTGTTGAACTAAACTCACCCACACCCTTTGAAACTGATAGATATGAAGGGAAAAAAGATGAGATCAATACATTATGTAAGGACCATTTCGGGCCGGATACCCAACTTAAAATCATTTTCAATAAAAGTATAAAACAGGAGAACTCAAAGGAAAAATCCTTTGCAGAGAAAAAACAGGAGGCCATGACCCAGCCCCACGTTGCAGAAACCGTGAGGATGTTTAATGGAACACTCATTGATGTAAAACAGATTAATCAGTAACTTTAAAAGGGTAATTGAATATGAAAAATATGAATGCAATGATGAAACAGGCTCAACACCTTCAGAAAAAAATGATGAAAGCCCAGCAGGAACTGTCTGTAAAGACCGTTGAAGCAACAGCTGGCGGCGGGATGGTAAAAGTAATTGCCAACGGTGCCCAGAAGATTGAATCCATTGAGCTTGAAAAAGAGATTGTTGATCCGGAAGATATTGAAATGCTGCAGGATCTCATACTTGCTGCCGTAAACGATGCCATAAAAAAATCCCAGGACATGGTTACATCGGAAATGAACAAACTCACAGGCGGATTAAACATACCTGGTATGTAATATTGTGAACCTTTATCCTAAACCAGTCCAGGCACTGATTGAAAACTTTTCAAAGCTTCCGGGCATTGGCAGAAAAACTGCAGAAAGACTGACACTTCACCTTCTGCATACAAAAAAAAATGATGCCTATACCCTTGCTGAATCCATGATTGCACTGAGGCGTAATATCCGCCTGTGTTCCCACTGTTTTGCCCTGAGTGAAAACAGTATATGCAGAATATGTGCTGACAGGTCAAGGAATGGCTCTGTTATATGCGTGGTTGAGAACCCAAGTGATATGAATGCCATTGAAAAAGCCAATGCCTTTTCAGGCCTTTACCATGTACTTGGCGGAGCGCTCTCTCCCATTGATGGTATTGGCCCGGATGAACTAAGAATTAAAGAACTCCTTTTGCGGGTAAGGCAAAAGAACATAGAGGAGGTTATCATTGCAACCGGTACAAATGTTGAAGGTGAGTCAACTGCTTCATATCTTGCAGACAGACTGAACAATATCAAGGTGACAAGAATTGCATCCGGCATCCCCATTGGAGGGGATCTCAAATTTGTTGACCAGATGACCATGAGAAAGGCAATCAAGGGCAGATATGGACTTTAAACCTTTAAAAGGCAGTGATATTTTTCAATGCCAGGAGTGCGGTTCCTGCTGCAAGGGTTTTGGAGGCACCTATGTCTCAAGTAATGATATTAAAAAAATTGCAGGATTTATCAATATTGATCAAGAAACATTTCAAAAACAATATCTGACCAGATCAGGTTCAAGGCATGTATTAATACAGGGCAGGGATGGAAACTGTATTTTTTATAATGAAAAAGAGCAATGCACAATCCACCCTGTAAAGCCTTATATGTGCAGAGCATGGCCTTTTATTAAAGCTGTTGTCCTGCACCCTGAAAACTGGGATGCCATGGCAGGATCGTGCCCGGGCATGAAAAAAAATATTAATGACAGAATTCTGAAAAAAATTGTACAAAACGAAATCAAACTACTTTGAAACCTTCATGTCTGCAAACTGTCTTGCAATACTGTCCCGTTCATAAACTATTTCCACACGTCTGTTCTGTGCCCGCCCCTCTTTAGTATCATTTGTTGCAACGGGGTGAAAGCCTGCATATCCTTCTGCAGATACAAGGTTGGGGTCAACACCGTTCTTTACAAGAAGTCTTACCACAGCCCCTGCCCTGGCCCCTGACAATTCCCAGTTTGATGGGTACTTTGCACTCCGCATGGGCCTGTTATCTGTATGCCCCTTTATTTTAATGTGATAGGCAAATTTGGCAAGTACAAAGGCAACTTTCTCCAGAATATCAATACCTTTTGGAGCGATTTTTACACCGCCCCTCTCAAAAAGCAGCATGTCTGTCATGGTGATCACAACACCTGTTTCGGTCTGGGTAACGCTGACCATGCCGCCAAGTTTGTTAAACATTACAAGTTCCCTGACTTCACTTATGATCTCATCCATCTCCTTCTGGATCATCCCGCCAAGCTCATCAATCTGTTCTGTTTCAACTGGTTCTTCCGAGGGAACTGCATTCATCTGCAATCCCTCCCTGGTGCCAGCTTCGGGAATGGTCTGGGCTCCAAGGGCTGACCTGAGGGATTGTACAAGCTCCTTATATGTCTCCTGCTGGGTTGTACTCATGGCAAACAAAAGCACAAAAAAACACATGAGTAACGTAACAAGATCGGCAAAGGTTGCCATCCATGCAGGTGCACCCTCTTCACACTCTTCTGCCTCTTCGGCAGGCGGTGCCATTAACGCAGCTTTTTCCTCTGAACTCTCTTCATCGGCCATGTTTATAATTCTCTTTTAAGATTCTTTTCCTTTTTTCTTATCACCTGTCAAATAGATATTCAGTTTATCTTCCATAAGTTTGGGGTGTTCCCCCTCCCTTATGGATATGATGCCTTCAAATATAATATTCATACTGATCAGCTCTTCTTCATTTCTTCCTTTTAATTTATCAGACATGGGAATAAAAAAAAGATTGGCCATAACAGAACCATAAAACGTTGTGATCATGGCAACGGCCATTTTAGGCCCTATGGATGACGGATCATCAAGATTGGCAAGCATTTGAACAAGGCCTATCAGGGTGCCTATCATTCCATAGGCAGGGGCATATGCCCCCATGTTTTTAAAAATAGTGGCCCCTATATCAAGTTTTTTCTTTTTCAGGGCCATCTGTTTCTGCATAATCTGGGCAATATCACCTGTCTTTACTCCATCAACTGTCATTTGGAGAGCCTGGGCAAGGTATTTGTCACTTGTGTTCTGTATATCTCCTTCAATGGATAACAAGCCGCCCTTTCTTGCTTTGTTTGATATTTCTATCAGATTTGCAATAATATCTTCAGATGCTTCAATTTTAAACATGAAAACCTTTATTGCTGTTTTAAAAACAGATAAAAAATCAGCCAATGGATAGGCGATCATAGTTGCAGCAAAGGTACCACCCACAACTATCAGAATGGAAGGAATATTAATAAAACTTCCCAGGCCTCCGCCTAACAATATTGTCCCGATCACAAAGCCTGTTCCTGATACAATACCGATTATAGAAGATAGATCCATAATATTATACCTTTATGTAAATAGTTTCATCCACAGGGTATTTTCTGTTATATTTGAGTATTTTCTCAATTGCTTCATGGTCAAGAAGAGTATTGGCTGAAAAGAGTTTGGTACCGCTTGATGTAAACAGTGCTGTTCCAAGCTTCATCCCTTTTTCAAGCTGATGTATCCCAATCCCCTTTACCTTTCCGAAATCATTTCCCAATCTTGTTACTGCATATTTTTCAAGGTAGTTGACAATTTTCGGGTCCAGTCGTGAGCCGGCATTCTCTTCAAGCTTTTCAAACAAATCATCCAGACAAGATATATTCTGCTGGCATCTTAATTCATCAAACAGGTTCGCACCTGCAAGCATCCTTGACTGGAGCGGGATATACTTACGCCGTAATCCTTCAGGGTTTCCCGATCCATCTACATTTTCATTCTGGTATTTGACTATATCTGCTATTTTACCAAATCCCGGGCACATTTCAAGTAGTTTTGCCCCTTTTTCAGGATAATGCAGAAAAAAATCCTTTTCATTACCTGTAAGATCATCCTCATTCTTATCCAGAACAAGCTGACTGATCAACAGTTTACCTGTTTCATGGAGCAATGCTGCTTTGTGAAGCTGATCTTTTTTTTCTTCTGAAAGTTTCATCTCTTCTGCCAGGAAAAGGGAAATTTCCGCAACGCGAAAAGAGTGCCCCCTGTTTTTTTCCACCTTTGATTCTATCATTGTGCAAAGCAGCCTTGCAAAACCTGTCAGGTTCTCCTGCAACTCTTTATCGGCAAGTGCCATATCTTCTTTAAGTTTATCTCTCTCCTTTGTCATCAGGTTAATCTGTTTTAATGAATTATTTAATACATCTCTCTCATCAAAAAGCTCCTGCCTGACTGACAGCAATCTTTTCTCAAATTGTCTGTTCTCCTCTAATGCCCTGTCAAGGTTATTTTTCTGCCATTTATTTGTCTGAACCAGGCGCTTATGACCAATGTGAAGCCCTGCCTTTTTCGTAAATTCAACAGGGGAAAAGGGTTTTATAAAATATTCATCATAACCTGCTTCCATAATACGCTTTCTCCCTTCTGCACCAGGATCCAGCGGCAGAATTATAAAAATCGCAGGGCCTGCACCTTTACACTGCGATTTAATATTATCTGCTGTTTTTTTTATCTTTTCTCCCTGAATGCTTTCACATTCAACAACCACCAGATCAGGTTCTGCACTTTGAATGGCCCTGCATGCCTTGCTGAGTGTGCAGCACTTTCTGATATTAAAATTATGATCTGTTTTTTCAAGTTCGCCTTTAATGAGCTCAAAGGTAGCCCCGGCATCAAGATCAGTAACGTATTGCAGGCTAAAACGACCGCAAGTATCTGTCTTATCCATAACAACCCACACTCTGCTTTAAATAGTTATATTCTATTCTGAATAATTGTTCATCCACCAATTATCCCAATCAGTTGAAATGATGCTTCTGGCAATCTTTTTACCTGTACCGGTTTTAAGTCGTTTGATTACAATATCAATCCATTTTTGAGGGGATTTCGCCCCGGTATCCTTAAGCTTTTTTAATTCAAGTATAAAAGAGAGTTGGTCAGCATCATTGGCAAGTTTTGCCTCTTTTGTCTTACATTCATTGAATTCATTTACCAGTTTCGCAATATCTTCTCCAAATGTCAAGGTGCTGATCAAATCAGATAAAACTTTTTTTTCATCAACTTTAACATATTTCTGCTGTACATAATTCAAATCACCTGTTCTTGCCTCCCCAAGATCGTGAAGCAGGGCCATGGTGATAATTTTTTCCCTGTCAATGTCAGGTTCAAGCCTTGAAATGGCAAATGCAATAAATGCGGTCATGAATGAATGTTCTGCAACATTTTCCCGGCCAGACCCTAAAAAATGGTAACCTGCCCTTGGTAAATTTCTTAAAATATTTCCTTCAAAAAGAAAATCAGCTATTTTTTTCATATATTTCACCCTATTTTGATAAATTTCTATGAAATATCTTGACATTTTATAGAACAGAAGCTTAAATAAAGTCAAGATTCAGTAATTTGAAGACTATCATGGGGAAGACATTATGCAAAAGACTTTATATAAATTAATATCAGTTTTACTAATATCTTATTTTTTTACTTTGCCAAGTGCCTTTGGAAACAGTACCGGCAGCCTTAAATCTCAATTCAATGAAAAGACCGGATTCTACTATACTGTACAAAAAGGTGATACGCTATGGGATCTTTCACAGAAATTTTACAGCTCTGAATGGGACTGGCCCGGCCTGTGGGAATTAAACGATCAGATTAAAAACCCCCATATAATCTATCCGGGAGAGCGACTGAGAGTTTTTTACAAAGGAGAGCTCTCCCTTGAGAATCGACCTGTTTATGTAAAACCTGAAAAGGTTAAAACAGCTGAAAAAAAAGAACCTGTTGCAAAACCTGCTAAGGGAGAGGTGAAAAAAGTAGAAAAGCTTAAAACAGCAAAACCTGAAATAAAGCTTTCCTTTGTTTATCCTTTTATAAACAGCGTGGGCTTTATAAAGAGAAACGCTGTCCACCCCGTTGGAAAAATATTACGTGCGGAAAAAAAAGCTGATCTGATAACGGAAAATGATATTGTTTATATCAAGGCATCACCCGGCTCATCCCTGGAACCCGGAAAAAAATATCATATTTATGCAACAAAAAAGATTGCAAGGCACAGAGTCAGGCATTCACTAAAGGGCATAATTGAAATCACTGCCATGAAAAAGAAATATTTCACTGCAAAGGTTATTGAAAGCTATATTGATATCAACCCTGGTGACCCAATAATGAATTTTATTGAAAGGGACAGGGAATTTACCGTAAAAAAAGATAATAACCGGATTAACGGAAAAATTGTCTGCAATGATGAAGATGATTCAATGTTTGGAGAACGTCAGCTTATATATCTGAGCCTTGGAGAAAAAGACAACATTGAAAAAGGACAGATATATACAACCTATAAAGAGCTTGAAAAGGAAGGCAAAACATCGTTTGAGCCAATAAAAACCGGAAAGATAATAGTGCTGCACACCGAGGATGTTTCTTCAACCGCACTTATTTTCTCTACCTTTGAGGAGATACATATAGGAGATCCGGTTCACTAGCTGCCATTCTCATTCCATGTGACCCTGAGCACTTCCTGGTAGGTTGTAATACCCTGGAGCATCTTATTTATTCCATCTTCCCTGACCGTTGTAAAGCCCTCTGCCACGGCCTGCTCTCTTAATCCGGCAATGTCAACCTCCCCGGATGTCATACTTTTCAGCATATCTGAATAGGGCAGAATTTCATACACGGCAATTCTGCCTTTATATCCTGTTTTCCTGCATTTGATACACCCCTTGCCATATTTGAGTTTAATCTTACCCTTTTGTTTTATGTTCAGGCCCATATCCTTAAGCTCTTCTGCATCCATTTCATACTCAGTTGCGCAAAAGGGGCAGACCTTTTTTACAAGGCGCTGGGCAATCAAACCCACAACCGAAGATTGAATCAGGTATGAAGGTATGCCTAAATCAAGGAGACGGGGAATGGCGAGAACAGCATCATTTGTATGAAGGGTCGACAGGACAAGGTGACCTGTCAGGGCAGCCTGAACAGCACTCTGGGCTGTCTCAAGATCCCTTATCTCCCCAACCATGATTATATCCGGGTCCTGCCTCATAATATTCCTTAAAATAGAGTCAAATGTTACACCAATAGCCGGCTGGACAGCTATCTGATTGAAATCTTCATGGATCATTTCAATGGGGTCTTCAATGGTTGTAATATTAACTTCTGAAGATGCAAGGGTACTTAAACTTGAATAAAGTGTTGTTGATTTCCCACTACCTGTAGGGCCGGTCACAAGCACAACCCCAAACGGTTTTCTTATGATATTTGTATATTTGTCAAGGTCTGCAGGTGAAAACCCTAATGTATCAAGGTCCTGGAACAAAATCTCCGGGTCCATGATTCTCATCACAACCTTTTCACCAAATGCAACAGGGATTGTGGACACCCTTATTTCAACCTCGACATTATTTTTTTCAAGCTTGATTCTGCCGTCCTGGGGTTTTCTCTTTTCAGCCATATCAAGGCGGGACAGGGTCTTGATTCTGCTGATTATTGCATTGTGAACACTTCTTGGAAGCTTATGCACAGTATGGAGTGCACCATCGATCCGCATCCTTACAAGGGTCTCCTCCCTTTTTGGTTCTATGTGTATATCACTTGCCTTTTGATCAAATGCATAGGAGAAAATATGATTTACAGCTGTTACAATATGCTGATCAGTCACTGCAGCTTCAGAATCAGACTGCAAGGTCATGTACTGTTCAAGGTTTCCGATATCCACACTGTTCCCGGTAAACTGTTCTTCTGCTGCAGTAATGGAACTGCGGAATTCAAAAAACTCATTGATCATCTTATAGATATCACTTCTCGGGCTTATTACCGGAACAACTTTCAAATGGGAAACCCTTTCCACATCTTCAATTACATCGAACTTATCAGGGTCGGAAATGGCAAGTATCAACCGCCCGTCCTTAATCTCAACCGGTAATATAAGGTGTTTTTTTGCAAAGGATTTAGGTATGGTTTTTGTTACAAGATTTAAGTCCAGTTTCAAAGGGTCAATCTTCCTGAAAGGGAATCCCCAGCTTTTTGCAAAAATTTTATAAATAATATCCTCATCAAGCCTTTTGGAGGGTTGATCTGCTCTTTTTAATTTTAAAAACAGAACAATATCCACAAAAGTTATATCAATTGCAGGACCTTTGTTTTTCTCTCTGTCTTTCTTGATTGTCCTGTATATTGTTTTTTCCCTTTTCAGAATATCCTTGGCCTGGGCTGAAGATATTACTCCTGCCTTAAGGAGGAGCTGGCAAAGATCCGTTGACGTCGGCTGCCTGGCCTGGAACCTTTGGTTTTTACCTTTCTTTTTTGCCACTTTGAACCATCCTGTGCATGTGATCTGTGTAAATAATTAATGTATCCATATACAATAATCCCCTGCTTGTTTACTCAACAGAACAGGGGATTAAAAATGCCGTATCTATTCTTCTTCAACAACAATGGCATCTTCTTCGCAAACTTCAACACAGCTCTCACAGCCCATGCATTCTTCTGCGTTTACAGGAACAGACTTACCATCTTCCATTTCAAAGACTTCTACAGGGCAGACATCAACACACTCTTCGCAGCCTGCACATTTGTCTGCATCAACAATTGGATTAAAAGCCATTTTAAAAAACCTCCTCAAAATTATCTATTTTTATCATAACCAATATTATAAATTACTTTATTACAAAAGCACATTTATAATAAAACCTGAATAATTAAACACTTAGCAAACAAATCAGGACTTTTTGATCAAGTCCTTGAAAAAAGCTGCTTATAACATCTCCTTTTAAAAGATACAACTTAATTTTTATTTCAAGTGCACAATTATCATCTCGTTCAGCAGGAGCATCCAAAGCCTGTTGTCCTTTTGTCACAAGATTCTCAACATATTTATTGAATGTTTCCACCCACTGATTTTTATTTTCACATTTATTTTCATGCACCTTTAAACCGTCAATGTCAAGTAATTTTATTTTATTTTTTGAAACAGATAATAAATATTCCATAACTGCAGAGCTGGTGGTTACAAATAACAGGTCGGAATCATACATATTAAACAGATGATTTGCATTGAAAAAATTACACCATGCACTCACACGTTCTGCTGTCATATATGCTCCTGCATCCTCTACACTTTCCCTGTCAAATTCAGAACTTATCCCCTGAATTTCTGAAAAAAGTCTGTGTTCATCCCTTAAAACCAGGTCAAACTTACTTTGCAGACCCTCTTTTTCAAAATCATGGAGTTTTGCAAGCCTGAGGAACATAAGATCCTTTAACAGGGAAGTTTCTTCTTCCCCGGGTTCATCAGATCTGTCTGCTGTTCTCTTTATCCTGGCACGCAGATACCCTGGGTCTGTATCACTGGTAAAACAGGGTTTATCCTGAAAGAACGTTTTCAGATTCCCCCTGTTATCCTGGTTGAGTTCCCCCCATCTTCTGAATTCATCCACCTTTTGAAGGACCATGCCAAGCTGTTTTTCCTCCGGGAAAACCGGAAGTATCACGCCTGCATCACCAATATCAGCAATACTTTCTTCAAATTCACTCCTGCCTGATACAGGGAAAAAGATAATTGATTTAAAAAGTGCTGAAACAATTTCATAATCTTTTTTCTTAAAATGTGTAAAAGGGAAAAAAATCGGCTGCACCATAATTCACACTCTGTTTTTTTCTTAAATTTTTAATTAAAGCATTCCACATCTTGACTTGACATTTATTACCCAAAGTGGTTTATACAATAATTCTATACTATGTGCAAATTCAAACACCATAAATCGACTGGTATATGAAAAATATTAAACCAATAATATATTTTTACATTCTTATAATGATTTACCTGTCCGGATCCCTGGCCAGTGCACTGGGATTACCTGATAAAAAGATTGCAGTAACAAGATGGGATATTTCTGCATTAAAGGTAAGTTATGATGATAAAAAAAGTGTCTACATTGCCGAAGGAAACGTAATAATCAAAGGTGGTGATACTGAGCTTAAAGCTGACTATCTTGAGTTTAATAATATAACCACAGATGCCCGGGCAAGGGGCAATGTTACCCTGACTACAGGTCAGGACACAGTGACCTGTGATTCCTTACAGCTCAATCTCCAGTCTGAAACAGGCACGGTTTTCAATGGAGCCCTTTTCATGCAGGAAAACAATTTCCATATAAAAGGAGATAAAATTGAAAAAATTGAAGGGGATACATATAAGATTGGTGCCGGCACAATAACATCATGCTCAGGAGATAGTCCTGACTGGAAAATTTCAGCCAGGGACATTAAGGTAACCATCGAAGGCTATGGTTTTGCAAAGCATGCCACACTATGGGCAAAAAAGGTACCTGCCATATATGTGCCCTATCTTATCTTCCCTGTCAAAAGAAAACGCCAGACAGGCCTGATTGCACCTGGTTACTCATCTTCAGGCAGGAAAGGCTTTGAATATGAACAGCCTTTGTTCATTGCCATTGCAAAAAATCAGGATGCAACAATTTATCTGGATTTCATGGAAAAACGAGGACTCAAAACTGCTGTTGAATACCGATATATCCTGGATACCGATTCCAGGGGAGGGATTTTTATTGATTACCTGCATGACAGGGAAATTGATGACGGAACAAAAAAGACTGCTGATTTCAGTTTCAGCTCCACTCCCAGGCGGACCAATTCAAACAGATACTGGATAAGATCGAAATTTGATCAGCAGCTGCCCCTTGACAGTTCATTAAAACTTGACCTTGACATAGTAAGTGATGCAGACTTTCTCCATGAATTTAAAAATGGGTTTACCGGATTTCAGGAGACAAGTAATTATTTTGCAGATACTTTTGGCAGAAGCATTGATGGCTATGATGATACAACAAGGGAGAACAGACTGAACCTGAATAAAATCTGGCAGAACAAAACCTTGAACCTGGATCTTCAATGGTTTGACAATGTAACAGCACGCAGGCAGAAAAGTGATGATTACACTCTCCAGACTCTTCCCGGAATCAGCTATGGCTCGTCAAAACAGAAGATTAAATCATTGTTTCTCTATTATGATCTTGACTCAAATTTTAAATATTTTTATAGAAAGGATACAAATTTAAGCCTTATCAATGGTGAAAGACTTGATCTGCATCCAACCTTTTCACTCCCATTCAGGTTTGGGAAATACCTCAATATTGAACCTGCCCTTGGCCTGCGGGAGACTGTCTGGTACACAGACAACTTCAGAGCCGCCAGCAAAACCAGCCTGGAGGATGGATTTAACCACAGGGAAATCTTTGATTTCCATTTCAATATTGCCTCAAAGGTTGAAAAAGTTTTTGATATCAGCTCTAAATTTGCAGATAAAGTAAAGCATGAAATCTTTCCTGAACTCAAATATACTTTTATTCCCAATGTTGACCAGAACGACCTGCCCTTTTTTAACGCTGTTGACAGAATAAACAGAGAGAACAGCATTACATGGGTTCTGACACAAAGGTTTACAGCAAGAAACCATTCACAGAATAATAAGAACTATTACCATGAGTTTGCATGGCTTAAACTCTATCAGACATATGATATTAATAAAAAAAGAGATCATATGGATGAGCCGTTTTCCGATATAACCCTTCAAGGCGAGATCTCTTTTAATAAATATCTATATTTTGATACAAGGCTTAACTATTCTCCCTATGCCCATAATTTATCATCCAATGAAACCGGCATCACCCTTGCTGATTCAAGGGGAGACTCCTTTCATGCAGAGTACCGTTTTAAAAGAGATATTTCAAAATCAGCATTTGGAATCATCAGGATTACTATTTTTGACTGGTTGAACGCTTACTATTCACATGAACAGGACATATTTAATAATACAAGGATTGAATCAAAATTAGGATTAGAGTTCAAGAGATCCTGCTGGTCATTTGTGACCTCTTATACAGACACTCCTGATGACAAATCAGTCTCAATCCTGATCAAACTATATGGTATCGGAGCATTTGGAACAAAATGAATAATGAACCGCAATGGTTTGCCCTGCTGACAAGGAGTAACTTTGAAAATGTTGTATGTGAGAGAATCTATCAAAAGAATTTTGAGATATTCCTCCCCACAATAAAAGCTAAAAGCAGGCAGAGAAATAAAAAAGTCATGATAAGCAGACCTTTGTTCCCGGGATATCTGTTTGTCAAAGCATATTCAGATCCCCAGACCTGTGTAAATATTCTCAAAACCCCTGGAGCTGTACGCCTTCTTGGTAATCAGGACAATCCTGTCCCGGTCCCTGCAACCCAGATTGAATCTTTGAAAATATTAACAAAATCCGGAACTGATATTATTACAGGGGATTCTGCAAAACTGAAAAAAGGAACTCCGGTAATGATCACTGCCGGTGCCATGATCGGTGTTAAAGGAATATTTGTTAAATACAAGGGTAAAAACAGAGTAATTATTGACATTGACTCATTAAAACAATTCGCTGGTATTGAGGTTATGGAAAAGGATATTGAAAGAGTTCCTGATATTATGTTATAACTTACTTGACTTATTATTAAATTTTGATTAAAACCATCAATATTAAATACACCCAAAATAAAACAAAGAGGAATTATGAACAAACTTGAATTAATTTCTGCCCTGAAAGAGAAAACAAAACTTTCTAAAACAGAAGCAGGTGAAGTTGTTAATATTTTTTTTGATTCATTGAGAGATTCTTTTATTAAAGGTGAAAGAGTTGAGATAAGAGGTCTATGCAGTTTCTTTATTAAAGAGTATAAGGGGTATACCGGGCGGAACCCTAAAACCGGAGAAAAGGTCAAAATTGCTAAAAAAAAGCTGCCTTTTTTCAAATGCGGCAAAGAGTTAAGGGACAGGGTAGATTACTAGAGTATGACTGCTGATAAAGATACACCTGCACCGGGCAGCCCTTCTGACAGACTGCCTGAACTTAAAAATATAATCATAAAAAACACCATACCCAATGCAATGCTATTCACTGGCAGCAGTGATACTTTTCTTAAAAAATGTGCTGTTACCTTTGGAAAAGCTGTTAACTGTCTGGATCCTGCCAGGGAGAAACCATTTTCCCAAATACCTTGTAATCAATGCAGATCATGCAGGAAAATCATGGCAGGCATGCACCCTGATATAATCACCCTGTCCCCTGACAATGGCAGCATAAAAATAGCAGCCATAAGAGAGCTCTACCAGTTAATAATATCAAACCCCCATGAAGCAAGAATGCGGTCTGTGCTTGTTGAAAATGCTGAAATGATGAATGAACAGGCACAAAATGCTTTTTTAAAAATGCTTGAAGAACCGCCTGCTAACACATTTTTTATTTTAATTACAGGTAATACAAACAGGCTCCTTGCAACCATTATTTCAAGGTGCCACACCATCAGGATTCTCAGAAATGCTGCCTCTGCCCCGGAGCCAGACTTCATAACAGAAAGCCGGGAGGACAGTGACAGGAAAGGTGTTGAAAACCTGTCACAAAGACGGCAGTGGCTTTTAAAAGAGATTATATGTATAATATCAGACAGCCGGGACAAATGGTTTACAAGACTTAAACCATTGCTGCTTGCTGAAAAACTCAGCCGGGAAACAGATCTGTTAAAAGATTCCCTTGCAATTGTACGGGATTTTTTAAGGGACCTTGCAATAATCAGGTATAAAAGTGAAAACATCATCAACAATGATTATAAAAAGGACTTGACAGGCCTGTCAGGAATTATAACTCCTGAGAAGAGCACCATGTTTTTAACAGAGCTTTTTAAAACTGAAGAGAGAAACCAATCAAATCCGTCTTCCATACGACTGAACCTTGAATCATTTTTTTTAAAACTTTCATTGAATAAGATATAGCTCATGACAAAGGTAACAGGAATAAAGTTTAAAAACGGCGGAAAAATATATGACTTTGAAAGCTGTGCCCTGGTCTTGAACATTGGTGATAAAGTAATTGTTGAGACAGAACAGGGACAAGGCTTCGGGTCTGTTGAGATACCGCCGAGGCAGCTTTCAAAAACAGACAACATAAAAGATCTGAAACAGATCCTGCGTGTTGCTACTGCAAAGGATAAAGAAAAAAGAGAAAAAAATATCCAGCTTGAAAAACGAGCCTTTGTTTTTTGTGAAAAATGCGTGGTAAAGCTTGGCCTTGTCATGAACCTTTTCAGTGTTGAAAGTACATTTGACAGGAATAAACTTATTTTTTTCTACACTGCCGATGGCAGGGTGGACTTCAGAGAACTTGTTAAGTTATTGGTCAAAGAATATAATATCCGTATTGAAATGCGCCAGGTTGGCATAAGAAACCTTGCCAAACATTGCGGAGGTGTTGGAAAATGCGGCAGAGAACTGTGCTGCTCTTCATTTATAAATAATTTTGCCCCTGTATCAATAAAAATGGCAAAAACCCAGGGCTTATCCCTGAACCCTGCCAAAATTTCCGGGGTTTGCGGACGGTTAATGTGCTGTCTTACATTTGAAGATGCTGTTTATAACAGAATTAAAAGCACTCTGCCAAAAATCGGGGCAAGAGTGGAAACCAGTGCCGGCACCGGCAAAGTGATACGCCAGAATGTACTTAAAGAGAGACTTACCATCCGTCTTGAAGATAAAAGTGAAATCGAAAAATCCAACTCAGATATTATTAGAAAATAAACAAAATGATAAAAAATAAAAAATACTTTACAACCCCGATTTATTATGTCAATGCCCGGCCCCACCTTGGGCATGCTTACACTTCCATTGTAACCGACATTGCAGCAAGATTCAGCAGAATGTGCAGCCTTGACACATACTTTCTCACAGGAACCGACGAGCATGGGGATAAAATTGTCCAGGCTGCTGAAAAACAGGGGGCAACACCCAGGGAGTATGTGGATGAAATAAGCGGCCTTTTCCAGGGCCTGCTGCCTGAACTCAATATAAGCAATAACGATTTCATCCGCACAACTGATGACAGACATATCAAAGTTGTAAAAGAGATACTTTCAAAAATCCATGACGCGGGTGACATCTATTTCAGCAGCTATGAAGGGTTGTACTGTGTGGGATGTGAGCGGTTCTACCAGGAAAGAGAGCTTGTTGACGGCAAATGCCCGGATCATAATACTGAACCTAAGAGAGTAAAAGAGTCCAATTATTTTTTCTCCATGGGGAAATACCAGGACTGGCTCATAGACCATATTAAGAGCAATCCTGATTTCATACGGCCTGAACAGTATAAAAATGAAATCCTTTCATTCCTCAGGGAACCCCTTGAAGACCTCTGTATTTCAAGACCCAAATCACGCCTCACATGGGGTATTACCCTGCCCTTTGACAAAGAGTATGTAACCTATGTATGGTTTGATGCACTGGTCAACTATATATCAGGTCTCGGCTTTCCACATGGGGAGCTTTTCAGTAAATTCTGGGGAAGCTGTGAACATTTTGTGGCAAAGGATATAATAAAACCCCATGGAATTTACTGGCCCACAATGCTCAAGGCAGCTGGAATAGATATATATCAACATTTAAATGTACATGGTTTCTGGAATGTTTCAGGAAGCAAAATGTCAAAAAGTATTGGTAATGTAACTGATCCCTTTGAGATCATTGAACGTTTCGGGCTTGATCAGTTCAGGTATTTCCTTGCAAGGGAGATGAGCTTTGGCCTGGATGCAAATTTCACAGAAGATACTCTGGTATCAAGGATTAATTCTGACCTTGCCAATGACCTTGGCAATCTTCTCTCCCGTGTATTATCAATGGTCCATAGGTATTTTGACGGGATCATACCTGCACCGGACAAAGGGATTGACAATCAAACTGGCATCTCACTTGAAAAGGATGCAGACACCTGTATAAAAATCTTTAAAGAAAAAATGGAAAACATTGAGTTTCATAAGAGTATATCTGTTATATGGGATTTTATCAGCACAATGAATAAATACATTGACACAAATACTCCCTGGACACTTGCAAAGGATGAAGCAGACAGGAGCAAACTTGAGACAGTGCTTTTTAACCTCATGGAAGGATTAAGAGTTGTGGCAGCCCTTATCTATCCAGTCATGCCGGATACATGTACACGCATGCATGATGCCTTAGGCCTTGAAGTAAGTCAGGATGGCCAGGCACCGCAGATTGACCGTATAAATCAATGGGGTCAGATAAAAAGCGGCATTAAAATAAATAAACCACCAATGTTATTCCCAAGAATAGATATGGCAGAATAATATAACACCCATATATCTGAACAGACAATTCTCCTTTGAATAGCTATTTAAGACAATATACATGGCAGATGCTTAAAAGGCAGACAAACGCCATAACCCGCCGGAAAAGAAAAGAGAAATTTAAAAAATCCCTTAAATCCACACTATATGCATGTACAATTATTGTTTCAATTCTGACTGCCGGCATGGGGTTCAATCTATTATATTCTTTAATCTTTACAGGCGGCAGGGCTGATATCAAAACCCAGCAGCAAAACCCAGGACTTGAAACAGATGAAAGTTCTGTTTACCCACGACTTACCACTGCGGAAATCAGAAAATTTCTTGAAAATAAAGAGCTCCTGAATTCAGAAGAAAAAATCTTTACAACCACTTTAAAGGATAAGACCTATACAGTCACCACATCTTTTAACCTTAGTTTACAAAAATTCCTTGTTAAAAAACTTGAAAGATTAAAAAAGCTTACCAGAGGAAAACCCCGGCGCATTGCCATGGTTGTAATGGAGCCAGACTCAGGCAAAATACTCTCACTTGCAGGCTTTGATCTGCTGCACCCCGGGACCAACCCATGTTTTAACGGCAACTTTCCTGCAGCAAGTATATTTAAGATCATCACGGCATCGGCAGCAGTTGAGGAGTTGGGCTTTAAAGCAGATACACAGCTTTATTTCAACGGAAACAAATATACCCTGTATAAAAACCAGCTTAAAAACATAAAAAATAAATATACAAGTAAGATATCCTTTGCAAAGGCATTTGCAGAGTCTGTAAACCCGGTTTTTGGAAAAATCGGAAAAAACCGTCTTAAAAACGAAATCCTTGAAAAATATGTAAAAAGATTCGGGTTTAATAAAGATATTGATTCAGAGCTGAAATACGGACCCAACAGGATTGAAATCACTGATAATCCATATGAATGGGCTGAAATAGGATGCGGATTTAATAATTCAACCACCATATCTCCGCTCTACGGTGCAGTTCTGGCAAGCTGTATAATCAATGACGGTAAAAAGGCTACACCTTCAATTGTTGAAAAAATAGTAGACTCAAAAAATGAAATAATCTATGATAACAGAGCTGAAAAGGCTGACACCATTATAACAAAAAAGACTGCATCAATAGTTCAAACCCTGATGCACAAAACAATAGAAAAGGGCACAGCAAGGAAAGCCTTCAGAGGATATAGAAAGGACAAAGTTCTTTCAAGGCTTGTGATAGGTGGTAAAACAGGCTCCATATATAATAAAAAACATACTGTAAAATATGACTGGTTCACAGGATTTGCCAAAAGGAAAACTTGGAAAAAAGATGAAAAAAATGATATGATTGCCATCTCGATTGTTGTGGGGCATGGTGATTACATCGGCACAAGGGCTTGTAAATATGGAAAAATGATAATTAAGGAGTATTACAAAAATATTTAAACTCTTTTGGAGGAATATGAAATTCAAGAAGATTTTAAACAACCTTTTATCCATTAAAATTGAAATGGGAATATCCATTGACAGGGCAGCCGATAACTCAATAATATTCTTTCCATACTATCCAGGCAGACTCAACTGCGGCATTTCCGCCCTTGTGGCATATAAAGGGAAAAGCAGTAAGTATAAACCGGATATGATCAGGGATTTGGAAAACCTGGTTAAAACCATTAAAAAAAAAAACCTGGTATCTGAATCCAAAAAAATCATAGAATCAATTGATGCAAACTATCTTGGGGGATCAGACAACCTTACAAAACTCCTGGAAAAAGCCCATGATCTCAGGAAACAGGAGTATTTTCTTGCACTGTTTTCAGACAGCAGCCTGGAAAACCGTATAAAAAAAACAGCAGGGCACCTGTCTGACATCATCAATAATGAGACCAATGCCTTTAAACAGGAAATGACAAACTTATCCCTTGAGGATGTTAAAACGATCTCCCACCGCCTTGAAAAATTGCGGGATACCTGGTGGTGTCTTGAAAAAGAGACCCTTGATAATCTGGAAAAAGTCAAAAACCTTGGGATGCGTTATCCCGGATCAAAGGCTGCTGCCAGCAGATCAATCCAGGTTTTCAAACAGATAAATGCTGTTCTGAACAGTATAGACCGACTCGAGGTAAGGGGAAGGGACTCAGCCGGCATATCACTGATATTTACATTTAAAAAACCTGAATTTGAAAAATTAAGATCTGCCCTGAAGGAAGAAGGGCTCTCTGATATTTTAAAACAGAGAACAAATAACCGGGTACTTAAAAATAACTGCATCACCATCCATGACTCATATCCCGATGGAAACGATAATGGTGACAATAATAATGGCACTGGTCATTTAATTACAATATCACTTGTATACAAAACTGCTTCAGTAATCGGCGCCCTTGGGGATAACATTAAATTTTTAAGAACCCAGGTGAAAAACGATAAACTTCTGCACCTTGTCACCTGTCATAACTATCTGTTCCATACCATCTCATCCCATACAAGATGGGCATCGGTTGGTGATATTTCCGAAGCAAACTGCCATCCGGTTGACAATACTCCCTGGGATAAACTGATTAAAAAAAGCGGTATAATCCATGTGAGCCTGAACGGTGATATTGATAACTATCTGGAACTTAAAAAAGAGTATGAATCACGGTATGATCAAATCCACCCTGAAATTACAACAGATACAAAACTTATCCCGCTCCAGATTGAACACCATCTGAAACAGGGAAACAGCATTGAAGAATCTTTCAGGCTTGCCGTAAACAATTTCCAGGGTTCCCATGCCATAAGCATGCACACAGACCTTGCCCCTGACAAATTATTCCTTGCCCAGAAAGGCAGCGGCCAGGCAATATTTGTGGGCATTGCACCTGACCATTATGTGGCTGCATCAGAACTCTATGGAATAATCGAAGAGACCCGCTCCTTTATCAAGCTGCAGGGTGAAGACAAGGGACAGATAGTTATCTTGAGCCAGAATTCCCATGGGTCTGTTTCAGGCATAGAATCATTCTTTTATGATAAAACACCCATCACAATAAAAGAATCTGATATCCAGACAAGTGATATCTCATCCAGGGATATTGACCGCCAGGATTTCCCCCACTATTTTTTAAAGGAAATATCAGAAGCCCCTGGTTCAGTTGAAAAGACCCTTGAAAACAAATGGAAAACAATTGACAGCACAGATGGAGACAACCTTTATAAAATAGTTTTAAACGATTCTGTAATACCAGGTTCACTTTTAAAGGCTTTTAAGCAGAATAAGATAAAAAAAATCTTCTTCATCGGCCAGGGAACAGCTGGGGTTGCAGCCCAGGGTTGTGCTGATCTTTTAAAATATTATCTTTCTGACCTGGATATTGAAATTAAAGCTTTAAAGGCTTCCGAGCTTTCCGGATTTGCAATATCTGACCAGACTTCCTGCAATATCATGGAAAATGAACTGGTTGTGGGCATCAGCCAGTCAGGCACAACCACGGATACCAACCGTACCATTGATATGGTTAAAGCATGCGGTGCCCATACGCTATGCATTGTAAACCGGAGAGACTCTGATCTTACCTTTAAAACCGATGGTGTTCTTTACACAAGCAGTGGAAGGGATATTGAGATGTCAGTTGCATCAACCAAAGCTTTTTATTCTCAAATCACTGCAGGTGCAATCCTGGGACTTCACATTGCAACCATATGCAAAGCAAGAACAGACAGGTTTATAACAGATGAAATAAATGAACTTGCCTCCCTGCCTGGTAAGATGAGAGAAATACTTTCAATGAAGGATAAGATTAAAAAATCAGCCTATGATGTGGCTGTATCAAAGGAGAGCTGGGCAGTTGTTGGAAGCGGATCAAATAAAACCTCAGCCGACGAGATAAGAATAAAACTGAGTGAACTTTGTTATAAAACCATATCCTCGGATTTTACAGAGGATAAAAAACATATTGACCTTTCAGCAGAACCACTTATCATTATATGCGCTGCAGGCACCAGGGAGAATGTCCTTGCTGATATTATAAAGGATACCGCCATATTTGACGCCCATAAAGCAACCCCTGTTGTAATTACTCAGAAAGGAGAAGACAGGTTTGATCCTTATTCAAAAAACATCTTTAAAATCCCCGGTACAAAGGAACACCTGGCTCCGGTGCTCAACACCCTTGTGGGACATCTCTGGGGGTATTATGCTGCCCTTGCAATAAACAAAGGCTCAAGTTTTATATACTCAAGTAAACTTAAGATAGAAGAAGTCTTTAATGAATTTATCAATAATGGAAATGATATATATGAAACCCTTCTTGAAAAAAAATTCAGGGAAGAAGTGATCCAGTTCTATTATGAATTCTCCAAAAGACGAAAAGAGAATAAATTTCCGGCAATAATGGGTCTTAACACTGCAACCGACATCACCCTTTTGTCAAAATACCTTGCAGGCAGACTTCCCATCTCTGATTTTGAAATGGATTTTAAAGGCAAGGGAACTCCTGCCAACATGCTTGACACCTTTTTTAAAAGCCTTGGAAACGCTGTTAATATCATGGCAAGACCCGTGGATGCAATAAAACACCAGGCAAAGACCGTTACAGTCGGAACCAGTAGAATAGTAGAAAGATTTGAGGGCATTGTATTTGATGAAATTGCAGGCTATGGCATTGCAATTTCCCGTATAACCAATAAAAACGTTGTGGTTATAAAAAATATCCAGGAGATATTATCAAGGGTTAAGGGCAGCCTTTTATATAAAATATCCGGCCTTGACCTCCTGGGGGGGCCCACACAAAATACAAAAATAAAGGTCATAAGCAAGAAGGGGTCTGTTAAAAACGCTGTTTCCAGGGCAGAAAGTGATCCAAGGCTCAAGGGAACCAAAAATATCATTGTAAGGGAGGGTAATGTCTACCTTGGCAAGGGCAGAAAAGATGGAAGAAAAATCCTTGTTATTCCTGTACTTTCAGCATCATCTGCCACTCCAACCAGGACAGAACATATCCTCTCCCTGGACATTGATTTTAAGGATGATAAAGAAGTTACACTCCTTAAAAAAATAAAAGGACTTGGCGGCAAATTCATCAGAATTAAAGATCTTGTGCTTGAGTCGGCAAACTTTAAATGGGATGACAAGCTCCTGAACCTTGTAACAACAGAAGAATTGTTTGGTGACCCGGCAGAAACAACAGCTGAATCAATTATTAAAAAATATAAATAACAGCTTACTTTTTTTTCTGTTTGTTCTTCAACGATGCCTTAACAAACTCCCTGAAAAGGGGGTGGGGATCATCGGGCCTGGATTTAAACTCAGGATGGAACTGACATCCTAAAAACCATGGATGATCTTCTAATTCCACAATCTCCACAAGTTCATTGTCAGGAGAGACTCCACTTACAACAAGCCCTGCTTTTTTAAAGGTTTCAAGGTATTCATTGTTAAACTCATATCTATGCCTGTGCCGTTCGGAAATATTTTCTGTTTTATAGGCTTTCCGGGCCAGGGTGTCCTGCTTCAGAACACATGAATATGCTCCAAGGCGCATTGTTCCACCCTTGTCTGAAGATTCGTCCCTTTTTTCAACTTTCTGGGTTCTTTCGTCAAACCACTCCTTCATGAGATATATTACTGGAAAAGGTGTTGAAAGATCGAACTCTTCACTATTGGCATCCTCCATTGTACAAAGATGCCTTGCAAATTCAATAACGGCAACATGCATGCCAAGGCATATTCCGAAAAAAGGAACTCCTTTTTCCCTTGCATATTGCACGGCAAGTATTTTCCCTTCCACGCCCCGGGCACCAAAGCCTCCAGGCACAAGAATACCATCAACATCAGAAAACAATTTTTCCTTATTGTCATCCTTTACAGTTGAAGAATCCACATATTTAAGATTTACTTTTGCATCACTTGATATGCCGCCATGGGTCAGGGCTTCATTCAGGCTTTTATATGATTCTGTAAGGTCAACATATTTACCAACAATTGCAATGGTCAGGGAGAATCTCGGGTTTTTTATTTTTTCAACAAGCTCTTCCCATTTCTCAAGTCTGGGATTTCTTGCCCAGATGTTCAATTTTTGAAGGATTTTATCCCCAAGTCCTTCTTTATTATAAATCAGGGGCACTTCATATATGCAGCTCACATCCTTTGCTGTAAACACAGCATCTTTATCCACATTACAAAAAAGTGATATTTTGGACTTTAAATCCTTTGAAAGAAACTTTTCAGTGCGGCAGAGCAGGATATCAGGCTGTATACCAATGCTTCGCAACTCCTTGACACTGTGCTGGGTCGGTTTGGTTTTCATCTCCCCTGCTGTCTTAATATACGGCACCAGTGTAAGATGGATATAAATGGCATTATTTGATCCCACATCACTTTTAAACTGCCGTATGGCTTCAAGAAAGGGAAGGGACTCAATGTCACCGATTGTGCCGCCTATTTCAACAATAACAACATCAGCAGTACCATCCAGTAGAGTTATACTCTTCTTGATCTCATCGGTTATATGGGGAATTACCTGGACTGTTCCGCCAAGGTATTCGCCTTTGCGCTCCTTGGTAATGACAGAGTGATATATCTTACCTGTGGTAAAGTTATTATCCTGTCCAAGCTTTGCACTGGTAAACCTTTCATAATGCCCGAGGTCCAGGTCTGTTTCAGACCCGTCATCTGTAACATATACCTCTCCGTGCTGGAAAGGGTTCATTGTCCCAGGGTCAACATTAATATAAGGATCAAGCTTCTGAATTGTTACTGTGAGCCCTCTGCTTTCCAGCAGCAGTCCTATTGCGGCAGATGCCAGCCCTTTTCCAAGGGATGAAAGAACTCCCCCTGTAACAAATATATACTTGGTAGTTTCACCCATTTTGCCCCCATGTTATTAATAATTATTCATATATATTTTTAAAATCTATAATACTTTTTTCAAGTTCACTTGATCTGTTTTCAACTGCCTCTGCCTCACTGTTCATACTACTGGATTCAGGGTAAATATTCTTAAGCCTTTTTACATTAAAAAAGTTTTTTTCAAAATCTGCCTCAAGCTCAAAGCTCTCAGCATCTATCCTGGAAAAGAGCAGGCCATCCAGATACATAACGATTTCCATGGGATACCATGTTCTGCTGATTTTTTTCCACTTTTTATAAAAAATATCCAGAAACATATTATCCTTAAAAATTGTATACCGCCCCGGGAAACCAGTATCTTTTTCAACCCAGAAACTGGAGCTTAGGTGATCCTTTTCAGGAGGCGTGCCCACAACAAAATATATCACACCATCATACCTTTTAAGGGAAGATGATTTTATATCCACTCCTGAGGATTTAAGCCTCTTTGTCAGTGATTCCGGTTTTCTGAAAAGAAGGATATCCGTATATAAATCAGTGATGGATTTCTCTTTTGCCTCAATATACTCATCAATGATTTTGACAAATTGCCCCTTTGATTCCACACAAATCATATCATGATAATCAGTTTCAGCTTCAGAACGGAATTTACCCGGATAGGAGAACCAGAGTTTTTCTTTTATCTCAATAAATTCCGGTTCTGCCTGAAAAGGATTGGTCTGAATTCCCCTGTTTAATTCCTGATAGATCTTTTTCTGCTGCACAACTTTCATGCCTACAGGTTCAACAATTTTCTCTGTTGCAAGGCTTATTATATCATGGCTGCCGGGAATAAAGGCATGGGTTTCAGAACCGAGCCAAAACATATTTATAATAAATGCAAAAAACAGATATCCATAAAACCTTGAAATCATACAAACAAATCCCGGGCAAATACGGCACAATCACCCAGTTCCTCTTCAATTCTTATGAGCTGATTATATTTTGCAACCCTGTCACTCCGTGAAAGGGATCCTGTCTTTATCTGACCGCTGTTAATACCCACGGCAAGATCGGCAATAAAGGCATCTTCAGTTTCGCCTGATCTATGGGAGACAATGGTTGTATAGCCTGCTTCCTTTGCCATCTGGATAGTATCCAGAGTCTCTGTTAGAGTTCCGATCTGATTGAGTTTAATCAGGATTGAATTTGCAATTTCTTCCTTAATTCCCCTTTTAAAAATATCAGGGTTTGTAACAAACAGATCATCGCCAACTATCTGTATTGAACCGCCAAGTCTGTCGGTCAAGAGTTTAAAATTATCCCAGTCATCTTCGGCAAGGCCGTCTTCTATGGAATACAAGGGGAATTTTTTTGTCAGGGACTCATAATAATCAATCAGTTCAACAGCAGTAAGTTCCCGTCCTTCAGAACCAAATATATATTTACCATCTCTGTAGAATTCACTTGCAGCTGCATCAATTGCAAGACCGACATCTTTATCCGGTCTGTACCCGGCAGCCTCAATGGCATCCAGTATATATTCAAAGGCCTGTTCATTGGATTTAAGATCTGGCGCAAACCCGCCTTCATCACCGACTGCAGTATTAAGGCCTGCTTTTTTCAAAATTTTCTTTAAATTATGGAAGATCTCTGACCCCATACGGACGGATTCAGCAAGGGAATCTGCACCATAGGGTAATATCATAAACTCCTGGATATCAAGATTATTGGCAGCATGTGCTCCGCCATTAATAATATTCATCATGGGCACAGGAAGAATCCTTGCATTTATTCCTCCGATATATCTGTATAAAGGCAGTTCAACAGCCTGGGCAGCAGCCCGGGCAACAGCCATGGAAACACCAAGGATTCCATTGGCACCCAGCCTTGACTTGTTTTCTGTTCCATCAATATCAAGCATTGTACGGTCAAGCCCTGCCTGGTCCATGGCATCATACCCAATAATCTCAGGGACAATGACTTCATTAACATTGGTCACTGCATTCAGGACACCTTTACCCATATACCTTCCTTCGGCATTATCCCTCATCTCAAGCGCTTCCCTGGAGCCTGTAGAAGCACCGGACGGCACGGCAGCACTACCCTTTGCGCCGCAGGCCAGAACAACATCCACCTCAACTGTGGGATTGCCGCGGGAATCAAGTATTTCTCTTGCTCTAACATCAATAAGCTCTGTCATTGTACCCCCTTCATTATTTAATAAAAACTTAAATAAATCATCTTTAAAGGAAAATAAAATCAACTTTATATTAATACCAATTAATCACTTTTCCCACAAGATTTAATCTTAAAACTTGATAAATCAATGGATATTTCTCCCTGAATAATTCCATAATTCAGCAAGCTGTGGATTAAAGAAGTAAATTATGGTTAACAGCAATTCCCGGTGGTTATTTTTTAAAAGTATTGATAAGGTTTTCAGCTGATAATTAAATTTCTTTTTTGCATAAAATTTTCCAGGCGTGGCATAAGTGTTTGATATTACAGAAAATAATAGGCATAGATTTTATCTTAAAAACATTGTATGGTTTCAGTACCAAAAATGCCGGGCAGGCTTCAGTTCACGTCACGCAAAGAATTCCGGAATCAAATCCGATGTACTTTCCGATTTATGGTATTTGAAAGTTGGGAAATAATGATTGTCTGAATATTTTAAAAAGGAATAAGAGAGGTCTGGATATACTTTTTCCGTTTAGGTTTTTAAATTTAAAAAATTTAAAAAGATGCACTCCAAAAGCATATCCAGACCTCTCTTTACCCAATTA
>CAZQJS010000034.1:0-31651 GCA_964593725.1 uncultured Desulfobacterales bacterium
ATTTTATCACCTCTGTTCTGATTTTACCCAGACCAAAGGCGGTCTGTTTGCCAATGTGTGTTTTGCTGCACAGGTCAAGTAAGGGAAGGTATTTTGTGAGCTTGCCTTTATAGGTGACTGTGCCTGTTAAACCACCCATGAACATTTTTTCCTTTTGCCTTGAAGAGTAGCGCTTCCAGTCAAACCACTTAAGATTGTTTTTAATTATTTTTATGTTTTCTGCATCTTTGACAAGGTCTTTATAGTCAATATCAGGTTCGCCATTCCCATAAAATTGGAAAAGGGTGGAAATCCTTCTGAGCATTGCCCTTGTAAGTATGTGAAAGGGAAGTTCTGCATTGAGTTTATTTTTAAATTTCAGTCTTAACGGGGTTTCAAGGGTGAGATTTATTATGATTTCTTTGGTACCATTGTTATGGTCCATGTTAAGATTCAATGTCAGCAGATCATGGCTGAGTATTTTTTGTTCAGATGCAGAGTAAATGATTTTTCCATTGGCTGCAACTTTGCTTAATTTAAAAGTGCCGCGATTATTATTGATTTTTTTCCCGACTCCAAGTTTCCCCATCTGTTCAAGGGCATAAATAAAATAGGGGAAATTTTTATTTGTTTTTCCAAATAAAATAAGATTAAAATCAAAGGAATCACCAGGTTTGTATTCCCTTTGTTCTGTAAGGGGAGGCTCAATTACAAAGGGGTGGGGTATGGCGGAAATCCTTGATTTGTCAGGAATATCACATGCAGATTTTGTTTCAAACACAAGGGCGTAGATACAATTTCTGCAAAGCAGGCAGGTTTCACATTCATTGTGTTTAAGGGCGCATACAACATTTTTCAATGCATGACCAAACACGCCTCTGAAAGTTGAACCTTTATAAAAAGGAAGCTTTGCACTGCTGTTAAAGATGCAGAAAAATTTATATTTTGAGTATTCCATTACAACTCCCCGATAATTTTTAAATACAATTACAGATTAGTACAAAACTATGGGGAGAAAAAGCATTGCAACGTTGCAATACTCAAATAATTTGATCGGCTGGTAAGGAAAAGCTGCTAAAAACAAAAGTTATCAGGAATAACAAGCTTCTGATTAAAATGTTATTTCCCCATAGAGAGTTTATAAACAATCTACTCAACACTACCCTTAACAGAGAAATAACATTTTTTCCAGTGTTTATTAATATTTCTTCTTTATAAAATCCAGGGATTCGTCAATGGCTTTAATGGTAAGCCCGAGCTCCTCCGTTGTATGGCTGTGGCTTGTATAAGCATGGTGAAAAGGGGTAAAAAAGAATCCTTTTCTTATCAGCTGGGTATAAAAATCCCGTCGTTTACCCTTGTAATCTCCTGATTTATCTTTTTTAAATGTAATGTAAAACATGGGTGCAACTCCTGTGAGTTCAGCGCCCACATCATATTTATCAATGGTTTTCTGAATATTGTCCATGAGTTTTTGCCCCTTTTCCCAAATGCCTTTAAGCACATTGTCCCTTTCCAGAATTTCAATGGTTTTAAGTGCTGCAATAAAGGCTTCACTGTTGGGGAAAAACGTGGAAGAGATGAACAGCTTTGATTCTGCTGCCATCATAACATCTTTTTTTCCAGTTACCACAGATATGGGATACCCGTTGGCCATGGCTTTTCCAAGGGCTGTAAGATCAGGGGTGACATTGTATAGTTCCTGGGCTCCGCCCATTCTCAGCCTGAAACATGTTCTGATTTCGTCATAGATCAGAACAGCACCGTATTTATCTGCAATGTCCCTTACTCCCTGGAGAAAACCCGGGGCAGGCTCCTGCATCTTCTGGTGGTTGGGATGTCCAAAAGGTGTCATGATGATTGCTGCTGTGTCATTGCCATGGAGCTTCATAAGCTCTTCCAGCTGGTCCAGGCGGTTGTACTGGAATTCATAGACATCTTCAAAAAACTTTTTGGGAATCCCCCCCTTCATCTCAATGCACCAGTCATGCCAGCCATGGTATCCGCAGCGCATCACTTTTAGTCTGCCTGTATAGGCACGTGCAATGCGTATGCTTGCCGTGGTTGCATCTGAACCTGTTTTTAAAAAAATGCTCATCTCAGATGACGGAATAATTTTTGAAAGTTTTTCAGCAAGGAAATTCTGGTATTTCTGGGTTAATGTAAAACAAAACCCCTTTTCACTGATCTGTCTATATACTGCATCATCAACCTCTTTATCACGGTATCCCAATATAATTGGACCATACCCGCAAAGATAATCTATGAACTCATTTCCGTCAACATCAATAAGGCGTGCTCCCTTGCCCGATTCAAGGAATATGGGGTACTCTCCTGCAATAAAATCGCCTGGCTTGCGTGCGCCCAGCACACCTCCCGGAATAAGGCCTGATGCCTGTTCAAAAAGCTCAAGGCTTTTGGTAATATTTAGTTTTGGTGTCTCCTGCATGGAAATCTCCTGTAATTATCTGATCAAACTTTAAACATGGATGAAACCTTTTTTGTCTGATGAATCTTTGCACCTCTCTGCAGGAATGCTCCAAGGAATTTTCCAGGATCAACACAGCCTTCAGGTGCAAACACGCCTTTTTCTGTTATATCGCCTGCATCCATCATCAATGCTGCAATGGAAGCTGGCAAACCTGTTCCCGGAGCCATTCTGCCCACCATATCAGCAGTATAAATTACTTTATTGCCATCTTTCTCTCCCTTGACAATGACCTTAAGGCCTGAAGACTGGGGGCCATTATCCCTGCCCTCGGGGATTGTTTCCCAGAGTTTAAGGGCAAGGTCATAGGGCGTTATGTTCTGACCGTTGATATCCATGGGTTCACTGCTTAAAAGCCCTGTGTTCTTCTGTTCCTGAATCAGTTCATCCACCCACAGGGGAATAAGCGCTCCCTTGATTATCACATTTTTTACACCCTTGATATATCTTGGCAGAGTCAAGGGCTGGGGGTGTCCAACATAGCGGACATGACATGTTCCCAGAGGCTCAAGAAACTCTTCTGCCACAGGTTCTGTTCCTCCTTCCACATGAACAAGTTTTCCGTCAATGTACTGGGGAATCTCTCCAAGGGTCATGTGCAGACTGTGATCCCAGGCAGCGCCTGCGAGTTCTGCAATGCTCACAACCCAGTAAAGGTATATATCATTCACTTTGTCAAGCCTGTCAGCATACCATTTAACAAGGATATTATTGGTACCCGGATCTGATCCCATGCCTGTAAGAACAGTTATACCGGCCTGTTTTGCAAGTTTGTCAATATCAGAATTAAAAAGAATCTCGGTTCCTTCGTAATCATCACATATATCAATATAGTTTACCTCAGCCTCCACAGCAGCCTTTGCAACCGGCACGGCAGTCTTATAAAAAGGGCCTGCACAATTAATAACAACATCAACTACTTTAAAATTTTCCACCATGGGCAGGTGGTCTTTTATATTCATTTTAATGAGGGATATTTTATCACTGTTCTGAAGTTTTGGCGCAAGCCTTGAAGAATCAGCATAAAGATCAGCCAGAATAACCTTTTCTACCTGCTGCTGTTTTATAAGATCCCTTGCAACACCCTGGCCCATACCACCTGCTCCGCCTATAATTAATGCACGCATTTTTTTCTCCTGTTTAATATTTAATTATTCCATCTCAATTTTTTAATCACCCATTTTCAATACCAGAGCTGCTCCGGTATCACCTGCTGCACATCCTGTAAAAAGCATGTATCCGCCCCCAAGCCCTGCCAGTTCTTCAATGCCCTCAATTATCAGCCGCCCTGCTGTGGGCGCCTGGGGATGGCCGAATATGAGAGAAGAGCCATAATTATTAAAATTATTTACATCAATATCCATCTGGTCTGCAAGAAAAATATCATTGGCTGCAAAGGGATTATGGGTTTTTATCACCTTAACGTCCCTGATGGTGATGCCTGCTTTGTCCAATGCCATTTTTGCCGCCGGCACAACAGCCATGGCCATGAATCCCTTTTTGGCCCTGGAATACCCGTAGGAGACAATGTTTGTATCCCGGGATTTATCCTTACTCATACTTGCGGCATTGTCCTTTGTTGTGACAATAAGTGCACAATTGCCGTCAGCAGGATGGGTCTGGGACCCAAAAGTGTGGGAGCCGTCCTTTAAAACAGGTCTTAAGCTCTCAAGCCCCTGTCTTGTTGTGGGCATGATTCCTTCATCTGCATCAATTTCAACGGTCTTGCTTTTTGAAACCTTTATACTTATCCTGAACATGTATTGTTTCTGGAATTTCCGGTCATGGGCAAGTGCATCCATATATTGTTCATATCTTCTTAAAGCAAGATCATCACACATTTCCCGCGTCACACCAGTCTCCTTTGCAACATTCTCGGCAGTCTCTATCATGGCATTTTCTGCAAAGGGATCATTGTTAAACTGATCCATGACCCAGTTTTCAGAAATTACCTGGCCTCCCGGACCTTTGGGATTTGGCCATATGGTATGGGGGCCGTTGGAGCACCTGTCTGTCATCAATGTAAATACATTTTGATAAACACCTGTTTCAATGCCCATGGCAGCCTGGAACAAAACCGTGGTGGAAGTTGAACATGCCTGGCTTACAAGGCATCCCGGAATGTTTTCAGCTCCAATAAGGGCTGATGCCCAGGGCCCTCCGTAAAATATATGGGGCTGGCCCACGGTTGCACCCAGAATAAGATAATCAAAGGCATCCGGGCTGATTTTCTTTGTATTGAGCCACTCCTTTGCAGTGCGCGATCCAAGAACAATTGAGTGTTCATTGGCAAAGCTTCCCTGCCATTTGGAAAAAGGGCTTGAAAAATAGCCTTTGTATGGAATATAAGCTTTAGTTAACATCAATTAAATCCTTTCCATGATTATTATCAATGGTTGTATTTTCTTAAAACAGCTTCCAGAACACTTCCGCCAATGGCCCTTGCCTTTTCGGAAATTGTTGTACAATACTCAATTTTCCCCCTGGGATCAATATCCCCGATCTTAAGACCCTTTGTGACCTTTGTCCTGTTTCTGATCTCTCCCCTGATGACTCCATCTATCCTGCTTGCAACGGGCTGATTATCAACATGCCCCACAATATCATTTTTTTTAACCAATGTGCCCAGAACAAGGGATGATGTAAACACGCCGCTGCAGGGAGCCCTCAGAACCCTTTCTCCTGTATATCCGCCTATAGAGCCAGGGACTCCTGTATTTGGTTCAGGACATCCCTTGTCAATGATTCTGCCAAGGTTGTGGCCTCTGTTGGTTTCAATGGCCATATGAACGTCTCTGCCTGCTTCAAACCCGGGCCCAAGCCCAATTACAAGATCTGCTTCAGAAAGGTCAGTACCAAGGTTTTTCTTAGCAATAATTGCATCTATCACAACATGGGGCCTTATTAATTTTATAGTATTCCATTCCGGGTCAACAATAACAGGAATGTGCTTATTTTGCCATACTGAAGTGATTTTATCTGCCTTTGAAACCCTTTCTGCAGTGATATTCTCAACAACAATGATTTTATCATGCACAGCTTCACAAAAGCTGACCTGCCTCCTGACAGCCAGTGGGTTCTCTGTTTCCATCATGAAAATATTTTTAAAATTAGCTGCATAAAGGCGTGCTGCAACACCTGTTGCCATCTCTCCTGCACCTTTTATCCCAATGGAAAAATTTTTATCTGTCTTTATCATATCGCCATCCACTGAATCTTATCTTCCAAAGGAACACACCGGGTAATGGCAGACCTCACAGTTCATGCACAACCCGCCATGGCCCATGGCAGCAATGTCATCTTCCGTGATATCCTCCCCTGCAAGTATTCGTGGCAGAACAAGGTCAAACACGGTATGTTTGTAATAAAAAACACAGGCAGGCAGGCTTATGACAGGGATATTGTCAAGCCTTGAAACCATCAGCATTGCTCCCGGCAGTACCGGGCTGCCATAGAATATAACCCTGGCACCTGTGTTAATAACACCCTGGCGTGTGACATCATCGGGATCAACCGAGAGTCCGCCCGTGGTTATGATAAGACCGCATCCTGCCTCTTTTAAACTTTTAACAGCATTGGATATCTCGCCTGTGTCATCGGGTACAATGATTTTTTTAACAAGGGTGCACCCGGCTTCCCTGATTTTTTTTCCCACGGAAGGATCAAAATCATCGGTGATAAGGCCTTGATAGACTTCGGAACCCGTGACAACAGCCCCTACCTTAAGAGAGTTAAAAGGTTTAAGAGAAATAATGGTTCCGGTCTTTCTGGCAAGCGCTTCCAGGGTTTCAATCCTGTTTCCATCAATGGTCAAAGGGATAATCCTTGTTGCAGCAACTATCTGGCCTTTTTTACATGGAAAATTGTTTTTAAGTGTTGCAACAATGATGCTCTCCATCCTGTTGACCTTTAGAAGTGCATCCACATTTATTTTTAAAAGGCCTGCGCATCTTGTGGTGATATTGATCTTGCCCTCCCGGGGCTCTGAAAAATCAAAATCACTGTGAGCAATTGCCCTGGAAATCCTGCGGGCTGCATCATCTTCGTGGAGCTGGTCTTTCCCGATGTCCAGCACATAAAGGTATTGCTTACCGATTTTTAAAAGTTCCGGTATGTCCTCTTTTTTTACAATATGGCCCTTTTTAAATCCAACACCTTTGAACCTGCCCCTGACAATTCTGGTCATGTCATGGCCCAGGATGGTTCCCACTGCATCTTCAACTCTGATCTTCTTCATTCACATATCCTGACCAATATTATTGGTTTAAGCCCCTTCAGATTCTGACTCTTTCTTTTTTTTAATGGCTTCAAGTATTTTATCCGGGGTCAGGGGAAATGAATCCATATATACACCAATGGCATTACTCACAGCTGCACAATAGGCCTGGGCTGCTGACATGGCAATGGACATGCCTGCTTCCTTGGCACCATAGGGACCCTTTGGATCAATGGATTGGACAATAATATTATTGATTTCAGGCATGTCACAGGCCAGGGGCAGTTTATAGTCCAGCATGCTGGGGTTGGTACACCTGCCGTCCTTCCATTCATGGTATTCCGTGAGCATACCGCCCTGGCCTCCCATGGCAACAGCTCCTTCAAACTGGCCTTCAAGGACAAGGGGGTTTAATGCATAGCCCACATCCTGGGCTGCTGTTACTTCCAGCACTTTAACCTGTCCTGTTTCAGGATCAACCTTGACCTCCACAATGGTGGTGCCAAAGGAAAAAGCCTCGCACATCTGGCCATAGGGATTTTTCACCCACTCCCGCTTCATGTCCACCTTTGGCCAGTACCCGCCTTCGGCATTTACTGAATTAAAGTTTAAAAGACTGATTCTTACAACCTTTTTAATGGGTATGGACTTTTCAGGGTCATCTTTTACAAAGATAAGTCTGTTTTTTGCAGCAAGTTTTTCAGGTTTAACTTTTAATACCCTGGATGCCACCTCAAAAAGCTTTGCCCTGCAGTTTTCAGCTGCAATTTTAACGGCATGTCCACCCACAAAGGTTGAAACCTGGGAATAGGAACCAGGATCAGATGATGTGGTTTCAGTATCTGCCGAAACAAGGTGAATATCTTCAGGCAAAAGCCCAAGTTCTTCTGCTGCAATCTGCACCAGCATATTGTCATTGCCCTGGCCATTGTCAACAACACCGGACATTACAGTTGCTTCGCCGTCTTCGTTAAATTTTATAAAGGATTGGGAGCCTCCTCGGATTCCCATGGGAAATCCTGTCTGCACGGAATTGGTGCCAATGCCAATGCCGTGAAAAGGGGGAAGTTTTCCCCATTTTTCCTTAAATCCTGATTTTTCAACTGCCTTGAGAATTGTTTCATCCATGGCACAGGAATCAACATAGGATTTTGTATTTGTATAATCACCAGGCTGCCTTGAATTCCTCAGTCTCATCTCCACAGGATCGATGCCAAGGTGGTCTGCAATCATATCCAGCTGAATATCAATGCCTGCTGCAAATCCCCGCCCATGGGTTCTTATCATGCCCCGGATCGGTTTATTTGTATAAACCCTGTACCCGTTGTATCTGACACTTCCAATACGATAGGCCTGTTCCATGGAAAGAAAAGGCACACTTGTGGCAATGGGCCCTGTACTGGAATATGCTCCCCCATCCATGTAACAGGTGGTCTCCCTTGCAAGGACTCTTCCATTTTTATCCACTCCTGTTTTATGGGTGGTGATCATGGCATGTCCCTGGCGGGTGGCAATGGTGTTTTCCTCCCTTGTGAATTCAATTCTCACGGGTTTTTTTGTTTTTTTTGCAAGCAGGGCACAAATATAATCCACAGGGCAGATCTCGGAACGCCCTCCAAAGGCTCCACCAATGGCTATTTTCCTCACCTTGACCTTGTGCAGTGGAATTTTAAATGCATTGGAAAGTGGTTTTGATTTCATGTGGGGCCCGCCATTGGGGCACCATATTTCAAGGCAGTCCTCATGGTCAAACCGTGCCACAATTGCATAGGGTTCTGCCTGGAAATAAGATTCTTCAGGGGCTACAAAAGTATCTTCCCTGATATAATAAGCCTTTTCAAAATTCTCATCCACGTGTCCTGTATCAATGTTCACATGGATATTTACATTATTGGGGAAATCTTCATGGATAAGTTCTGTTTCCGAAGCCATTGCCTCCATGGGGTCAAACACCGGCGGCAGCTCTTCATATTCAACTTCAATGAGATCAAGGGCTTTGACAGCTGTTTCTTCATCCACGGCTGCAACGCCTGCAACCTCATCTCCAATATATCTTACCTTTTCGGTCTGGATAAACTGCTGATCCCTGGTATAGGCAAACACTCCCCATTTCACCCCTGCAGTATCCTTGCCCGTGACAACAGCTTTTACTCCGTCAAGAGCCATGGCCTTTGAAGTGTCAATATTTAATATGCGTGCATGGGCATAGGGACTCCGCTTTATTTTTCCCACCAGCATGCCGGGCAGCTTCAGGTCAGCAGTAAATTTTGCCTTTCCCATGACCTTGGCCAGGGAATCAATCCTTGGCATTCTTTTTCCGATAATGGCGTGATCAGACATATTTTACTCCTTTGATTTTTTTTCCATGATGCAGTCAGGGCACTGGTCATCGGGATTTTTTGCATGCATGACAGCCTTGACAATTTTTGCATATCCTGTGCATCTGCATATATTTCCCGCAAGCATTTTCCTGGTGGTTTTTTCATCGGGATTTTGATTCTCTTCCAGCAATGCATGGGCAGACATGAGCATTCCAGGGGTACAGAATCCGCACTGGACAGCTCCATGATCAATAAACGACTGCTGAAGGTCAGACAATTGATCTTCATGTGCAAGGCCTTCAACAGTTCTTATCTTTGTTCCCACAGCTTCCATGGCAAGGGTAAGGCATGATCTTACAGGTTTTCCATCCATGTGCACAGTACAGGACCCGCATACACCTTCGGAGCAGCTCTCCTTTGACCCGGTAAGGTCAAGTTCATCACGCAGAACCTCCAGAAGGGTATCATTGGGATATACCTTAACTTCCTGAATCCTGTCATTGATATCCAGGGTAATAGCTATTTTTTCCATATTTAAAACTCCAGTCTTTTTATTTATCCCTTTTGAGCAATTATTTTTTTGCCTGCTTTTTCAAGTGCCCTGGAAACCATTGCAGCAACCATGGCACAGCGGTATTCCAGGGTTGAGCCCACATTATGAACAGCAAAGGTGGAAGCAGTATCCATGGAACTTTTACCTGCCTGTTTAAAGGCATTGGCATCATCAAATTTTTTCCCTTTAAGTGAAGAAGATGTTTTGGCCAGGAACAAAGGAGACCTGCCCATGGCTCCTACAACAATCCTTGCCTGGCTGATCTCATCCTTTTTGTCCTTGTCTGCTTTTAATACAACTGCTGCACATACAATGGGATAATCAACAGCAGATCTGTAGGCAAGACGTTCATAGGCACTTACTCCTCCACCTTTTACAGGAATGATAATCTCCTTTAAAAGCTCATTTGTGTCCATTGCAAAGGGCATTATTCCATCGGTTGTATAAAAATCAGCAATTTTAACCTGCCTTTCACCATTTTTGCCTGCAAGTACAAGGCCTGCATCCATGGCCATGAGCATGGCAGCACCATCTGACTGGCAGGTGGAATTACACCTGTCTGAAGCATCCCTGGCATAGCATATCTTGCCTCCATCCTTGTGACAGGGCTGGCGCCCGGATCTGTGGAATTCAGACTGGTTGTAATGTATACATCTATTGTCCTGGAGAATATTGCCACCAATGGTGCCTCTGTAATGCTGGATGGTAATGGCACCAATTTTCTCACAGGCTTCTGCAAGCCCAAAAGCATGTTTTTGTATAACCTCAGAACTTATAATATCGGCAAGAAAAGTTCCTGCTCCTATTTTAATGGATTCTCCCTGATCTTTTATATAGGACAACTCCTTTAAATTTTTAAGGCTTATGATGATTTTAGGTTTTAACAATCCCTTTTTCATCCTGACCAGAAGATCAGTGCCCCCTGCAAGTATTTTTGCATCGTCTCCATATCTGGAAAGAAGATCAAGGACTTTATCCATGGTTTTCGGGGCTGAGTATTCAAATCTTGGTAACCGCACGGTTATCCTCCTTATATTGCCTTTATCTTTTTTTCTCTTTTAAAGCTGCCAATACTTTTTCAGGTGTAATGGGAAGATCTTTGATCCTCACACCCACAGCATCATAGACTGCATTGGCAATGGCAGGGGCAGTGGGAACACATCCCGGCTCTCCAATGCCCTTGGCTCCAAAGGGGCCGTCCTTGTCATCGGTCTCAATAACAGGAGCTTTGATCTTAACAGCATCCTTGGCAGTAAAAAGCTTATAATCCCTGAAATTTGGATTCATTATCCTGCCGTCTTTTATCATAACCTCTTCTGTCAAAGCATAGCCAAGTCCCATGACAACACCGCCATAGACCTGCCCTTCCAGGAGCAGAGGATTTATTGCCCTGCCCACATCATGGGCTGCAACATATTCCAGGACTTCAACCTTACCGGTTTCTTCATCCACTTTGACCCTTGCTCCATGGGCACCAAAAGCATATGTCATGGACATGTTTCCCTTGAGCTCTTTTCCCATGTTGCGGTTGTCAGGATCATAAAAATACTCGGCCATGAGCATGGTTCCTCCCGGGGCAAAATGGGCTTTTCTCAAAAGTTTTCCAATGTCCATGCTCTTTTCATCGTCCCCTTTGACAAATACTTTTCTATCTTTAAATTCAATTTTATCTGCAGGTGCATCAAAAAGTTTTGAAGCGAATTTTTTAATTTTTCCTTTGACTTTTCTGGCAGCTCCCAGGGCTGCATTGCCTGCAATAAATGTGGACCTGCTTGCATGGGCACCCACATCCCAGGGGCATATATCAGTATCAGAATGCACAACATTGATATCCTCTGCCTTAAGCCCCAGCTCCTCGGCAACGATCTGCGCTGTAATATTATCAAGGCCCTGACCCATGTCAGTACCTCCGGTAAAAATATCCACCTTACCATAGTCATCCATTTTTAAAATTGCTCCGCATCCGTCAGACCCGTATATTCTTGCTCCTCCGCCCACATGGATCAAGGATGCAATTCCTACTCCCACACCTTTTTCTTTTTTTTCATTAAACTTAAGTTCCTTTTCCACAGCATCAATACATTTATCAAGGCCGCATGTGGTGATTTTAAGACCCTGTGGAGTCTCATCCCCGGGTCTGTTGCGGTTTATCCTTCTTATTTCCATGCGGTCAATGCCTGCTTTTTCAGCCAGCATATCCATACTGCTCTCAATGGCAAAGGTTGCCTGGGGATTTCCATAACCGCGCATGGCCTGGGAATAGGTATTGTTTGTATAGACGCATTTGGCTTCATACCTTACATTTTCAACTCTGTACAGGGAACTTATGGGCATGAGCATGACAGAAGGTGTTGTGGCGCCCCAGGAAGTGTGTCCACCATTGTCCAGAACCATTCTCATATCCCTGAACAAAAGTTTTCCCTGGCTGTCACACCCCTGTTTAATATAAATAACAGTGGGCTGCCTTGTGGAAGTTGCTTTAAACTCTTCTTCCCGGTCAAATACAACTTTTACAGGCCTTCTGCATTTATGGGCAAGTAAAATAGCAATGTGCTCATAGGCATAGGTGTCAAGTTTGCTTCCAAACCCGCCGCCTATTACGGGCTTTATCACCCTTACACGTTTATTTTCAAGTCCCATGGTTTTTAATGCTTCTAAAAAATCCTTCTGGGCAAGGGAGGGAATCTGGGTGTTTGAATAAATAGTAAGATTTTCCGCAGCATCAAATACAGCCACAGCACCGCTTGTTCCCATGCAGCAATGGGTGACCCATGTTGTTGTAAATCTTTCCTCCACAACAAAGGCTGACTCTTTTTCAGCCTTTATTACATCTCCATAATGGATTTTCCAGGGCATTTTCAATACATTTGATTTAAGATGGCTGTGCACAAGGGGTGAATCCTTTTCCATGGCCTTTTCAGGATCAAAAATACCTGGACATTCTTTATATTCGACCTCAATAAGATCAAGGGCCTTTTGCGCAATATCAGGGCTTATGGCAGCAACAGCCGCGACTTCATCCCTCAGGGAAGAGACCCTGTCCTTTTTTATGGGAGGATTATCTTTGATAAAACCCATTTTCATTTTTTCAGGAATATCCTGGCCCGTTAAAACAGCATGCACTCCAGGCAATGCCCTGGCCTTTGACGTATCAATCTTTACAATTTCGGCATTTGCAAATTTTGAATAAAGAATTTTGCCATGGAGCATTTCAGGCAGATTAATATCCTGGATATACTCTGCTCTGCCCATGGCTTTTTTAGCTGCATCAAGTTTGGGGATTGGTTTTCCAACTACACTGAATTTACTCATTTTGACCTCCCATTGCCTTTGCCGCTTCAACGGATTTAAAAATCTGTATATAACCTGTACATCTGCATATATTGCCTGCCAGGGCATGTTTTATCTCCTCAATGCCTGCACGGGGATTTTCATCCAGCAATGCCTTGGAAGACATTATCATACCAGGGGTGCAAAACCCGCACTGGATACCTCCGTTATCCACAAAAGCCTGCTGGATCGGATGGAGATCTCCTGTGGTTGAGGCTAGTCCTTCAATGGTTTCAACATTTTTCCCGTCAATGTCCATGGCAAGATAGAGACAGGAATTAATTGCAAGTTTATCAACAATAACAGTGCAGGCACCGCATTCGCCATTACCGCACCCTTCCTTGGTTCCGATAAGTCCCATCTCTTCCCTTAAAAGGTGCAGAAGAGTCCAGTGTTCCTTGACATCATAGCTGATCCTGTCACCATTTAATATAAAAGATATCTTTGTTGTCATGATATTATATTTCTCCTAAGCATTGTTTTTAATAATTTCAAGGCATTTTTGTCCCATTCTTCTCACCTGAACCCTTATCATCTCTTTTCTGTGCCAGGCTTTTCCCCTGACACTGTCCCTGACCATAGATTCGCCTGCAGCAATGTCCCCGGCCTGTGCAAGGGTTTTATCATTAATGGGTTTTCCCGCAAGATGTTTTTCCGCATCCATTGCCCTCATGGGAACCGGTGCTGCAACACCCAGACAGATCCTTGCCTTTTTGCAGACTTCCTGTTTGTCATCCATAACAAGGAGAACTCCAATGCCTATCAAGGGAAGTTCCATGGCAGCCCTGCGCCCGAATTTTATATATGCTGATCCTGTATTGGGTTCTTTTGGAGGAATTGTCAGTTTTTTTAAAATTTCCCCGGGCTTGAGAATGGTTTTATAGGGAGATACAAAAAGATCTTTTACAGGAACTGAACGTTCACCTCCGGGTCCGTGGAGCAGAGCAATGGCATCCAGGGCAATAAGAGGTATTGCACCGTCGGCAGAAGGCACGGCATTGATGAGGTTGCCGCCTATTGTACCCACATTCCTGACCTGGAGTGACCCGATATTTGAAACTGCATCATAAATAATCGGGTATTCATTTTGAATCATCAAAGATTTTTCAAGGGTTGCATGGGTTACCATGGCGCCAATGGTAAGCTCTTTTGTGGCCTCGTTTTTATGAAGCCTTGTCAACTCTTCTATCTTTTTAAGGGATATTAAATAATCAGGCTCCATCCACCCCTGTTTGAGCTTTACAATCACATCTGTTCCCCCGCCAATGAACTTTGATGTTTCGCTGTGCCGGGTGTAAAGATCAATGGCCTGGTCAATGGTTGCAGGGGATAAATACTTAAATGCTTTCATATATCTTTTTCTCCTTAATTGCGGTTATCAAAGATTCTTCTGGCCTTGCCAGGATATCTGGGCAGCCGGCCATAGGCGCATATTTCTGCATCACAGCTTACCATGATCTTTGATTGAATTGTTTTCTTTATCTTATTTTTAATATTTTCTGCTTTTCCAAGGTCATATCCCTGGTCTGCTTCCACCTTTATGGTCATGTATTCCTTACCGTCATCTTTTCTTTCAAGGTGGAGCTGGTACTCGCTTCCAACTTCCGGTATGGATGAGAGAACTTCGTCAATCTGTCCCGGATAAATATTTACTCCCCTTAAAATAATCATGTCGTCGGACCGTCCCATGATCCTGTCATGCATGGGAAGAATATTTCCACATGAACAGGTTTTCGTGATTTTTCTTGTGAGGTCCCGGGTTCTGTAACGTATCAGGGGAGCTGCTTCTTTACTTAATGTGGTCACAACCATTTCGCCGACCTCTCCGTCCCTGACAGGCTTTAATGTATCAGGATCAAGTATCTCAAGTATAAATTTATCAGCCCAATAATGTATGCCTTCATGCTTTGGACAGTCAAGTCCGGTTCCAGGACCGTAAAGCTCTGTCATGCCGGTAATATCAAACATATCTTCCAGGCCAAGGAGCTCTTTTATCTTTGCACGCATGGATGAGCTGCACCGTTCCGACCCCAGGATGATCTTTTTAAGGTTGATTTTGTCTTTAAGGCCGCGTTTATTCACCTCTTCTGCCATTAAAAGCGCCATGGATGCTGTGCAGCAGAAAACAGTGCTCTGCATATCCTCAAGAAACTGGCACTGCATATCAATATTACCCGGGCCCACAGGTATGGCCATGGCACCAAGGCGTTCACACCCCAGCTGAAATCCCATGCCTGCAGTCCAGACACCATATCCAACCGCTATCTGAACCCGGTCTTTCCTGGTAAGGCCTGCCATTTCATAACACCTTGCAAACATGTTAAACCAGACATCAAGATCATTGGCAGTGTAAGACAAAACCTTTCTCTTTCCTGTTGTGCCTGAAGATGCATGGATGCGCACAACATCCTTTTCCGGCACTGACAAAAGGGGCAGAGGATACCCCTCCTTTAAATCATTGCCCGTGGTAAAGGGAAGCTTTTGTAAATCATCAAGGGTTTTTATCTGTTCAGGGGATACTCCTTTTTTATCAAACTGGTTCTTATAAAAGGAAGACCCTTTATAAACATGGGACAATGTCCATTTAAGTCCTTTTAACTGGTGATCATGAAGTTGTTCCAGATCATTAAAATCCGGCATAAAACTTTTTCTCATTTTATTATTCCCCTTTACTATTCCCCTATATGTTCTTTTCTGAGATGCAAAGTTGCATCCATATCAATTTTAAGAGTATCAGGATCAATAATAACTCCATAATCCTGTTCTGCCTTTTCAATGCTTACATAACCATATTCCACATCCCGTCTCACAGCTTCAGGGTCCCTTTCAAATGGATTTCCATAGCCTCCGCCCCCTGCACTGATAAAGCTTATCCTGTCCCCGGGCTCAAGAAATGTAAGCCCGCTCGGGTCAGCATTTTTTCCGTTTTTCTGAAATTTTGCAAGGGAGCCGTCCTTTCCCCCGAATATACCCTGGGGAGGATAAATATATCTGCCTGCCTGCACTGCAATGGATGTAGTTCCCACAGGATTGTCCTTATCATCAGGGGAACGTATGATCATCTGCCGTCCAATGCCTCCCCTTTGTCTGCCAGGGCCGCCTGAATCTGTAATCAGGCCCCTGGACTCAACAATCATGGTTGTATCACTTTCAAGTATTTCCACAGGTGTGTTTGCACCATTGGCAGGAAAAATAGCACAATGATGACCGTCAAACCTGGATGATGCTCCCATGCCCCCTCCACGTATTATCATTGTATGCCATGGTTTGCCATTGGCAAAGGACCCATGGAATATATTTGTCTGGGCAGGAGTTCCGCCGGAGCCTGCAATAATATTATCAGGAGCAGCCTTGGCCAGGGCATTGAAAACCATTTCCGTCATAAAATGTCCCACAACCATTCTTGCTGCAACTGCTGCAGGAAACCTGCAATTAACAATGCTTCCCCTGGGAGCTGTCATGGTTATGGGGCGTATTGCGCCCTCATTTATGGGTATGCCCGGGTCAAAAGCTGATTTAATGGCCATGAACACATAGGCATAGGTAAAATTATACACAACATTCACACCCCAGGGTACCTGTTTTGATGTGCCGTCAAAATCAACATGGATATTGGAGCCATCCACCTTTACCGTGAGTTTGATTGGTATATCAGGCTTATCCCCTGCACCCTCAATTATGCCTTCATGGGCATAGGTGCCGTCCTTGATTTTCTCAATGGCGCTGCGCATGCTTTTTTCGGTTCTGTCAATGATCTCATCGGCAAGGTCATCTAAGTTGTCAAGGTTCTCATCTTCCATCATCTCTATGATCTTCTCAGAGCAGATATGGTTTGCTGCAACCTGGGAGCGTATGTCTCCTTCAAACTCAGTTGCAGTTCTGACATTCCACCGGATCATATTCATCAGGCTCTTGTTTAGTTTTCCTGCATCATAAAGTTTTGTCAAAGGAATATAAAGACCTTCTTCATAGACATCACGGTTGTCAGAAGCTGTTCTGCCGCCAATATCTGTATGGTGAAACACACAGGCTGTAAAAGCCACTGGTTTTCCCTTGAAAAATATGGGACTTAATACACAAACATCATTTAAATGGCCTGCCAGAAGCCAGGGATCATTGACAATAAATACATCCCCTTCCCTGTATTCATCCAGGGGAATGGAAGTTACAATCTTTTTCACACCAAGGGCCATGGCTCCTGCCTGGCCCGGAGTACACAATGTTCCCTGGACAAGTTCCTGCCCCCGGCTGTCTGTAAACATGCATGTATAATCATGGGCATCCCTTAAAAGACTTGAAAATGCAGTTCTGATAACCGATGCATCTGATTCATCCACTATGGAGACAAGGCGTTTCCACAAAATTTCCAGGGTAATGGGATCAAATTTGCTCTTTTTATTATTCATCACTGTTTTCCTCCCCCTGACTGCACAAGATTTATCCAGACAAAACCAAATTCATCCACACGCGCCACAGCATCTTCTCCCATTACAATTGTGGACTCCCTCTCCTCAATAATGGCAGGCCCCTTAAATTCAGCATTGGGAAAAAGTTTTGACCTGTCATACACTGTAAAGGGAATATAATCTTTTTTTATTATGGAAAATGCACTGCGCTGACCCTTGATACATTTTTCAATATCACGGTTTTTGGTTGTAAGTTCTGAAATGCGAAAGGGTTTCTGGGGCAGGCTTGCCCTCACCTTAAAGGTTACAAACTCCACGGGAGATTCAGCAGATGTTCTGCCGTAAAGCCTTTTATACTCATTATCAAACATTTTTCTGATCTCATCCTTAGAAAATTTTTCAAAATCCTTATTTTCAATCACAAGATCAATTTCAGCACCCTGGCCCACAAAACGCATTAAAAGGGTTCTTTTATGGATTATATTGTCTGTTTTTCCTGCACCTTTAAGGATTTTTGCGCTCTCGTTTTCAAGCTCCTTAAAAAGAAGCTCAATGCCTTTAAAATCAGCTTCGCTGAGCACAACCCTGTGACTCCTTGAAAGGTCAAACGCCACAGGAGCTGTAAAAAATCCAAGGGCAGAACCAACTCCTGCCAGGGGTGGCACAAGTATGGCAGATGCACCTATTTTCCTTGCAAGCCCATAGGTATGAACCGGACCTGCACCGCCAAATGCTGATACAGTCACAAGGTTGGGGTTGCCGCCTTTTTCTGCAATATGGGTTTTGGCTGCTGCTGCCATGGTCTCGTTTATAAGATCATGTATGCCAAAGGCTGCCTCAACCATGGTTGTTCCCAATGGCTTTGCAATTTTCTCATTTATAGCTTTTCTGGAAAGTTCAATATCCAGGGACATGGTGCCCCCGAGAAAAAACTCAGGGTCAAGATAGCCCAGAACAAGGTCGGCATCTGTTACTGTGGGATTATCTCCGCCCTGTTTATAACATGCAGGTCCTGGATCTGCTCCTGCACTTTCAGGTCCAACCTGTAAAAGACCAAGATTACTGATTTTTGCAATACTGCCTCCTCCTGCTCCGATCTCCATGAGATCCACAACAGGCACCTGGATGGGAAGTCCGCTGCCCTTTTGAAAACGCTGAACACGCCCCACTTCAAAAGTTGATACCAATCCTGCATGGCCGTCCTGGATCAGGCACGATTTCGCAGTTGTCCCACCCATGTCAAAACAGAACATATCCTTTATATTAAACATCTTTCCATAATGCTGGGAAGCAATAACCGCAGCAGTAGGACCTGATTCTATTATGCGCACGGGAAAATCCTTGGCAGTTTCAATGGAGGTGATGCCTCCTGATGAGAGCATAATAAAAAACTTACCCTGGAATCCTATTTTTTCAAGCCTTGCCACAAGTTTGTTTAAATACCAATAGGTTATAGGTTTTACATAGGCATTGACAGCTGTTGTGCATGTGCGTTCATACTCCTTTATCTCAGGCAGAACCTCAAATGATGCGGAAAGAAATATTTCAGGAACCTCTTTTTCAATTATCTCTTTTATTTTTCTCTCATTTACCGGATTTTCATAGGAGTTTATAAAACAGACTGCAATGGACTCAATACCGTCTCTTTTAAATTTTTCAAGAAGGGTTAAAACTTCCTTTTCATCCACACCCTTTAAAACTCTGCCGTCAAAGGTGAGGCGTTCATCTATTTCCGTGCGGTCTGCCCTGGGAACTATGGGCTCAGGATATTCACTGAAAATATCATAGGCATCATACCGTTTTTCCCGGCCCAGCTCCAGAATATCCCTGAACCCCTTTGTGGTAATAAGTGCGGTTCTTGCACCTTTTCTTTCAATTATGGCATTAATGACCAGGGTTGTGCCATGGATAATCTCATCAACATTGTCCATGAACCCGGGTATAATATCATTGAGTTCCCTTATCCCCTGTTCAATGGCATCTGACGGGTCCGAAGGCGTTGTCAGGCATTTATTTGTATGAAATTCCCCAGTGAGATTGTTTACAAGAACAAAATCGGTAAAAGTACCACCAATATCACATCCCAGGCGGTATGTTGTCTTGTCCAAATTGCACCTCCTATTAATTCAGATAAATATCCGGTTAGTAAAAATCCGGCTCATTCCACTCTCCAAAAACCTGCCTGAACACCCCTGCCATTTCTCCCACAGTGGCATAGGCATGACAGCACCTTACAAGGGGCGGCATTACATTGTCACTTCCCCGGGCAGCTTTTTCAAGCTCCCTCAGGGTTTTTGCCACCTCTTTATCATTTCTTGTACGTCTCACCTGGTCCAGGCTTTTTATGGATTTTTCAGCCCACTCTTCATTATATTCATGGAGTTCCACATCTGTTTTTTCAGATGCGCCATCCCCTGATGCAGGGTTTAACCCCACTTTTTTATACTCTCCTGACTGAAGTCCCTTTTCATAATCATAGGCCTGCTTAGATACCTTTCTCTGGATCGTGCCATTGGATATGCACTTTACCATGCCTCCCATTTTCTGGACTTCTTCCATCTCTTCTCTGATCTTTTCTTCCATTTCCAGGGTCAGAGTTTCAATAAAATATGATCCTGCCAGGGGATCAACAGTGTCCCTTAATCCCACCTCATCCATGAGCATTTCCAGGGTTCTCAGGCTCAATAGAGCGGAACGGGGCGTAGGAATTGTATATGCCTCGTCAAAGGAACACAGGGCTGTGGTCTGGGCACCGGACAAGGCAGCACCCAGTGCATAATAGGCACCCCTCATTATATTATTTTCCGGCTGCTCCTTGGTAAGGCCGGAGCCTCCACCTCCAAACAGCCCCCTGAGAAAAAGCTTTTTCTTATCTGTAATGCCATACTCATTTTTAAGCATTTTAGCCCAGAGCTTACGTGCTGCCCTGAATTTTGCAATCTGCTCCCACAAATTTCCATATACATTTAAGTTAAAGGAAAACCGTCCCACAAAGTTTTCAGGCTTTATTCCCCTTTTTTCCACATTTTCAATATAAGCCTTGGCAATCTCAAAGGCATAGGCAATTTCCTGGGCAGGAGTTGCCCCTGATTCCCTGATGTGATATCCGCAAAGGCTTACAGGGTTTGATCTTGGAAGCTCTTTTACAGCATACTCAATGGAGTCTCCCACAAGTCTTACACCGTGCTCAACAGGAAAAATCCAGGCACCTCTGCCTATCATCTCCTTTAAAATATCATTCTGGGGGGTTGTGGAAATCTGCTCTTTTTTATACCCGAATTTTTCAGCCACTGCCTGGTACATTGCCATCATTATTGTTGCCACGGCATTAATAGTCAGACCAGATCCTATCCTGTCCAGGGGAATATCTGCAAACGCAGTCTCAAAATCCTTTAAAGAATCAATGGCCATGCCAACCCGGCCCACTTCGCCCTGTGCCAGGGGATGGTCCGAGTCATATCCCATCTGGGTGGGAAGATCAAAGGCCACATTAAGACCGTTCTGGCCATTGGCAATCATGAGTTTAAACCTCTCATTGGTCTCCTTTGGAGTTCCAAATCCAGTGTATTGCCTTGTGGTCCATGCCCGGCTTCGATAGCTCAAGGGATGGAGGCTGCGTGTAAAGGGAAACTCACCCGGAGCACCCAGGTCTTTATCATATTTAAATCCTGCTTTTTCAAGATCTTCAGGCCCGTAGACCGGTTTTACCTTGATTCCGGACTGGTAAATAACCTCTTTTACAGCACCCTTTTCATCTTTAATATATTTTGCTACACCCATTTTTTTTACCTTTCCTTAAAGAAAAATTATTCAAACAACCTGCTCATGCCGCTGATGATATCATCAAAGGATGTACCTCCCGGAAAGACCTCGGCAACTCCCATTTTTTTGAGTCTGGGAATATCCTGATGGGGGATGACTCCTCCCACGGTAAGGCAGACATCATCAAGGCCATTATCCTTCATCATGGCAATGAGTTTTTCTGCAATGGGAAGATGTGCTCCGGACATAATGCTGAGACCAATCACATCCACAGCTTCCTGGGTTGCGGTCTTGATAATCTGATCAAGGGTCTGGTGAAGTCCTGAATAGATCACTTCCATGCCTGCATCCCTTAAAGCAAGGGCCACGATTTTTGCACCCTTGTCATGACCGTCAAGACCAGGTTTTGCAATTAGTACCCGAATTTTGTTTTTGGTTTCCATAACAATTATTTCCTTTATATCTTGTGCTTACTGCATTTTAATCTGAAACTTGTCCCTTTGAAATTAAAAGTTTTCCTGCAAGTGTTTCAGCAGCGCTCAGGGGGTCAACCATGCCTGACTTAATCTTTTCAGCCATTTTACCGAACTCTTCTGAATCCTTTATAAAAAAGAGCAGCCTTTCCAGGGTAAAATCCCTTAAAAGGGAATTAAAATAAGATTGTTCCATGGAATCTTTTTTCTGTGCCAGAAGATTATTTTTTTCCATAAAATCAAAATGGGATAAAAAAGCCCTGGCAAGGTTTTTCACACCTTTCCCGTTATTGGCAATGGTTTTTAATACCATTGGCTGCCATGTATCTGGTTTGTCATTGTGTTCTGCAGGCTTACGCATTTCAAGCATCATGGTCAATTGATGAACCGATGCATCAGCATCAGGTTTGTCACTCTTGTTCACAATAAAAATATCTCCCACTTCAAGTATGCCTGCCTTTACAGCCTGGATACCGTCCCCTGCTCCGGGGATGGTTACAATTCCGGTTGAATGGGCAATGTCTGCAATGTCAAACTCTGACTGGCCTGCGCCAACGGTTTCAATGATGATAATTCCATAGCCCATGGCAGACAATACCATGACACTGTCCTTGGCAGCCCTGGACAGTCCGCCCCTGTGTCCCCTTGAGGCCATGGATCTGATAAACACATTATCATCTGCTGCATGGCGCTGCATACGCAGCCTGTCCCCCAGGATTGCTCCGCCGGAAAAGGGACTTGTGGGGTCAACAGCAATAACAGCAACTTTTTTATCAAGCTCACGGAATTCCGTGATCAAAGCATCGATCAAGGTTGATTTACCAACGCCGGGAGAGCCTGTAATACCGATGATAAAGGCATTACCTGCATAAGGATAAAGGGATTTCAGCTTTTCAAAGGCAGAAGGATCATTGTTCTCAATAAGGCGTATCATCCTTGCACCTGCATGCTGGTTTCCCTTTAATATCTCTTTTACTTCAGGCACTCTTTTTTTCCATTTCCCTTTGGTCTGTCTGCTCCAGTTGTTTTAAAACCACATTTCTTCCCTTGATAATATGCTTGCGCACCAGCTCTTCCACCTTGGCTCCATCTCTTTGTTTTATGGCTTCAACCATTTTAATATGATCAAGATTACTCTCCTTTGCATACTCTTCCTGGGTTAAAATAATCTGCCTGAACCTTGAAATCTGGGCCCTTAACTGATTGATCATTTTAATCAGCCTGGGGCTTTTACTCAGGCTGTAAAGAATATCATGGAACCTTGTATTGATCTCCTGGAGCTTATTGCTTCCCCTGCCTGCTTCCAGGCATTTCTGGTACTCTTTTATTGTTTTTTCCAGGGGTTTCAGCTCCTTTGCAATATGGTTTTCAGCAGCAAGGCGTGCAGCATAGGCTTCAAGCACACTTCTTATGCCAAAGGTCTGTTCAATATCATCCCTGGTAAGGGTCACAACCTTGAATCCTCCGGAAGGAATCTTTTCAATCCACCCTTCCCTTTCAAGCTTATGAAATGCTTCGCGCAAAGGAGTTCTGCTTATTCCAAGCATTTCTGCAAGCCTGTTTTCCACAAGCCTTGCCCCGGGTTCAATGGTCTGGTCTATAATTGCCTTTTCCAGGTATTCAAAAACATCCTGTCCCAGGGATTTTCTATCCTTAAAATTATTGCTCAATTTCATCAGATAATTCCCTTTTCCCGGAACTCATCAAGGGTTTTTTCATCATACCCGAGCTTGTCTCCATAGATCTCTTTGTTCTGCTGTCCAAACCTAGGTGGAAAACTCAATTTTTTGTCACACTGCTCAAGAAAAGGAGTCATGTTGGGAGGCGGAGCAAGGGTTAGTTCAAGTCCTGTTTCTGGATCCTTTGAACTTAAGATCCTCTTTGCAACCAGTGGATCTTCAACAACCTCATTAATATTTTTAATCTTTGAAACAGGCACTGTGATTGAATTGAAAAACTCTATAAGTTCTTCTGAGGTGTGCTGTTCTGTTATGGCATTAATTGCTTTATTAAGATTAACAACATCTTCAATCCTGCCTTTGTTATTCTTGTATTCCTCCCTGGCAAGGGATTTGAACATATCCTCTGCAACCATGTTATTCCATTGCTTATCATTGCCCACTGCAAGGTAAATAAAACCATTGCTTGTCCTGTAAACAGAAACAGGGCTGAAAAATTCATGGGTATTGCCCCTGCGGGATATATTTGCGCCAAAACTTTTGGAAAGGGCAATGGGAACAGTAAGCCATGACACAGTGGATTCAAACATACTCAGATCAATTCTTGTACCCTTTCCCGTGGCTGCACGTTTAAATAATGCCTTCATCAAAAGCCCGTACCCATGTTCGCTTGTACCCATGTCAGGAAGGGGAATACCCAGCACCTGGGGGTCCTGATCAGCCTCTCCTGTAAGTTCCATAAGGCCTGAACGTGCCTGGAGAATAGGATCATAGGCTCCTTCATTGGAATCAGGGCCAAATCCTGTAAGCCCAAGCCATATAATATCAGATTTAATATCCTTTAAAATTTCATAGGCAATTCCAAGTTTTTCATAATTTTTTGGAAGCTGGTTGGTCACAAAAATATCAACATCAAGCTCCCTGATCAATCCTGCCAATATCTCCCTGCCCTTGGGATCAGCAAGGTTGAGGCTCAATGCTTTTTTACCGGAATTAATGCAGAGAAAATAGGAGTTCATTCTTTTTTCATCAAGTACATTTTCTCCAATAAATCTGTTGGGGTCCCCGTAAACCGGATGCTCAAGGCGGATAACCTCCATGCCGTCCTGGGCAAGTCTGTATGTAAGGTATGGTGCAACAGTTGCCTGCTCAAGGGATAACACTGTTAAATTCTTAAAAAGTTCCATAAACTTCTCCTGAAAAAAATCAATATGGTTTGTTTTACATCCTGATTATATTGTATACTGTATACAATCATTTTATGTCAAGTTTTAAAAGCCAGGTCAATTATCCTTCATGTTTCTGCCAACTTCAAAACAGGTATCAAATATTTTAAGATTTTTTTCTTTAAACGGGCCTGGACTTATGGTCTCAACAGTTGCCCGGAGATCGTCAGGGCCAAGGGGACCGGAATCAAAGGCTGAATAAAAGGCAACCATTGCAAGGTTTGTGGATCTGGGTGATCCAAGTTCCATGGCTGTTCTGGACGCTTCCATTGCTTTTGCTTCAATGTTCATCCCATTGAGAAAATCTTTTACCTTTCCATGGGGAAAAGCATCTTCCCTGGCATTGGCAAACAATTTACCACCCTTTTTCAAACAGGGCAGATATCTATATGCTTCATACTCATCCATGGATATTAAGAAATCTGCAGTTCCGGCACATATAAGGCTTGATTCAGCATCTCCGATGCGCAGGTGGGAGACCACTGAGCCGCCCCTTTGTGCCATGCCATGGGTTTCTGCACCAAGTATATTAAATCCTTTATTTAAAGCAGTTGTGGCAAAAATCTTTGTCATAAAAAGTATTCCCTGCCCTCCCAGGCCGCTCAATACATAATTTACACTCTTCATACTGTTTTCTCCTTAAGCTCTCACAATGGCACCCTGGGGGCAGATATTAATACAGACACCACACTGCGCACAAAGGGTATGATTTACAGCTGTCTTCCCGCTCTTTTCATCCACATAGAGTGCAGGACATTCAAATCTTTTATGGCAGAAACCGCACTCATTGCAATCATCTGTTACCTTAACAGGTATAATCTCAGGAATGGCCCTGTCACGGAAGCCAATGACACATGCATGTCTTGCAATGATAACTGCAATGGAGCCTTCATCGCTCAATGCATATTCAGCCGCATCCTTCACTGTTTTAATCATGGTCTTAATGTCAAAGGGATCAACCACCTTAAGGTATTTAACACCGCATCCCCGGACAATGGTTTCAAGCTCAATTGAGTTGCCTTTTCTGCCGTCCACCCTTTTATCCTGGGTTATGGCAGGCTGCATACCGGTCATGGCAGTGATGTAATTATCCAGAATCACCAGCACAAACCTTGAATCATTATAAACAGCATTGATAAGGCCTGTTGTGCCGGAGTGGAAAAAGGTTGAATCACCCATGGTGGCAATGATCGGCTTTTTTACATTATCCTGGATATGGGCATTCCAGAAACCAGATGCCATGGTAATGCCTGCACCCATGTCAAGGACAGTATCAACAACTCCAAGGTTGCTGCCCAGGGTATAACAGCCAATATCCGAAGGATAGATCGCCTTTGGCATTGCCTTTCTTATGGAGTAAAATGAAGCCCTGTGGGGGCAGCCTGGACAGAGAGTTGGTTTTCTTATGGGAAGTTCAAGGCTTTGGACAAGTTCATCTGCTCTTTTGATGTCCGTGGTATCGGACAACGGCTCAATACTGCAATCCTCCATGGCTCTGTTTAAAACAGATACGATCTTTTCCGGCACAAGTTCTCCTTCCATGGGAACATGTCCTGTCAAACGGCCCAGGGTCTTTGATTTATCCCTCAGCATATACTCAATAACTGTATCTGTCTCTTCAATTACAATGACTTTTCTGCACTTTTCCATAAAAGACTGTGCAAACTTTTCAGGAAAGGGATATGGCGCACCAAGCTTTAACACTGGTATATCTTCTCTTTTGTGCCCGTCAAAAAGATCCTTTACTACAAATGCAGGAACTCCTCCTGCAACAACTCCCAGTTCATAGGTTTTCCCCATGTCCATATCATGGGAATTATAGGGTGCAAGGGAATTAAATTTTTCAGATATTTTTACATGCTTTTCATTGAGGGCTTTATGCTGAATAAACCGGAATTTCGGGGTGGATGCCCACCTTGTCGGCTCTTTTTTAAAATCTGCCTCTGTCATATTACTTTTAAGGCTTTTATATTTTATATTCTGCCTTGCATGGCACACCCTGATGGCAGGCCTCACAAGCACAGGCACCTGAAACTCTTCAGAGATATCAAAGGCAAGTTTTATCATGCTTCTTGCCTCTTCGGGATTACCAGGATCAAGCACAGGAACCTTGGCAAGCCTTGCCATCATTCTGGAATCCTGCTCTGTCTGACTGGAATGGGGTCCCGGATCGTCACAGCTTATAATTACGAGCCCGCCGATATTGCCGATATAAGCAGCACTCATAAAAGAATCTGCTGCCACATTCAACCCCACCATTTTCATGCAGCAGGCTGCACGCTTTCCAGAAATAGCTGCGGCAAATGCATTATCAAATGCAACTTTTTCATTGATTGACCATTCAATACCAGTGTTTAAATTTTCCGCCTTTGCAAACCGTGTTACTTCCGGCAGGATCTCTGAACTTGGTGTTCCAGGGTATGACGTCATGATCTGGCAGCCGGCTTCCAGGAGTCCCAGGGCCATGGCACCGTTCCCTAATAAAAATTCTTCTTTCATTACAATTTCCTTTAAAATTTGATTAATGGAAAGTTATAAAAACGGGTAACTATCTTCCTATGATTGTTCTGCCAATGATCATTTTTTCAATCTCCTTGGCTCCTTCATAAATTTCAAGAACCTTGGCAGCCCTGTAAAAACGCTCAATGTCATAATCATCAAAATATCCGTATCCTCCATGAAGCTGGAGCGCCTCATCCACCACCTCAACGGCAATGCGGGAGGCATAAAGTTTTGCCATGGCAGTGACATTTGTGTCTGCCATATTATTATCAAGGAGCCAGGCAGCCTTGTACATGATATTCCTTGCAAGCTCCACCTTTACGGCCATGTCAGCAATTTTAAACTGAACACCCTGAAACGAACCAATGGGTTTTCCAAACTGCTTTCTTCCCTTTATGTGCTTAACTGCCATATCCAGGGCACCCTGGGCAAGTCCAACGCCATGGGCACTGACATAGGCACGGCTCCTGTCAAAAAAGGCCATGAGCTGATGAAATCCATTGCCCTGTTTCCCAAGGAGATTTTCTTCGGGTATACGCACATTGTTAAAATAGATGGCAGCTGTATCAGAACAGCGAAGACCCATCTTGCCGTGCATTGGTTCTGCCTTGTATCCTGGCCTGTCTGTTTCCACTATGAATATGCTGTGACGTTTTGACCTTGGGGCATCAGGATCGGTCAGGGCAAAAACCAGCATAAAACTACCCTTTGTGCCGTTGCCGATCATTACCTTTGATCCGTTTAATACCCATTCATTCCCATCTTTTACAGCAGCTGTTGAAGCAGACAAAGTATCAGAACCTGCATCCGGCTCTGTAATGGCAAATCCCATGACTGCATCTCCCGTAAAAATGGGCTCAAGAAATTTTTTACCCTGGTCTTCAGTGCCAAAGAGTAAAAACTCTTCTGCTCCAAAGGTTAAGGAACAAAGCTGCTGGCTTATTCCCGGATCAACCTTCCAGAACTCTTCCATGACAATGGCCTGTTCCAGGTATCCAAGCCCGGGACCTCCGAATTTTTCAGGGATAAAAAGCCCGATAAGATCAAGCTCTCTTGCCTTTTTGACAATTTTATCAGGATAGGTCTCATTGAGATCAAGTTCCCGGCCGACCTGGGCCATTTCCCCCAGAGCAAATTCCCTTGCAGCCTTTTGAATAAATTTTTGTTCCTTTGTGAGTAAAAAATCCATTTCCCTTTTCTCCTCTGTTTACAATTATGCACAATAATCTGAACCCAATTTTTACTTTCCTGCTATAATGGAATATTTCCATGACGTCTGAATGGTTTGGGACGTTTTTTATTTTTCAGCATGCTTAACCCTTTTATAATCTCTGTCCTGGTTTCAGCAGGCTCAATAATCCTGTCCACCAGCATATTGGATGCTGCGTGGAATGGATTGGAATATTTATAATCATACTCTTTTATTTTTTCCTGCCTGAAAGCCTCAGGATCTTCTGCTGCCATGATATCTTTACGATAGATTATATTTATTGCAGCAGAAGTATCAAGAACAACAAGCTGTGCAACAGGCCAGGCAAGCATGAGGTCCACATCCATGCCTGCACAGCACATGGCCATGACAGCTCCGCCATACTCTTTTCTCAAAGCAAGGGTGATCTTGGGCACTGTGGCTTCTGAATATGCATAGAGCATTTTGGCTCCATGGCGGATAATACCTGCATACTCCTGTTTAACACCGGGAAAATATCCAGGCACATCAACCAGATTAACCAGGGGAATATTAAAAGAGTCGCAGAACCTGATGAACCGTGCTGCTTTGTCTGAAGAATGATAATCAAGGCATCCTGCCATGACAGAAGGCTGATTTGCCACAATACCCACAGTATTGCCGTCAAAACGGGCAAGCCCTGTAATGATATTTGCTGCAAACTCGGGCAGGACCTCTAAGAATTCATTATTATCCACAATACTGGTTATAACCTGGTGCATGTCATAGCCCTGTTTAAAATCTGCAGGCACAATCCCAGTTAAGTTCTCATTTTTTCTTTCAGGATCATCATTGGAGGAGTAAGAGGGAGGAGGTTCATCATGACTGGATGGCAGAAAACCAAGTAGATAGCGTATTAATGTAATACTCTCCTGGTCTGTGTCTGCAACAAAATGGGCCTGGCCTGTAATGCGGCTGTGGACATCAGCACCCCCAAGCTCTTCAAGGGTTACTGTTTCTCCTGTGACATCCTTTATGATTTTAGGACCTGTAATAACCATCTGGCTCTGTTTTTTCACCATGATAATAAAATCTGTCAGCGCTGGTGAATAGACTGAAACCCCGGCACAGGGTCCCATGATACAGGATATCTGGGGAATTACACCGGAAGCTGCAGTGTTTCTTAAAAACATGCCTGCAACTCCCTTGGAAGCAAAAAATCCTTCATGGAGCCGGCCGCCGCCTGAATCATTAAGACCGATCAAAGGGGCTTTTACCTTTAATGCTTCATCAATTATCCTGCATATCTTTCTGCCGTGGATGGTTCCCACAGAGCCGCCCAGCACTGTTGCATCCTGGGCATAGGCAAATACAGTCCTCTTGTCAATGGTACCGTAACCAATAACAACACCATCTCCGGGAACTTTTCGTTTTTCCATTCCAAAATCAACGCACTGGCTTTCGGCAAGATCATTGAGCTCCACAAAGCTTCCCTGATCAAACAGCAGATCAAGCCGTTCCCTTGCAGTAAGTTTACCCCTTGAATGATGGCGGTCAACAGCTTTTTCTCCGCCCCCCATGGATGCTCTCAGTTGAAGAGCTCTCAGCCTTTCAAGCTCCTGATCATGTGTTTTTGCAGTCATGATATATATCCTGATTTTAAGTTAACGTACTTTTATACAGCAATGGACACCTGCCCTTTACTATTTTCCATAACAGACCTGAAAATTGTATACTGTATACAAGAACTATCTGTCAAGGACTATTTATTATGCCAGGTGATTTCCAAAAAGTATTTTTATAATTAACAGGCTTAATCAGGATATTTCACTGTTAACTGCTCTATCTGGTTACTTCATAAACATATTCCAGTTTCAGGGAGCTTTCCTTTTTTGAAGCAGGATCTGCGCATATATGAAAAAATATTCCATGGTCAAGGCTTGTGCTGCTGTAATTGTGAGTCTGACCAGGGAACAGTATAAATTCAGTTGTGACATTTGGATCACTTGAACATTTAGCTGCCATAACCTTTGAGCTGAATCCCGTATCAAAGGACATGGTGTATTGACTCTTATTCTTGACACTCTTAAGCTTTCCACCTTTTATCCAGGGAATGGATGCAGAATAGGGAACATCTGCAAAGGTTGCATGTGGATCAGAGTCCTGGGTCAGGATCAAAATCTTTTTGATTTTTCTGGTTGTTTTTTTTATTTTTTTGGCACCCAATATGGGGGATTTTTTTCCTGTTCTGTTTTTCGGGCTGGTATATACAGCTCCGGATCTGGTATTACTCAGGTTTCCTGATTCGTCCTTCAGCTGTAAAGAGAATTTGATCTCCTTTGTTTCAGGTCCGAAATACAGCTTAAGGGGCATGACTGTTTTACCTTTTGGACCTGCAAAGCTGTTTTTAAGATTCAATGCCTTCAAACTTTGCCAGCCATTGGATTGTTTATTATTGCTGATGTTTGATCTATATATTAACTGATACTGCCCGTTCACAAGATCACGGTTTGCATCTTCCCATAAAACAGTCAATGGAAAATCATAATATTGAAAATGCAACCCACTCCCTTTAGGAAATGTGTGAAGATAGATTTTGGGAGGATAGTGAAGCGCAGTGATTTTTGGCTTTCCTGTAATCTGCAGGGTCTTGCCTGAATTTTTTGGTAAAGACCGGCCAGGGCCTGCAAGTTCAACCAGATAAAGTCCGGCAGGAACATGTTTGGGAATACTTGCAGTGATAACACTATCTGTCCAATGTCTGATCTTCATGGGATAATTTTTCGGATGGATTCCATTAAACTGAACCAGATACGCCTTACACTCACTGGACTGGACCCCGAATCTTTTGCCGGATATTTTTATAATTCTATCAGGCGGAGTAGGAGAAGGAAAAATACTGGTTATTGTCATTTTCAAGGCAAAAGATTTTCCTATGGCAGGATTTTGACGTACAGCGGGAATGGCTTGTGGAGAAAGGCTGCCTGGGTGCCGGCCTTTGGGTCTCATCATCTCCACATCCTTCTGTCCACTACCACCCCTGTTCTTGCTGCCATTTTTTGACAAATAGTGGTCCAGATAGGCCTGACGTTTTCTGGTTTCATTGTTTGCAACATTTTCCGGAACCATCAAACACCAGTTATAATGATCTTTTTCCCTGTCACTCCAGACAGGTGGAACAATGCCGGGAAGCCGGTTCTGTCTGGCTGTATTATACTGATCAACTGCTTTTCTGGCATATGCACTGCAGAACCTTCCCTGTCCTGCTGATACGTATGCAGGTACTGAAAACAAAAAACATATTATGGAAATTGATAATACATTTATAACTTTTTTCATAACAACCGCTCCTCCCGTAAATAAAATAATAAAGCATCTTTTAAAACTATATCAGACCTTTTGACAATTTAACAAAGGAAAATATATTCTCTGGTTTATTTAAGTACCTGGATTATGCAATAAAGTTCATTTTAAAATTTTCCAGATTAACCTGAATGCAGCATATCCCGTATCCGGCAGAAAAATGTCTCTTTAGGGATATTGACTCA
>CAZQJS010000035.1:0-30385 GCA_964593725.1 uncultured Desulfobacterales bacterium
AAAGCATATCCAGACCTCTCTTATTCCTTTTTAAAATATTCAGACAATGCTGTGTCCGGGCATTAAATAAGCCAGCAATTTCCGATTTGAACTCAATAAAAAATTTGTGCTGCTTCTCAACTTTATAACCTGGGCAGGGGCAATCAGGCTGAAACCTGAAAAGAGTCCTGGTCTGTTTGGGACTTACAAAAAAATCAGAAAGTACATTAATCATCTCAACCATTATTTCCCAACTTTCAAATACCATAAACCGGAAAGTGCATCGGATTTGATTCCGGAATTCTTTGCGTGAACTGAAGCCTGTCCGGTATTTTTGGTACTGAAAATATACAATACTTTAAAAAAATAACCACCGGGAATTGCTGCAGACAGATTAGTGATTATAGATGAAAAATCTTTTCAGGATTTACAATTTTTATGTTCAGGAAGGTCATATAAAAAGAGAAGGAATTGCTGGATAATCTCTGAATATCTTGACAAAGAGTTCAACCATATTCTATATATTTATAGTTTGTTTTCAAAAAAATAATATCAGGAGGAGAGTTATGATGCGTAAAATATTATTATTTATTTTTGCAGTTGCGTTTTTAATGCCGGCAATCCCAGCCATGGCTGTAAGCCCGGCAGGAGAACAATATATTAATCAGATAGTTGGAGGAGGTTTTCCTTCCATGCGCCGGGCATCCCAGAGAATTTACCGAACCGAGCTTAATGAGAGAAAAGTTCTGGATGTTTTATCTGAAAAAGTACTGCAAACTTATAATACAACCAGTAAAACAGGAATAGATGCCATTGCCTGGGCATGTAAAGCATTGGGACGTTCAGGCAACATACGTTATAAAAATGTTCTGCAGACCGTAAAGAATAATGCAAAGCATTACAAGGTCAGAAAATATGCAAAACAGTCGTTAAAGCATATGCCTGAAGGCAAGGCTAAAAAGCCTTATAAAAAAGGCAGTGTTAACCTTAAAGCCATGAAGAAAAAGCTTGCCCGGGGTAAATCACCAGTACCTGCCAAAAAGGGATCAGCTGCAAAAACCAGGTCAGGTAAAAAGAGATATTCTCTTTCGGCAATCAAAAAAGGCATGAGCATTCAGGAAGTCAATTCCCTGGTGGGTGCTCCAACATCAACAACCCGCCATATAACAGGAAAAAGTTTTAACCCCTTTTATTATGGAAGTGACAATGCCCGTTTGATTCACCTTTATAAGGGTCAGGGCAGAGTTCTTTTCAGCCAGCATGCATATTCCAATGTGTGGCGTGTAATAGAAGTTCAGCTGAATCGGGGAGAGACTGGTTATCCATAAAAACATAAAAATTATGCTGATTATGCCCTGGTTTTCTGTTCCATTGGGAAACCAGGGTTTTTTGTCTGGATTTTCCATGGCAAAATTTAAAACATATCCGCCAAAAGCCTGTTGTATTCCATGGTAATAATTTTTTAAATATCAATTGGTTAAAAGAAAGATCCCGCAGACAGCAAGTATTGCACCGCAAAAAGCCTTGATGGAAACATGTTCCCTGTGCAGGAAGATTGCAAAGGGGATTAAGGCAACAGGCACAAGGGAGAATATGGTGGAAGCTATGCCCACGGGCATATAATGCAGGGCAAGGAGTGACAGGGATACTCCTGCAACCGGTCCCAGTGCTGCTCCTGTTGCAGTGAATACAACAGCCTGTCTATCCTTGACAGCTTCTTTTATACTACCCCATCTTTTTGTTAATGTGAAAAACAGGATAAAACAGGCAAAGGCTGCAATGGCTCTTATCTGGGTGGAGGCAAAGGCATCAAGATATCCTGATTCTATTTTCATGCCTGCTTTGCTGAATATATAGCCGACTGCCTGACCCAGCATTGCTCCAAACCCAAATATAACCCCTTTGATTGTGATAACCCTCTGTTTAGGGCTTTTAATATTGGAATTGGTCAAATGGGCAGGTTTAGGATTGTTCTTTTCCAGAATTACAAGCGCAACACCGGACAGAGCAACAACCATTCCGGCCCACTGGTGTAAAAGGTATGTTTCATTCAGGAAAAACCAGCTTATAATTCCTGCAACCGGTGCAGAGAGGCTCATTATCAGCATGGTCACCCTTGGTCCGATTTCAATGAATGATTTGAAGAGAAGAATATCACCAAGGAAAAAGCCGGTTATTCCGGAAAGAGAGAGGAAAAACCATGCATGCAGAGGAAAATAAGTAGGGATAATATAACCATTTTTTATAAAAAGGATTATGCAGAATAGTAAAAGGGCAATGGAGATTCTCAGTATATTGACTGTAACTGCTCCGATTTTTTTTGAGGCTGCCTCAAAAAACTGTACACTAAATGTCCAGAATATGACAGTGAACAGTGCAACTATTTCACCGGTGAAATTCATATTATGATGGCTTCATTATTTTTGATCCAACCAAGCTTGCCCCGGGAGAAAAATACTTTTAAATATTTTTCTTTTTTATTATCCACCCTCACCTTTGTACCTGCATGGAGTATAAAAAGCTCAGTTGAATCTTCTGAAAGCCCGGATCTCACAGATACCTTTTCCGGGATAATTATGGCAAAACTAAAATTGGCTGTCTGGTAGTAGTCAAACAGGGCTGTGCCCAGAGTCAGCATAAAAGCAGTGAAAATGATGGAAGCTGAAAGGGTGAAGATTTTTCTGCCTTTGTAAATCCTGAACATAGCAAGTATGAAAAAGGCAAAGGATAGAAAAACAGCACAATAACGAATCAACCTGGTAGGCAGATATTTTCCAAAGGGGCTCAGGATGTCCAGAAAGGTTAAAGAACCTGAATCTTTAATATCCTTAAGTTTTTCCCGGGCGTAATTTAAGTTGAACATAAGGTCTGCATCAAAGGGTATTAATCTCCTGGCACGTTCATACCACACCATGGCCCTGCCGACATCGCCGGCTTTTAAATAGGCATTGGCAGTGTTGTAAAAAAGTTTACCATTTCTGATTCCCTGGGATGCTGTCTGTTCAAAATTATGTGCTGCTTCTTTAAAATTACCTGCTTTATATTCCTTAACCCCTTTTAAAAAGAGAGTACCGGATTCATCAGCCTTTGCACCTGCAGGTGCTGCAAAGTTAAGGCAGATTGTGAGCATCAATATCATGGAGCAAAGTGTAATCAGATTTTTAACTATATCCAGCAGCTCCTGCTGTTTATTTTTTGACAAAGCTTCTCCTCCATATTTAGCAGATTCAATCTCTTTAAATGCTCTGATTATTTTATCGATTTTATCCCTGTCCATGTTGGATTGAAGCAGTACATCAAAGGCTTCTTCCTTTGTCAGAGCCTCTCCTTTTATATCTCCCTTTGCAAGTATGGCAGAAACATAGGCAGTTCGAAGGTAACTTAAGAATTGGGCCTTGCCAATACCTGGCTCCATGGCTTTTTTCATAAAGGTTTTTGCCCTTTGTTTCATGAGACTGGAATTTGATTTTTCCTTTTTTTGAAAAAGTTTAATAAAGCTTACAAAGCATAATAGAATAAGGGGTGATAAGACAAGTAAAACAAAAGAGGAAAAATCCGGTTCTTTATGATTTTTCAACACATCTGCTCCCTCTTTCAAGGGCAGGATATCTTTTCCCGTAAAATGAACCCTTTCCCTGCTTCTGGAATTCTTATTATTGATAATGTCCATGGGTTGCAAATCTGAAGTATCACCATTGGCAGATTTTCTCACTTTGAGGGCAATCGGGTCTGTTAAAATCGTTTTATACTTTTCAAGTCCGGTATCAAAATAGGTAATGGCAATGGGAGGGATATTAAAATCTCCAGGCTTTAGTGGGACCAGAGCTTTTTTAAAGATTTTTTTTCTGTAATATCCCCTGTCATCGGCTTTGTTATATTGCTCAGGCTTGTCATCATATATTTTAAAAGCCTTTTCAGGAAGGTCGGGGCTCTCAACCAGAGAGTCCATGATATTGCCCCTGCCTGCAATTGTGATGGTTAATGTTGCAGACTCACCAACCATGAGGTCCGGCCTGTCCAGCCGGGCTTTGATATCAAAATCACCTATAAGGCCGGTATATTTCCCCCTGCCTTTATATTCCGGCAGGGGTCTGACTTCTATTTTAATGGGGTTGGATGTTATTGTTTTTACAGTCCTTTTGCCGGGAAAAAAGGAATCAAACCCAAAGCCTCTGCTGTGTTGATCTTCAAGGAGTATCTGCATTGTAACGCTTGCAGGTGATATTATAAGTTCTCCTGGTTTTTCAGGAGTAATAAGATAATTTACCTCATTTACACCATACATTCTTCCATTTATGTTTTCTGTGTAAGCCTCCTTTTTTTCAAGTTTTTTTACTGCGCAGGCTTTGAACTCAGGTTCAATAAGCCTTGCATCATAAAAGTTGGCAGCAGAAAAGAGTTTAAAGGTATAGATTGCCTCCTGTCCTGTAAACAGGCTTGTGTGGGAAATTGTTGACCTTGCAAAAAAATTTTCTGGAACAGTATTGTTCTGCTGTTGATGTGAGACTTGTATGGTAATTCTTTCAGTTTTTGCGGTCCTGGTGCCATCCTTTACAATAAGTTCCGGTATGATAAGGGTGCCGGATTTTAAAGGGAATAACAGAAATGTCTTGGAAACAGTTTTTGAATATTTTGTATTGATTATACTTATGCTCGTGCTGCTGCCCTGGGGTGCCACTCTGAAATCTTTGATAACAGAAGTATCAACATCTCCCTTTCCATCCTTGATGGTAATTCTTAATATGACAGAATCGTTTATTGAGATACTGTTTTTATTGATGGTGGCTGCGGCCTCAAAACATAACCCCTGGGAAAAGGAAAATAACAGCATTGCACAACCAGTCAATATAGTCATCAGTTTCTTCATTGTTTCTTACCAGTCCTTTTCAATCATATGTTTTTGATATACCGGTATCATGGCCTTGCCAGGCTTATCGGAAAGCCTGTTAAGCATGTTCTGTCTGCTTTGATGTTTACCTTGATCTTTTTTCTTTTCTGCCCTTTGCCTGGTTTTCTGTTTTTCATCTTTCCCAGGGTTGTTTCTGTTTTTTTGATCTTCTGTTTTATCTTTAATCTTGTCTTTATTTTTATCTTTGTTCTTTTTTTTATCTTTATCTTTATCTTTATTTTTATCTTTATCTTTATTTTTATCTTTGTTCTTTTTTTGTCTTTTCTGGTTTTTTTTCTCCTTAAGTTTTTTTTTCACAAATTCAAGGTTCTCCTTTGCCAGGGTGTCTGCCGGGAACTCTTTTACTACCTTTTCAAACTCTTTTATTGACTGTTCAAGGTTTCCAAGCCTGTATTGTGTGTTTCCGATATTATAAATTGTTTTGTGTCTAAGTTCTTTATCTTTGCTCTCCAAAGCGTTTTTAAAATTTTTTAGTGCCAGGGTAAAATCGTTGTTTTTATATGCTGCAACGCCAATATTGTAGTAATGGTGCAGGTTACCAGGGTCTTTCAATTGAGCATCTATAAATTTTTTTTCTGCTTTTTTAAAATCTTTGTTTTCAAATGCTTTGATTCCCTCCCTTACATCGGAACCAACCTTCAGTCTGGTGCTGATATCTGCTGCAGCATGGCAGACAGCACAGTTCATATTTGCAAGGCCAATTACTGCAGCAAATATTACAATAGAAAAATTGTTTTTTCCCCCTGTTTTAACAATAATTTCGACAAAAAGTAGAATAATACAGGGGAAAAGAAACCACTGGAACCGGTTTTCCCAGACCTTTCGTCTGAGACTTTTCAAGGTTTTTTTCTCCATGTCCCGGGCTATGCCAGAGGAGTATATGGCATTTGTGTCCCTGTCGGATGTGACAGACCTTACATATTTTCCATTGCCCAGGGCTGCAAGCTCTTTTAACCCTTTTTCATCCACCCTGGATATTATCATATTTTGATCTTTATCCTTTTTAAATCCTCCGTTTTTTTCGGGTATGGGTGCCCCATCCCTTAAGCCCATACCAATACAGAAAATTTTAACGCCCTTTTTAACAGCTTGTTCTGCAGCCTCTTTTACAGAATTTTCCATGGTGTTTTCACCATCGGTGATCAGGATAACAGCTTTATCTGAGTTTGACCCGGCTTCAAAGCTGTTAAGGCAGGTAAGTATAGCACCACTGATATCTGTACCTCCAACCGGTAGATAAGAGGGTTCAAGAACATCAAGGAAAATATTAAAAGCATTGTGATCAAGGGTTAGTGGACATTGCAGTACTGCCTTGCCTGCAAATGCCACAAGACCGGCCCGGTCAGAGTGCATTACCTTTAAAAGATCAATGATTTCCCGCTTTGCTCTTTTTAATCTTGAGGGTTTAATATCCTGGCACAGCATACTTCTTGAGCAGTCCAGGGCAATCATAATATCAACGCCTTTTTGTTCTGTTTTTACCCACTTATAGCCCATGAGAGGCCCTGCAATGGCAATGCACAATAATAAGAGGCTTAAAATGATCAATACCCCTTTTATCCATTTCTCAGTAAATCCTGTTTTAGATGCAATGACTGCCAAAGATGTTTCAGGAGCATATTTCAATAGAATTTTTTTCTGTCTGCCAATGCCATGGATCACAAACCCTGCTGCAATGGCAGCGGCCCACAATAGATAAAGCATGTCAGGGCAGGCAAATTTTATCATCTTACGGTATCCTTAATAATCTGGTGTTGGAAAGTATAATATACAGCCAAAGCAGAAAAAAACCCGGAATCACAAAAAAGAGATAAAGTTCTTTGTATTCGACCCATTTTTTAACTTTAACCCTGGTCTTTTCAAGCCTGTCAATTGCACCATAAATATTTTCCAGAGATTTTGTGTTTTCAGCTTTGAAAAACTCTCCCCTGGTTTTTTCTGCGATTAACTTTAACATATCAAGGTCAATGTCAACCTGCTGATAAACATATCTATCACCGCCAAAGGCGTTTTTGACCAGAAATGGGGCTTTGCCCTTTGATCCAACTCCAATGGTATATATTTTTACCTTCTGCTCCATTGCAATCTCCATTGCCATTTCCGGAGATATTTTTCCTGCATTGCTTTTACCATCAGTGAGGAGAATTATGATATTTGATTTGGCTTTTATATCCATAAGCCGTTTTAAGGATATGCCAATGGCATCTCCAATGGCAGTGCTTTTACCTGCAGCACCAATCTTAAGTCTGGAGAGCATAAATAGGATTGTATTGTAATCCCTGGTCAGGGGAAGCTGGGTATAGGCATTGGAACCAAATACTACCATACCTATCCTGTCACCATCCCTTTTTGCAATAAAATCTTTTACAACTTTTTTAACTGCATCAAGCCTTGTCACAATTTGGTTATCGATTTTAAAATCCAGTGCAGCCATGCTTCCTGACAGATCAATGGCAAGAATGATATTGATACCCTGGCTTATGGTTTCAATTTTCCGGGAGCCGGTCTGGGGGCGTGCCAGGGCAATTATGAGCAGAACCAGGGCAAGATATTTTAGAGCTGTAATATATTTTGCAAGTATGGGGAAAAAAGATTTAAAAGCAGCTTTATCAAAGGAAAGGCCAGACACTTTTATATGGTTTTTCTTCACGGTTTTTTGTCCCACGATGAAGATCACAGGTAAAAACAGTAATAAGAGCAGAAAAAAAGGAGATGCAAACCTGAACATGAACTACTCGTCCTCCTCTTTTGATGTTCTGTACACAAACTCTTTTACAAGTTTAAGATCATTTTCCACCTTTTCAAGTGTTGCCGGCATTGCAGCATATTTAATGGTGTCAGAAAATTCAAGAAACCTGGATATTCTTATTAGAAACTGTCCGTCAATATCAAGGGTGTTAATGGCTTTGATTAATTCCTGGCTTGTCATTTCCCTGGCATTTATGCTGAAAATCCTGGCCATATAATTTTTTAATATTGCCGTGAGTCTGAAATAGAACAGGCGTGTGCTTTTTTTAATGAGCCTGGATATATTTTCAAGCTCATCCAGGGCAATATCCCTGGCAGGCGGTGGCGGCGGCAGCATAAGGATTTTTTTCTTTTTCCCATGAAAGCCTTTTTTTTTATATAGCCGATACAGGAACCATATTATGGCTGCAGCAGCCGCAACGCAGAGGGCAATGAGCAGAATATCAAGGATGCCCGGGTTCAGCCCTGCAACAACAGGAGGCCTTATGTCATGGATATCCTGCATGTTCATCATACTGCCTTGGACCTGTTTTTACCTATAAAATATTTTGATAAAGATTCAGCAACCGATGATTCAGTTGTGATTTCAATTACATCACTTTTGGCCCTGGATAACCTGTGAAGGGAATCCTGGTACTCTTTTGTTTTATGGTCAAAATAGATTTTTTGTGTGGTTTTTGAGTATGCATCAAGGGTAATGCTGTTTTCCGGGGATTCAAAATCAGACAGGGTTACAATGCCCTTTTCAGGAAGCTTGAATTCTCCTTTGTCCGAGAGCATTATTCCGATAATTTCATGCTTATGCCCGGCGGTTTTAAGGTTCTTTATATAATTGCCCCTGTCCAGGAAGTCAGAAATGATAAAACAAAGGGAACTTTTTTTTGTTACCTTGGCAAAATAATCAAGGGCAGAGCTGATATCGGTCTTTTTCCCCCGGGGCTCAAATGTGAATATCTCCTTGATAAGTCTCCAGACATGGGCAGATCCTTTTTTTGGGGGAATATATTTTTCAACTCTGTCAGTGAAAAAAATGGCACCTGCCTTATCATTATTTTTTATTGCACTGAATGCAAGGACAGAGGCTATCTCTGCGGCTTTTTCCAGTTTAAGGCCTGCAAAGGTTCCAAATTTCAGGGATGCGCTCATGTCAATGAGGAGCATTACAACATTTTCCCGCTCCTCCCTGTAGAGTTTTATAAAAGGTTTTCCAAGCCTTGCCGATACTTTCCAGTCTATGGATTTAACATCATCTCCCGGGGAGTAATCCCTTACTTCTTCAAATTCAATACCCGAGCCCCGGAATACGGATTTATATCTCCCGGCAAGCATGGTATTGACCGTACGCCTGCTTTTTATGTGTACCTGTTTAATTTTTTTTATTATTTCATCAGGAATCATTTTTATTCTAGGGAACCTCAACTGAGTCAAACACAGTTTTGATTATTTCATCGGGAGTTATATCTTCTGCTTCAGCTTCAAAGGAGAGGATGATTCTGTGCCTTAATACATCAGGAGCGATCATTTTTATGTCCTGGGGCGTGACATAGGCACGACCATCCAGGAATGCCTTTACCCGTGCAACCCTTGCAAGAAATATGGTTGCCCTGGGAGATGCACCGAATTCAATGTAATCAGAAATATTCATGCCAAACCTTCCAGGTTCCCTGGTGGCAGTGACCAGGTCAACAATATACTCCTTGAGCTTGTCATCCACATATATTTTGTTAATCAACTGAGCCATTTCATTCAGTTGTTCCGTATTAATAACAGGCATGACCTGTTCCTTTAGTTCAAAGGCGGAATTTCTCAATATCTCAAGCTCCTGGGACCGTTCGGGATAATTAACAAGGACCTTGAGCATGAACCTGTCCACCTGGGCTTCGGGCAGCTGGTAAGTGCCTTCCTGCTCAATGGGGTTCTGGGTTGCAAGTACAAGAAAGGGAGAGGGAAGGTCATAGGTGGTATCTCCTATTGTAACCTGTTGTTCCTGCATTGCTTCCAGCAGCGCAGACTGCACCTTTGAGGGTGCCCGGTTTATCTCATCTGCCAGAATAATATTGTTGAACAAAGGGCCTTTGCGTGTGATAAAATCTCCGGTTTTAGGTCTGTATATCTCTGTGCCGATTATATCTGCCGGCAAAAGGTCGGGTGTAAACTGAATTCGTTTGAAATCTGCCTTGACTGCTGCGGAAAAAGCTTTGACAGCACTTGTTTTAGCAAGGCCTGGTACTCCTTCAATCAGGATGTGGCCTCCTGTGAGCAGACCCGTCAAAAGGCTGTCCACAAGTCTTGTCTGGCCCACAAGCTCCTTTGCAACCTCATTTCTTATACTGTTTATTAAGAAATGATTCTGTTCAATTTTTTCTTTGATCTCCTCCATGGATTTAGACCCTCAATTTCTGTTTTTGTCAAAAAACTTTAATTTTAGTAATAAAAAAATATAATGTTTAAAGGCTGTAAGTCAAGGAGAAGGCTGAAGCCATTTTGACCGGTATTATTCTTCAAGGCCAAGGGGCCTGGCAAGAATTTCAGACAAGATAACAGCTTTTTTCATTCCGGCAGCAGAAAAATTCAATCTCTTTCTCCTGTTTCTTACTAAACTTGTTTCAGTGCCATGGGCACTTGAGATATTTTCCCGGGGCTGGGTGGGTTCAAAAGAAAGTTCATCTGTATTAAAAGCAGCTTCAATATCGTCAGGAGTCGGTGTAACATTGTCCAGAGGCAGAACCTTATCTATGTTTTCATAAATTTCATGGGGAGGATCAGGTGCTGAAGCCAAAGGCATTTCACTTTCCCGCAGTTCTTCCCAGATATTGTTTCCTCCGGGTGCAGCTTTAATGCGCTCCTTTTGTATTTTACTGGATACACTTTTTTCAAGCTCAGCCTTTATATTGTTTACTATCCGGGAGAACATAAAGCCTGCCTTTCCAACAGGCTTTTTAAAGAGCCGTCTGTGGCTGTGGGACTTCCTGACGCTCTGTTCAGGAGCTGGTACAGGCGGGACCTTTTTTTCTGATTTTTTCTTTTTTTTCAACATTGCACTGGCAATTGTATAAATTGTATAAAATATGAAAATAATAATCGGGAGTATGTCATCAAAATTCATTGTTCTATTCCATTTCGCCTTCCGGTGAAGAGGCTATTGAATCACGCATATCAGTATCTGCCATGATGTTTTTCATCTTATAATAGTCCATTACACCAAGGTTGCCCTTTTTAAAGGCATGGGCCATGGCCAGGGGTACTTCTGCTTCTGCTTCAACAACCTTTGCCTGCATCTCCTGGACCCTGGCCTTCATTTCCTGCTCAGCTGCAATTGCCATGGCTCTTCTCTCTTCAGCCTTTGCCTGGGCAATCTTTTTATCAGCTTCTGCACGGTCGGTCTCCAGGTCAGCACCAATGTTTTTGCCCACATCAACATCTGCAATATCAATGGATAAAATTTCATAGGCTGTGCCGGAATCAAGTCCTTTGGCAAGAACAGTTTTAGAGATCATATCCGGGTTTTCAAGGACTGCTTTATGGGAGTCGGATGAACCAATAGTGGATACAATTCCTTCACCTACCCTTGCCAGAATAGTTTCTTCTCCGGCACCGCCCACAAGCCTGTCAATATTTGCTCTGACAGTGACCCTGGCCATGGCTTTGAGCTGTATACCATCCTTGGCCATGGCAGCGATCAATGGTGTTTCAATAACCTTTGGGTTTACACTCATCTGAACTGCTTCCAGCACATCTCTTCCTGCAAGGTCAATGGCGCAGGCACGATTGAATTCAAGATCAATATTAGCTTTGTCAGCAGCAATAAGAGCCTGGACAACACGTGAAAGATTCCCGCCGGCCAGGAAGTGTGATTCTAAAAAATCAGTGCTGATCTCAATGCCTGCCTTGACAGCCATGATCTTGGTTTCTACCACAAGTTTGGGCGGAATTTTTCTGAATCTCATGAACACAATATTGAAAAGCCCGACCCTTGCCCCTGAGACCAGGGCCTGGATCCAGAGTGAGACAGCAGAACTTACAATAAAAAAGATTATAATAATACCGATTACAATTGCAGCTAAAATAATAAACTGGACAGGATTATTCATTTTTTTCTCCTTAAAGTCTTAAAATGTTATGCAGAAAAAACCTATTTTTCCTTTACAATCACCTGATTACCGGTTATTTCAATTACATGAATTTGAGAGCCTTTATCAATATATTCTCCTTTAGTTACAGCATCAAGTTTTTGATCATTGATTTTGATGGAACCTGCGGGCCTGAGATCGGTGACTGCAACTCCTGACATGGATAGAAAGCTGTCCATACTCCTGTTCTGGGATATTACCCCTTCTTTTCTGGAGAGTGTTGTCCTCAAAGTTGCAGGTGATTTTGCAAGGAGTTTCAGTCCCAGCAGAACAAGCAGTGGCACCATTACAATATCAATACTAGCAAAGAGCATACCAATATTATTTGATATGGAAAATGCCCTGAAAAGAGAAAACCCGAAAACCAGAGCTGCAAGTATGGACAAAATACCCCCTGAAGGGAGTATAACTTCGGCTATGATAACGATCACACCAATAAACTGCAGGGATACAGGTAAAATATACAAACTGTTCATTATTTATTAAACCTCAATTTTCCTTACAACTATTTTATTTTTTGTAAGTTCCCATATTTCAATTTTCTCATTTTTATCAATAAATTCGTTCTCAGATATTACATCCACTCTGTTTCCATTAAAATCAGCTTTGCCCGAAGGCCTTAAATCGGAAATGCAGAATCCCTGGTCGCCCTTGTTTAAACCCAGTGACTCAGAGGAATCTGCATGGGCATTTTTCAGACTGGTCTTTAAAAAAGGCCTTTGCCCGGCAAAGGAGACATGGGGCATGAGATACCGGAATATTACCATTGATAATATAAGGGAGAGGATGCATATTGCCATTGCCGATATAATATTATGGATAAAAATACCCATTTCCCAGGGCAGTTCAGGGTCAGGAAGAACAAAGTCCTGGAGTGTCAGAACCATGCCGCTGAATATCAGTACAAGGCCTGTAATCCCTGCAATACCAAACCCTGGCAGGACAAATATCTCAATGGCTAAAAAGATCATGCCCGTAAGAATGATCAAAAGTTCTGTGTAATTTGCAAGGCCGGTCATGTACTGGCCGGAAAAGGCAAGAAAAAGACAGAGTATTCCTGTGATTCCTGCGATGCCGAATCCCGGGGATTTCAATTCCAGATATATTCCTGCAAGGCCGATCATCATCAGAAACGGGGCAATTGTGATTAAATATCCGGCAATAATTTCAGACCATGTTTTTTTTATATGTTCAATATTTTCAGTATTAATCTTAAGAAGGTCAAACAGTTCATTGATATCTTTAATACTTTTTTGGGAAAAGGAGAAACTTTCAGCTTCTGAATCGTCCATGGTTAAAAGTTCTCCTTTTTTAACCACAGTCTTAATGGAGTGATATTTTTCTTTTGTTTCCTGGTCAAGTTCGTTAAATTCATGCTTTTCAAAATAGTAAAAAGCCTTTCCCTTTTTTACTTGTATGATCTCTTTATCTTTGCTGACCATGGCTTCAGCCAGTGCCTGGACAAAGCCGTTCCTTTTAGCAAGTGCCCTGAATTTAGCCCGGAGGGGTGACTGGAATTTTTCTCCCATCTCTTTCACACCTTCCCTGGAGTAAGTAATGGGAGCGCAGTCGCCAATGGTGGTTCCCTTTTTCATAAAAAGCCTGCCAGAAGACAGGGCAATGAGGGCACCTGCTGAAATGGCCTTGGTCTTAACATAGGAGACAGACCTGTTTTTGTTAATGCTGAGAATGGTATCCACAATTTCAAGGGCTGAATCCACTCTGCCGCCAAAGGAGTCTATTTCAAAAATAATAGTTTTTGTATTTTCTTTGTTTACCTTTGAAACTGCACGTTTCACAAAGGCTGCCATGGCAGGATCAACTTTGCCTGAAACAGGTATAATATAAACTGATTTTACAATATCCCGGGCAGACCCCTGGGAAAAGGGTATAAACAATAACAAAAAAAGGCAGTGCAGGGTTATTAAAATTGTTTTTTTCATATGCTGGTTTTTTTTCTTCATAAACATGTCTTAATAACATAAAGTTGCAAGATAATTGAAAAAGTACAGTGTAATTCACTTAGTTGTCAACTGGCAATAATCAGTAAAAGAAACACTGCAATGACACTTTGTAACACAAAAGCCACAGAGCTTTCAAGATGTATGATCGGCAAACCAGCAATTTGCCATGGTTAAGATATGGTTATTCACGGAATTTTTCAGGATCAATGGAGAAACGCTTCATGATCTGTTGAAGCCCCTGGCGGTCAAGGTCACACTGTTTTGCAGCCCGGGTGATATTGCCATTGGTTATGGAGAGCATGGCACCGATGTAATCGTGGTTAAACTCATGGAGGGTTTTCTCCTTTGCCTCTTTATAGGATAATTGATATAGTTTTGTTCTCCTCTGAAGAGAGGCATCGGATTTATCCATGGTTTTTTTTATGGGTATGTCAGCCTTTTTGATTTCAGTTCCCCTGGAGTAAAGAATTCCCTGGATAAGGACATTTTCAAGTTCTCTTATATTGCCTGGCCATGACTGCTCCATCAAAAGATCAATGACTGAAGATGAAAGTGTTTTTGGCCCCCGGTCAAGTTTTTTACAGTTTTTTGCAACAAGGTGTTCTGCCAGGGCAGGAATATCTGTTATTCGGTCTCTCAGGGGAGGAAGTTCAATTGTGATGACACTGAGTCTGTAAAAAAAATCCTGCCTGAACTGCTTGTCTGCAATCTTTTCTTCAAGGTTTCTGTTTGTTGAGGCAATGATTCTTACATCTATCTTTTTTGTCTTGGTATCTCCCAGGGGTTTTATCTCCTTTTCCTGGATTGCCCGGAGCAGTTTAGTCTGTACAGCAGTGCCAATATCTCCTATTTCATCCAGGAACAAAGTGCCCTTGTCAGCCTCCTGGAAAAGGCCTTTTTTATCCCCGGCTGCATTGGTAAAGGCTCCTTTTTTATATCCGAACAGCTCGCTTTCAAGGATCTGCTCAGGTATTGTGGGGCAGTTCACCGATATAAAGGGCTGGGTTTTTCTCTGGCTCAGGGCATGTATGGTTCTTGCAGTCATATCCTTGCCTGTGCCGGATTCTCCAAGTATCAGCACTGATACATCACTTGATGCAATCAGGTTTATCTTTTCAAACACCCGGGCCATGGGTTCACTTGTTCCTATGAGCCTGGATGAAAATCCATTTTTTTCATTGAGAAGCCGTTTGTTTTCTGTTAACAGCCTGCTGCGTTCCAGGGCTTTCTGGATTTTAAATATAATTTCATTTTGATCAAAGGGTTTGGAGATGAAATCATAGGCGCCTTTTTTAATTGCCTTGACAGCCATATCAATATTGCCAAAGGCAGTGAGCATGACAACCGTAAGATCAGGATAGGATTGAAGAATACTGTCCAGAAGTTCAAATCCATCCATTTCAGGCATTCTTATATCACAGATAATGAGATCAAAATTTTCATGGGAAAGGATGTTAAGGGCCATTTTTGCAGAAAATGCTACAGATACCCTGCAGTTTATCTCAGGCTCAAGGGTGCGCTTTAGAAGCATGGCCATATCTTTTTCATCGTCAACTGAAAGTATTTTGTACTGCATTATTTTACGTTTCCTGTTCACTGTCAGGGTCTGATAAAGTCTCTCCGGCAACCATTGGCAGTGTAATGATAAAGGTTGCGCCTTTACCTGACTGGCTTTTCACCACAATATCCCCTCCATGGCGCCGGACAATGCCATAGCCTACTGAAAGCCCGAGGCCAGTGCCTTTGCCCACGGGTTTGGTGGTAAAAAACGGGTCAAAAATTTTTGACAGATCTTTTTTTTCAATACCTTTACCATCATCTTCAATTGTAATCAATATCAAGTCCTTTTCAGTATCAGTGGAGATATAGATATTTCCTTTTCCCGCAACTGCATGGCATGCATTGATTACAAGGTTCATGATAACCTGACCCATCTCCTGTTCATTACCCATTATATTGAGGGCAGTTTCAGTAAAAAAGTCAAGGTGAATGTCAACATTTCTGAAATCTGAATGATTTGATAAAAAACCGATGACATTTTTAACAACAGTGTTGATATCCACACTGGCTTTTTTAGTGGAGCCCCTGCGGGAAAAGGCCAGTAGGTCAGATACGACTGCCTGGCAGTTTTTAACATGTTTTTCAATTATTTTAAGGTCATCCCTGTGTTCTGGTTCCTCTTTTAAAACAAGCTGGGTATACCCAAGGATAATACCAAGGGGATTATTTATTTCATGGGCAACACCAGCTGAAAGTTCTCCCAGGGCTGCAAGTTTGTCAGCCTGGACAATTTGCTGTTCCATCTGACGTCTGTCATTGACATTTTTAATTATAAAATGATAGGTTTTTTCACATCCAAAGGCTCCGTAGTCAACTCCGCCTGTTATTAAAACCAGTATGGATGACTGGTCAGACCTTAAAAATTCAGCCTCTTCATTTAAAATATACTCGTTGAGTTCAATCAGTTTTTTAATGTGGTCCCATTCATGGCTGAGTGCAAAGAAATCCTGAAATCTCATGGGGCCAACCATCATGTTTTCTCTTGTATATCCTGTAAGTTCAACACCAGCCGGATTAATCTCTTTTATATTGAATGTGCTGTCTGTAACCAGAATTGTATCCAGGGACTGTTCAAATATTCTCCGGCATTTATGTTCCGAGCTTGTAAGACGTTCTGTCCTTTCAATAACCTTATGTTCCAGGGTCTGATTAAGGTGCATGAGTTTTATGTGGGTGTGTTCAAGCTTTTTTCTGCTGGAAAGGATCTTTTCATTTATGTTCCAGCTCTGGTTGAAAAAAAATGTAATCAGGGCCACCAGCATGAAAGAGGCTGTGTTTACACTGCCGGAATAGGGGCTTATTGCCTGCCATGTGGCACCATTTCCCGTTAAGACCAGAAATTGTTTCAGAATATGACCAAAGGATCTTGAAACAGAGAATATTGTAAATCCGGTGGTGATCCAGATGAGATAGAGGAAGACTGCATTATCAGGGTCATGGTCCCTTAGAAGTTTTGCCTTGTACAGGGATAGAAGTGCAATTATGACCATTGCCACGGAGCCTATAACATCAACTGCCAGAATGGGAAGGAATGAGGCATTCATGGTCCGGTTGTTTCCTTATTTTTAAGTTTCTGGACATCAACAAGGTTTGACAGCCCTTTATAGAGAAAAAGCATGGCCGGCACACATAAAAGGTGATCAAGTTTCAGGGCATAATAGCAGAAAGCAAGGATTGATGAGTTGTTATTGGTAATAATTCTCATTTTAAAAAGGGATATATTTTCAATACTTACAATATGGATCTGGTTGTCAAAAAAGTGGGCAGACACGGCATCAAGGTTCCAGAGTATGAAAAAAAAAGCTGCATATTGAATCCTGCGCCATCCCTTTTGTTTATCAAGGCCTGTACCTGTAATTGTAAAGATGAGCACCACCATGGAAGTAAGAAAAAACAAGTGTCCCATCTGGTGAGTGATAATGCCTTCGGAGCTTGCATGGAGCTGGGTTGCAAAAGCATTGACAGGAATCAGGGACATGCAGGCAATGGCAATTACCAAAATTGTTTTTATTGGTAATATTAATATTGTATTACTTGGTTTTTTTTTGGGCATATCTGTTTTTAATCATCCATTTTAATATTGCAAAAAGAATAAATGAAAAGAGCAGGCATATTATAAACCATAGCAGGGAACTTATTTCGGTTGTGGAAGATGATCCTGAGGAAAAGGAAAATACAGCTCTTCTGCCAAACCGCTGAAAAAGGGTTTCAGACGTATACACCTTTGTCACATAAGCCACCATTAATAAGATGGGCAGGACATTGGTAATGAAATTTTTCAGTAATCCTTCAAAAAAATAATCATAATATACCCTGTTAAGCTGGGCCTGATCGATATTTTTTGCAAGGGCTTTGCCTTTTTCCTTATCAGACTGCTTAATCGCTTCTTCCCGTACATTATGCCAGTGTTCAAACTCTTTTTTTAATTTGATGTATCTTTCAGTAACATAAAAACGTGCTATTATTCTTGTTATACAGACAACAGAAAATGCAAGAATAAAGATCACAACTCCCGGACCAAAGAATTCCAGAGGACGTAAAACAGTATCCAAAAACGCTGTAACATGGTTTAAGAATATCTCAATTGATTCCCATGCCCGGTCCAGAAGAGTATCCATAAAGTTTAGTTTCCTTAAAAATAAAACCCGTGGCTGATCTTCTTATTATAGAGGTTCAGCACACGGGTTTCAAGATTCATTTGTTCTTCAAAAAAATTAAATCCAGATTTCAATCTTAAAGAATCTGAAAAATAAGAAGAATAATGTTATGGCCAGAACTACTTTCAGAGTCATTTCAGAAAAGAGTTTCTGGGCACGGCTGCCAAGCATACCGCCTGCAAAGCCGCCAATGATGATGCAGATTGCAAGGGTCATGTCAGGCAGATATCCTGTCATGAGATATCCAATAAAGGAGCCTATACTTGAAAAGCAGGTTCCGATGAGGGATATGGGTACTGCAACATACATGGGAAGTGCGCCAAGAGTTGTCATGGCAGGAACAAGGAGGAAACCTCCGCCAATACCGAATGACCTGGAAACAATTCCTATTATAACACCGAGTATTGCAAACAATAACGGGTTGATGGTGAACTCTTCACCCCAGAATTTAAACCTGTAATCAGTCAGGCTGGTTTTGACAGGTTCAATGCTTCCCATTTCAGCAGAACGTCCTTCTGCTTTTGCCTTTGCAACTTCATCATTGAATTTTTTTGTCATGGCTTTAATGTTTTTTCTTTTTGCCATGGCTCCGGGTGTCATTTCCATGAGTGTTTTAATTCCCATGATTACAACAAGGACAGCAAGCCATTCTTTATAGGCTTTCATGGGAAGAACTGCTGAAACATATTTTCCAAGCCAGATGGAACCTATAAATATTCCAATTCCAAAGGAGATTCCAACCGGCCATGCAACTCTTTTTTCCACCTTTGCATATCTATAGAACGATCCCAGGGGAGAAAAGAGAGTAAGTGCCATATTGGAAGGTTTTAATACATTGGCTGCATTGATACCAACAGGTCCCATTGTATTTATTACAAGCACCTGGAAGGCTGCCATGAGCATACCGCCTGCAGCACCGATCATTGAAAAATATGTTCCCACAAGAATGGCTCCGATTACAATCCAAAGAGGATTCATATATCTATACCCTTTGGAGAGCCAGAAACCATTTTTTTCAAGTTTATAATCACCAATTTTTGCACCGTTTACATATACATCAAATTTGGTGTCCGGAGGAGTATGGCGGAATGACTTAAATGATGCGGTAAAGTTACCAGTTGCTTTGTCAAGTTTTATGGATGTGCCTTTGTCCCAGTAATTACCGCTTTTTGCATCGGCAATAACAGTTCTTGAGAAAATAACAACTTTTCCTTTTCTGTTTCCTTCTTTTACAATGGTGTTAATACCATATTTACTCTCATTGGCATATTTGAAAAAATTCCATTGCTCATCTGTTTTAATGGGGCCAAGCATGCTCCTGGCATCTGCATCAATATCACCGAATTTCTTTTTTAAATAGAACATGGTGGTGCTGTAGATTCCCTGTCCTTTTTTTAACAGAACAGATGGGCCGCCAAATCGTTTTTTGTCTATTTTACCAAACTTTTCAGGTACATTGGTTAAAAGATAATAAAGGGGTGGAATTTTTGTGTCCATGGAAAACTTTTTTTTCTTACTCATTTTCTTGAACTTTTTAACTTCATGGACACCATCAGTGTCATTGGGTGCAAACATATTCTGCTGGGCAATGGCAATGTACAGATCCTGGCCCGGCGTAATCTGCCCTGTAATCTCGACTTTATCACCAGCCTTGTAAGTCGATGCAGAAATGGAATTTGCAGCAATTGATCCTGACGTTGAGAATAATAAAACCAACGACATCATCAAAAAAAACAATAAACTTTTTTTCATTTGATTCTCCTTTTTAAAACATGCAATAACAATTATAAATTAAAGTATCTGACAGCAAGCTTTGCCCCCAGATAACTTGTGATTCCGGATATAACCATATAGATGAACAGATCATAGCCTCCAAGCAGGGTAATGTTTTCCATAAAGGATAGTGCAAAGTTTATTACAACAAAGGTTATTGCCCCCGCACCTGCTCCTGTTATGGAAGAAAAAAGAAAAACATTGGATACCTGCTCCCTTAAAAGTTCCATGAGCCTGAAACCTGTCAGTGCACCGTTAAATGCAATAAAGAGCGGCATGGCAGAAAAAATTCTCTCATGGGTTAAAAAGGTTGAACAAAAAAGAGCAAGAATTATTGAACCGCCAACTCCAATAAAGATAGACTTGATACTTGCAATGGTCATTTTTTTATTCTTTCCTTTTCAGTCTGTGCCCTGTTGGACATAAGCTTAATACAGGATGGGCATAGGCGATGGTGCTCCTTTGTATCAGTGTGGGAATGGGTAACATCTTCCACATGTTTGAGAAAATTCGATGTTGCATAGAGTTTTCCACACCCTTCGCACCTTGCAAGGGGCAGTTGTCCTATAATCTCATCTTTAATGGAGACTGTTCTTACATTGTCCTGGTCAACCACTTTGATAACCTTGGTGGGACAGAGATTGGCACATGTTCCGCATCCAATGCATCTGCCTGTTTCCGGTACAACCATGTTCCCGTGTTCGGTCTTAACCATTCTCAATGCTTTTGCTTCAACAATTTCATTGCACACCCTGATGCACAGCCTGCATCGTATACAGCCATTGGGTGGAGGTGTGATGGCAACATTAAAATCCTTTGCAAGGTTCCTGATCCTTGCAGAGTCAGGGGCCATCTGTAAAAGTTTGTTAAAAGCTTTTTCCCTTGCCTCTTTTACAAGGTCTGAATTGGTTCTCACAGTGAGGTTTTCTTTTACCTTCATGATACATGAAAGCATGACCACCTGTTTTCCTGTGGGAGATGCAACTTCAACACCGCAGAGCTTACATGATCCTGACGGCTTTAATGCCGGATGGAAGCATAGATGTGGAATTTTTATTCCGTTTTCTTTGGCAGCCTGGAGAATGGTCTGGTTTTTCCTGGCTGAAATCTTTTTATCATCAATAGTAATATCAATCATGGGCTGCATCCTGGAGATCTGATATATAGTCCTGGAGATAGTGGAGCTCTTTGTTTAAAACACTTACATGTTTTTTAACAAGGTCTTCAAGGCTCAGCATACCTTTAATCTCCTTATTCTCCACCACGGGCAGATGTCTTATTTTAGCTTTAATCATCATTCCCATGGCATCTTCAATTGTATCAGTTGGTTCGGCTACAATGAGTTTTGATGTCATGACATCCTTAACTGTAATCTCTTTTATATCTTTATCCTGGAACATAATATGGCACCTGACCAGATCCCGTTCCGTGAAAATACCCTGGGATGTTCCCCTGGTCATTACAACCAATGCAGAAATATTGTAGCCTGACATGAGCTTAAGTGCCTGTGCAACACTCTCATCCTCTTTAATGGTATGAAAATGGCTTGCAGAGTCCTCTAAAAGGTCTTTTACCTTCATGATATTCACCCCTTATGTTTTATGTTTCTCAATAAGCTTTAAAGAGTCCTGGGGCAGTCTGTGGGTACCTATGCCCGTGAGACTGACTCTGATCAGTGCATCAGGGTCGTTAATGGTGGTATCAGGGTCTGTAACAATCCCGTGAACACCCAGGAAATCATCCATATATGGTTCCCAGGCTTCATCATCCGATTTTTTGTAAACTTCGATTTTATCGCCTTTCTGGAATTGCATGATCTTTTCCTTTATCTATTGGTCTTCTTTTTTTAAAAAATGACCTTAACAGGCTGCTTTGTTAAACCGGTCTTGTTTCAACATTAATCTTTGCACTCAGTTTACGCTGGCAGTCAGTGCATAAAAGTCTCTCTTCAGTTGTGCTGGCAACTTTACCTGTTTTTTCAGCAATAAACTGCATATACTCCCTGGACGGCAGTACTGCATTACACTCTTCACAATATTGAATGTTCTGTTTATTTAATATTGTACCGCACAATTGTAATATCCTCTGGCCATTCTTTTCCACAATTTTAATGGCCTTGTTTTCACAGTTTGCAGCACATGCTCCGCAGGTGATGCATTTTTCTGCTGTTGTTCTGAAATCCGACTCAACAGGATGGTCAAAATCCATATAACCAAATTGAAGGGCATCGATTCCCATCCTGTCCCGGCAAACTTCAACGCATTTACCGCATCTTCTGCATATGTCACACCTTAAGCACCTGCCAGCCTCTTTTCTGACACTCTCTTCATCATAGCCAAGTTCTGCCTGCTGGAACATGGTACGGCGCCGGTCAATGTTGAGCATGGGCATTTCAGGGCGTTTAAGTGTCATCTTTCTGCTTGCAGACATCTCCTGGGGTTTTTCCATATTATATCTGATGGGTATTTTGGGCATTCTGGGCTGGGGAATATTGTTCAGATACCTGTCAATGGCCTCTGCTGCCCGTTTTCCACCGCCAACAGCCTCAATCACAGTTGCAGGTCCTGATACAGCATCACCTGCTGCAAAAACTCCCGGCATTGTTGTCTCCATGCTGGCATGGTTAACCTCTATGGTGCCCCTGCGGGTCCAGCTCATTTTGTCAAAGGCATCCATGTTATCCCTGTCAACATATTGCCCGATGGCACTTATGACAGCATCTGCTTTAATGGTAAAATCCTTGCCAAGGATCGGCACAGGCGCAAGCCTGTCAGAACCCTCCTTTTTAATAAGCTCAGCTTTAATACAATCAAGCCCTGTAATGATGTCATCCCTGCCGACAATCTCCTTTGGGATGGTGAGAAAAGCAAATTCAATGCCTTCTTCTTCTGCCTGTTCAACTTCTTCAATATCGGCAGGCATCTGGGCACGGGAACGCCGGTATGCTATGGTAACCTTTTTTGCCCCCAGCCTCAGGCTTGTCCTTGCAGCATCAATGGCAACATTTCCACCGCCTATGACAACCACATTTCTGCCAGGTGCATGGTGCTCTCCCAAAGCTACATCCTTAAGAAATTTAATTGCTTCAATAACTTTAGGGAAATCTTTTTCTCCCTTGAGCTCCATATTCCAGGCCTTGTGGGCACCTATGGCAATGAAGAATGCTTCATATCCATCTTTTTTCAAATCATCAAAGGTAATATCTCTTCCAAATCTTGTATTATATAGGAATTCAACGCCCAGCTCTTCCACCATGGCAACTTCCCTGTCAATAACCTCCCTTGGCAGACGGTACCTTGGTATGCCGACCATGAGCATGCCCCCGGGTACGGGCAGATCCTCAATAACCTTTACCGAGTATCCCATGAGTCCAAGGTAATATGCTGCTGATATACCGCCGGGGCCTGCTCCGATCACACACACTTTCTTACCGTTGGAAGCCTTTTTTTCAGGGTTGACATACTCTCCCTGGGACATTGCCCTCTCAGCAGCAAAGGCTTTGAGGAATTTGATGGAAACAGGAGTGTCAATCCTTGCCCTGACACACATCATTTCACAGGGCCGTGTGCACACAAGGCCGCAGACCCATGGTAATGGATTATCCCTGCGTATCACTTCAATTGCCCTGGCATCCTCACCCTCGGCTATGAGACTTAAGTAGGTTGGGATATCAATCCCGGCAGGGCAAGCCATCTGGCAGGGTGAGGGTGCAAGTTTACCACAGTCATGGGTAGCACAATTTTTTGTTTCAATGTGACTTTCAAAGATTTCCCTGTGCTCATGGATAATTGCCCTCAGGACATTACCGGTCTCCTGGTTGACAGCAGGACTTTTATCATAGAAATACTCCTCAATAAGAGATTCAATGGCAGTCAGATGATCAGGGCCTGCAGCGCCTTCTGATATCTCTTCAGCCAGGTGCAGTATCTGCTCGGAGATCCTCCTGCCTTTGGGATTCTTGAAACTGCCTGAACTGATCTGTTCAGAAAGATATATTATGGTTTTTCGAACCGGACAGGTTTTTTCTGCCATTTTATCTCCTTATAATATAATACCTAGAAACTGCTTTTTTCAAGGGATGCAACCGAGGCTGCATGCCGTTCACGCCTGATCTGGGTCATATCTTCCACATTACCGAATTTAAGACAGCCTGTTGTACAGGTTGTTACACAGGCAGGTTCAAGCCCCTGATCAATTCTATCCATGCAATAGTCACATTTTTCAACTTTGCCGGTATCCTGGTTCCACTGAGGTGCGCCCCAGGGGCATGCAGATACACAGGTTTTACAGCCTACACACAGATCCTTATCAATAAAAACTATGCCGTCCTTGGTTCTTTTCTGCATTGCTCCTGTGGGGCATGCAGATACACACCATGGATTTTCACAATGGAAACACGGCATAAAGATAAAGGACATCTTGGGCAGGCCGCCGATGAATTTCGGGCCAACCTGGATAATCTGGCAGGGTTTTGGGCCCTTGGGCAGGTTCTTGTTGGACTTGCACTGGATTTCACATGCATGACATCCTATACATTTTTTAATGTCCTGGAACAGATAATATTTACTCATTCAAAGCCTCCGATTTTTAATCTGATATTTAATCCGGTATTTAATCCGGTGTTTATCAGATGCATTATTTCATTTTTTTAAAGCATAAAAGCCGAATATAATAGTTAAAGTGGTTTTACCGTTACAAAAGTATCATGGTATGCAGGACTTCCTCCAACTTTATCATAAACGTTTTCCTGGAGTACTGCATCGGAAAGTCCTTTGTTAAATGATCTTTTTGCTCTGGCAGCTTCATGGCCGTACCCATGGAGCATGAATACTGCTTCCGGATGAATAAGATCAGTGACAAAGGCTTTGATTTCACCTTTACCACAGGATGAAGCCACTTCCACAATGTCATTATTTTTGATTTTAAGTTTTTCTGCCACGGCGCTGTTTATCCACAATACATTCTCACTTTCCAGCTCATTCAGATAGGGAACATTCTGGGTGGAAACATGGGTGTGTATTGCAGAACGCCCCACGACAAGTCTGATTTTCCCATCTTCACGTTTTGGTATTGGTTCGTATTCAGGGAATGATTCAAAACCTGCATCTTCAAGCAGGGATGATTTGAACTCTATTTTTTTTGAAGGGGTTTTAAAAGGTATATTGTCCCTGTCCCAGAAGATCTGATCAGGTCCATAGGCCACAAACCCTTTTTTTTCAAAATCCTCCATGGTAAAACCGGTTCCTTCAAGCTGCCAGTTCACAAGATCTTCCATGGTCTCATAGGGGAAGAATTCGCCAATACCTATTTTATCGGCAATCCTTTTAAGAATAATCGGACCGTCCAGGGTATCATAACGCGGTTCAACCGCTTTTTTTCTTAAAAACATCTGGGGTTTCAGACCATTCATCTGCTGGATACAATCTGTTCTTTCAAGGAAAATTGATTCCGGCAGTATAACATCTGAATACCAGGCAATGTCCGAGTAATTGATGTCAATTGTCACAAGAAGATCAAGCTTATCAAGGGCTCTTTTTGTCTGGTTAGTATCTGCAATGGACATGAGTGGATCAAGCCGGTAGGCAATGAGTGCCTTAATAGGGTATGGATCTTCATTTAATATGGCAAAGGGCAGCATCTGACCCACTCCATGGCTTGGATCAGGAAGGGGGAACTCCTTGGTTCCGACTTTGTCAAACCTTGCCTTGTCAGTTTTTGGAAGGTCCTGGCTCACAAGTTTTCTTGCAGCTTTGCCGCCAACTTCTCCAGGGCCTTTTTTAAAGAATATACCGCCCTTTGCCTCCACACTTCCCATGAGGGCATTGAGCATGAGCATGGACCTTCTCATGTAGATCTCATTCTGGTGATTTGCTCCTCTGTATCCATAATGGAAAATTACAGAAGGTTTGTCCTTGCTCACTTCTCTTGCAAGGGATACAATTTCTTCTGCCGGGATTTCAGTCTCTTTTTCAGCCCATTCCGGAGTGTAGGGTTCAACAAAATCCTGGAGCTCAGCCAGGCCGTGGACCCATTTTGAAACAAATTTTGCATCATAGAGCCTCTCCTTTAAAATTACATGCATGAGTGCATAATTTAAGGCAAGGTCGGTCCCCGGTCTGATCATCCAGTATCTGTGGGCCTTGGAAGCTGTAATATTTACCCTTGGGTCAATGTAGGTGAGTTTAGCACCTTTTTCCATTGCTTTCATGAGGGTATTGACTTCTTTTACTGAAAGGGATTCAAAAATATTTCTGCCATACAGGACAATATGCTTGGTATTGCCATAGTTGATTCCTATCTGACCGTCTGTATATCCGAACAAAGAGCGGCATGCAGTGTTAACAGAACCTTTACAAAGGGCATCATGGGTAAAATGGTTGGGGGATTTAAGCGCTTTTAAAAATGTTTTACACACATGGGTTGAAAGCTGGGCTCTTTCACAAAGAGCTATGCTGTGACCACCATCTTTTTCTATTATTTCGTTCAGCTTTGTTGCAACATAGTCAATGGCTTCATCCCAGGAAGCTTTTCTCCAGTTGCCTGAGCCGCGTTCTCCAACTCTGATTAATGGTGACTGCACTCTCTGATCGTCATAGAGCATGGACTTGCCGGCCGAACCCCTGGGACAGAGACTGCCATCTATTCCTGCGACATGTTTATTACCTTCTATCCAGTCAACATGTCCGTCTTTTACCGTGACTTTAATCGGGCATCTGACAGAACACATGAAACATAAACTAAAAACTTCTTTATCCATAATTTATTGCCTCCTTTAGCAACTAATATTTTAAATCATCCTGGCATATGTATAGCCATAAGCATGCCATTTTTTCAGGCATGGTAAAAAAAAATTATTAACAAGCGGCAACACATTGAATTATAAGGATTTTTTCAATTATATTTAAACGTAATACTTTTTGCTGCTGTTTGAGCAATTAACTTTTGACTGAGTTATCAATTATAAATTTATCCATGTACTGGGGCATATGGGCGTGGCAGGTAAAAAAATCTGGAAAGCTGGCCTGCAATTTTTTTATTGCGCTGCAATTTTTTTATTGCACTTTGTAAAATATTATATACACATGCCCTGTAATATTATATGAATTAAGATATGATGTATCCTGGTTGTGGAGTTGGAATAGATATACCAGTTTTTGCTGTAAGGTTGTAATGGAGGAATAAATAGTTTAAATAAATGATTTAAAAGGTATATATTAAAATAAATATTCTCATATAAAGGAGCTGTGCCTTAAGATGAAAATTAAAACCTGCTTTATTTTTATAATTGTTTTACTGGCGGTTTCTTTTTTTTCCTGTTCCAGTGACATGGATGGACAGAAAAAAGATCAGAATACAGGCACTTTAATAAAAACAGAAGTGGTTGCCCATACTTCCGGAGAAATCTCCTGCCGGGATTCCATACAGATACAATTCTCAAGTGATGTTGTTTATAATTATCAGATTGATACACCTCTTGAACCTTCACCCATTGCATTCAACCCTGATATCCAGGGTGTTGCAAAGTGGGTTGACAGAAGAACACTTGAATTTATTCCTGATAAAAAACTTATATCCGGGCAGGAATACTCAGCAGTTGTCACCCTTCCAAAGCTTGCAAAAGAAAGCGGCAATAAAGCAGGCAGGTATGAATTTGATTTTTCTGTTATCAGGCAGACATTTGATCTTGAGATTTTAGGCCTTAAGGCATCCCTGTCAAAAAATATTGCCGGCCAGGAACTCCAGGGTGTTATTTCAACAGCAGATCAGGTTGATAATGGCAGGATCGAAAAAATAATCAAAGCATCTCAAAAAGGTATTAAACTTCCGGTTAAATGGACACACAATGACAGGGAAAAGTCCCACTCCTTTGTCATAACGGGTATAACACGGGACAAGGAATTTTTATCGGAAGTTCTCATATCCTGGGACGGTGCCCCTGTTGGTGTGGATAGAAAAGGAAAAAGAAAAATTCGTGTGCCTCCTTTGAGTACGTTTAAAGTCTCACAGGTCAGGGCTGTACATGGCAGAACCCAGTACATTGAAATCAGGTTCTCAGACCCGTTGAAAAAAGATCAGTCCCTGGACGGTCTTATCAGGGCAGGCACTGACAATAAAGGCTTAAAGTTCACAGTTGACGGCAATATCATAAATATATACAGCTCAAAACTCTGGCACGATATTGTAAATGTCAAGATTAACAAAGGCATACGTAATATTTCCGGGTTCAGGCTTGCTGAAAATAAAACATTTACTGTCTCCTTTGAAAAAATTAAGCCTGAAGTGCGTTTTGCAGGTAAGGGAGTTGTTTTCCCAACCACCTTTAATCTTTCAATCCCCATTGAGGCGATTAATCTGAAGGGAGTAACCATAAAAGTTACAAAGATAGTTGAAAACAATATCCCCCAGTTTCTGCAGGTGAATAACCTGGATGGAAAATATCAGTTGAACCGCGTGGGCACGGTTATATGGGAGAAGCGGTTTGATCTGGATACAGGTGTAAATAAAAGTAAACCGACCAATCAATGGATAAGGTATGGCCTTGACATGTCACAACTTATTAAAAAGAGTTCCGGCGGGTTATTCAGACTTGAACTCTCCTTTTCCAGGAGTGATATCCTCTATGATTGTTCAAAGTCCAGTTGGAGTATTCCCCGGAAACAAAACAGCCCGTCAATTGAAAATGGTCAGGAGGAAGAGAGTTTCTGGGATTCATGGGAAGAGATCAGTGAAGATGATTATTATGAATTCCGGAATAACAGAAAGAACCCGTGTCATCCAGCATATTACAAACATTACTGGGACCATGATATCAAGGTTTCAAGAAATGTCCTCATATCTGATGTGGGAATTATTGCCAAAAAGGGAAGCAATAATAATCTTTTCATTGCTGTGACAGATATTAAAACAGCAAGCCCCCTGGTTAACATTGATTTATACGTCTATAGTTTTCAGCATGAATTGATCACGACTTGTAAATCCGATGAAAACGGCATGGTAAACCTGGAGTGCAAAAAAGACCCTTACCTTATTATAGCAAAACATGGCAGCCAGAAAGGATATCTGAGACTTCAAGATGGTCAGGCTTTGTCAGTCAGCCATTTTGATACGTCAGGAGCCAGTATTCAACAGGGTTTAAAAGGGTTTATTTATGGTGAGCGGGGTGTATGGCGCCCTGGTGATCCCATTTATCTTACCTTTATATTAATGGATAAAAACAAGAAACTCCCCCCTGATCATCCTGTGATTTTTGATCTGCGCAATTCCAGAGGACAGCTTGTCAAGAGGGTTAGAAAAAAGAAATCCAGCAACGGCTTTTTCAGTGTAAAATTTGATACAGATCAGGATGCTGTTACAGGCAACTGGACAGCTGAAGTCAAGGTGGGGGGTGTAACGTTTAAAAAAACCATTAAGGTTGAAAATATACGGCCCAACAGATTAAAGGTCAATCTTGATTTTGGAAAGGATGTTAAAAGTCTTAAAGGTAAACTTGTTCAAGGCACGCTCTCATCGACATGGCTCCATGGTGCTGTTGCAAAAAACCTTAAGGCTGATGTGAAGTTATCCTTTACAACAGGCAGAACAACTTTTCCTGGTTATAGAGGATATGTTTTTGACGACCCTGCAAGGAAATACTATCCCGAGGAAAATAATATATTTAAAGGTAATCTTGATAAAAAGGGCCGGGCTGTAATTAAAGCAAAGATACGGGTTAATGCACTGTCTCCGGGTATTTTAATGGCAAATTTTACATCCAGGGTTTTTGAACCCGGGGGTTCCTTTAGTGTTAATCAATACAGTATCCCCTATCACCCCTATAAAAGATATGTGGGGATTCAGCTCCCCAGGGGTGATAAGGCCCGGGGCATGCTGCTTACTGATGAGGAGCACAGGGTTGGAATCGTCATGGTGGATGCATCGGGAAAACCTGTGCCCGGAGCAGAGGTTGAGGTTGAATTATATAAAATCAAATGGCGCTGGTGGTGGGCAAAGGGGGATGAGACACTTGCCGATTATATAGGCAGAACATCCTATAAAGCCATTAAAAAAGAGAGGGTTAGAATTAAAAACGGCAAGGGGGAATGGACATTCTCGATAAAATATCCATCCTGGGGACGATACCTTGTAAGGGTCAGAGATCTTACAGGAAAGCACAGCACCGGCAGGATAGCTTACATTGACTGGCCCGGATGGGCAGGAAGATCCATGGATAACATGCCCGGAGGAGCATCTGTTTTAAGTTTTTCTGCAGATAAAGAGAGCTGCAGGGTTGGTGAAAAGGTTGTTCTCACCATACCAGGAGCAAAAACCGGCCGGGGATTGATCAGCTTTGAAACCGGATCAAAAATTTTAAAGACAGAGTGGTTTAAACCGGGGGATAAGGGCGCAGCCCGGGTTGAGTTTACAGCCACAAAGGATATGGCCCCCAATGTATATGTCCATGTAACTTTTTTACAGCCCCATATGCAGACAGGCAATGATCTTCCCGTCCGCATGTACGGAGTAATACCTGTTAAGGTCTTTGACCCTGAAACCAGGGTACTGCCGAAAATATCCTGTGCCGATGTTTTTGTGCCTGACAGCAAGACAAGTATCAAGGTTATGGAGAAAAAGGGCAGGGCAATGACATATACCCTTGCCATTGTTGATGATGGCCTTCTTGATCTT
>CAZQJS010000036.1:0-29588 GCA_964593725.1 uncultured Desulfobacterales bacterium
TTTAAATATAATAGTTTTTATCAAATTTATCCCAGAACTCTTTGTCGTCATCTTTCCAGTTTTTACCAAACCGTTTGTTAAAATGGCCTTCAAGTTTTTCAAACAGGAGTTTCCAGGTGGATTTACCCTGATTCTTAGCGCTTAACAGCTCGGTTATCATTGAGTCAAGTACACTCAGGTGTTCCTTTGAAAGATAGGAAATAGCCCCTTTTTTAATGGATTCCACCAGGGATTCAGGGTTCATGGAGTTGGCTGTCAACATAATGGCCGGAATATTTCTTTTAACACACTCTTCTAAGAGTTGAATTCCGTTTACGCCCATAATATCAAGGATCGCAAGATCATATTGTGTTTCATTTATTTTGTTTGAAGCAGTCTTATAATCCGGGGCAGTATCAATATCAGCGGCTTCAAGGATCTCCTGTATGGTCTCAAGAACATCAGGTTCATCATCAACAGCAAGTATATGTTTATTTTTAAGAAAAGATTCAGTCTGTGTCATTTGTTCTCCTTAGGGAAGCTGTAAATTAATATACCTATAACCAATAGTTAATAACCAGATGATTTAAATTGATTCATTCTGGTTTTGTAACACATAATAACCAAAGCATGGTAGAAAATCAAGGTGTTGGGAAAATTGTGTCATGGTATAATATCATCGGCATTGCCTATTACACCGTCAAGGCCGGGGGAGAAGAATTTATGGTATCGTGGATTTTTTTTTCCAAGTCCGGCATTTCCCCAGACATAGTAATGACCCCATGGATCAGTCTGGTATTCTGAAGGAAGATTATACCGGTCTGTAATAAACGACAGGGCATCCATGTTTTTAAAGCCATATTTTTCATTGGGCAGACTGTCCAGAGCAGCAGCCCCCTGATCAGGGTCAATACCTTTAGATATGGTATCAAAGATGTGAACCTTGTTCTGCAAAAGGCTCAGTTCCAGGCGGGCTGCTTCAATGGCCTGGTTGGATACATTGACCTGAACAACAATATCATCACCTCTGGTAAGGATATTGTCAGGGTCTGACAATACATCAGTATCCATTGTCCTGTTTGGACCAGAACTTAAAATATAACCTGCAATGCCATTGCTTCTGTTTACAACCACTGAAGTTATGGAGTTACCGGGATGGTAATAAAAAGGTCTTCCCCAGATATCAGTACCATACATCTGGCCAGGGTTAAGATTATCTTTATCAATGATCATGTTATTATTATTGATAAAATCAGGAAGTGTGCCATAGTTCTTATAGAACTCTTTGATCTGGGTTTCAATGAGTTTCATGCGATTCTTTGTTTCCAGTGTTTTATCTGTATTATTGATTGCGCTTGATATAGATATGGTGAAACACGTGGTGGTACACAGAATGACAATGGCTATAATGATCTCCAGCAGCGAGAACCCAAAGACATCCCCAATATTGATATAAAGGTTTTTTTGACCCATCGTAATAATAATTTTATTTCAGATTCGGATTTTTCTTATAGAATAGCGGTCCTGCCCACTGTTTGTCAATGAAATATATTTATTTTACGAAATTTTTCCTGAATATATTGTTTAATCGTGCCAGGATTACAGGTTTTAAGATTATTCTATTTTCTCCTTGATGGATAAAACCCATTGGTATATAATAGCTTCATTCATTCGTAAATCTTAACCATTGTAAAAAGGGGTTGTCCCATGCTCCATTATGCCGGTTTTATAAGGATTGTACTCGTTTTTCTGTCCGGACTGAGCCTTTACGCCTGTGCTTTAACTGACCACAATGAAAACTATAACTGGAATATGATTTACCCTGCAAGATACGACATTGCAGGCAGGGTGTCTGACCATGGGCATATGCCTGTAAAAGGTGCAGAGATTTACCTTATTCAGAGGCAGATGCCTGAGAAAGGTGACAAAGACAATGGGCTGAACAATGGGATTATCAGGGTGGGTCTCATGGCAAGCAGTGACAATAACGGTCTGTTTTCTTTTGCATTCAAGCCCGAGCCCCTGGCAAATGATATATGGATAGGTTTCCTTGATCCAGATAATGTTTTTCAGTATAAAACAGTCTGTATCAATGATAAGCTCGGTGATGCAGTTTTAAACAGTACAGGCACCAGCCCTGTTGTTTTAAATGTGTTTATGGACAAATCTGATAAATGATACAGTTTATATAACTGAGATTTTTCATCAATATCGTAACAAATAATGACCATTAATATTTAATCTGTACAGGATGGTGATATGCAGCGTAGAATTACAGTTAATCTGGGTAATTTGATCCTCTCCCTTTCCGATGCCATGGATCTTGCAGACTCTTCATTGATCCTGCACCAGCAGAGGACAGCTCTTATTGTATGGGAGATGGGAAAAGCTGCAGGGTTTAAAGAGGATAAACTTGAAAGGATTTTCATAGGTGCCCTGCTCCATGACATAGGTGCCTTTTCCCTGGAAGAGAAGATATCACTGCGCAATTTTGAAGTTGGAAATGTGGAAGATCATTGCATACGCGGCGAAGCTCTGCTTGCTCAAATACCATGGCTGAGAAATTCTGCAGGAATAATTAGATTTCACCATAAACCATGGCAGGACTTTGCTGAATCCATTGAAGATACCGTTGTTTTTGAGTCACAGCTGCTATGCATTGCAGACTATGTTGAACGTAAGATTGACCGGGACAGGTATATTCTTCATCAGTATGAAGGTATTATTCAGAAGATTAAATCCCGTGCAGGCACAATGTTTCATCCGGAGATTGTGGAGCTTTTTCTGACCATTTCCCTTCGTGAAGAGTTCTGGCTGGACCTGGCTTCACCAAGGCTTTACTCCCTTTTACTCAATGAAGGGCCCTTTAGGAAAATAGAGATAAACTTCCCGGATATATCTGCCATCTCAGAGCTTTTCCGGAATATAATAGATTTCCGCTCAAGATTCACATCCACACATTCCTCTGGTGTTGCGGCTTCTGCGTCCATGCTCTCAAAGGTATTTGGTTTAACAGAAACAGAGATAGGCCTGATGGAGGTTGCAGGAAATCTCCATGATCTTGGTAAACTTGCCATCCCAAATTCCATTTTAAATAAACCAGGCCAGCTGACAAAGGAAGAGATGTTGATTATGAAATCCCATACATATTATACGTATGCTGTAATAAACACCATTGGAGGACTTCAGCAGATAGCAGAATGGGCAGCCTACCACCATGAAAAGCTTGATGGATCAGGATACCCTTTTCACTGTAATGCAGAAGAGTTGAACACAGGAGCTCGTATTATGATGGTTGCAGATGTTTTTACTGCCCTTACCGAGGATAGACCTTATAGAAAAGGCATGTCAAAGGACAGTGTCATAAAAATTCTACAACAGTTTTCCAAAAGAAAACTTTTAGATACAAGGATCATTGACCTGCTTTTTGATAATTACCAGGAAATATCTTCCCATGTGAGTGAAAAACAGGCAGACACAAGGGATTTTTATGAAAAGCAGTTTGCTTTTTTACAATGAGTCCCTGGAAACCTCAATCCTGCTGCTGCTTTTTTCCAATGTATTTCCCAGGTTTTTTTCTCCAGGTACAATGGCAAAGTCACGCATCTCATATATACATGTACCATCAACTGCCAGGGCTCCGTCGGCAACAATACAAGGCCTGCCAGATTCAATTATATCTTTAATATGGGCAGTAACTTCAATTTTTTTATTTGAAGGTATGATTTGCCCTCTGTATTTCCACTGGTGGGTTGTGCCCGGCATGTGGGTACAGGTGAACCTGTCTTTAATATTATCTTGCCATCTTTGCAACCCATAGAATCTTAGCAGCTGGATAAAAGATTCAATGCCAAGGGAGCCAGGGCACACAGGGTCCTGGTAAAAATGGGCATCAAAGAACCACTCCCGGGGATTCACCTGTTTTATTCCTTTAATATATCCTTTGCCGTATAGACCTCCATCCAGGGAAAACTGTTCTATTTTGTCAAGCATTAAAAGGGAAGCTGCAGGCATACCCTGACCTTTATCAAGATTTTCATCCAGGGGAGTAAGGGGTGCTTTTTTTTCAAATACTATCTCTTTTGACCGGTCAAGAAGGGATTTGTCACATTCATAATTATGGAATTTGTTCTGTTGGATACCAACCTGTTTTGAAAGTGCCTGTTTTGTGAAAAAACCAAAATTCGTTGTACCCTTATATATGACTTCAGTGTTCTTGAGCACTTCAATGTCAAAATCCTGGATTATCATTCCTCCGGCCTTGGATACATCGGTCATGCGGCAGCGCATTTGTATTGTGCCAATATCCCGTGGGATATCCTTAGAAATCATGGCTTTTCCGCCAAGGTTTCTAAAGTAGAGTCTTTTACTGCTCTGAAGTGCTGAACCTGCCCAGGCAGCCAGCCATCCACACGGCTGCAGGGCAATCTCCAGAAGAATGCAGAATGGCATTGTATCTGAGTGGTCTGCATTAAAATACCAGGCATCCCGGGGAACATCAAATTGTGCTTCCACCCAGCCTCCTCTTACCATCTCCCATTGCGGGTGATCAATTGCAGTTACTCTGTCCATGAAAAAATAGGGTGGTCTGGGCAGTCTTGCCATCTCATGTTCATTGTCAAATATTTTATACCTGTCGCCAAACGCCTCAGAAGGGTTACCCTGGGCAAATGCAAGAATTTTCTTTCTTGAAATTATTGCTTTCTGGCAGGGTTCTTCATTTTTTGAATCTTTTTTAAATTTTTCCTTGAGGGATGCATGGTTAATGGCTTCAAAACCTGTGATGCTGGCAAGGATGGTATTGTTGCTGTCAAGAAAGGTAAAGTACCCTCTGATTTTATGTTTGCCTGTTTCATTTACAGTAAAACGTATTGTTACATCCCCGCTGAACTTTTCAAATGAACTGTATAGCCTGAAATTTGCCATAAAAGAGGGCAGACAGACCTGTTTTTTGTTTTGATGGGTCCAGAGTATGGCTGCCTGAAATGCTGCGTCCAGGAGCATGGGATCAAAAAGCCAGTTTCTGGCAGGGTGGTTTTTGATCCATTTTTCAGGTAAAGGTGCGTTTGCCGCTGTAATTTCAATTCCTTTTTCAGACCACCCAATTATGGATTTTATGGCATACAGATCACTGCCATGGAAAAGAATGGATTCATACACCTTTTCCACGGACATGGGAAAGGGCTTGAGATCAAGGGATGAAGATGTGGAAATAACCGGGGGATCTGGCAGGGTGTTATCCATGAGAACAATGCCTGCTGAGTTTAAAAAACCATTGTCTCCGTCTCCCTGTCTGGAGAAGCAGGCTGCCTCTGCTTCAAAGCCTGATTCGGTTTTCCTGCATTTTTTGGTTTTTACGCTGATGTCAACAAAATTATCTGTAAAACTGATTCCTTTAAGAAGGCGCATCTGGTCAATACCGGTAAATTTAAGCCCTGGATTGTTTTTTTCAGCCCCATGGGCAAGAAGCTCCATATGGATTGCAAAGGGCAGAACATTTCTGTGGTTGATAACATGGGAGTTTGTCATGGGAGCTGACAGGGCATCAAGGGTGATGGTAAATGCCCTTGTAAGTTTGAGGTCAGCCTTTTCATCCTGGCCAAATAAGTCAGCACCAATAATGACTTCAACCAATTCACGGCCATTATGGACCTTTGCACCCATCTCGGCAATTAGCTGGCAGGCCCCGGCTTTTTTATCTATGAGTTCAATTCCTCTTTTCTTAAACTCTTTTTTTAATGAAGTGTCAACCATGCCTCCGTCCCAGGGGCCCCAGTTTATGGCAAGATACCTGCAGTCCCTGTTTTCCCGGGAAAGCTTTAAAAGGGTTTTGTTAATAACTTCATTGGCCATGGAGTAATCAGACTGCCCCACATTACCCGTCCTTGCTGCAATGGATGAAAAGGCAATGAAAAATTTTAATTTATCATTCTGTCCTGCTCTGATCAGGGAATGTAAACCTGCAACCTTTGTATCAAATACATTGCAGAATTTATCAAGGCTCTTTTCAATTATGAGTTTATCTTCAAGGATTCCGGCACCATGGATAATACCTGTTATTTTTCCATGTTTTCCCCTTATTATATCAAACAATCTGACAATACCATCACTATCTGTAATATCACATGAAAAGTATTCAACTGTAATACCTGGTTTTCCGGCATTTTTAATTCTCTGGATATTTGTTCTGATCTCACGCTGGGACATGAGTTTTTTATAGGCGTTCTCAAGGTCAACAGGCTTTGGAGAAAGGCCTTTGAACTGATTTTCCAGAATAGCTTTTTTTATCTCCCGGGAGGATGATATGCCTTTGATCCATTCAGGCTCTTTGGTTGGATTCTCTGACCTGCCAAGCAGTATTATTCCAGGTGAGAATGATTTTGCAATCTCAATGGCACATTCTGCTGTGACTCCCTTTGCTCCGCCGGATATAATAAAAAGATCATCTGTACCAAGGTCAGGACGTGATAACAGATCAATGTCTTCTGGTTTAAGTTTTGGAATATTGCAGATTTTATTGCAGATACCTGTTTCAACAGAGCCGTGGGTCATCATTAAAGTTACTGCATCTTCTCTGCTTTCAATGCATTTTTGAACTGAACATGGCAAATCAATGGCCTTGCACAATATGTTTTTCCATTCCAGGCCTGCAGTCTTGGAAAGCCCTGCAAGTCCACCATGGACAGGATTTGATATTGTTTCTCCATCAAAACCGAATCCACCGCCCAGGAAGGATACAGTAGCAAAAAAGGCACTTTTCCTGGATGCAGCTTCTGTGAGATAGGGGGCATTCTCCTTTATAAGGTTGAAGGAGTATTTTAAAAAATCCATTGATTTCTCACTATTATCAGTTTCAAGGATATCCGGAATTATGACAATCCCGGCAGCATCCCGCAACTTTGGTATTTGATCCTGTGAAGAATCAATTAAATCTGCATTTATCCCCTGTTTTATAAATTCATCCTTAAAACTTTTTGCAATCCCGGCAGCATCTTCTGTTAAATAGACTTTTTTCTCCTTTGAGATTGAAATTCTTGAGCCGTTATAAAATTTTATTTTATCAATGGGGTGCTTTTCAAGAAATGGGATCTGTCTTGCAAGTTTCTTGAATTCAGCAGCATTGTCCAATGCCTGATCTTCAGTTTTTACCGGGTCAGATGGCCTGTCCGGCGGGTTGTCAAGGGCTTTGCCAAGGACGGTATCAAGATAGGCACCTATTTCATCAATGGTTTTAAAACCTGAAATTTCATCGGAAGAGAGTTGTTCTGTACCTGGCAGTTCCTTTTCAAGGGTGGATAAAATTTCCACCCGCTTAATGGAATCAATGCCAAGGTCAGACTCAAGATTCATATCACCCTCCAGCATCTCTTCTGGAAACCCTGTTAATTTGCTTATGGTGGCAATGAGGACCTTCAGGCTGCTGGTCTGGGACTGTACAGCTGCCGGTCTGGTTTCTGACCGGGCAGGATCTTTTGGTTCTTCAATGGTTTCCAGGGCAGTATCGATTTTGTTGCTGTTCGTATCAATGGTATTGCATATCTCCTTTAAAGTTTTCAGGGAGCTCATATTTTCAGGTGTTAAAGCAGTAAGGGATGGCAAATTTTTTTCAAGTTCTGAAATAATCTCCACCCGTTTTATGGAATCAATACCAAGGTCAGATTCTATATCCATGTCAGGCTCCAGCATTTCCACTGGAAACCCTGTAAGTTTACTGATGATCTCAAAAACCATCTTTTCAGTTTTTTCAGTTGTGCCTGTCTGTTCTGTTTTTTCCATGGCAGGCCCGGGTGTATCTGTGACAGATTCCATGGGTTCAGCTGGCTCAACCGTTTCAACTGGTTCAGCTGGTGTGACTGATTGATCAGGTTCCATTGGAATGGGGTTTGTGGTATTTAAAGGACTCTTTATTACATTATTTGCAAATATTTTTGTCTGCTCCATCATGCTCTGGAGAGTTCTGCTGGCTTCTGCCTGGGTTTCAAGGAATTTTTCATGGGTTTTTGCAGTCTGGCTCTGGAGCTTCTGCATTGACTCAAAGCCTTTCCGGATGAGTGTCATTGCTCCGTTGGCCATGGAGTCACTGGTGGTGACAGGGGAATCAGGATTATTTTTTTTGCTCATTGGTTCTCTCTTATCATCTTTATGATTTATTTTATTTATTCTGCTTTTTTCAGGAAGCTTTTCATCATCCATGGAGGGGATAGTTGTTTTGTCATGGGCAGTTTTTGGATTGGCTCCGGTGAGAAAAATATTCATTTTTCTGTCTTCAATCCTTGTGCACGGGGATTCCCATTGGGTAAGATCAACATCAAATCCCTCTGATGCAAGGCTGGCTATTACCATGGCAAGGTCCTGCAGTCCTGATCCAGGCCCTGGAGTTTTCCCGGCCGGACCTAAAGATGTGTCCATTGCAAGGCAGGTTATGTTGTGATCCTTTAGAATTGATTTGACAAGACCTGTGAGCACTGTTTTCGGACCCACCTCAATAAAGGTTGAAACACCGCTTTTATGCATTAATTCAATATTTTTTATAAATTCAACGGGATTTACAAGCTGGTTCCCAAGGATCTCCCTTGCTTTTTCATTGTCAGAGGGGTAAAAAGTGCCACTGGTATTGGACATAACCTCTATTGAACTTTTTTTAAAGGTTATCTGTTCAAGCTCTTTTTTAAACGGCTTTGCAGCATTTTCAACAAGGCGTGAGTGAAAAGCAGCTGCCACAGGTAGTTTTATGCCTCTGACCCTGTTTTTTTTGAAAATTTTAACTGCTCTGTCAATTTCATGGGTACTCCCTGAAAGCACACCCTGCTGGTGGGAGTTTTTATTGGCAAGGACAAGGTCAAGGTCATTATCCCGGATCAACGCCTCAATTTTTTCCATGGGGGCTTTGACAGCAAACATGCTTCCTGAATCACCGGATTGTTTTGATGCTTCAGCCATGTATTTTCCCCGGACCCGGGAGAGATTCAGGAAATCAGTATCATTAATTCTTCCGGCAGCATTCAGTGCTGTGAGCTCTCCAAAGCTGTGGCCACAGGTATAGTCCGGCTTAATATTAAACCGTTTAAGAACTTTGACCATGGCAAGACTTATGGCTCCCAGGGCTGGCTGGGCTATGTCTGTATTCCTGAGTTCAAGCTCAGATACTTCTAAAGGTTGAATGTGGTCTGGAAAGGGAAAAATATAATCATGGAGAGGTTTTATCATGTAATCCTGCTCCGGGTTAAAGCATTGATCCGCAAGGGTCACTGCATCCATTGCTTCGGGGAATATTGAGACAATATCCCTGCCCATCATGGTGTACTGGCTGCCCTGGCCCGGAAATAAAAATCCGGTCTTATTTTTTTTATCAGCAGGGCCGGTATTAAAAAAGATACCTTTTCCCTCAGGAGGTCTGCTGTCAGGTTCAGGTTGTTCTGAAATAATTTCCATGGCTTTTTTAAGGAGTGTAACACTCTCTTTATAATGGGGAATCACAATGACAAGGCGGCAGGCATGCCTGGCTGAAAAAGCCTTTCTGGAATTAAAGGAGAGCCAGGCAAGCTTTCCCCTCTTTTCCCGGGAGTCAAGGTTATGATCATGGGCAACCTTGTTCATAAAAATTGAAAGGTCTGTTTTAAGGTCTGATATGGTTTCTGCGGAAAATGCTGCGATCTGTATGGACTTGTTCCAGGAAACATGTTCTTTTGTGCCTGTATACTCCTCAAGAACAGCATGGAAATTACTGCCGCCAAATCCAAAGGCGCTCACACCAGCACGCCTGGGGTAATTGTCGGTGCCTGTGCCGGGCTGATTAACCCAGGGTTTCAGGCTAGTGTTAAGGTAGAAGGTGGAATTGGCAATATCAAGTTCAGGGTCAGGTGGTTCTGCCTTCAGGGTGGGGAAATGGGTTTTGTGGTAAAGGGACAGGCTTGCTTTAATTATCCCTGCAACGCCTGCAGCTGCTTTTGTGTGGCCTATCATTGACTTTACCGATCCAAGGGAACACCGGCCATGTTTTCCCATGGTATTTGATGATTTTTTATCCATCGAGTCTTTCATGAAATTTTTCAATGCCTGGAACTCTATTTTGTCACCAACCCTGGTACCTGTACCATGGGCTTCAATGGACTGTACAGTGCATGGATCAACAGAAGCATTTTTATAGGCATCTTCCAGTGCCCTTTGCTGGCCTGCTGCATCAGGTGCGTAAATACCGCCTGAATTGCCATCACTGGATGTGCCGATGCCTCTTATGACAGCATATATCCTGTCCCTGTTTTCCCTGGCATCTTTAAGGCGTTTTAATACAATCATGCCAACGCCCTCCCCAAGGACAGTGCCGTCAGAATCCTTTGAAAAGGGTCTTGCATCACTGGTATGGGATAGAACACCTGTTTTTGAAAAGCACATGTGCATGAATATATCATTCAAAGCATCAACACCACCAGTGATGGACATATCACATCTGCCCTGAATCAGCTCCATTATGGCATTGTTTATGGCACTTAAAGAACTTGCACAGGCTGCATCAACAACGCTGTTTGTACCCTTAAGATCAAGTTTGTTGGCTATTCTTCCGGCAACAACATTACCAAGAAGCCCGGGAAAAGAGTTCTCCTGCCATTCAGGGTATCTGCTGTGGATTCTTTGAATAATTTCCCGGCTTTTATTTTCTGAAATCCCTGCATCCTTTAACGCATCCTTCCATAGAGGATAGCCAAGGCGTGCACCAAGGGGGATCACAAGTTCCTGGGTGCCTGTGACACCAAGGATAATATTTGTTCTGTTTTTGATGGAAAAATCATTTTTTATATCATATCCTGCATCTTCCAGGGCCATTTGAGCAACCAGGATACCAAGGAGCTGGGACGTATCTGTTGCACTCAGATTGTTGGGAGGAATTCCATACCGGGAAGGGTCAAAGGATACAGCAGGTATAAAGCCGCCTCGCCTGCAATAGATATGGTCGGGACATTTCGGGTCTTCATCAAAATAATCTTTTAATGCAAAGTGGGTTTTATCTGGAATCTCTGTTATGGCATCTTTTTCACTGAAGAGTAACTGCCAGTATTCATCAAGTCCATTTGCCCCGGGGAATATACAACCCATCCCGATAATGGCAATGCAATTTTCATCCCTAGTCATCACAATGCACTCCTGATCCTGAAATTTTTCAGATTTTCTTTAATAAAAATATAACCGATCCTATGTTATCTTCTTATTTTTACAGGAAAACAGTATAAAATACACTGGCTGGTGATTGGTTTGACAATAATTTTACATTTACTACACAATCATTTTTAAAAGCTCGTCTCTTTTGGCTGGAGAAAAGTATAATGCAGAAGATGAACAATCAATATTCTGATTTTCGAGCCAGGATCTGCGCAGGGAGACACATGCTCCAAAGAGAAGATTCAGACCAATCTCCACAACTCTCCGGTTGAGATGATTTTCAAGGAAACTACCCCTGACCCACTGGTTGAATGCTCCAATGGCCGGGCCGCACCAGATCTGGTAATCAATTGACCGTTCCGGATCACCATTAATGGCCCACCTGGATGCAAGCCCCAGATATGATCTGAAAACAAGGGCCATTTTTACTTTTGGATCAGCTTCTGCCCTTTGTATCTCTTTGAAATTATTATTTTTTTCAAAAAATGCTCTTGTCTCAAGCCATTTCTCATTAAACTCTGCCATGAGGAATTTTTTTTCAATCTGGTTTCTATCTTTTTCAGGGACCTGGTTAAAATCATTGTAGGTTTTATAGATATTATAAAGTTTTTCAGCTCTTATGGCAAACATGGTGCCACGTTTCAGTACCTGCACCTTTGCTCCGAGCTCAAACATGTCTGCCGCAGGTGCCATGGCCACATCTGCCTGGCGGGCCTGGGCCAGCATCTTTTTGGCCCGGGCTGATATATCTGTTTCAACACAGGGCTGATTAATCGATCCTGTCAGGATATATCCTGCTCCCATTTGAAATGCCGCCGCAGCAGACTCAGGTGTTGCAATACCTCCTGCAAGACCCACGCAGAGCCTGTCTGCAAAGTTAAATTTTTCAGCGCATTGATTCCTAAGTGAGAGCATTATTGGAAAGAGCGTCAAGGCTGGTCTGTTATCGGTATGACCACCTGAGTCAGCTTCTGCCGTGATATCCTGGGCCATGGGTATATATTGAGCAAGTTCTGCCTCTTTTTTTGTGATCATATTTTTTTCAAGGAGCTGATTGACAAGTTTTACCGGAGGAGGAGAGAAAAATTCCTTTGCAACTTCCACCCTTGAGACTTTGGCAATGATCTTGTTGGGGCAGGTTACTTTGCCGTCAAAATCCTGGCAAAGCCCTTTAATGCGATAATATACAAGGGGCAGTGTTATCCGCATGAACGCAGCAGCACTGACCAGATTAATATTGTGCTTTAAATACAGGTTTACCACTGCCATTTCATGGTCAGGATCATTGGGTGAATGGATAAGGTTAAAACCAAATGTGTTTGAAGGTACCTTGTCTTTTAATTCGATGATTGCATGTTCGATCCTGTTGAGGGAGAGCCCCCCTGCACCAAAAAAAGCGGTCATCCCGTTTTCAGCCATGGATTTAACCATTTTTACCGAACTTATTCCATTGGCCATGGCTCCTGCAATATAGGCATATTTAAGATTATGCCTTTTTTTAAAATCCATATTCCCTAAACTTTCAGGAAGAAGGGGTGGAATATAGGCTTTAAGGCGGTATTTCTGTGATACCGAACCATTGCTCCGGGACAGGACATAGAGAGGTTTTGCAATTTTAAACAGGTGCAGTTTTATATCTTCAATATTCTGCACTATTTCATTGTCAGATGGCTTGGGAAAAATAGTAAAATCTTCAGTTTTTTTTGTCATGACATCCTGATAATATATGATTAATAAACAGTACTATAAAATTTTATTTATTTCAATCTTTATAAGGATAAACCCTTGTTGGATCGCTGAAATATTGTCTGGTCTCCTTAAGAACTACCGGGCTTAAGAAAATAATGCCAATAAGATTAGGCCAGATCATAAGAGCGTTCATACAGTCACCTATTGCCCAGACAGTGGGAAGCTCAAGAGTAGCTCCCACTGGTATGAGGCAACAGTATAAAAGTCTGTATGGCAGAACAAATTTTTCTCCTGCAAGGTATGATACACACCGGTCTCCATAATATGACCAGGTAATGATAGTGGACAGAGCAAAAAAGACAATTCCGATTGCAACGGTGTAACCGCCCGGGCCGGGAAGTCCTGTTTCAAATGCCCGGGCTGTCAGTATCGCCCCTGTTTCCCCGGTGGTGTATGCACCGGTTAATATGATGACAAGTGCTGTCATTGTGCATACAACAATTGTATCAACAAATGGGCCTATCATGGCCACAAGGCCCTCACGTACAGGTTCAGTTGTTTTTGCAGCACCATGGGCTATGGGTGAGCTGCCAAGTCCTGCTTCATTGGAAAAAACACCACGGGAAATACCAAATCTGATTGCGTAGGCCAGGGAAGCACCTGTAAATCCTCCGGTTGCAGCAGTGCCTGAAAAAGCATCATTGATGATAATACTAAATGCAACTCCTATCTGGTCACGGTTTACAAAAATAATCACAATGGCTCCTATTATATAGTAGAGGGCCATAATGGGTACCATTTTACTTGCTACCTGGGCAATACGTTTTATGCCTCCAATGATAACCAGAAATACTAAGAATGCAAGGACAAGTCCGGTTGCAGGTTTAGGGATGGAGAAATATGATGAAATAGGGTCGGCAACCGAGTTTGCCTGGATCATATTTCCTATGCCAAGGGATGCTGCAGCTGCAAACAGTGCGAATAATATACCAAGCCACTTCTGTTTCAACCCCCGTTCAAGATAGTACATGGGTCCGGCACTGACTGTTCCGTTTTTGCCAATGACCCGATATTTCAAGGAGAGGAGGCATTCACCGTATTTCAGTCCCATGCCAAAAACAGCTGTGAGCCACATCCACAGAACAGCACCAGGGCCTCCCATGGCAATTGCAGTGCCGACACCTGCAATATTACCAACTCCAATTGTTGCTGCAAGGGATGCATTTAATGCCTGTAAATGTGAGATCTCTCCCGGATCATCCTTATTATCAAATCTGCCTGAAATCAATAATAAACTATAGCCGAATTTTCGTAATTGTATGAAAGCTGTTGCCAGGGAAATGTACAGTCCGCCTCCGACAAGCATTATGATTGTAGGAACTCCCCACAAAGCTTCGCTAATGTCCTTTACAAGCTGGTGGAACTGGAACTCCAGCATTGAAACCTCCCTGAGTTAATTCAGTATCAAGCAGTAAAAATATTACCCTAACCGGAGTATAATAACTCCAAACTAAAGTCAAGGAGAAAAGGCGCTGGAAAATAAACCCGGACACGGCTGAAGCCAGCTTTTGATCTGATTATTCTTGACATATTTTACAAGCCACGGTATCAAGTTATTTTAATATAAATAAAAAGAAAGGGAGATGTATATGTTGAATCTTATCCTTGAAAAAAGACAAATCATATTTGTTATTATAATTATGGCCAGCAGTTGCTTTCTTGGGTGTGTTTCTTCCTCCCCGAATATTGATCCCAATGCTGAAAAATGGATCGGTGAACTTACAGGACCAGCCAATGGTAATTTAGAATTTTATATTACAAAGACAGGGGAAAACACTGACCTCTATTCTGTTAAAGGATTTTTTATTCTGCATCTTAAGTCCACCGGAGGGTATGGTAAGGCTGTTGCCAAAGGTAATATTAAGGGTGTTGTGAAAAATGGAGTTATTAACGCAAGACTGTCAGGATATATCAGGGCAGATATGGGCTCTTCACCACTATCTGGTGAGATCACAGGAGATTTTACAACAGTAAAGGCTAAAGGGACATGGATGATGTCCCACAGAGAAGATGCTGTATCAGGTGAATGGACAGCTAAAAAGAGTGCATCATAGCTTTGTTTTAACAAAGGCTTTTTGCTTATACAATTAAACTCCATCATGATTTTAATTTATCCCCCGGTAGTTAAGCCGTGTGAGCCGCCCGGCGGGGTTGCCCTGCTTGCAGGAGCCCTGAAAAAACATAATATGGAATGCAAAGTTTATGATGCCAATATTGAAGGTCTGTTATTTCTTATAAATTCCAATGTAGAGCCTGATTCAAGCTGGACTAAACGGGCTGTTTCCCACCGGCAGGATAACATTGAGAGTATAAAGGATTCCTCTTTATATAAGAATTTTGATCGTTATAAGCAAAAGCTCTTTGATATTAACCATATTTTAAATGCAGCACTTTCATCAAAACGTTTTAAATTGAGCCTTGCTGATTTTAAAGATGAAAAACTGTCTCCTGTTAGAAGCCTGGATCTGCTGAGCGCTGCTGATAATTTTCAGGAAAATCCCTTTTATGAATATTTTGAGGCCTGCCTGAAGGCTGGAATCATGAATTCAGATTCCAGATATATTGGTATTTCACTTTGTTATCTGAGCCAGGCACTTACAGCTTTTGCCCTTGCAGGGTGGATTAAAGATAATTTCAGAGATAAAAAGATTATTTTTGGAGGCGGCCTTGTTTCAACCTGGATGAGCATGCCTGGTTTTAATAACCCCTTTAAAGGATTAATTGATATCCTTGTACAGGGAGAGGGAGAAAATGCAGTACTTGCTGCATGCGGAATAGAGCAGCCGTCCTTGGCAGGCAGGTATTGCCCGGATTTTGATTTTGCCGTGTGGGACTCATATCTGGCACCGGGCAGGATTATTCCCTTCAGTACATCAAGGGGATGTTATTGGAGACGATGCAGGTTCTGCCCTGAAAAAGCAGAAAAAACACAATACAGACCCTTAAAGATTTCACAGGCTCTGGCAAATCTTTCCATACTGTCAGATAAATATGAACACGATTATGTCCATTTTATTGATAATGCAATATCTCCTGCTTTGATGAAAGCCCTTGTAAAGAGCAATATGAAAAAGAAAATACCTTTTTTATGGTATGGCTTTGCACGTATGGGCAGGGAACTGGAGGATTTTGATTATGTAAGATCATTAAAAGAATCAGGATGTGTGATGCTGAACCTGGGTCTTGAGTCAGGGGATCAGGATGTTTTGGATAAGATGGATAAGGGCATTGATTTAAGGGTTGCATCCAATATTCTTAAAAATTTAAAAAGAGCCGGGATTATAACCTATATATATCTTCTGTTTGGAACACCCCGGGAGACCGAAGAGTCAGCTGGAAAAACCCTTGACTATGTCACTCACCATGCCCCATATATTGATTTCATGAATCTTGCAATATTTAATCTGCCAAGATTCAGTCAGGAGGCAGAACACCTCAGAGTAACTCAGTTCTATGAAGGTGATCTCTCTTTATACCATAATTTTGAACATCCCCATGGCTGGGACAGGAAAAATGTCAGAAAATTTCTTTTTAAAAAGTTCAGAAAGAATCCCCTGCTTGCACCTATAGTTTTGAGGAATCCACCGTTTTTTACATCCAACCATGCAATGTTTTTTTAAAAGGTGTATAAAAAAGGATATATTTGAAATAGTAAAAATATCAGGAGATGCTGTCATGATAGTAGAAATAATTTCCACGGGTGATGAATTGATAACCGGCAGTGTTCAGGATACCAATGCATCTTTTCTGGCTGCCGGGTTTCTTGAAATGGGAGTTTTAGTGAAAAGATGTACCATGGCAGGTGATGATGAAAACGAGCTTGGAACTTTGCTGAAGGAGAGCGCATCCAGGGCAGATATTGTTGTGGTTACAGGAGGACTTGGTCCCACCAGGGATGACATCACCGCCCGGACAGCAGCAGCTGCTTTTGGAGATAAGCTTAAAATAAACAATGAAGCATTATCCTGTATTAAAGCATTCTTTAAAAATAAAAATATTGAAATGCCAAAGATAAATGAAAAGCAGGCATATCTGCCATCCCGTGCTGCCATGCTCAGGAACAGCAGGGGTACTGCACCGGGATTCTCCATGCATTTCAGAAAAGCTCTTATCTATTTTCTACCAGGAGTTCCCATGGAAATGAAAAATATGTTTAATAATATAGTTTTACCGGGCATTGAAAGAAAATTTAAGGTATACCGGCGTGTAAGTGGTAAAATAACACTGTTTGGAGTTCCTGAGTCAAAGGCTGAGACCCTCCTGGCAGGGTTTTCAAAAAAGTTTCCCATGTTTTATCTGGGGTTCAGGGCATATTTTCCAATGATAGAGGTTAAATTATTATCTTCTGTTCAAACTCCCGGAACTGATATGGAATCAGACCTGGAAAGAGCTGAAGAGTGGATAGTATCAAAGTTTAACACAGATCATGTGGTGTCACGCAGGGGCTTGTCCATGGAAGAAGAGGTGGCAGCTCTTTTAACAGAACAGAAAAAAACCGTTGCCGTTGCAGAGAGCTGTACAGGGGGACTTATTTCAAATATGCTGACAGATGTCCCGGGAAGCTCAGCTTTTTTCCTTTTTTCAGCAGTAACATACTCCAATGACGCAAAGGTAAATATCCTCAATGTAAATCCCGATACAATTTTTCGCCATGGAGCTGTCCATGATAATACTGCTATGGAAATGGCAAAGGGTGCCATGGAGCGGGCAGGGGCTGATTTTGGTATATCCACCTCAGGCATTGCAGGCCCTGGGGGCGGGAGCGATGAAAAACCTGTGGGTACAGTATGCATTGGGTTTGCACAAAAGGGTGGTTCGCAGGCGAAAACATACTGTCTTAATTTCAATGACAGGGCATGGAATAAGAGGGTGTTTGCCCATGCATGTTTAAACACGCTCAGGAAAAAACTGGTTTAATTATTTTGACCTTCCCTGGTTTAAGTAACACGTTTTATTATAAATATGTGCTATTGTAATAATAATTATAAGGTGCTACTCTAGAAAAATATATCCTCGCATAAAAGAGAAATATATCCCTGTTTTAAGACATAAAGGAGGGAAAATGAAATACATGACAATCTTAATTTTTATATTTGTGTCTGTATCAGGCCTGCTTCAGGCCCAGGACATTACATTTGTCACAGAAAACTATCCTCCCTTTCAGATCAGCGAGCCGGGCAGGCCCTTAAGGGGGTTTGCCATAGATATTGTTGAAGCTGTGAAAAAAAATGCGCATATGGATATAAAAATTAATGTCTATCCCTGGGCAAGAGCTTACCGCATGGCATTGGGAAAACCTGGTACATTTATTTTCTCCCTGGCAAGGACCAGGGAAAGGGAGAACCTGTTTATCTGGGTTGGTGAATATTTTACAGCCACAACAGCTGTATATTGTTTAAAATCACGCAAAGATATTGTAATTAATTCACTTGAGGATGCAAAAAAATATATAACTGGTACTCCCAGGGGCGATGCAGGGGCACTGCTCCTTGAAAACAATGGTTTTAAATCGCCGGATCAACTGCACTATCTTGTTAACCAGGAGCAGGCCATTAAGATGCTTTATCAGAACAGGGTTGATCTGAATGTAAATAATGATGTCGGATTTCTGGAGGCTTTGAAAAAGATCAATCTTTCTGCCGGCCTGTTTAAAAAAGTATTTATCATATCAAAGATGCCAATGTGTATTGCTGCCAATAAGGATACTGATCCTGCCATTGTGGACAGAATGCGCCGGGCCCTTGAACAGATAAAACGCAGCGGAATCCATAAAAAATTATTGGACAAGTGGTTCAAAGACAGAATTGACAATTAATCATAATTAAAAACTTTGCAAAACCATTCTATGGTCTCCTTTTCAAATATTTTTTGATCTTTTTGTGCCGATGTCTGGTGATCACCATTTTTAAACAGTATAAGCTTTTTAGGCTCCTGTGCATTTGCATATATTGTATGGGCATTTTCAACGGGAACTATTTCATCGGCTTTGCCATGGAAGATCAGGATGTTTGTAAGGTATGGAAGTTTTTTAAAAAGGTTGAAATCAAGGTTGCTGATAACAAAATTCATGGGAAGGGCCGGAATGTTTTCAATACTCCTGCTTTTAACCAAAGCTGCAGTTATAACAATGCCGGAGAGTTTTACATTCATATCCATGATGCTGTTCCATGCCTCAATGCAGGCCGAACCCCCAAGACTGCTTCCAAACAGTCCGATCTTACGTGGGGCATGCCTGCTCTCAATAAGATATTGTACAGCACAGATAATATCTTCTGCCCTGTTGGGTACAGTTGTGTCCTTTAAAAAATCCCCCTTGCTTTTACCGCATCCTCTGTGGTCAAACCTTAAAAAGCCAATGCCGTTTTCAGGAAAAAGCTTTGAAAGAATAATCTGTTTGGCTGAGTTTTTTGTGCCTTCAAGGCCGTGGGATCCTATTACAACTGGTGGAGTACCATGAACTGATCCGGGGGCGGGAAGGTGAAGAACACCTTTGATGGGCAGGCTGTCAGCTGTAAATTCTATTTTTTCTTCAAAAGTTTTCATACCTGTACTTAATGCCCTAAAAATGCTATAAGATCAATCTTTCTTTATTAATTTGCAGATATTTTAAAGGTGATAATGGCCCTGAGGAAACGTAAAATATATGAATTTGAGATAATTGATCTTGCTTATGGCGGCAAGGGACTTGCAAAACCTGATGGCTTCCCTGTTTTTATTGACCGGGTATTTCCAGGGGATAAAGTGCTTGCAAAGATTGTGAAAAAGAAAAAGAGTTTTGCCGAAGCGCGCCTGATTGAGATTTTGGAAAAATCGGAAAAAAGAGAAAAAGCCCGGTGTGAATACGCATCCTGGTGTGGAGGGTGCAAGTGGCAGGAACTTGCCTATACGACCCAGCTTGAATATAAGAAAAAACATGTTAAAGACTCCCTGAAACACATTGCAGGGCTCACCGATATTAAGGTAAATGACGTTAAAGCCGCAGAAAATATTTATAATTTCAGAAACAAGATGGAGTTTTCCTGTGCTGATAAACGCTGGCTTCTTCCAAGTGAACTTAATAACCCTGAAATAAAAAAGGATTTTGGACTTGGTCTGCATGTCCCCGGAACCTTTGACAGAGTGATTGATCTTAAAAGATGTGAAATACAGCCCTGTCTTGGAAATAAAATAATGGAAGATGTACGGGCATTTATTAAGGATTCCGGACTTTCTGCCTATGGGCTTCGTTCCCATGAAGGTTTCTGGAGATTTCTTATGCTGCGCCACTCCCACTATTTTGATAAATGGATGGTGAATATTGTGACAACAGGTGAAAATGATAAAGTTTTAATGGATCTTGCCTCAAAGCTTTGTGAAAAGTATCCTGAAATAGATTCCATTGTAAATAATGTTACATCCCGGAAGGCTGGAGTGGCAACGGGTGAATATGAAAAACTTGTTTCGGGCAGATCTTATATCAAAGAGAAGCTTGGAAATTTTATATTTAAAATTTCTGCAAATTCGTTCTTCCAGACCAATACCCGTGGAGCAGAAAATCTATATTCAATTGTATCAAAATATGCAGACCTTACAGGCAGGCAAAGGGTTCTGGATCTTTATTCAGGTACAGGAACAATCCCCATATGGCTGTCCTGCAATGCAAGAGAGATAATCGGCATTGAGATTGTTCAAAGTGCTGTGGAGGACGCAAGGAAGAATGCTGAGTTGAATAATATCAGCAATATTAAGTTTTTGACAGGGGATATCAAGGATATGCTTCCCATACTCAATGGGCCTGCCAGAGAGAGTAAAGCCGGTAAAATCGATGTAATAATAATTGATCCGCCCAGGGCAGGTATGCATAAAGATGTTGTGGCCGGGGTTTTAAAGCTTCTTCCTGAAAAAATAGTGTATGTGTCATGTAATCCTGCAACCCTTGCCAGGGATCTGGAACTTCTTAAAAACAGATACCATATTCTTGAAGTTCAGCCCGTGGATATGTTCCCCCATACTTTCCATATTGAATCAGTGGCAGAGCTCTCTTTGAGAAAAGGTTGAAAAAAGATGTATGCCGGAGGGCGGGCGTGGATGGTAATACCAGGTCCATCCACGCTTATATACCTTTGTTGTTATGTCTGTATCATGCAGCTGAGAGCACAAGGCCGGGTGTATCAGGATCACTGTTATTGGTGAAATTGATAATACCACTGTTTTTAATTTCCCCTTTTAAAATTTCCATGGAAAGGGGATTCTCAATATACTTCTGTATAGCTCTTTTCAAAGGCCTTGCACCAAATACAGGATCAAACCCCTGTTCTGCAATAAACTTGATTGCTTTATCATCAAGAACTATTTTTATCTTTTTATCCTTTAGACGTTTATTCAGCTCCTCTATCTGAAGGAGTGTGATCTTTTTAATATCTTCCATGGAAAGGGCATGGAAGGTTATGATCTCATCGATTCGGTTTAAGAATTCCGGTTTAAATGAATCGTGTAAAGCTTTTAAAACCTTTCTTTCCACCTCTTTGTCCATTGTTCCGTTGTTACCTGCCTCGTTAATGAAACGGCTGCCAACATTGGAAGTCATGATTATTATACTGTTTCTGAAATCAACTGTTCTTCCATGACCGTCTGTCATTCTGCCGTCGTCAAGAACCTGGAGCAGTACATTGAAAACATCGGGATGTGCCTTTTCAATTTCATCAAACAGTATCACAGAGTACGGCCTTCTCCGTACAGCTTCTGTAAGATAGCCGCCTTCGTCATATCCGACATAACCTGGAGGTGCGCCTATAAGCCTTGCCACAGAGTGTTTTTCCATATATTCTGACATATCTATCCTGACCATGGCATCTTTACTGTCAAACATGAATTCTGCAAGGGATTTTGCAAGTTCAGTTTTTCCAACACCTGTTGGGCCCATGAAGATAAATGTGCCCATGGGACGGTCATGGGGCTGAAGTCCGGATCTGGCACGTCTTACAGCATTGGAAACCGCTTCAACTGCCTTTTCCTGACCTATCACTTTTCTGCGTATATGCTGTTCCATGTCAACCAGTTTTTCCTGTTCCTGCTTGAGCATTTTTGAAACCGGGATACCTGTCCAGGAGGACACAACATCGGCAATATCAGAATCTTCCACATCCTCTTTAAGCATGCCGCCATTTTTCTGGAGTGCATTCAGGGCCTCTTTTTTCTCCTCAAGCACCTTTTGAAGATTCCCGATTGTTGAGTACCTTATCTGGGCAACCTTTTCAAGGTCACCTTCCCTTTCCGCCTTTTGGGCAAGGGTCTGGTATCTATCAATCTCTTCTCTGATATCACGGATTTCATGGATAAGGTTTTTTTCATTTTCCCATGCAAGCTTCATGGGGGCAATCTCTTCCTTCATGGCAGCAAGTTTTTTTTCAAGCCTGATCAGCCTTTCCCGGGACAATTCATCCTTTTCTTTTCTCAGGGCCTGCTGTTCAATCATGGCCTGGGTGATTTTTCTCTGGATATTATCAATGGCCCTGGGCATACTGTCAATTTCAATTCTCAGCCTTGAAGCTGATTCATCCACAAGGTCAATTGCCTTATCAGGCAGAAAACGGTCTGCTATATATCTGTGGGACAGTGTTGCTGCTGCAACAAGTGCTGAATCCTTAATTCTTACACCATGGTGTACCTCATACTTCTCCTTAAGCCCCCGTAAAATCGAGATTGTATCTTCTATACTTGGTTCTTTGCTGAAAACAGGCTGGAACCGCCTTTCCAGGGCAGCATCCTTTTCAATATATTTCTTATATTCATTCAGGGTAGTTGCACCTACACACCTCAGTGTTCCCCTGGCAAGGGCAGGTTTAAGCATATTTGAAGCATCAACAGAACCTTCGGAAGCTCCTGCACCAACAACAGTATGGAGCTCATCAATAAACAGTATGATTTCACCTTCTGCTGCTTCGACCTCTTTTAAAACTGCTTTAAGTCTGTCTTCAAACTCGCCCCTGTACTTTGCACCGGCGAGCATTGCACCCATTTCAAGCGTTATTATCCTGCGGTTTTTCAATGTTTCTGAAACATCGCCTTCCACAATCCTCTGGGCCAGTCCTTCAACAATGGCAGTCTTTCCAACTCCAGGCTCACCAATGAGAACAGGATTGTTTTTACGTCTCCTTGACAATACCTGAACAATCCTTCGTATCTCCTCATCCCTTCCAATAACAGGGTCAAGTTTACCGGATCGTGCAAGCTCTGTTAAATCCCGGCCAAATTTTTCCAGAGCCTGGTATTTTTCTTCGGGGTTGGGATCATTGATTGTCTGATTACCCCTGATATCCTTTAAAACTTCCAGGATCATCTCCCTTGTCACATTGTTATTTTTTAACAACTTTTTTACATCACCTTTAACCGTTGCAAGGGCAAGGAAAATGTGTTCAAGGCTGACATATTGATCCTTCATGGCAGATGCTTCCTTAAAAGCTTTTTCAAGAACCCTGTGGGAATCCCTGGAGATATAGATATCATCCCTGGTACTGGTCTGGCCTGTCACCTGGACAAGTTTGTTAAGAAGTGATTGTGCTTCCCGGGTAATTCCATTGCGGTCGGCACCGATCTTATTTAATATTGAAACAACAATGCCATCCTGTTCTTCCAGCATTGCATCGAAAATATGAACCGGCTCAATGGCCTGGTGGTTAGACTGCAATGCCTTTGAATGGGCACTCTCAATTGCTTCCCTTGATTTTATTGTAAGCTGATCAAATTTCATGGTATATTTCCTCTCTTTCGTATTGATTTGCATGAGTATTTATTGCATATGATAAATAGTAATGCAGAATAACCTCATGTCAAGAAAGTGAATTCACATTTTGTAAAGCTTAATTATGGAGTATTATTGCAGTGTGTTTTCCAGTGTATCTGGATTTGCTATTCTTGATCTTCCTGTAAAAACATAAAGACCATTATCCCTTACCGAGGCAAGGGTGATGCCGATATTTTCAGCAAGTTCAACTGCAAGGGCTGTGGGCCTTGCCATGCTGATTATTAATTCTATTTTTGCCCTGGCGCATTTCTGCACCATTTCATAGCTTGCCCTGGAAGATAAAAGCGCAATAGCCGCCATGGCAAGTCTCTCCTTAAGCAAAAGGATCCCGATTGCTTTGTCAAGGGCATTATGTCTGCCAACATCTTCAGCCTGGGACAGTTTTTTTGAATCATGGGTAAAAAGAGCGGCAGCATGGGAAGAAAAACAACGTTTTCGAAGCTTTTGTATCCCTTTCATCTGGTTTACTATGTTCATTGCTCCATTAAAGGATATTGTAAATCCCTGGTGGATAAAATTGAGATTATCCTTTAAATCATCAATTATCTCCCGGCCGCAGAGTCCGCACCCTGTCTGGCTGATATACATTGATTTATTTAAAATATGGGTGATTTTGTCTGCCCTTTCCCGGGTGAGTATGACAGATGCAATGTTGGAGCTGTCACCGTCACAAAGGGCAATATCAGCAATGTCAGCACATGTGTCTATGATGCCTTCTGCAAGGCAGAATCCTGCAGCATGGGCTTTTTCATACCCGGGAGTACGCATTATTACAGCATGGTTTTTTCCCTGGATGTTTATGGTTAACGGCTCTTCCAGGATAAGTTCCCGGTCATATATCCTCTGCTTTTCTGGAAGATAATAGATAGTTGAGTGTTTTTTAAGCATTTTATTCATATCCATGGTTAAATTATAATGGTCAGGGAAAGTAAGTCAAGGCAATAAATATCACATTGTGGTATTTATTGCCTTGGCTTTTTGGTAAAAACAGGGTAAAACCAAATTGAAATTAAAGTTTAATTAAAACAAGGTTTAATCCGGAGAGAATCATATGGGTTTTAAGATAGAGTTAAAAGATGCTGTTAAACAGGAAACAATTGACCAGGACAAGGTATTATCACCGCAGGAGACTGTCAGAATATTTAAACGCAGGACAGCCAGACTTAATCTTGATATTTTGAATAAAACAGAAAGAATAGATAATGGAAGGATTGGAATCCCGGTTTTTTTCAGTCAATGCGGGATGGATGCAAAAAAGATAATCGGCACAAACAAGCAGATGGGTAAAGGAGCAACACCGGAGCAGGCAGAAGCAAGTGCTGTCATGGAGCTTGCAGAGAGGTTCAGCTTTTTCAGTTTTATGAATGATCCTGGAAATTTTATTATTGACACATGTGAAAACCTTGGTAAAAGAGCACTGCCCTTTTCCATGATATTAAAGTCAGTGCATGATGAAACAGGTGATAATGCAGCCAAAAAAAAGATCTTTGAATCCCTGCCCCTGAAATGGTCCCGGGGTTATAATCTCACACAGAAAAAAGAGGTGCTTGTTCCCTTTGACTGGTTTTACATGATCAATGAATTTAATGGGTCATGTGCAGGTAATTGTGTTGAAGAGGCCATAAGCCAGGGTATATGTGAGGTTGTTGAACGGCATGTCTCCTCCCTTGTGAGCAGGAAAAAATTGAAAGTGCCCGGCATTGATCCTGACTCTGCAAAAGACCCCATGGTTAAAGAGATGCTTGAAAAATACAGAAAAGCAGGTATTACCCTTCATATTTCTGATTTTACCAATGATATGGGTATACCAACGGTGGGAGTCATGGCCTATGACAGAACAACATTTCCAGTATTAAGTGAGATCGTGTGGACAGCGGGCACCACACCAGGCCCTGAAAAAGCTCTGAGCCGTGCCTTGAGTGAAACAGCCCAGCTTGCCGGGGATTTTAATACAGGTTCCAATTTTGTGGCAAGCGGCCTTCCCAAGTTCACATCCCTGGACCAGGCCCGGTACATCACTCTCCCTGAGAAAATCATACCCTTGAGTGATCTGCCCGACAGATCAGATATGAATATTAAGGTGGAAGTTGAAAGGCTTGTTGCACAACTTGCCAAAAGAGGAATGGATGTAATAGTGATGGATGTTAAGCATAAAGGCTTGAACATACCTGCATTCTATACAATAATTCCCGGAGCACATTTCAGGGAAAGAGCTGCTGATGCAAGTGTAGGCATGTTCAGTGCAAGACTGATCACGGAAAAATTTGATCCGGAAAAAGCATTGATCAGGCTTGATCAAGTCGAGGCACTCCTGCCGGGACAGTATTATACAAATTTTTATAAAGGATTGTCATTTTTATCACTGGGGGATAATGCTGCAGCTGCTGCACAGTTTAAACAAGCCCTTGCCCTTGATCCTGCACAGGCAAACATACCTGATATCTGTTCTTATATGGGACTGTGTCTTAAGGATATGGAACAGTATGAAGAAGCACTTGAGATACTTTTAAAGGGGGCTGAAATTGACGGGCAGCGCACTGATATCCATAACCTGATCGGGTTTTGTCATTTTAAGATGAAAAATTACAAAAAGGCAATTAAGAGTTTTAAAAGAATTATTGCTCTTGATCCGGGTTCAGCCATTGATTATGCCAATATAGCATCAAACTACCGGGATATGGGTGATTCAGATGCAGCAGTAAAATATTATGAAATGGCACTTGAAATTGATCCCGGGATAGATTTTGCGCGACAAAGCCTTGCTGCTTTGAAGTCCGGCAGTTAGGATCTATTTATACAGGTGATGTATGATTCCTTTCTGTCTGGTCAGAAAAGTATGGAGGGTGTAGATAATAAAAATAATGCAGAAGAGAATATGGGTTAAATCAAGTACAATTATAAGGTTTGGTGAAAACGGAGTTCCAGTAAAATTTTTTATCATCATGGGGACACCTGTGATGATCAGCACCAGGATCATGACAAGTTTTGCAGAGACCGACGGCACAAGTTTTATGCTTTTTTCTTTATTAAAGATTGTATCAAAAACAATATAAAAAATAAGACCTGTCAGCACCATTGCAGAAAGGTAGTGCAGAATATGGGTTGTATAAAAGTGAGCAAGCCATGCAAGTCCTGGAATGTCTGCAATGTAGTACCGTTTGAAAATGGGCATCTGCCCGAATCCGGTGATGACAAGGAAGAGCATTGAAATAAGATATACAAGTTTGAGTATCATTTTCTCCATCTATTTTTTTTCCTCTTTTTTTGCGGTCTTGTAGAATTTTACAAATGCAGCTAAAGCTCCGGCAAAGGGTGCGGCAATCATTGCAAAGGCAAGGTTGTTTCCCATGGCCATCATATTTTTGACTTTGTTAAAATGAGGTTTGCCCCTGCCCTTTGTTATTGCTTTGTTTAACAGGTCAAAGGGTACGGGAGAGACATAGATAGTATTGGTTCCGCCGTTTTCCGTTTCACCATAAATATAGCCATTGGTTTTTTCTGCAAGTGCATGGGCTTTTTCAATTATTTCACTTCTGGGTCCGATACTCTGGACATCTTCCGGGCACACTTCAATGCAGGCAGGTGTCTCTCCATTGGCTATCCTGTCATAGCATCTGTCACATTTGTACATCACACCATTGCCGGCAAAGGCAGGCATAAGGTCAAGGTAGAGTCCAACGCCTGTCTGTCTCTGGGGTATGTGCCATGGGCAGACTTGTTTACACTTTGAACCTCCCAGGCACAACTCATCATCGATTCTGGATATGCCGTTGTCCAACTGTTTTGCAGAACCCCAGGGACATAATTTAACACATGGTGGATTAACACAGTGCATACATCTTCTGGGTATGGTTATCTGCTCTTTTTTCCCAAAAACTTCCACAGTTGCAGATTGTATATAGAGCCATGTATATGGTGTCAACCGGTTTGTGACTTCTCTTTTTTCAGAAAAATCTTCCACTGGAACCCGGGCAGGGTACATTGCAGGAAAAGGCTTTTCAGGTTCAGGCATCTTTTTTTCATTAACCTCTTTACATGCATATACACACTCTTCACACCCGATACATTTTTTTATATCCAGCAAAGTAGCAATGGGCTCTCCTTTTTTCACAGCCTTTGCAGCCCTTGCAATACCAGATCCTGCTGCTACTGAACAGGCTGCTGTGGCAGAAGCTTTCAGGAATAATCGTCTTGAGATTTGCTGCACCATGGCAATTTCCTTCAATCTTAGGTTGACCTGTTTAAAATTGCACAATTATATCAAGGGCAAACTGTTTGCACAAGTTTAATATGTATTGTATATTAAGCTTAAAATATCATTTTACTATTATAACCCTGAAATATCATTTTTAGATTATAACTGATAAACTTTTATGGAATTTATATCAATATTTAAACACGCCCTTGTGATCAGCTTTTTTGTGTTTGTAATGATGCTTATGGTGGATTTTATTGACCTTGTCACAAATAAGCGGGTGTCTGATGCCATAAGGGGCGGCAGGCTTCGCCAGTATACCCTTGCCTCCTTTCTCGGCTCCATACCAGGGTGTCTTGGGGCTTTCATGAATATAAGCCTCTATGTCCGTGGTGTAATCGGGTTTGGGGCAGTTGTGGGGGGAATGATAGCAACTTCCGGTGATGAAGCCTTTGTAATGCTTTCCGAGTTTCCAAAAACTGCTTTAATACTTTTTGCAATGCTTTTTATATCAGGCGTTGTCTTTGCCGGCATAAGCGATGCCATTATTGATATTTTCAATATCAAGACCTGTAATAAATGCCTTGACGCGGAATGTGATGCGTGCACTCTGGATCATCAAAATAATATTACCATCCAGACAAATATAAATGACATTATAAGATCAGGAAGACTTTTGTCCCATTTAAGCAGGATAAGTTTTACCAGGTTTCTCTTTCTCATCCTGATTATCTCCTTTGGCCTTCTTGTGGCACTTGGGAGGCTTGGCCCTGATTCATGGGGGCCCGAGCGTACAACATTTGTACTCCTCTCCTTTGGCACATTCCTTGTTATAATGGTTGTCTCCGAGCACTACCTGCATTCACATATCTGGGAACACATTATTAAAAAGCATATACTCAGGGTGTTTCTGTGGAGTTTTGCAGCACTGCTTTTTGTGAATCTGGGTTTGTCCCATTGGAGCCTTGAGTATTTTGTCAGGCAGAATATGTGGCTTGTGCTGATTTGTGCAGCACTGATATCCATAATCCCTGAATCAGGCCCCCATCTGATTTTTGTCATGATGTTTGCCCAGGGATTAATCCCTTTTTCCGTACTCTTTACAAGTTCTTTTGTCCAGGATGGGCATGGGATGCTTCCCCTGCTCTCATATAGCGTAAAAGATTCTCTTTTGATAAAATTGTTTAATTTAGTTTTTGGACTTGCCATGGGGGCCATTCTTTTTATCAGTGGCTTTTAGTCTGTTATGAAATTAATGCAGGTACGAGAATGATTTCTCAAATCAGGAATGCACATCCAAAACTAAATATTGGTTCATCTGATTAATGCGTACTTTTTATTATGAAGATCAAAAAGTTTCAATTTAAAAAACTCAAAATCACGATATCCATAAGCTTGTCGTTTCATAGTTTTAATTTTATTATTGATGCCTTCTAATGGTCCTGTTGAAATAGCATAATCATAATAAGACAAGATTCTGATTTTATGTATGCCCAGAGTTTCAGCAAATTTTTTAAGCATAGGAATGTTCGAGGCATTGGCGGGATCAATAATGCTGACAGCTTTAATTTTTTCCAAGAAAGAGTCAATGCATCACCGCATTTCCCGTTGCCGACATAATGGCAATACGTTTGATTTTTTTTAGTTTTATACTTTTATAGCGCATTTTCAAATCAAATGCACGGGTATAAGTTTTGCCCTTTTTGGAAAATGAAAGTTCTGTCTGGC
>CAZQJS010000037.1:0-1760 GCA_964593725.1 uncultured Desulfobacterales bacterium
AGAAATATCCGGTTTCTTATTGATTTCATTATTTTCAGGATATTGTTCAGAAATAAAATTTAATTTCAGAGGGTCAATGTCTTCGGGCAGGCTGTTTATTGTCTCAATGATCCAGAGCAGGGGAGAGCCATTCTGATTATTGACAGCACCTGCCAAAGGTATTCCCCCCGGCATGGTTTTGGATGTGGTGGTGCTGTCATCCAGCTCAATAAGTTTATTTTGATATTCAAACCCCAATGCTGAAAGAAGAGAACATGTAAACTCTTTTTGTATGGGCACTCTTTTTTTTATGTTACCTTCTTTTTCAAGAATACCTCTTTTTAAAAAATAGTCTCTTCTTAAACTTTGCAGTTTAAGGTAGGGTTGGACAATGCCTTTATTTTGTTCCTCTGTTTTCCATCTGCTGAATATATCTTTCAGATCATTTTCAAGGATTGCAGTAAGATAATGAAGGGTATAAAATTCGTTTTCATTCTTAATCCCGGTTATATCAATGGTCATTACTGCCCTCCCTTACTTGAAGAAAGTATTGGGAAGCTGGAGCAAAAAGCTGCAATAACCTGAATAAACGGATTATCTTCTGTTGTCATGGTCTCTTCAACCCATGTAATAAATTCATTAAATTTCCGGTCAATCTCTCGTTGTTCCTGCTCTTTTCTGCTGGTCTGTTTTTTGTTTTGATAAAAGATATCAAGCTGTTCATGGTGTTTGTCTTTAAGATTTTCCAATGCAGTAAGGTGGATATTGAGTTTTTCATTTATATTGTCTTCAAAGGTTTTTCTTTTTTTACTCATATACAGTTTTGCCTGGAGGACAGCTTCAGGAAGAAGGTTCTGGAGAAATCTGATATCAATATCATCTTCTCTGTTTGGAAATGATGTTTCTGCGCTATCAAGTCCTGTTCTTTTTAAGAGCGTTTCAAAGGGTTCAACTCTTAAGAATTTATCATGGTCAAATACCACTGCAAACCAGTTATGAATTAGCGGGTGCCCTTTGAGATTAGGTATTAATCCTGATAAAATAAATATGGTTTCTCCTTGGGGCAAGATTTTTGAAAGCGATAAAACAGGGGCTTCGTGCCTTCTGAATCCTGCAATTATTTTATCATTTATCCATTCAAGTATGGGATTATGCTGCCAGAGATAATGAATAGATGGCCAGGCGTTTTCATCTTTTCTGCTTCTTTTAATTTCATCCTGAATTATATCTTTGTCTGCCGAAAGGACAAATACCCCGTCATCGGGCCATGCTTCTTTTGGCAGTACATATTTTAATCTGTGCTTTAAATCTCTGGTTGCGGTTAAAAGAACTTGAGCTTTGTCATCTGAAAATTGAGATTGAAGAGTCCGGGTCTGTTTTAAATATTCAACAGCCTTTTTAAAATAATGATAATCACTTTTATACAGGGAAGGCATTGTCTTTATTTTTTCAGTGGAATCTTTTTCTGCTGATGAACTGGTTTTCCCCATAAGGATTTTCAAAGGATCAAATGCTTTTCCGGCAGTATGATTAAGAGCTTTTTCAAAATCAGTTCGGCTTTTTCCCTGTTCAATGGCATCTGCTGTGATCTTTTCTTCTTCTTCAATGTCATAGACTCCCATGAGAGCAGAAGGATCACCAATATTTTTTACAGCTTCTTCATCTTTTTGAATGAGAAGTTCAAGAATACGCATATCACCCTTTATTTTTGAGTTTGTGCTCTGATTTATAAGGTAGAGAATATAAGGGATTTTTTCCTGGCCATACCTGTCAATACGTCC
>CAZQJS010000037.1:1860-29475 GCA_964593725.1 uncultured Desulfobacterales bacterium
TCCTGTCTGCCAAAGTCTTCAACAATTTTCTGTTGATCAACATCAGACATGCCTCCATACAGTATTTCAACCTGATCTTCTTTTAATTTAAGATCTTTTAATAAATTTTTACGTAGAAAATGCAATGTTTCAATGCGCTCTGTAAAAATTACCAGCCTTTCATTACGGGATTTGCCTGTCCAGCCAAACCCATGTTGTTTATCCCGGATTACTGACAAAAGTTTCCGGTATTTTGCAAAATCATCAGGTGTAATGGCTTTAACTGCAGTGGCAAGATTCTCAAGTTGAAGAATATCTTTTTGAGCAGAGCTGTCTTTATTTTTGAGCAGGCGGTTTATCCTGTTTTTAATGGTGGAAAGGCAGGCTGCAGGGCTGGAGAACAAGGCTTTTTCAAGGGTAGTTTTAAACAACCGGGCACCGCTTTGGCGCTGGTCTGATTTCTCAAATTTTAAATCTGCAAAAACATCAAATGCCATCTCCTCAATGTCAGTTGCATGACAATGCGCTTTGCTTATCTCCCGTTTTTTAAAGGCAGTCAGCACCTGATCCTGGATATCTTTTTTAAAACGGCGTATGCAAAGCCCTTTTATATCATCGGGTCCATACTCTTCAGGATTTGCAATTGCAGTGGGGTCAAGCATATTCATAAGGCTTGCAAAACTTTTTGCCTTGCCGTCATGGGGAGTTGCAGAGAGCATGATCAGGGTATCTGACCTGCCTGATAACAGTTTTGCAAGCTTTGCCCGCTGGGAGGAGCCTTTTCCCCTCTGGGCAACATTATGCGCCTCGTCAATTACTATGATATCCCAGAAAGCATCTTCAAGATATGTCCTGTATTCAGCATCCTGTTTTAAAGTATCAATGGAAATAATGGCTCTGTCATAATAGTAAAATGGATTATGGTTGGTGGGGATGCGTGTGCGTACCCGCTGAATGCCCACTGAATCAAGCCTTACAAGGGGAATGGTAAACCTGCTCCACATCTCTTTTTGAAACTGGGTAAGCATGCTTTTTACAGCCAGTACAAGGATACGCTTTCCTTTGCCTCTTCTGATAAGTTCACTTACAAGGATACCGCATGCAAGTGTTTTACCAAGCCCCACAGCATCGGCAATCAGTATTCTCTGCCTTGGCTGCTCAAGGGATTGTATGGCCGGGTCAAGCTGGTAAGGAACAGGATCCATGGCAGCCCTATGCCCGATATAAAGATTATCATCAGTGGGCGGAGTCTGGCGCAGCAGACTTTCCATATAAAGCAAAGACTTTTGAAAAGAGCTGGAGTCATCCATGACAAGCTTTGTATCAACAGGGTCAAGTATTTCAATGTCTTTGTCAATCTCATCAAGAAATATGGCTTCTTTATCTTTAACAAGCTCGGAAATACCAACAACATTAATTGCATGCCCGCCAGTGGAAGTTCTGTCTATCTTACGCACCAGCCATTCAGCATCTCTGATTACTACCCTTGCACCTGGAGATAAACAAGTCATTTTAATAGCCATGGGGTTCCTTTTCCTAGGCCTGAATTGTATGATAAGGGAATTTACAAAACACATTAATAGACCTTACCAATAAAAACTGACAGGTAAATATTATCATAATAGTTATCTTTATTTTTATTAAGAATGTCAAGTTTCGTATCAGTGTGTTTCGGTTATTTTGTTATTTTAATAGCTTGAGCTGCCACCTCTGTGCTGTTTATAAAACGCACTTTTAAAAAGTATGGTCTTTATATAACATTTATACACAACGGCGAAAAACAGATAAAAAAGGTTTTCAGTGAAATGCAGAAAGGCTTTGATATTTTTATTGTGGCTGGGTGACTAGGATTCGAACCTAGATTGACGGAGTCAGAGTCCGTAGTCTTGCCATTGGACGATCACCCAGTAAATTTTGGTAGAGTATATATAATATCAAGGTTGATTAGTCAATACAATATTAAAACCACAATATAAAATTATAATCAATGATTATATTTATACAATTTCAAGGGCATTGAAAAAATAGCTTATTTCAAATGCTGCTGTGTCAGGGGCATCTGAACCATGGACTACATTTTTTTCAATATCAGTTGCAAAGTCTTTTCTTATGGTACCTTCTTCAGCCTCTTCAAAATTGGTTGCGCCCATAAGTCTGCGGTTTTTTGCTATAACATCATCACCTTCCAGTACCATGACCACAATAGGTCCTGATGTCATAAAATCAGTTAAACTATTGAAAAACGGGCGTTCTTTGTGAACAGCATAAAACCCTTTGGCTTCTTCTTTAGAAAGCCTTATCATTTTTATTGCAGCTATTTTAATACCATTATCCTGAAAACGTTTTATTACTTCTCCGATAATATTTTTTTTTACACCGTCGGGTTTAATTATTGATAATGTTCTTTCCATTGGTTTTCCTTATATTAAAATTAAAATTGGGTTGCTAAATAGCATAAAAAAGTACTATAAGTCAATTTTTAACTTGAATTTCTATTAAAGGCAGGTTTATCCATGTCAATTGTTAAGGTTGCTGTGACAGGATCAGCTGGATCCGGCAAAAGCCTTGCAGCAGGTTTTTTCTCAGAGCTTGGTGTACAGGTGTTTGATTGTGATCAGATAGCCCGGGAGGTTGTTGAACCTGGTATGCAGGCTTACAATGGGATAATATCTTTTTTTGGCAGGAGTATTATTCAAGATGACAGCACCATAGACAGGGCAGGCCTGAGAAAGATTATTGCAGGCAGCAGAGACATGCGCAGGGGGCTTGAGAAGATAATCCACCCTGCAATTTTAAATAACCTTTTTAGAAAGATAGACAGGGCTGAAGCAGCAGGCAGAAGTGTGGTAGTGGTGGAAATACCTCTTTTGTTTGAATTGGGTTTAAAGGACAGGTTTGATTTGACAATTATGGTTGCAGGTGATGAAGATGTACTTGTGCAGCGGATCATGGACAGGGACAATGTTTCAAAAAAGGATGCAGAGGCTGTATTATCCATACAGCTTTCCCAGCAGAAAAAAATTGCAATGTCAGATTTTGTGCTGTGGAACAGATCCTCAAAGGATGAACTTAAACGTTCAGTGGGCACGCTTTATGCAAAAATTAAAAAAGAATACTTGACATAGACCTTTAAGTGATGTAATTCTTGAATAAAATTGATAATTACGCTATGTATCTGAATTTATATTCATGCCAAACTAAACAATTATTTTAAATAATCTATAAGGTATTCTTCAAAACAATCTGTAAAATATCACTATAACTAAAAATGGAGTATTCATGAATGTCGAAGCATTAAAGCGGATGAAGATCAGTGAGCTGAATAAGCTTGCAAAGGATTATAAGATTAAAGGGACTGGTGGATTAAAAAAACAGGAACTGATTTTTGCCATACTCCAGGCAGCCATTGAAGACAGCGGTAAAATATATGGTGAAGGCACCCTTGAGATACTGCCTGACGGGTTCGGATTTTTACGTGCGCCTGGCTATAATTACCTTCCAGGGCCTGATGATATTTATGTTTCTCCTTCCCAGATCAGAAGATTTAACCTTAGAACCGGTGATACTATTTCAGGCCAGGTCAGACAGCCCAAGGATTCTGAGCGCTATTTTGCCCTTCTTAAAGTTGAAGCAGTTAATTTTGAAAATCCGGAGCTTGCCGGAGAAACAATTCTGTTTGACAATCTTACCCCCTTGTATCCCCAGGAAAAAATGACCCTGGTATATGAACCGGATAATTACTCCATAAGAATCATAGACCTGATGTCACCCATTGGATTTGGCCAGCGCGGTTTGATAGTCTCTCCGCCAAAGGCCGGAAAGACAATGCTTCTGCAGAATATTGCAAACAGTATGGTCAAAGGCCACAGCAATATAATACCCATGATTGTACTCATTGATGAAAGGCCTGAAGAGGTAACTGACATGGAACGCAGCGTTGATGCAGAAGTTGTCAGTTCGACATTTGATGAGCCGGCAGAGCGGCATGTCCAGGTTGCTGAAATGGTCATAGAAAAGGCAAAAAGAATTGTTGAACAGGGCCATGATGTTGTAATCCTTTTAGACAGCATCACACGCCTTGCACGGGCATACAATTCCGTGATGCCGCCATCTGGAAAAATTCTTTCAGGTGGTGTGGACTCCAATGCCCTTGACCGGCCCAAGAGATTTTTTGGGGCTGCAAGAAATATAGAAGAGGGAGGCAGCCTTACAATAATTGCCACAGCTCTGGTTGAAACAGGAAGCCGTATGGATGAGGTTATTTTTGAAGAATTTAAAGGCACAGGTAATATGGAGCTTGTACTGGATAGAAAGCTTTCAAATAAAAGAGTTTTTCCTGCCATTGATATTAACAGAAGCGGTACAAGAAAAGAGGAATTGCTGCTGGATGAAATGACACTTAAAAGAACCTATATATTGAGAAAATTACTGTCCAGTTTAAATTCCATTGACAGTATGCAGTTTTTACTTGAAAAAATGGAAGGAACAAAGGATAATAAAGAGTTTTTGGATTCAATGAATTCATAGAAGAAAGTGGTTAGAATTATTTAGGAGTTTTAAAAAAGATGAAAAAGAAAATACACCCTGATTATAAACAGACAACAGCAACATGTGCCTGTGGTCAAACATTTGAAGTAGGTTCCACAAAGGAGAATATCAAGGTTGAAATATGTTCTTCCTGTCACCCCTTTTTCACAGGAAAACAGAAACTTGTTGATACTGCAGGAAGGATTGACCGGTTTAAGAAAAAATATGGTGGCTTTGACGCAGCTAAACTTGTTTAGATGCTTGTATCCTTAAAGTTCAAGGCACTTAATTCAGCTGTTATTAACAAAATATGGATTCTGAAAGAAGAGATTCTTTTGGAATCCTTTTTAAATTTTTATTATGATTGATAAACTCAGAGGCATAGAAGACCGGTTTTTTAAGCTTGAAAAACTTTTAAGTGATCCTGCTGTTATAAATGATCAGAAAAAGTACCAGGATTATTTAAAAGAGCATGGTGAATTAAGTAAAATTGCCTCAGCTTCCAGGGAATACAGAAAACTTCTTGCCCAGCTTGAGGATACAAAGGAACTTTTCAAGGACCCTGACATGGAGATGCAGTCCATGGCAAAGGAAGAAGCAGCCGCTCTTAAAAAAAAGATCAGTAAAATCGAATCTGATATCAAAATTCTGCTTATGCCAAAGGATCCCAATGATAAAAAGAATGTAATATTGGAGATACGGGCCGGAACAGGTGGTGAAGAGGCAGGCCTTTTTGCAGGGGATCTGTTCAGAATGTACTCCAGATATGCAGAGTCAAAATCCTTTGAAATTGAAATCATTGAAAAAAACAGTTCTGCCTCGGGCGGGTTTAAGGAGATAGTATCCCTGATTCGTGGAAAAAATGTTTATAGTGCATTTAAATATGAAAGTGGTATCCATCGTGTCCAGAGGGTCCCTGAAACAGAGGCCCAGGGGAGGGTACACACTTCAGCCGTAACAGTTGCCGTGCTGCCCGAAGCTGAAGATGTGGATATAGAAATCAACCCTGCAGATATAAAAGTTGATGTGTTCAGAGCTTCAGGACCTGGCGGCCAGTCTGTTAATACCACTGATTCAGCCGTAAGGGTTACCCATATCCCCACCGGAGTGGTTGCAACCTGTCAGGATGAGAAATCCCAGCTGAAAAATAAGACAAAGGCCATGGGTGTCTTGAAATCCCGCCTTTTTGATGCAAAACGCAGGGAGCAGGAAGAGAAACGGGCAGCCCAGAGAAAAGATCAGGTTGGATCTGGAGATCGCAGCGGCAGGATACGGACTTATAATTTCCCCCAGGGCAGGGTGACTGACCATAGAATAGGTTTGACTCTCTATAAACTTGACAGTATCATGGAAGGCGATATTGATCCCATCCTTGAACCCCTTGCAACCCACTATCAAGCACAGGCGTTACAGGCAATTGAGTGACTGGACAATTCTTAAGATTATTTCATGGTCAGAATCCTATTTTCGATCACACTCCATTGACAACCCCAGGTTTACAGCCGAAATACTCTTAAGCTTCAGCCTTGATATTAAAAGAATAGAGTTGTATCTCCAGCATGACCGTCCCCTGAATAAAGATGAACTTAAACTTTATAAGCAGCTCATTAAACGCCGCATAAACCGGGAACCAGTTGCATATATTACAGGGGAAAAAGGTTTTTATAACCACGATTTTATAACACCGCCCTTTGTGCTGATTCCCAGACCTGATACTGAAACTCTGGTGGAAACAGCATTGCAGTATCTTAAGCTTAAGGAAGATAATACATCACCTAAAAAAGTGCTCGAACTTGGGGCAGGCTCGGGGGCTGTAATAATTTCCCTTGCAGACCTGCATCCGGAACATGCGTATTTTGCAAGCGATTTTTCCCTGGAGGCTGTTAAAACAGTCCGGCTTAATGCTCAAAAAATACTTACTGAAAGCAAAATCCATTTATTGAACAGTTCATGGCTTGATGCTGTTAAAAACAAAGAGTTGTTTGATGTTATCATTGCCAACCCCCCGTATATCCCGACTTCAGATATTGACACACTGGCCGGGGAGATAAAGTATTATGAACCTGTCATGGCACTTGACGGAGGGCAGGACGGGCTTGACTGTTTCAGGGAAATATTGACCCATGCTGCTGATCATCTTCTCCCGGACGGTGTGCTGCTCCTTGAAATCGGATTTGATCAGAAAGAGGGAGTGGCTGACATTGCAGCATCCTGCCCTGACTGGGACAGTGCTGGATTTATAAAGGATCTGGCAGGCCATTTCCGTGTTGCTGTCATTAAAAAAAGATTGTCATCCGCAGAATAGTTTGATATATAAATTAAGATTTGTATTTATTTACGCACACCCTTTGACTTGATACCAGGTGCTTTTTAAAAAAAGTCGGGATCAGGAGTGACGGGGGTGGTGGGAAAACCATTAATTATAATTTGGGAGTAAGAATGAGTCACATTACAGTTAAGGAACTTTTACAGGCAGGTGTCCATTTCGGACATCAGACAAGGCGGTGGAATCCAAAGATGAAAAGATATATCTTTGGAGCAAGAAACGGGATTTATATTATTGATCTCCAACAGACTGTCAGGCTTTTTAATAAAGCCTATGATTTTATTTTTGAGACAGCTGCCAGGGGTAAGGATATTCTGTTTGTGGGAACAAAGAAACAGGCTTCCGATGTTATCTATGAAGAGGCAAACCGTGCTGACACATACTATGTTCAGAACAGATGGCTTGGCGGCATGCTTACAAATTTCCAGACAATTAAAAATAATATTACAAGATTCCATTTTTTAAACTCCATTGAGAATGACGGAACAATCGATGATTACCCGAAAAAAGAACAGATCATGATGATGAAGGAGCGTGCAAAACTTGAGTTTGCCATTGGCGGAATCAGCAATATGAAAGCTCTGCCCGGTGCAATTTTTGTAATTGACCCGAGAAAAGAGATCATTGCGGTGCGGGAAGGAAGAAAACTTGGTATTCCCATTGTTTCCATAGTTGATACCAATTGTGACCCCGATGAGGTTGATTTTATTATTCCTGGCAATGATGATGCAATTAAATCCATACGTCTCTTTACTTCAAAAATTGCCGATGCATTTATTGAAGGCAGGGAACTATATAGAGAAAAACAACAGGCAGGAGCAGACAAGGAAGATGAGAAAACAAAGGCTGCTCCAAAGGGTAAAATCGAAAGGGAGATTATTTCCAGTGAAGATGGAGGGCCGGTCATAGAAAAGATTAAGAGAAAAACCACACCAGTCAAAAAAGAGGCTGAAGTCGAAAAAGAATAAGGAGTTATAAAAATGGTTGATATTACTGCAAAAATGGTAAAAGAACTTCGTGACCGGACTGGTTCGGGAATGATGGATTGTAAAAATACCCTTGTGGAAACAAAAGGAAATGTGGATAAGGCAATTGAACTTTTAAGGAAAAAAGGCCTTGCAAAGGCTGCCAAACGTTCAGGCAGGGCCACTTCCGAGGGTATTGTCTACTCATATATACATGCCGGAAGTAAACTTGGTGTACTGCTTGAAATAAATTGTGAATCGGATTTTGTTGCCAAGACAGATGACTTTATACAATTTGCCAAGAATGTTGCAATGCATATTGCAGCAAGCAATCCCCTTGGTATCAGCGAAGATGATATCTCAAAGGATATCATTGAAAAGGAGAGGGAGGTTTATAAAGCCCTTGCCATAAAAGAGGGAAAACCTGAAAATATAGTTGATAAAATAGTGGATGGTAAGGTTCAGAAATATTATAAAGATGTCTGCCTCATGAAACAGCAGTATATTAAAGATCCGCAATTGACCATAGCTGATCTGCTCAATGAGGCTGTTGCTAAAATAGGAGAAAATATTCAGATCAGAAGATTTTCCCGTTTTAAAATAGGAGAGTGATAAATCCTTTGGAGCAGAAACCTTCCAGATTTGACAGAATAACTATTAAACTTAGTGGTGAAGCCCTGATGGGTGATCAGGGCTTTGGCATTGCCCCTAAAATGATTCTCTTTGTGGCAAAAGAGATATTGAAAATTCACAAACTCGGTGTACAGATAAGTATTATTGTTGGCGGTGGAAATATATTCCGCGGTGTTGCCGGCAGTGCTGCAGGCATGGACAGAGCTTCGGCTGACAACATGGGCATGCTTGCAACGGTGGTGAACAGCCTTGCCCTTTGTGATGCCTTTGAACAGATGGGTATACCTACAAGGGTTCAGTCAGCCATTGCCATGAATAAAATTGCAGAACCGTATATCAGAAGAAAGGCCATGCGCCATCTTGAGAAGGGCAGGGTTGTAATCTTTGCCGCGGGAACGGGAAATCCATATTTTACAACTGATACTGCTGCTGTCCTGAGGGCCAATGAGATCCAGAGCCAGATATTAATAAAAGCAACACAGGTTGACGGAGTATATGATAAAGATCCTAAAAACCATGGTGATGCAATAATGTTTGACAGGATTTCATACATGGAAGTAATTCAGAAAAAACTCCATGTTATGGATATGACAGCCATTTCCCTTGCCATGGAACAGTCCCTTCCTCTTCATGTTGTAAACCTGCATAAACCTGATAATATCATGGGAATAGTGCAGGGGGAAAAAATCGGTACACTGGTGTATAGTGAATAAAGTTCAGTGCATTAATTTTACTAAAGGGATGTAATTATCATGTTAAATGAAATTATACAGGAAACAAAAGAGAGAATGGCCAAATCCATTAAAGCCTTTAAAAAGGAGATGGCCAGGGTGCGTACCGGCAGGGCATCCACCACCTTGCTTGATGGATTAAAGGTGGATTACTATGGTGCTGAGACGCCTTTGGATCAAATGGCTTCTGTGTCTGTGCCTGAAAGCCGTCTTCTTACTGTTAAACCCTGGGATGTGAGCGTTATTAATGATGTTGAAAGGGCAATATTAAAGGCTAATCTCGGTCTTACACCATCCAATGACGGAAAACTTATCAGGATATCCATTCCTCCCTTAACAGAAGAGAGAAGAAAAGAGATAGTAAAAAGCGCCAGCCAGACATGCGAAGAGTATAAGGTTGCCATACGAAATATCAGACGTGATTCCAATGATAATCTCAAGGATCTTCAAAAAGAGGGTGATATTTCCGAAGATGATAATTTTAAGGGTCAGAAATCAGTTCAGGAATTAACAGATGCTTTTATTAAGCAGATAGATGAGATCTTTTCTGAAAAGGAAAAAGAGATACTTGAAGTCTGATTCATCTAAAAAACATGGACTTGACCCTGAAGCCCTGCCTGGGCATGTTGCAATTATTATGGATGGAAACGGGCGCTGGGCCAGAAAAAAACTCATGAATCGCGTGCTGGGCCATGAAAAAGGCGCTGACACTGTAAGGGAGATTATAACAGCATGCCGCAAACTCGGAATCAGAATTTTAACCCTTTATGCTTTTTCAACGGAAAACTGGTCACGCCCGGATAAAGAGGTTAATGCCCTGATGACGCTGCTAAAGAAATTTGTCCGGTCTGAAACAGATGAACTTTTCAACCAAAATATCAGGCTTAATGTAATAGGTCAGAAAGACAGGCTGCCTGATGATGTACAGACTGTACTTGATTCTGCCATGGAAAAAACCCGGGGTAACACCATGATGACTTTAAACCTTGCATTGAGCTATGGGGCAAGGGAAGAGATTACCCGGGCAGTAAAGAAAATTGCCCTTAAGGCCCGGCAGGGTGAAATCACAGGTGATGATATTGATGAAAAACTGGTGGCAGATCATTTTTACACCAGTGGCATGCCAGACCCTGACCTGTTGATCCGGACAAGTGGTGAAATGCGGGTAAGTAATTTTCTTTTATGGCAGATTGCGTATAGTGAATTTTTTTTTACAAAGACATTGTGGCCGGATTTTACAGAGCAAGAGTTTATTAACATTCTAATGGATTACCAGAAAAGGGACCGTAGATTCGGGAAAGTTATATGCTAATAAAACGAGTCATTACAGCAATTGTCGTTCTTCCGGGTATTATTTTTCTTATTCTTCAAAGGGATAAATTGGGGTTCAGCATTGCCATTGCAGTGGTTTCGATCCTCACCTTTTATGAATATCTGGAAATTGTCACTTTAATCTGTTCAGGTGTTATATCCAGGAAGGTAAAAGCCCTGTCATACCTGGTATGTGCAGGTATAGTGGCAGGTGTCCTTTTTACATCCATGGCAGGAATACTTGCCTTAATAGGGTTTAATACTCTTTTCCTTGGTTTTATTGTAATGCTGGATTTTTCCCGGGATGATTATATATTTGATGTTATTTCCAAACAGGTGCTTGGTATTGTTTACATACCCTTTTCCCTTTGCCTGCTTGTTTTGATTTACAGCTATGACAATGGTCATTTATATGTATTATGGCTTTTATTTGTGGTTTTTGCCAATGATACGGGTGCCTACTATGCAGGCTCTTTTTATGGCAAAAGACATCTTGCACCCAATATCAGCCCCAAAAAGACCTATATGGGTGCTGTGGGAGGCGTTGTGGGATCAGTGCTCACAGGGTTTTTACTTTACTATCTTTTTTTTCACAGCCTGGAAAAAGCCCTGGTTGCAATACCGTGTTCAGTGCTGATCTCTGTTGCAGGCCAGGTTGGCGATCTTTTTGCTTCAGCCTTGAAACGGGCAGCCGGAGTTAAGGACTCGGGCAGGATTCTGCCCGGCCATGGAGGAATGCTGGACAGGATAGATGGTCTTCTTTTTGCCATTCCAGTACTCTATGTTCTCCGGATGTTTATTTTATGAAAAAACTTGCCATTCTTGGCTCCACAGGCTCCATCGGCCAAAGTACCCTGGACATTGTAAGTTTATATCCAGACAGGTTTAATGTGGAGCTCCTTGCCGGGGCATATAATATTTCACTTCTTGCCCGGCAGATAAGAGAGTTCAGACCTTCAACTGCTGCTGTCATGACAGAACAGGGTGCAGATCAATTAAAATCATTGCTTAAAAAGGAAGTCTGCCCTGAAATTCTGATTGGAAAGCAGGGCTATATCGATGCTGCATCAAATGATAAGGCTGATCTTGTTGTCCTTGCCATGGTTGGCTCGGCAGGATTATATCCGGCACTTGCAGCAATAGATGCTGAAAAAACAATTGCCCTTGCCAACAAAGAGACCCTTGTCATGGCTGGAGATATTGTAATGTCCAGGGCAAGAGACAAAGGTGTCAGGATATTTCCCGTGGACAGCGAGCACAGTGCCATATTCCAATGCCTCCAGGGCAGCAGGGAAAAGGACTTTAAGAAAATTTTCTTAACTGCTTCAGGAGGCCCCTTCAGAAAAAAAAGTTTGTCCAGGTTTGATGCAATAACCCCTGAAGACGCATTGAATCATCCTAACTGGACCATGGGCAGTAAAATCACCATTGACTCTGCAACTCTTATGAATAAAGCCCTTGAAATCATAGAAGCAGTGCATCTGTTTAATGTGTCCCATGAAGATATTGAGGTGATTGTCCATCCCCAGAGCATTGTCCACTCCATGGTGGGATTTGCCGACGGCAGTGTAATTGCCCAGCTTGGCATACCAGATATGAAGGGTGCAATAAGCTATGCCATATCCTGGCCTGAACGCATGGACATTGGTGTGGAGTTTCCCGATTTTACAACCTTGAGAAATCTTGAGTTTGAAAAGTGTGACAATAAAAAATTTCCCTCCCTTGACTTTGCCTTTGAAGCATGCAGAAAAGGCGGTACTCTGCCTGCAGTAATGAACGCTGCCAATGAAGTTGCTGTCAGGGCTTTTCTTGATAAACAGATCAGGTTTAAGGATATATTCAATATTATATCTAAGTGCATGGGGATACATAACATTATTGACAATCCGGAACTTTCAGGTATTATTGAAGCAGATCAATGGGCAAGGGAAAAAGCCCGGTCCTTTATTTAACAGCGAGGTTCTATGAATTCTTGGTTAGCATTTTTAATTCTTATTTCCATACTTGTTTTTTTCCATGAGCTTGGTCACTTTCTGGTTGCAAAATGGTGTAAAGTCGGTGTTGAAACGTTTTCCATCGGGTTTGGTCCGAAAATAATTAAAAAAAAATTTGGCGAGACCTTATACTGCATATCAGCTCTTCCACTGGGCGGATATGTTAAAATGGTGGGAGAGCAAAAGAAGAGCAGCGTTGCACCAGGGGATATTGCGCGTTCATTTACCCATAAGAAATTATACCAGAAAAGCCTTATAGTGGCGGCTGGCCCTCTTTTCAACTTTCTTCTGTCAATTTTGATCTTTTTTGCTATTTTTCAGATTTCCGGACTGTTTTTTTATAAACCCATCATCGGACAAGTCAGTGACAACTCTCCTGCACTCAGGGCCGGGATAAAACCTGGAGATGTGATAAAGGAGATAAACGGTGTAAAAATAGAATTCTGGAATGATATTCATGTTCAGGTTGAAAAGAGCGGCGGCAGTATGCTTGAGATCCTTCTGGAGCGCGGTAAAAGAAAAGTTGCCACATCATTGAAACCTGAACTTATGGCCTATAAAAACAGCTTCCACGAAGATAAAACAAGATATATTATGGGTGTCACAGTATCTGGTGAAAAAACCCATATCAGCCTGAATCCCTTTCAAGCCATCTACTATTCCCTGCAGGAGAACTGGAAGATAACAGAATTAACCATAGTATCTGTATGGAAAATGATCGCAGGCAGCGTGCCTTCAGATGAACTGGGAGGACCCATAAGGATTGCTCAACTTGCAGGCAGGGAGGCTGAAAAAGGAGTTACAAACTTTGCATATTTTATTGCCCTTATTTCCATCAATCTCGGTATTATTAATCTTCTGCCTGTGCCTGTTCTGGACGGCGGACATCTCATGTTTTTTGCAGTGGAAGCTGTCACAGGCAGAGAAGTAAGCGAAAGCGTGCGTGAAAAAGCCAATCAGGTTGGAATATTTTTACTTGTGCTTTTAATGATATTTGCATTTTATAATGATATTATTCAACAAATAAATGGTGGCTGACAATGATATCCTGTATAGAAGTTGCCCTGGGGCCTGACCTGCTTGATGCTGAGGCATCATCGCTTAAAAAAAAGGCCCATGATTATTTTGGCATCGAGATTGTTGATGCAAGGTGTGTCAATTTACTGACCATTGAATCTGACCTTTCCAATGATCAGCTGGAGATCATTAAGGACCAGATATTTACAAATCCTGTAACCCAGGTCTCTTCCCTGGCTCCACTTGCCATTGAATTTGATTATCTTATATGGGTGGGGTTCAGGCCCGGAGTGAGGGATAACCAGGGAGCAACTGCTGTGGAAGCCATTGAGGATCTGCTCAAGGTTGAGTTCAAGCCCGGTCATGGAGTCTATACATCAAAGCGGTATTGCCTCAAGGGTGACTCTCTGACCCGGGATCAGGTGGAAAAACTTGCAAAAGAACTCCTGGCAAATGAGATTATCCAGCAGTGGAAGGTGTTTTCCCCGGAAGAATGGAACCAGGATCAGGCCAGAAGCATTAAACCTGCCAGGGTTGTTCTTAATCATGATCCTGTTTTTGATGTTATAAGCATGGACTCCAATGAAGAGCTGCAGAAAATAAGTGATCTGAGAAACCTTGCATTAAACCCCAGGGATATACCTGTCATACGTGAATATTTCAATGATCCTGAAGTGCAGAAATCAAGGGAAAGCGCAGGCCTTTCAGGCCCCACAGATATCGAGCTTGAGTATATATCCCAGGCCAGGAGCGACCATTGTAATCACAATACTTTCCGTGGAATTTTCCGGTACAGGGATACAGCCACGGGTGAAGAGTGCGTGGAAAAGAGCCTTTTTAAAAAATATATCCAGGAACCCACATTAAAACTTAAAAGGGAAAAAGATTGGGTCGTATCAGTATTGTGGGATAATGCAGGTGTTGGAAAACTTACTGAAGATATAAACTATGTAATTACAGGAGAGACCCATAATTCACCATCAAACATGGAGGCCTATGGTGGAGCAATAACTGGAATAGTAGGTGTATATCGTGATCCCATGGGAACAGGCCTTGGGTCCAAACTCATCATGGGAAGCTATGGGTTTTGTGTGGGTGATATTGATTATAAAGGGCCATTGTCCCCTCCGCTGCATCCAAGACGTCTCCTTGACGGAATAATCGAAGGTGTAAAAGACGGCGGCAATAAGAGCGGTGTTCCAACCACATTCGGCCAGACACTTTTTGATCCTTCCTATATGGGTAAAAGCCTTGTGTTCGTGACAGCACTTGGGATCATGCCCTCAAGGATAAATAAAACAGTAACCCATAAAAAAACAACTTCCCCAGGCGAGCTCATTGTAATGAGTGGAGGCAGGGTGGGTAAAGATGGTATCCATGGTGTTACAGCCTCTTCCGAGGTCTATTCAGATACCACTCCTGCAGGTCATGTGCAAATCGGCGACCCTTACACCCAGAAAAAGATGCATGATTTTCTTTTGATTTGCCGTGACAGAGGTCTGTTTACATTTATCACCGATAACGGCGGAGGCGGACTCTCTTCATCTGTTGGCGAATCAGCCATGTTGAGTAATGGATGTGAAGTGTGGCTGGACAAGGTGCCATTGAAGTATGACGGGCTTGATATGTGGGAAATATGGATATCAGAATCCCAGGAAAGAATGACAATCTCTGTAAAACCTGAACGCATTGATGAGTTCATGGAACTATCCCGGGAGCATGAAGTTGAAAGTACTGTCATAGGAAAATATACAGATACTGGAAAACTTCACATAAAGTACGGGGATAAGACCTGCGCCTATATTGATATGGATCTTCTTGACAAGGGCTTTCCCGACTGGGAGTTTGATGCTGTCTGGATTCCCCCTGAATTCCGCGGTTTTACAGAACCTGTTCTGGGCATGCCCGGTGATTATGGAGAATTACTCCTTGATATGCTTGCAAGGGATAATATCTGTTCCAGGGAATGGATAACAAGGCAGTATGACCATGAAGTCCAGGGGACATCTGTGATTAAGCCTCTGGTGGGTGTTAATGGGAATATACCTTCTGATGCCTCTGTTATCAGACCTGTGCTTGATTCAGGCAGAGGCCTTGCGTTTTCCCAGTCAATTCTGCCCTGGTATTCACAACTTGATGCCTATGGAATGATGGCCTGTACCATTGATGAGGCTGTCCGGCGTATCATTGCCGTGGGAGGCAGCCTTGAGCACATTGGCGGAGTGGATAATTTCTGCTGGCCCAATATCCAGTATGACGTTGAAAAGAACCCTGATGGTAAATTCAAGGCAGCAAATCTTGTAAGGGCATGCAGGGCTTTAAGGGATGTGACCATGGGTTATGGAATCCCGCTTTTATCTGGTAAGGACAGTATGTATGTTGATGGACATCTGCCAGGGAAATATGGTGAGACCATAAAGATTTCAGCCCTTGCAACTGTACAGTTTTCCGTCACAGGCAGGATTGATGATATTGAGAAGTGTATTACCATGGATCCTAAAATGCCAGGAGACCTTGTTTATGTCCTTGGTACAACAAGGAACGAGCTTGGAGCCTCGGAATATTATCAATCCCTTGGTAAAGTTGGTCTTAACCTGCCGGAGATTGACATTGACAGGTTTAAGCAGCTCTATAAAATCCTTGAAAAGGCAGTTAAAAATGAGATTGTCGAGTCTTGCCATGCTGTTGCACGGGGAGGACTTGGTGTGCATTTTGCCCTTTCAGCCCTTGCAGGCGGGTTTGGCATGGAGCTTGACCTTGCAGATGTTCCCGGGGATGATGGAAAGGGTGTGTTAAGGGATGATAAAATTCTTTTTTCAGAATCACCAGGACGATTCATTGTCACCATATCACCTTCCAGCCAGGCTGTCTTTGAGAAACTTTTCAAAGGTCTTCCCTGCTCCCTTACAGGAAAAATTACTGACCTGCATAACAATTTGATAATAAACGGATGTGATGGAAATGAAATTGCAAATCTCACCATGGACAGACTTGAGGCAGCATTTACCAGAAAGTTTGGAGATATGACATGACAAAGATAAAAGCACTTATACTGACAGGTTTTGGCCTGAATTGCGATGGAGAGACTGCCTTTGCTCTGGAACTTGCAGGGGCTGAACCTTTAAAAGCCCATATTAATTCTCTTATCAATGGTAAAATTGATCTGGATGATTTTCAGATACTTGCCCTGGGCGGCGGATTCAGCTGGGGAGATGACCATGGAGCAGGAGTTATCCAGGCTTTGAAACTCCGCAATCACCTTGGTGATAAACTTTTGTCATTCATTGATAAGGACAGGCTTGTTATCGGCATCTGCAATGGATTTCAGACCCTTGTAAACCTTGGATTACTACCTGGTTTTGATAATAATTATACCAACAGGGCTGTTGCCATAACCTGGAACGATTGTGGTAATTTCAGGGATCAATGGGTACATCTTACATTTAATCAAAATTCTCCCTGTATTTTTACAAAGGGCATTGCCATGGCTGATTATCCAGTGAGGCACGGAGAGGGCAAGTTTATTAGCAGCCAGGCAGTCATTGATAAGCTGTTTGCAGAAAACCAGGTGGTGGTACAGTATGCCCGGGAAAACGGTGACCCGGCAGATAGTGAGTTTCCGTTAAATCCCAATGGATCCATGGCTGATATTGCAGGTATTTGTGACTCCACTGGAAAAATTTTCGGGCTCATGCCCCATCCTGAAGCCTATAACCATTTTACAAATCATCCCGGCTGGACAAGGGAAAAATCCTTGAGAAAAAGAGAGCCTGGAAACCCTGGTATGGATACAATTACCACAGGGATAAAAATTTTTAAAAACAGTGTTGATTATTTTAAGTAATACCAGGTATCAGGATATCTTCTCAATCACACCTGCGGCAATGAGTGGGATCAGTATCTCATGGTGACCAACAAGGCTGTACCCTTTACCGCCTGATTGTGTGGGCCGGTTTACCACATTTGTCATGGGCCTGTAATGGCGTATAAAATCAAGATTTACAGTTGTAAAATTATCAGGTGAGTATCCCAGGTTACGGGCAAGTGTTAAAGCTTTTAAAAAGACTTCAGGCAGAATCACTGCTGAACCTGCATTGATAAAAACTCCTTTTCCAAGCTGTGCAATGTTTGCGGCAAAAATTTTAAAATCCATGTGGGATGCATATCCGCAGGCTGCCGGATTAAAACCCGGGTGCATGTGGATAATATCAGTGCCCATTGCCACATGAACAGTCATCGGTATATTGAGTTCTGCCCCTCTTGCAAGCAAGCTTTGGTCCTTAAAAGGTAAATTTTCTTTGTTGATGAGTTCACCCATGGCCCTTCCAAGCCCTTTTGACTCTTTTTCTGCATTGCAGATGGCAGTATTGCAGAACTCTGAAGTCTCTTCTGCCATCCCAAACTGACCCTGGTCAAGAGATGCTGCAACATCTTCCGAGGTTTTACCTGCCATTGCAATTTCAAGATCATGGATAATCCCTGCGCCGTTCATTGAAACCATTGTAATCACATTTTTATCCATCAGATCAATGAGAACAGGGTTTAAACCAACCTTAATTACATGTCCTCCCATTGCAAAGCACACTCTTTTTTTGTTTAAAAAAGCCTCTGCCACGGCATTGATAATATTTCTAAGATCGTTGCCAGCCAGAATTGAGGGGAGGGTGTCAAGGAAGTTTGAGAAAGTTTGACCTTTTCCAGGAGGAGCTGCAAAATCATCTTTATTTACAAGACTCTGTCTTCCCTGGATTGAGTATGTCTTAATATTGTCAATATCAAGGGGTTTATTTATATTGGTATTCTGATCATTCATCAAAGATCATCCTTTCTGCAATATCGCACAGTATATGGGCAAGCATTATATGTACTTCCTGTATTCTTGCAGTTGTTTCTGAGTCAACGCAAAAAGGGTAATCTGCAAGTTCTTTAAGTTTACCTTCTTTCCCGGAAAAGCTGATTATTGTAAGCCCCAGATCCACTGCCGATTTTACTCCGTTAATTACATTGGGAGAGGTGCCGCTGGTGCTTATGCCAAGGGCAATGTCTCCCTTTTGACCAAGGGCTTTGATCTGTTTTGAGAAAATATCATCAAAGGAGTAATCATTGCCTATGCTTGTTATTACTGAAGTATCCGTTGTCAGGGCAATTGCAGCAAGGGGAGGCCGTTCAATCCGGAATCTGTTGATGAATTCCGCTGCAATGTGCTGACAGTCTGCTGCACTGCCTCCATTGCCAAATAAGAGGATTTTATTGCCAAGGTTCAATGTTTCAACAATTTTTCCTGCACACCCTTTTATTAACTCAAGGTTATTCAGAATAAAATCTTTTTTTGTCTTAATTGTGTCATTTAAAATCTGTTTAATAAGATCATCCATTTTCAGAGTACCTTTAATACTGTTTTCAGGGTTAAGCTAATTTCATTTTTTGATTTTCCGGGGCTGCATGTGATGCTTTGTCAAATTCCTTTACTGCAGGATCATGTTCTTTTTTTATAAGATATATTTGACCAAGCCTGGTTCTGAATAGTGGATTATCAGGCTCAAGTTTAACACTCTTTTTTGCAAAGGAGAGTGCAATATCAATGTTTTTATTCTGCATCTCATATGCCCTGGCAAGCCCTGAAAGGGATGCAGCATCGGAAGGATTAAGCTTGACAGCCCTGGTAAAACAGGAAGCAGCCCTGGAAGGTTCATTTTTCTCAAGTAAGATATCACCCATTGTCCTTAAGGCTGATGCAGAATCCTGTTTTAGTTCCAGAGCTTTTTTTATGTGGTATAAAGCTTTTTTGGGCTCACTGTTTTTATAAAGCGTGGTGCCAAGGAGCAGCTCTATTTCAAATATATTATTGTTGAGGCTGCTGGCTTTTTTAAGGTATTGCACAGCTTTTTTATTATCACAGAGTAAATCATGGACAAGGCCGAGATTATATATGGAGATAATCTCATTTGGGTTTATTTTCAATACTTTTTTAAATTCATCCTTTGCCTTGTCAAGCATGTTTAACAGGCCATAACACACTCCCAGGCTGTTTATCAGTATGGTATTTGATGCATCAAGCTCCAGTCCCTTCTGGTACTCCATGGATGCCTTCTCAATGGAACCAAGCTGGTACAGCCTGTCTCCATGGATATGGATTGAGACAGCATTAAAATATATTAAGGCATCTTCTCCAAAGAAAGCTGCATGGTCAAGGGCTTTTACAGCATTGTCAAAGGAATCAAATTCAGAATAATCTCCATGGGGGAACCATGATGCCCCGACACAGATATTGACATTAAGGGCAGTGGAGATCTTTTTTTTAATTGATTTTAAAGTGGTTTCTGCCCTTGATCTGTCATTGTAGTCCCTGAATGCCATTGCATAGACCCCTTTATCAATCTTCTGCCAGAGGCCTCCATTGGTTTGAACAAGGGTGTGAAATATTTTTTCGAGCATTTCATCCATACTGCAGGTTTTGTTTTTTTCCGGGGAAGATACCCTGAAAACAGAGCAGAGAAATCTATCCTTGTGTAACCTGATCTCTTTTATGCGCTTTTTAAAGGAGTTTATCTCATTGGTTTCATTCAGGAGGATATCTGAGAGAAAAATTCCGGGAGGTTTTATATCCATGGTGTTATTTGTGTCATGCCCGGACCTGTCCTTCAGGAAGTCAACCTCTTTGGATTTGAATTTATTGTTCATCAGATTCATTGCATTATCTTCAGTTTAAGGTTTTAATAAGGGTTTTAATGATAATTTTTTCTTCCCCTCTCTGTACAGTTCTTGGGTCTATAATAAAGCAATTGTCCTCGATTCTTCCAATAATGGGGGGGCTGTTTTTTCTAAGCTTTTTGTCAAGATCAGAGGCAGGTATTTTCTTTGATCTTATTGTAATGCAGCAGCTGGGAAGGTTTAAAGATGGGAAGGAACCGCCCCCAGGCCGTGAGTACAGATCTTTGAGCTTTATTTCAAGATTCTTTTTCCCGGAGAGTTCAGGGGAGTTTTCAAGATTTTTTAAAATGGTCACTGCACGTTTTTTTATATTTGTATATGAATCTGTGAGCATTCTCAGGGTGGGGATTTTTTTTATCACATCCTTATCATCCCTGTACAGCCTCAAGGTCGATTCCAGGGCAGCAAGGGTAAGTTTGTCTATTCTCAGGGCCCGGGTCAAAGGATTGGTTCTGATAGTTGCAATAATATCTTTTTTCCCAAGTATTACACCTGCCTGGGGACCGCCAAGCAGTTTATCACCGCTAAAGGTTATGATATCAGCACCTGATCTGACAGTCTGTTTTATTGTTGGTTCAGCACCAGATCCGTATTCTGAAAAATCAATGAGTATGCCGCTTCCAAGATCTTCCATCACAGGGATCCTATGCTTTCTGCCAATGGCTGCAAGGTCGGAAACAGGCACACTCAGGGTAAAGCCCTCTATGTGATAATTGCTCGTATGCACCTTTAAAAAGAGCCCTGTTCTGTCACTTACTGCGTTTATATAATCCCTGGCATGGGTTCTGTTGGTTGTTCCCACTTCCTTGAGTATGGCATTGCTTTTTGTCATTACATCGGGAATCCTGAAGGATCCTCCGATTTCAACAAGCTCTCCCCTGGAAACTATTACCTCTTTCTCATCGGCAATGGAATTCAGCGCAAGGAGTACTGCTCCGGCATTATTATTCACAACCATGCAGGCTTCAGCACCAGTCAGGTCACAAATTATTTTTTCAACAGCAGAATACCTAATCCCCCTTGTTCCCTTGTCAATATTGTATTCAAGGTTGGAATAACCTGATGCAACAGCTGTTATATTTTTTAAGGCTTCTTTACAGAGCAGGGATCTGCCCAGGTTTGTGTGCAGGACAACACCAGTTGCGTTTATTACCCTTGTAAGGTTATTTTCCATATCCTTTGCTGCATGTTCAAGTATGGTAGCAAGGATACTGTTTTTTGACAGTTCCACCCTGTTCTGTTCAAGGATTTCCGTCCTTATATTTTTCAGTGTGGATCTGATTTTTGATTTGCATATATTAAGGGAGATACCTTGAAACCTGGAATCTTTTTTAATAAGTTCAAGGAGGTGGTCCACTCCGGGAAGTTGTTTTAAAAGGTTTTGTTTATTAATATTGTCCATATATTATCATCCTAAAAAAATGGTGTACCGCTTTTCAGGCTGCCTGCATAAGTATACTTGTGTTGAAAAGATTAATTGGTATGGCATCTATCAGTTTTGGAAGATCTTTAAATGACAGTCCAAGTATATCAAGGGCAGAAGTCAGCTGATTGTTTTTTATCTTTTCAAGTTTTAATCCGGAGTTAAAGCGTGACATCAGAAGATCTGCCAGGAAAACAATACTGACAAGTTCTTTGTGGGTTTCTGCCTTTTCAGGAAAATGATGAAACTCAACCACATTGGACAGGGCCCTGGAAAAATTCCATTTTCCGGCAAGGTATTTTCCTGAGTCACAATGGGTTAAACCAATGACTTTTTTTTCAGTTTCAAGGGCGCTCTCCTCTTCCATATCCCGGAAAAAGAGAGGATAACTGTTTGACAGATACTGATCAAGTACTACCCTGCCTATGTCATGGAGTAGTCCTGCAATACTTGCAAGGCCCGGATCAGCTTTTCCTGTCATCCTGGCAAGTTTTTCAGCAGTCAGTGCAGTGCTTACGGCATGGAAAAAAAGGCCGCCCTTGCAGAGAGAGTAGCTGGATGATCCTGTCTGGTTGTAATATGTTTCCACTGCTGCTGTAATGAGTGATCTGAGTAATAAACTTTCACCCAGGAGAAGGACAGCATCCTTGAGCGTATCTATTTTATGGGTGCCGGTATACAGGACTGAGTTGCACATTTTTAAAGTTTTACCACTGAGTACCTGGTCAGTTGCAAGTTCCTCAACAATATCATCTATGCCATGCATATTTGAGTCCATCATCCTTAAAATTTTCAAGGCTGTCTGGGGTATTGGCTGGAGCGTTTTAATAGTGTTTTTGATCTCTCTGGTTGTTGGCAGGGAGTACTGTTCTCTCTTTTCTATATTTTTATTTTCCTGCTGCCATGTCGGTTCTATGTAAGTCTCACCGTTTTCCATGTTAAGGTTAAGGGTGGACATTAAAAAACCTCCGGTTTCAGCATTTTTTAATTTTATATTGTTAGCCTTTAAAATTGCCTGGGAAATATCTGCTGATCTTCCGCCAATGTCAAGATTGATGTCAAGGTTGCTCACCGGGCCTACCAATGCCCCACCTGCAATTGTGGCAGTGAGGTTTTCCCGTGATGCACCAAGGTTTATAAGTTGTTCAATAAAAAGGGGCAGGCCTGTGGCAGCATATTTTTCCGGATAGTCCACACTGGAACTTGATGGAGGTTCCGGAAGTATTATATGTATTAAACCACCGATCTTTTTTTTGTTATCATACAGGGCGACTCCCACGCAGGTGCCTAGAAAAGCCTGGTAAATAACCGGTTGTGCCCTTCCGGTCTTGAAACTTCCTGCAGGAATGTGTTCAAATCTGCTGTGCATAATATATTAAATCAATGTCAAGTTCTGTTTAAAGGGTTAAATATAATAATATAAGTATATTTTTAGCACTTTTTGCAAGGTTCTTTCAAGCTTAATTTCCATTTATGTTCTGTATATGATTATAACTTTGCATGCTTAAGATTGAAATTAAAAAAATTAATTCCTTATTATCAATTTATCCTTTAACCCGGCCATTGAATTGTGTTATTGAAACAGAACATTTTATTGTGTAATGTGACATTATAGCAATTCCATTGAACTGAGAGAGAAATTTATGAAAAACAGTAAAGATTATATTATTTTTCCCCTTGATTTCAGCTCTGCCGGAGAAGCTCTGGAGTATGTAAAACTGCTGGACGGAAACATCGGGGTATTCAAGATAGGGCTTGAACTTTTTATTAAGGAGGGACCGGGTATGGTGGAGCTTATCAGGAAATCCACCAATGCAGGTATTTTCCTTGATCTGAAACTCCATGATATTTCCATTACTGTTAAAAGAGCAATGCAGAGTGCAGTACAGCTTGGTGCAGATCTTATTACTGTCCATTGTTCCTCTGTTAATATGCTGAAAGCAGCTGTTCTGGGGGGAGCAGGCAGGGCAAAGGTACTTGGGGTTACCCTTTTAACTGATAATGACAAAAGCGACCTTGAAGCAGCAGGCATCAGACAGAAGTATTGCAGTGATATTGCTGACCTGGTATTAAAAAGAGCCCAAATGGCGTATAAGGCAGGGTGTGCAGGTGTTGTCTGCTCAGGAAAAGAGGTCCGGCGGGTAAAACAGGACTTTGGAGAAAAGCTTGTTTGTGTAACTCCTGGAATAAGGCCTGCATGGAGTGTTACTGACAATGATGACCAGAAGAGGATCACCACACCCGGCATGGCTGTGAGATCAGGATCTGATTTCATTGTTGTTGGAAGACCTGTCAGAGATGCTGTGGACGTTGTTAAAGCAGCCCGGAAAATTGCACTGGAGATTGAGGAAGCTCTTCTGCCTCCACAACAACCCCCGGGCTGAACCGGCACACAATGAGTTGATGCATAACCAGTTATAATATAATAAAATTAAGCCGGGTTTTTCCTATTCTTTTTTATCAAGCCCAAAAGCTGTGTGGAGTGCCCTTACTGCAAGCTCTGCATATTTTGCCTTTATTATGCATGAAATTCTTATCTCAGAGGTGGAGATGAGTCTTATGTTGATATTCTCATCGGCAAGGGTCTGGAACATTGTTGCAGCCACACCTGAATGGCTTTTCATGCCAAGTCCTATGACTGAAACCTTTGCAATCTCTTCATCGGCACTCAGAACATCTTCTGCCCCGATCTGTCTTGCAACGGTTCTGGATATTTCCATGGCTTTTTCAAAGTCATTTTTTGTAACAGTAAAGGAGAGATCTGTCTCTCCGCCCACCCTGGTATTCTGGATTATCATATCCACGGCAATTTTTTCCTTTGCCAGGGGTGAAAATATTTTTGCAGAGATTCCAGGCTGGTCAGGAACCTGCTTTAAAGTAATTCTTGCTTCGTTCATATCACAGGTAACACCTGCAACCACAACACTTTCCATATCTTTGGTCTCGTTGATAACCATGGTTCCCTCCTCGTTATTGAATGATGATCTGACATGGAGCGGTACATTATATTTTTTTGCAAATTCAACCGATCTGATCTGGAGCACTTTTGCTCCCAGTATGGCCATTTCAAGCATCTCTTCATAGGATATTGTGTCGATTTTTTTAGCTTTGCTGCAAATCCTTGGATCAGTTGTATATACACCATCCACATCGGTAAATATTTCACAAACATCTGCCTTCAGGGCAGAGGCAATTGCAACAGCTGTCGTGTCAGAGCCTCCCCTGCCAAGGGTGGTTATATCGCCGTTCAGGTCATGTCCCTGGAATCCTGCAACAACAATAATGGCCCCTGCTCCGAGAAGGTCTTTCATCCTTTTTGTTTCAATGTCAACAATGCGTGCCTTGCCTGAAGTTGTATCTGTGAGTATCCCTGCCTGGAACCCAAGAAGTGATTTTGCCTTATAGCCCATGGAATTTAAAATAATGGCCAGAATTGCGGCTGTTGTCTGTTCTCCCGTGGCCAGCAAAACATCCAGCTCCCTTTTGTCCGGGTTGCCGGCAGCCTCATTGGCCATGGCTATAAGATTGTCTGTAACACCTGCCATGGCTGACAGGACAACCACAATATTGTCACCATTGCCATATGCTTCAGCCACTCTTTTTGCAACATTCCTGATATGTGCAATATCAGCAACGGAAGTACCACCAAATTTTTGTACCCTCAGTGCCATGCTGACTCCTTTGATTTTGATAAGATCATAAAAATTATAACAGAAGGTTTTCTAACAGATTTGAACCATTACGTCCAGATGAAAATATTGATATTTTCCTTGAAAGATTTCCATGGTGGGAAAAATCGATTTTCAGGTCCCATGCATGGGACGGATTATCAAGCAAAATATCAGGCCATTCAATGGCAATAACCGAGTTGTCACTGTCCATTATTTCATCAAAGCCAATGGAATCAAGTTCCATTATATCCTCTATCCTGTAAAGGTCAATGTGATAAAATTTTAATCTGCCCGGGTATTCATTGATGATACTGTAACTTGGGCTTGTAATATAATACCCATCCGGGATTTTCAATCCCTTTGCAATGCCCTGGACAAATGTTGTCTTGCCGGAACCAAGGTCCCCGCACAAAAAGATGGTCATGGAGGAGGATATAAGGCTGCCGATTTTCCATCCGATTTTTTTTGTATCTCCACTTGTTTTTAAAATAAATTCTTTTTTCATTATCTTCTTTTACACAATATCCTGGTTAATCAGGCGATCAATGGTACCTGGTATTTCTTTTATTATATCCGATGCAAGGAAACCAAATGAACCCACTTTGCAGGACAGTTCATCTCCGCATAAACCATGGATATAGACACCTGCAGCTGCGGCATCTTCACAGGATAGTCCCTGGGCCTTAAATCCTGCAATCATGCCAGTTAAAACATCTCCCATTCCTCCGGAGGCCATGCCCGGGTTGCCCTTTGTACAGATAAATGCCTTTTTATCCCCTGAGGATATTATTGTGTTGGCTCCTTTTAACACAAGGGTAACGTTGAATTCATGGGCAAAACTCCTTGCTGATTCAAGGCGGTTTTCCTGGATATCCATGGTCGTGGTTCCGGCAAGCCTTGCCATCTCCCCGGGATGTGGTGTCAGAATGATATCAGCCTCAGCCTTTTTTAATATCCGGGGATTTTCAGCAATTAAGTTGAGGCAGTCTGCATCCATGATCATTGGAATTTCCATATTTTCAATGAGTTTTTCAATGAGTTTTTTTGTACTTTTATCTGTTCCAATGCCTGGTCCTATGGCAATGGCATCTTTACCTTCAGCAGCCTTTGAAATTATTTCAAATGATGACTCTGTCAGTATGCCCTGGCCATCATCGGGCAAAGGATATGTCATGGCTTCTGTAACCTGGGGTTCCATTGCCAGGTTTAAACTTTCCGGGACGGCCAGGGTTACAAGCCCGGTTCCGCATCTCATGGCAGCATTGGCAGCAAGGGCAGCAGCTCCGGTTTTTCCGGTAGAACCTGCCAGGATAAGCAGATGACCGAACTTTCCCTTATGGGCCTCTGGGTCCCGCAGTGGGAAAAGAGATGCCACATCTTTATCTTCCAGCAGATTAAGACGCGGATTGAATTTTTCAGTTATGAATTCAGGTATGCCTATGTCCACGACCTCCAGCCTGCCCGTATATTTATTTCCGGGATAGAGTATATGCCCTGCCTTGGGATGGGCAAAGCTGGCAGTTACCCTGGCCTTGATGCAGATCCCCATGGGTTTTCCTGTGTCAGCATTCAGTCCCGACGGGATATCAATACTGAACACAGGACTCAGGCTTTTATTGATGACTGCTATAATATCTTTGAAAAACCCTCTGACATCACAGTTAAGGCCTGTTCCCAGTATGCCGTCAATAAATATGTCATTGCGCAGGAGTTCAGGCTTTATTCTGTTAAAATCCTCAGGGCTGTGTATCTGGGTTAAAGAACCGCAGCTCTTTTTTTGAAGCAGTATCTCAACAAGGTCAAGATTTGCCTTTGCATCTCCGGATATTTTCTCTTTTGGCCCCAGAATAAAGATGTTGGTATGGATTCCCTTATTCATGAGATACCGCGCCATAACAAAGGCATCACCGCCATTATTCCCCGGGCCTGCCACCACACCTGCTTTTTTTGAAAATATATCGGGAAAGGTGTTAAGCAGTATTGTGAATGCGCCCCTTCCTGCACTCTCCATCAAGGTTCTGCCGGGAATACCAAAAGTTCTGATGGTCTCTTTATCCATCATCTGCATTTCTTCTGCTGTCACAAGATACATAAAAACTCCATTTACATTTTAAATAGTCAATATTCTATGCTTGTGCTAATTTAAGTAATTGTTTTTTGATTAAAATTCAAGGTGGAAATGAATTTTTTCATGTCCGCTTTTGCTATGATGTACTTTCAAGATCCATCATTACTTTCGTTTCAAGAAAGACTCCAGAAAGCATATAATAAGGGGTTCATCCGATTAATGCGTACTTTTTATTATGAAGATCAAAAAGTTTCAATTT
>CAZQJS010000038.1:0-12023 GCA_964593725.1 uncultured Desulfobacterales bacterium
ATTGCTGCAGGCCTGATATTTATCTTGACAATACCGGTATCAAAATATATAATTCGATGTTTTATGGATCATCATAATAGACTGTTATTAAACTTTAAATAGTATAAAGTTTTTTAAGTTAAGGAGATATAAAGAATGTATGCAGTTATCAAAACCGGAGGCAAACAGTATAAAGTTGAAGAAGGTACGGTTCTCCAGGTTGAAAAATTGGAACAGAATGAAGGCGACACAATTGAATTCAATGATGTTTTAATGTATTCTGACGGTGAAAATGTCACCCTTGGCACTCCCCTTGTGGAAAATGCCAGTGTAAAAGCTGAAATCATCAAACAGGCAAAGGATAAAAAAGTCCTTGTTTTCAAATACAAACGAAGAAAAGGCTACAGAAGAATGCGGGGCCACAGGCAGCATTTTACTGAAATTAAAATCAATTCCATTAAAGCATAGAATATATTTAAGGAGATAAAGACATGTCACATAAAAAAGCAGCCGGAAGTACCAGAAACGGTCGAGACAGTAATGCCCAGAGACGGGGTGTTAAAAAATACGGCGGGCAGACAGTGCTTGCAGGGAATATCCTTGTAAGACAGGTTGGTTCAACCATCCACCCGGGTCAGAATGTCGGCATGGGCAAGGACTATACTCTTTTTTCCAAAATAGATGGTATTGTCTCATATGAAAGATTGGGACGTGACAGGAAAAAAGTCTCTGTTTATGAAGCGTGAAATTTGTAGATGAAGCAATAATTACCGTCAAATCCGGCAATGGCGGTGCCGGGTGTGTAAGTTTCAGAAGAGAAAAATTCATTGAAAAGGGCGGGCCCGACGGCGGAGACGGCGGAGACGGCGGTAATGTAATCCTCAAGGTAAACCCTGCAAAACGCACCCTGTATGATTTCCGCCGCCAGAAACTCATAAAAGCCCAGAACGGCGGCCCTGGCCAGGGCAGACAGAAACACGGGAAAAAAGGTCAGGACAAAATTATTGAGCTGCCGCCCGGCACAACCATCACACACTTTAACACCAGTGAACTCCTTGCAGATCTTACTGAAAGCCAGCAGACTTTTATCATTGCAGAGGGTGGAAAGGGAGGAAAAGGAAATAAACACTTCTCTTCATCCACAAACCGCACACCCAGATTCAGCCAGCCCGGCATAAAAGGTGTTGAACTTAAGATCAAACTTGAACTTAAACTCATTGCAGATGTCGGCCTTGTGGGACTGCCCAATGCAGGAAAGTCAACATTAATAAGCCGCATATCCAAAGCAAGACCAAAAATTGCAGACTACCCCTTTACAACCCTTACTCCCAACCTTGGCATGGTTGAGCCTGAATTTGGTGAGCCATTTGCTGTGGCTGATATCCCGGGACTCATTAAAGGAGCCCACAAGGGCACAGGCCTTGGCATTCAATTTTTAAAACATATTGAGCGGACAAAGATATTACTCCATATAATTGATCTGTCAACAATTGACCCAAAAGACCCTCTTGCAGGTTACCATCTGATAAACAGAGAGCTTTCAAAACACAGTGCCAGACTCCCGGAAAAAAAACAGATAATTGTTCTAAATAAGATGGATCTCACAGGCTCTGAAGAGAAAATCTCTCTTTTTAAAAACGTGTATAAAGGTTCTGATATATTAGCTGTTTCAGCTGCCACGGGAAAGGGCACAAAAGAGCTTATAAGAACCATGGCAAAAGCACTTAAGATCGAGTGAGCGCTATGAAAACCGGTCTATTCGGCGGAACTTTCAATCCCCTGCACAACGGGCATATTAAAACAATCAAATATGTAACGGAAAAATTTGTCCTGGATAAAGTCTTTTTTATACCCTGTGCAACACCGCCCCATAAGGGAAGGGAAAACCTTGCCCCGGCAAAGGAGAGATTTGACATGGTAAGACTCGGCCTTGACAATGCCTTTGCCGGGGACAGATATTGTGCATCAGATATTGAGCTTAAGAGGAGCGGACCGTCTTTTACAATCGACACAATAAAAGAATTTAAGAAAAGGGCCGGGCCCGGCGATAAATTCTTCCTCATCCTTGGCTCGGATGCATTTTTTGACATTGAAACCTGGAAAAATTTCCAGGGGATATTCCATGAAATTTGTGTTATTATAATGCTGCGGGAACAATTAACCCGCAGGAGTATCCTGATTGACAAAATCAGCTGCCACATAGAAAAAAAAATTTCAGATAACTACACATTTGATAATGGAGGAGAGGCGTTTATACATGGGAGAAAAAAGAGCATATTCATTGCCCAGGTACCTGAGATCAACATATCATCAACAATGATCCGTAAGCGTATAAAACAGGGTAGTTCAATTAATAATTTAACACCAGCACCAGTTGCAGAACATATCCATGACAAAGGATTATATTTATGACAGAAAAAGAGAACCTTGAAAAATTTTTAGAACCGATCTTCTCCAGAAAACCTGCATCGGTTTCAGCCCTTGATGTCCATAACCTGACCTCCTACACTGATGTTATCATAATTGTCACGGGAAACTCTGCAAGGCAGATAAAAACCCTTGGAGAGCATATAATTAAAACACTTAAAAAACAGGGAGTAAAAGCCCTTGGTGTTGAAGGTATGCAGAAGGGAAACTGGATTCTCATGGATTATGGATGGGTAATTGTCCATCTGTTTGATATTGAAACAAATGCTCTGTATGACCTTGAAAACCTCTGGTCAGATGCATTGCCCATTGACATTTCAAAATACAGGTAAAGGATGACATACAATGGAACAACCCTGTGGTATGAAATCAGATAAAAGTCGCAGCTTAAATGTATTGATTATCCTTGACGGGTGGGGGGAAGCCGGCCCGTCAGATGGTAATGCTGTTGCCCTTGCAGACACCCCTTTTCTTGACCGTCTGGAAACAAAGTACCCTGTGGCAAGGCTTCTATGCTCTGGTGAAGCAGTTGGGCTGCCCGGCAATACCATGGGCAATTCTGAAGTGGGGCACATGAATATAGGAGCCGGAAGAAAAGTTTATCAGGACCTTGTAAGAATTAACAGGGCCATTGTTGATAAAACCTTTTTTAAAAACCAGGCAATCCTGGATCTCTTAAATAGAGTTAAGGATAAAAACAGCTCTGTCCACCTCTTTGGCCTTCTGTCCGATGGCGGTGTCCACAGCCACATTGATCATCTTTTTGCCCTGATGGACATGGCACACAACTCAAAGATCAAAAACCTTTATATCCACCCCATTATGGATGGCCGGGACACATCCCCCACCAGCGGCATTGAATATATTAAAAAAGTTGAAAATCATATAAAAAAAATAAAATTCGGGCAGATTGCAACTGTCTGCGGCAGGTTCTATGCCATGGACAGGGACACACGCTGGGACAGGGTAGAACAGGCCTTTAAACTCTACACAAGTGGCAGTGAACACTGCTTTGACGATCCTGTCAAGGCTGTCCAGGCATCCTATGATGCAGGCATTACCGATGAGTTTATTAAACCCACAGCCATTTGCAGTGCTCCCTGCAGTAAAAATATAGTTGTAGAGGATAATGACGGGATAATCTTTTTTAATTTCAGAGCAGACAGGGCAAAGGAGATTACCCGTGCCTTTACCCAGAATAATTTTTCAGAATTTAAAAGAAAAAAACCTGCTCTGTCAGGTTTTGTATCCATGACCCGGTATGATGCTGATTTTAACTTCAGGGCAGCCTTTGAACCCGTAACCCTGGAAAATGTCATGGGTCAGGTCATCAGCAGCCAGGGATTAAATCAGCTGCGGCTTGCTGAAACGGAAAAATTTGCCCATGTTACATATTTTTTCAACGGCGGCAGTGAAAAAATCCTGAAAGGAGAGGAAAGAATACTTATTCCCTCTCCAAGAGATGTTGCAACATATGATCTTAAACCTGAAATGAGTGCTCTTAAAATCGCATCAACTGCACTTGATAATATTGAAGCAGGTAAATTTGATTTCATTGTCATCAATTTTGCCAATATGGATATGGTTGGCCATACCGGTATTCTCAAGGCTGCTGTCAAGGCATGTGAGACCGTTGACAAAGCTTTGGAAACAGTGGTTGAAAAAATATGGGAAAAAGGAGGAAATGCCTTTATCACTGCAGACCATGGCAACTCTGAAGAGATGTTGACAAAGGATGGCAAACCACACACAACCCATACACTTAACCCTGTGAAATTCATTGCTGCCGGCAGCAGATTCACAGGGTTAAAGCTTAAAAACGGTATACTGGGTGATATTGCACCAACTATTCTTCACAGCATGGATATAGATATACCCGTTGAAATGACCGGGAAATCATTGCTGATACTATAACTTTCTATTGCAATGTTTACATATTTTTGCCCGCTTTTTTATAATTTCTGCACAATGGGGACACTCCCGTGTATAAAGCCGTTCATGAAGGCTCTCCACTGCTGTATCAACCCTCTGCTGTAATGCAGGTGGAAACTTATGGTTGATAAGATGCTCTATTGCCTCTATATCTGCAAGTTCTTCCACCATTTCAACTGCTTTTAACCGCACCCTGCCAGGCCATTTTGAATCCAGCACCATCTTGAGGATCTCATCCCATGCCTTTGATATATAATGATCGGTCAGAATTGAAAACCCTTGTTTAGCTGCCTCTTTTCTTGCCTGCTGTTCAATTAATACTGCATCATTCAATTCCTGTCCCTTGCCTCCCATGGGGCTGAATACAGGCATATATTCAAAATTTCCAGAACCCGGCTCCTGGATACATCTGTAAGAAGCTGCTGCCTCCATGCTCTCCTGGAGATGATCCCAGCCCTGGTTATATGAAGGGCATTCATCATTAAAGCATACAAAAAGGTAAGGGGTGCCCCATCCAAGGCCGTCCCCAAAGGCGAACTGGGGTATCTCCCATAATGTCATCTCTTTTCTGCAATGGGGGCATTGCGGTTTATCCATGTCCATATACTTTTGCAGGAGCTGGTCTCTTGTTTCAAATGTCATATTAATACTTTTTCCTTAAAATCGATTATAATGTCAACTATTCTATGACTGCAAGCACTGCATCCTTGGTAACAGAGTCACCTATGGCAAAATTAACTGCTTTTACAACTCCTGCTGCAGGTGCCGGAAGTGCATTTTCCATTTTCATGGCCTCAATAACCACAACAATATCACCTTCCTTGACTTCATCCCCCACATTCTTCTCATAGCGGATAATTATTCCCGGCATGGGGGATTTCAAGCCGGTGCCTGATCCTGAAGAAGCTGATTCTGCCGGAGCAGGTGCTGACTCTGCCCTGGCAGGTGCCGGGGAAGGTGTTGGAGCAGGGGCTGGAGCAGCCGGTGCAGCCGGTTTTGCCATCGCAGGAGGTGCCGGGGGAGGAGGCACGGTTACACCCTGGGGTGCCGGGGGCGGTGTTACGGCCGGAGCAGCCTGGGGCTGGGCATAGGCAAGCACAGGAGTTCCTCCCACCTCATCAACACCGACCTCAATACATTCACCATCCACAAATACATTAAAAGTACGCAGGTTCTCACTCTTTTCAGGCATATCATCTTTACAGGGCGGCTTAATAAGTTCTCCTGCCCTGGCCATTCTTACAAGTTCAGCCTCTTTTTCTATCTCTTCAAGGGTAACAGGTTTTAACTCATCGGGCATCTCTTCTTTTCCATACTTACGCCTTAAAAATTGTGCTCCTGTAACAGGGAAAAGAGCATATACAAGGAGATCATCATCATCCACGGCAAGATCACCAATCTTTTCCTTTGCCTTTTCAAGTTCAGGTTCAAGGGTCTCGGCAGGTCGGCATGTTATTGGTGTTTCTCCTTTTTCATAGCCCTTGAGAACCAGTTTCTGGATTTCAGGGTCAATGGGGATGGAGGTTTTCCCATAAAGTCCATAACATAAATCCTTTACCTGGGCTGTGACCATCTTATAACGTTCATCACCCTTATCAAACAGGACATTATTCACGGTCTGGGTACCCACAATCTGGCTTGTGGGAGTCACAAGGGGTACCTGGCCAAGCTCTTTTCTCACCCTTGGCAGTTCCTTATATACTTCATCAAGGCTGTCCAGGGCATCCATCTCCCTTAACTGATTTACAAGGTTGGAAAGCATGCCTCCCGGGGTCTGGTGTATCAATACATTGGTATCAATTACTGAAACCTTGGTATCATCCAGAAGATGTTTATACTTGGGAAGTACTGTTTTCTCAAAAATATCATTGATCTCGGTAAGGGCTTTTATATCAAACCCTGTATCCCTGTTTGTTCCAAGCAGTGTCATAACAAGGGGTTCTATAGCCGGATGTGATGTCCTGTAAGCATAGGGAGAAAGGCATGTATCAAGTATATCAACCCCTGCTTCAACAGCCTTAAGATGGGTCATGGATGCCATGCCGGATGTAAAATGACTGTGAAGATGAATCAGGGGGGAAACAGTCTCTTTAAGTGCTTTTATGAGCTCAAAGGTATCATAGGGCGCCATGAGTCCTGCCATGTCCTTTACACAGATACTGTCTGCACCCATATCTTCCAGCTCTTTTGCCTTGTTAATATAATAATCAATATTATAAACATCACCGCCCATTCGCGGTTCTGTCAATGAATAACAGATTGTTCCCTGAAAATGTTTACCACACTCCTTTATTACAGGAACAACAGCTTCAAAATTCCTGTAATCATTTAAAGCGTCAAATGTTCTGAAAATATCCATGCCGTTTTCAGAAGCTCTTTTTACAAATAACTCTGCCACATCATCGGCATAATTTCTGTATCCCACAAGGTTCTGGCCCCTGAGAAGCATGGAAAAAGGTGTCTTTTTAAAATATCTTTTCAATGTTCTGATTCTTTCAAAGGGATCTTCACCAAGAAAGCGGTGCATGGTGTCAAAGGTGGCGCCTCCCCACATTTCCACTGCCCAGAAACCTATTTCATCCATTCTTTCAGCCATGGGAATCATATCTTCTGTTCTTCCCCGTGTTGCAAAAAGGGATTGATGGCCATCACGCAGTGATAAATCTTCAATCAGAAGAGGGTTGGAAGCCTTTGGCCTGTCCTGGCCATATTCTATTTTTGTCATTTCTACCTTGCCGTGTTCACTCATTTTTATCTCCTGGAATTATATAATTTTTTCATTTTAATCTTAATTATTATCTATCTTGCTTTCATCAGCATCATTGCATTAGCCTGCATCTGGCTCAACCGTCCTGCATTGGCCCAGGCACTGAATCTCTCCTGCCTTTCAGCCGGAATAACCCGGTCAGAAGCCGGGGCATCAGCTTTGCCAGGGTCTGTCCCGCAAGAAGCATAATATGCCTGCTCTTCATGGGTCTTTATATATGTAAAAACTGCTGCTGAAACTGCAGCTGTTTTCCTTTTATCCAATTTTCCATTCTTTCTGTTTTCCATGGGGATTACTCCTTTTATAAGCTCCTATATATAGTTACATGGGAATATTGCCATGTTTTTTTGCAGGTCTCATCTCCCGCTTTGTTGACAATGCATTCAACGCATCTATAAGCCGCGGTCTTGTTTCAGCAGGTCTGATGACTGCATCCACATAACCCCTTGCTGCCGCACAATAGGGGTTGGAAAATTTTTCTTCATATTCAGCAATCAGCTGTTCACGTTTCCGGGCTGGATTTTCTGCTTTTTTAATCTCCTTTGCATGTATTATATTGGCTGCACCCTCGGCACCCATTACAGCAATCTCAGCACTGGGCTATGCAAATGCCATATCAGCACCAAGATGTTTTGAACACATTGCAAGGTATGAGCCGCCGTAATCCTTTCGTGTTATTAAAAGAAGTTTTGGCACGGTTGCTTCGGAGTAGCACCATAAGAGTTTTGCACCATGTCTTATTATGCCTGCCCACTCCTGGTTGCTCCCGGGAAGATATCCCGGGACATCGGCAATGGTGAGCATGGGAATATTAAATGCGTCACAGAACCTGATAAACCTTGTGGCCTTGTCAGATGCATCAATATCAAGGCAGCCTGCCAGGAAATTCGGCTGGTTTGCAATAATACCTATGGTTTTCCCATCAAGCCTTGCAAAGCATATTACAATGTTTTTTGCATAGTACTGGTGGGGTTCAAAATATTCACCATTATCAACTATGGAAGTGATAACATCTTTTATATCATAGGATTGATTGGCTGAATCCGGAATTATTGTATCAAGATCTGCATCAACTCTCCCGGGGTCATCATTGGTGGCAGCAAAGGGAGGATCCTCCATATTATTGGAAGGCAGGTAGGATAAAAGTTTTCTTATCTGCATTAAAGCATCTTCATCACTGTCGCATGCAAACTGGGCAACACCGCTTTTTTCATTATGGGTCATTGCGCCGCCCAGGTCTTCAAAGGTTATCTCTTCTCCTGTGACAGCCTTGATCACATTGGGCCCTGTGATGAACATATAGCTTGATTCCTTTACCATGAAAATAAAATCGGTCATTGCAGGAGAGTATACAGCACCGCCGGCTGTGGGCCCCATAATTGCAGATATCTGGGGGATAACACCGGAAGCCTGTGAATTTCTGAAAAATATCTCCCCGTATCCTGACAGAGCATCAACTCCCTCCTGGATTCTGGCACCACCTGAATCGTTTATACCGACAATGGGGGCTCCACTCTTTAATGCCAGATCCATAACCTTGCATATTTTTTTGGCCTGCATCTCGCCAAGGCTTCCTGCCCTTGAGGTGAAATCCTGGGAATAGGCAAAGACAACCCTGCCGTCAACCAGACCATGACCCGTTACAACACCGTCCGCCGGGATTTCAACTTTTTCCATGCCAAAATTTGTGCATCTGTGTGTAACAAACATATCAACTTCCCTGAAAGAGCCTTTATCAAAAAGAATATCAAGGCGCTCCCTTGCATTAAGCTTCCCCTTGTCCCGCCTTTTTTCCAGGGCTTTTTCTCCGCCCATTGCCAAAATTTTATTCTCCTGCTCCTTTAAGCCAAGAATCTTATCTGCAATAACTCCCATGGTCTGTCCTCTCTTTTTTTATATTATTCTCTCTTTTTATTCATTATCAATACTGAAACGCCATGCACAATACCATTCTTCCGGATGATCATCCGGCGGGCAGGCAATGCATCGGGTCTTTATTCTTCCATCAATGGCCCTTGCAAAATATTTGTACTCAACAAGCCCGCCTGATTTACAGGGATAATCATCAAGTTTTTTCCTCTTCCGTGCAGCCTGGACACGGCACTGATTCATCCGGAACTCAAAGCCTGTCTCACACTCATTGACAATTGACTGCTCATTAATCATTGAATACATCCTGAACCCAAGTGCTTTTTTTAAACCTTCAAGTCCTGGATTCTTATCAAGATTTAAAAATCTTTTTATGGAATCTGCCTCATAGGGGGAAAACTGGGCCCAACATGAATCATTACACCGTTTGGCATCATTCATTCCCTGATCAAACTCCACTGCCTGGAACCAGACTCCGTCATTTACAAGCCAGTTTTTGGCAATTACCTTCATAAGTTCCACGCTCTTATCCTGATCCATGTCCAGGAGTGCACCTGGTATACCATCTTTCTGATCAAAGTCCAAAACAGCTGAAAGTTTTTCCATCTGGATTTCAAGGCCCCGCCGGGTTGCTTTCTCCAGCATCTCAAGGGCCTTTTCCATACCCATCTGGTGTCTGACCTCTGTAAACCATAAAGAGTAGTGGACAATGATTGTTTTAAACATATTAAGTATAAACTTTGCCCTTTCCTCTCCGGAAAGATCAAAGGGAACCTTTATATTCTCAGCCATTCAACACCTCCTGACCTGTATATTCCATCCATGGAGCAAATAACTGAACGAGCGCTCGGTCAATTTGCCCGATTATCAGTTAATAAAGATGCCACACAATTATTATATATGCAATAATTTCTTTTGCTTAAACTGATAATTTATAAGAATACTTTGTAAAAAAGGCTGTTTTTGAGATCTCCCATGGCAAATATCCAAAAACAGAATAAAAAGGTTGTATAGAAATTTATGATGTTATATATGTTCATTCATACATTTTTACATTACCTTTAAACAGAAAAATTTAATGCATGTGTTTAAAGATCAATGGCTGCAAAGGAGTATTATTTTGAAAAAAGATAAAAAAAATATCAAGGTTATAATATATTCTGTTCCGGTTTTATTAATTATGATGGCAATGATTGTAACACCGTGCTTTGGTACATCACCAAAAAAAGTTGCTGTTATTCCATTTCAGATGAATTCAAAGGATGATCTGTCATTTTTGCAGAACGGACTGTTCTCAATGCTGTCAACCAGGCTTACCGATCCTGGAAAAGTTGTTGTCCTGGACAGAGAAACTATTGATACAGCCCTGGCTGAAGCGGCAAAGCATGCTCCGGCAAAGGGTGGGTTAAATGTATCCAGGGCAAGAATACTTGGTGCAAATCTTGGTGTTGATTATGTTCTTTTCGGCAGTATGACACAGTTTGGCAGCAGCTTCAGCATAGATGGATCCATGGTTGATGTCACAGGAGAAAAACCTGTAATTTCATTTGCTGAACAGAGTAACTCCTTAGGGGATGCCATCCCCTTTGTTAATGCCTTTGCAAGGGATATCAACCAGCAGGTGTTTAACAGGGGAGCCGGGAAAAAAGCCCGGGTACAACCTGATACTCCTGAACAGCCCAAAGCTTTTCAGGAAACAGAACCCGGGGAAGATTATTCTCAAAATGGGTCACCATTCATAAAAGCAAAGGGTGCTGGATCAAAAAAATTCAGAAAACGATTCAGAATCTCAGACAAACTCAATTGTATTGCAGCAGATGATGTTGATAATGACGGCCGGGTTGAAGTTATAACTGCAATTGACCACGAAATTAAAATCCTGGAACACAAGGGTAATCGTCTGGTCTTGAAAAAAAAGATTGAATTCAGCCCCAGCATAAGAATTATCGCCCTTGATACAGCTGATATAAACCAGAATGGAGTTCCGGAAATATTTGTAACAGCCCTGTCAATCCACCGCAAAAACATCAACTCCATAATAGTCGAGTATAACAAGGGTGCAAAGGGATATAAAACCATTTCAAAAGATATGCCTTACTATTTCAGAGTCATTAAAGAAAACAACCATGACAAGGTATTGTTTGCCCAGAAAAAGGGAGGTTCCCCCTTTAAGGGGAAAATATATAAAATGCAGTGGGTAAACAGCAGATACCGCCTGGATAAAAAAATAAAAATGCCCAAAAGTGCGTCTGTTCTTGCCCTTGCAAGGGGAGCCATTGGAGACAACCATGCTTTAAAATATGTATTAATCAATGAATCCGGCCGTTTGAACATTGTGGATGATACAGGTCATACAGAATGGAAATCAAGGGAAAAAACAGGGGGAAGCAAACACTATTTTATCCTGCCCGACTCAGAACTTGGAGGTAACAACGAAAACAGGATATACCTGCAGCCAAGGGTCATGGTCTATGACAATAAAAATGACGGTAAAAATGAAGTTCTTGTTATACATAATATTGAGTTGAGCAGTGTTCTCGGCCGTTATAAAAAATTTGTAAAAGGCACCATTGAAATGCATGCCTGGAACGGAATTGCACTGTTTCCCGTCTCAAAAACCCGTACTGTACAGGGCTGGATAAGTGATTTCGCCATTGCCGATACTGATAATGACGGCATTACTGAACTTTTAGTCTCTGTTGTTGAAAGTGAAAAATCATCTGTAATAACAGGGAGACTGCGGAGCTATATTATCTCCTATGATCTTTAAGCCTGTTAATAAATATTTAAAGAAAAGATGAAAAAATTGTTGACAAGTATGTTGATTATGATTTAAGTAGAATAACAATTGGAGGCAGATCTTTTGTTTAAAAGGAGCAAAGGAGCTGTCAGAATGATTCAGGCGCAGATATTAGTAAAATTTTAAGGAGAAAAAAAGATGAAAAAATTAACTGTTTTATTTGCTGCTTTTGCCATGGTTGCCACATTTGCCATGACTGCAGCTGCAGCTGAGTGGAACTTCTACGGTTCAGCTCGTGTTGCAACTTTT
>CAZQJS010000038.1:12123-29339 GCA_964593725.1 uncultured Desulfobacterales bacterium
TTACTACGGAATCAAATGGCAGATTAACTTCTAACAGGTTATCTGTTAAGAAGTACAAACTAATTAACGCCTGAATTTTTTAAGCCTGGTGATTTTATCAATCACCAGGCTTTTTATTTTCCCATGGAAGATCAAAAAATCCACCTGTCTAAAAGTTTTTCCAGAGCAGCAGGTGTTATGGGTTTGGCAAGATAGTCATCCATGCCTGCTTTAAGGCAGTCCTCCCTGTCCTGACCCATGACATTTGCTGTCATGGCAATAATAGGAACCCTGACACCATTATTTTTATCCCTTTCCATTACCCGTATCTGATGTGTTGCTGAGATACCATCCAACTGCGGCATCTGCATATCCATAAATACAAGATCATAATTCTTATCCTTTACAGCCTCAACAGCTTCCGCCCCGTTCTCTGCAATATCAGCCTTAAGGCCCATTTTTTTGAGCATCATTTTAGCCACAAGCTGATTGGTCTTATTATCGTCTGCAACAAGGATGTTTACGCTCTCTTTTTTACCCCTGACAGCCGGCTGAGCCATGGTATTTTTCGCCTCTGCCTGCTTCTGAGTGTTATGCATTCCATTTAAAAAGATTTTTTCCAGGCCATGGAGCAAATCCCTGCTGCGCACAGGTTTTGTAAGCAGGACATGGAATCCAGCCATTTTAAGTTTGTCTGTATTGCTTTTTCTGCCAAGGGGTGTCATGGACAAAAGTTTTATATCATTTACATGCCTGTCTGTTTTTATTCTACAGGCAAGTTCAATACTGTCAATTCCCTCCATGTCCATGTCAATAATGATTGCATGGAATGGTTTTTTATCATCCCCTGCCTTCCTGATTTCTGCCAATGCAGACTTGTCATCTGAAACAGCATGGGCCTCTATTTTCCAATACTGAAGCTTAGATAAGAGCGTATTGCCAACACTTTTATTATCATCCACAATCAGAATTTTTTTCCCGGGGAAATTACCTGCTAAGGCTTTTTCATCCACATTGCCGGTAAAGCCGGAATCTGATTTTGGAAAGGTAAGACAGAACCAGAACTCGGTTCCTGAACCAACCTTGCTGTTAACTCCGATATTTCCACCCATGAGCTCAACAAGCTGCTTTGAAATGGCAAGCCCAAGGCCTGTACCACCATACTTTCTGGTTGTTGAAGCATCCACCTGGGTAAAACTTGAAAAAAGAATATCAAGTTTATCTTCGGGTATGCCAATGCCTGTATCCCTGACGGAAAATTTTAAGTTTACACTTTCTGTATCTTCTGATTCAGAGACAATCTCTATTGTTATCTCACCCATGGATGTGAATTTCAGTGCATTTCCTGCAAGGTTGATCAATATCTGTTTTAACCTTCCAGGATCACTTTTTAAATATACAGGAACTTTAGGATCAAGTGCACAGATAAATTCCAGGCCCTTGTCATGGGCACGTATGGCAAGGATGGAAGTCAAGTCATCAAGCATGCTTTCCAGGTTAAAATTCAGGGATTCAATTTCAAGTTTGCCAGCTTCGATTTTTGAAAAATCAAGAATATCATTTATCAGCTCCAGAAGAGAATCTCCGCTTGCCATTACAGTCCTTGCATACTCTTTCTGCTCCTCTGTGAGATCAGTGCCAAGCAGAATATTTGTCATGCCGATTATACCGTTCATTGGTGTACGAATCTCGTGGCTCATGTTTGCCAGAAACTCACTCTTTGCCATATTAGCCATTTCTGCTTCAAGGGCCATGGCATTTGCCTTGATGGTTGCCTTTTCCAGCTGCTCATTGAGCTCTTCTGCTTCCTGTTTCTGCTTTTCAAGTTCCTTATTCAGATAAAGGGACTCTTTTAAGGCATATTCAAGTTCTTTTTTCTGCTCCAGCTCGCTTAACCGGATCTCCCTGCTGTTCTCACGAATAACATTTAAAATTTCAGTTAATGGATAGAGAGGATTATCCCTGGGAAATTCATACATATCATCCACGTTCTTCTTCTCTTTTTCATCCCATATAATGTATCCCAGCATCTCGCCAAAGCAATCAATATCGTGTTGAGTTATGACAAATTCTTCAGATTTTTCTGCCCTGTTCTCTCTGTTATCAACAATAAGATCAGCATCGGGTTTAAGGATTTTAACTGCCCTGGCCACTGCTGTGTCATAGTTTCTGCATATTATTGCATCAAAGCTTACATCCTTATACATCTTAAATGCAACACCTGCCAGGGCACGCACTGCAAAGGGCATATTGTACAGAATAAATCCGGCTATGCTGTCCTGCATTCGGATAAGAGCGCTGCGCTGCCTGTTTGACTCTTTTACTGTGGGTATACCTTTTAAATATGTATGATCACGCATCTCAATAAACGGAAATTCAACCCCTGTATCTTCAATAAATTCCAGGAGATACTTATAATGCCTCTCTGTATTGAATTTTTTATTAAACCCGCGGTTCTGAACACTGATGATACTGGTGCCGATTTTTCTGAAAGAGAGAAAATATCCATCATCAATCTCTCTGTTTATCCACCCGGGTTTCTCCAGAATATCAAGGCCGCTCACAGGACATGTTTTTATATGGTTTTTTCTGATCATTACGATTTTTTATTATACGGGATTTTATTAAATACTTTATTTCAACAATTTGTAATAAAGTATAACAGCATGGAAGAATAAAAGTCAACCAGATAATCAGGTTCCGGCAATGCACGGTTAAATACTGGCTCAGGATATACTGACCTTCATATTCATAACCTGTAAATATTTGATAAACCCTTATTCCCTTATGTCTTTTAAAACAAGAAAATATAATTCGCCCGGGTGATTCATTTGACCTGCTGCAAGTTCAGCAAATGTTCCATTGCCGTAAAAAAGATCTGCACGCAGATGTCCCCTTATTGCTCCGCCTGTGTCCTGGTTCAATACAAAGAGAGAATACTCCTGCCAGCCCTGGGGAAACTGCACATTGTTCTCTTCCGGCAGACAGGTTTTGATAAAACATAGGGCTCCTTTTGGGAAAAGCCTTGTATCTGCTGCAATGGACCGCAAAGGAGATACTTTAACCCCAAGACAGCCAAAGGGTCCGTCCATCTCTTTTTTAAAAAAGACAAAACTTTTATTATAGTTCAGTACTTTATCTATCTTATCAGGATTCTGTTTCAGCCATTTCCTGATGGCCTGCATTGACATATTCTCCTTTGCGATTTCATCATGCCTGATTAAATATCTTCCTATGGATTGATAGGCGCGCCCGTTTTTAGATGCATAATGGACTCTTAATATGCTCTTATCAGGCAGCACAATTCTTCCTGACCCCTGTATTTCAAGGAAAAACCTGTCAACACGGTCTTTAAGCCAGACCAGGGGTTTTGCCCTTTTTTCAAAATTCCTGATGGAATTTATCTTTTGTCTGTCATAGTAGGGTATAACCCGTTTTTTTTCATCAACCCTGGCAAAGAGATTCTTTTCACCTTTAAACCTGTCTGAAAACCTGGAAAGGTCAATGGTTAAAAGATCATTGGGAACAGTAAATAAAGGGCAGGTATACTTTTTTGTCATGACAGGACTGCCTTCATATGTAGGCTCGTAATAACCTGTAAAAAGCACTTTATCATCTGCATTGCCAAAGGTTTTATAAATATTGTAATTTTTCCTGATATACTCTGAGATTTCACTGGGTGACGGGCTGGTACTTATAAGTTCAGACAATTTTTCAAGGGATTTTATTAAATGCGCCACACCATACCTGTCACTGCCAAACTCAAATGTGCGCGATGCAGGAAGCCTCTTATAATATTTCAGACTTTGTTCAATGGATTGGGACAATCCCACATATGAAAGATCATCTGTAAAAAACGGATATTGTGTAATTTCAAGCTTTACAAGGGCGTTATGCCTTGTGATTTTAATCTCTTTTTCCCTGTAAAAGAATATTATCAAGGCATGTATTGTTATAACCAGAACCAGGGCGCCCAATGATTTATATATCAGTGATCTGTCCATCTTCTTCCTCCTGCTCTGCCTCTGTTTTACCCTTGATCTGCCCTGGAGTTATTTTAGAAGGGTCGATTTTTTTCAGATCTTCTGTTTTTTCCGATGTTATGCCAAGGCCATCAAATTTTTTTGCTGTAACCATAACCCTTTTCTCAAGGGAGCCCAGGGTTTTATTAAAGGTCATTGCACACCTTTCAATATCCCTGCCAAGGCGGTTAATATTTCCTGCCATTGTCCCAATGCGCATGTACAGTTCACACCCAAGTTTTCTTATCTCTTCTGCATTTTCCCGTGCTTTCTCCTGGTTCCAGGAAAAAGCAACAGCCTTTAAAAGGGCAACCAGAGTTGTTGGAGTTGCAATGATCACTCCTTTTTTTATGCCGGTTTCCACAAGGTCAGGTTTATATGTTAAAGCAGCACTGAAAAAGTTTTCTCCCGGAATAAAAAGAATGGTAAACTCTATGGTTAAAGAAAAATACCTGTGGTACTCTTTGGAAGCAAGGGTAGATACATGCTTTAAGACCTGGGCTGCATGATTTGCCATATACTTTTTTCTCTCCCCTTCATCCTCTGCCTCCAGAGCATTTAAATATGCCTCAAGCCCGACTTTTGAATCAACAATAATATTTCTTCCGCCGGGAAGCTTAATCACCATATCTGGCCGCACCCGGCCATTATCTGTCTCTGCTGTAACCTGCTCTTCAAAATCACAATGTTCTGCCATGCCTGCCAGCTCAACAACACGCCTCAGGGTCATCTCCCCCCACCGCCCCCTGACATGGGGAACCCTCAAGGCCTTAACAAGATTACCTGTCTGAACCTGGAGATTCTGCTGGGTTCTTGCCATATCAAAAAGTTGAGCTGATATGGAACCAAAGGCTTTCTGCCTCTGTCCTTCCATATCCCAGAGAGCCTTCTCATATTTGCCTAAAGCCTCTTTTACAGGTTTTACACTCTGGTCAAAATCATTTTTTGCATCATTTGCAAACCTTTTAAAATATTTATCAGCCAGGTTAAAAAACCGATTGGAGTTTAAAGCAAGAGCATTTTCTGAAATCTGGCTGATCTTTTTTGAAAAAAAGAAGAGAAAGAGTCTCTGGAAAATAATGGAAAAAATCAGACCGGCAGCAGTGCCGGCTAAAAAGCCTGAGATAAGAAAAATAAAATTATCAGAAGTTATCATTATTCTGCCACAAAGGTCCCGCTCTTACCGCCGGATTTGCTTATTAAACGGATATTGCTGATCTGCATGGTTCTGTCATAGGATTTACACATGTCATAAATGGTAAGTGCTGCTACAGCAACAGCTGTCAGCGCTTCCATTTCAATACCTGTCCGGCCTTTTAATGAAGCTTCTGCCTCAATGTTTATTATATTGTTTTCAGTATCCGGGCTGAAATCAACCCTGATATGGGTAATATTCAGGGGGTGGCACATGGGAATAAGATCAGAGGTTTTTTTTGCTGCCATTACACCTGCTATCCTTGCAGTCTCAAAAACATTTCCCTTTTTCCCGGTATTCTGGATTATCTTTTCCAGAGTACCTGCATTCATCTTAACAGTTCCCCCTGCAACGGCCACACGTTTTGTCTCTTCCTTGCCGCCGACATCCACCATCCTGACCCTGCCTGCTTCATCAAGATGTGTAAAATCTGCCATATTATTATCCTCTCTTTTTAAACATATGACTGGTTTTTGCTTGTGGCAGTTGTTTTGATCTTATCAAGGGCTTGTCTGAGGGCATCCTGAACATTTTCCCGGATATCCCCTGCAACCACAAGATACATTATATCATCTCCCACACAAAGTTTTCTGCCCTGGGCTATCCAGACCAGCACCTCGATAATACCTTTTCTTTGTTTTGTCTCACTTATTATATTATCAAGGATATCATGATCCACACTTATTTCAAGGTCGCTCACTCCTCTTCCTTCCCTTGTGTTTTCCCTTACAACACCATTGTGCACAAGAATCATGCCCACCTTTGAATAGTCAGGATGTGATTTAATTTTATCGATCATTTCATTTACAGTCATTGAAAACCTGCCTTTTTTTTTATTTCAGTTTATTATTTCAGCTTTGCCTCTGCCATGCCATTTGCAATAACAATATCCTCCGGCGTATTTACATTAAAAAACGATTCCATTAAAGGATCAATCTTTTTTAACTCTTCTGCCGGCACCACCTTTACTCTGTTTTTTGCATAAAACTTTTTTATCATAAATATTTTGTTTTTAAGATTGCTTTCAATCCTGGGGAGGCATGCCTTGGTATATACTGATAATAAGGCTTCAAGCCCGCCCTCGCCCTCGGGAATTATGACATCATGTTTTGAATCGGCCTTTGAAAGGATATACCTGATAATATCCCGCCTTACAAAAGGTGTATCACAGGCTGTTACAAACACCCTGTCATATGATGCATAGTATATGCCTGCATGAAGACCTGACAGGGCACACCTTGACTGATCAATATCAGAAACAATCATACTGTCAAACCCTGCAAAAGCAGAAGGATCATTTGTCACTATTATAATTTCATCCACAACTGCGCTCAATTCCCTGTGAATTCTCTCCATTATCATCCTGCCGCCGATTCTGCGGAATCCTTTCTTTTTCCCGGGAAGCCTGCTGTTCCTACCGCCCGCAAGAATCACCCCTGTGCTTTTTAGACCCATAAATAATCCTGAAATTAAGCTTTAAATCCTTTTTAATTTGTATGTATCTTGTTATAGTAAGTGAATGCTAAAATCAATGCTAAAATCAAACCATTGCTGATTATTTGAAAAAATGATATAAATTTCTTATATAAGAATATTGAGGAGCAGTCATCTTAAATGAAAGCTGAAAAAACCATAATCAGCAGACAGGACATTAAAAGAATACTGACACGCATGGCCCATGAAATCATTGAAGCCCATAAAGGTGTTGAAAACCTGGCACTCATAGGCATACAGACACGGGGAGACTATATTGCAAAAAGGCTTGAAAATATTATTAAAAATATTGAAGGTACTGCTCTGCCTGTGGGGGATATGGACATTAATCTGTACAGGGATGACTGGACAAAAATCAGTTATCAGCCCATTGTGAGGCCCTCTGATATTCCCTTCAGCGTTGACGATAAAAAGATAATACTTGTTGATGATGTCCTGTATACAGGCCGTACAATCAGGGCTGCCATGGATGCACTCATGGATTTTGGCAGACCTGCCCAGATTGAACTTGCAGTTCTGGTTGACCGGGGGCACAGGGAACTGCCCATCCAGGCGGATTACAAGGGAATATTCATTGATACACAGGAAAATGACATGATAAATGTATACCTTGAAGAACATGACAATGAAGACAGGGTCTATATTGCACAGGATTAAATAAAACATGAACAGTATATTACATAAGCGGAAAACCCCGGAAAATCTGAGAATAGCAATAGTATCAGCATCAAGTACAAGGAATCTGTCCGAGGACAAAAGCGGAATATGGATAAAAAAACAGGCTAAAAAAGAGGGGCATGATGTTGTTGTACACCATACTGTGGACGATGATATAGGTGCAATCCAAGAACTTGTAAACCATATATTAACTAAAATCTCCCCTGATGTTATCCTGATTACCGGAGGTACCGGCATAGCAAAAAAAGATGTGACAATTGAAGCTGTAACTCCTCTTTTTGATAAAGTTCTCACTGCCTATGCCACAATGTTTGCAAACTTAAGCTTTGAGGAGATTGACTCAAGTGCCATTTTATCAAGGGCAGCCGCCGGGATCATTAATAATGCTGTTCTGTTTTGCATGCCGGGCAGCCTCAAGGCGTGCAAGCTTGCCTGCAATGCCCTGATTTTTCCGGAACTTGGACATATTATTAAACATATCCGGGAATAATTTTTAAATAATTGACAGGGGCAAAGGAGCAGAAAACATCAATGGTCAAACTCAATGAATTTATTGAACAATGGCAGGAAGATGAATCAGGAATCAGAAAAGCATTTATACAGATATTGAAATATTTACAAAATCTGAATAATATAACCCTTGATTTTAAAGCACGACCAAAAATCACATATTCCCTGCGGCCAAAACATAATAACCAGGAGAATCGCGCTCTTTTTGCAATGATAGATGTTATTGACGATGATCCGGAAGCAAGGTGGCTTTCCATCTGTTTCTACGGAGACATGATATCTGATCCCGATGAAGCAGGTGATCTTATTCCCGACGGTCTTCTGGGTGATGATGGACACTGTTTTGATATTTATGAGTACAATGCTGAAGAGATCGAATATATTATAACCAGACTTGATGAAGCTTATAAAGCAGCACAGAAGTCATCATAAACAGGATAATATTCATAAAGGCTCTTGTTTGAAATATGCAAACAAAAGCCTTTAATATCAATAGGTTGCCTATACTTTTACCATGCAACCGACAAGGCGGAGCTATATTAAGCAAAGATTTTATTAGAAAAAAAGGCTTTTAAAAAATTATGAAAAAAGCACTGATAACAGGGATCACAGGTCAGGACGGAGCATATCTTGCAGAATTTCTCATGGACAAAGGTTATGAAGTCCATGGAATAAAAAGACGTTCATCCCTGTTTAACACTGACAGAATTGACCATCTCTATCAGGACCCCCATATGGAGAACAGAAACTTTATACTGCATTATGGTGACCTGACCGATTCAACAAACCTCATAAGGATTCTTCAGCTTGTTCAGCCCGATGAGGTTTATAACCTCGCGGCCCAGAGCCATGTGGCAGTCTCCTTTGACTCTCCGGAATACACTGCTGATACAGATGCATTGGGCACACTTCGTCTGCTTGAAGGCATAAGGCTTCTGGGTTTTGAAAAAAAGACCCGGTTTTATCAGGCCTCGACTTCAGAACTCTTTGGTAAAGTAAAAGAGACTCCCCAGACGGAAAAGACAGAATTCTACCCAAGAAGCCCCTATGCAGTTGCAAAACTCTATGCCTACTGGATTACCATAAACTATAGAGAAGCCTATGGAATATATGCCTGCAACGGTATACTGTTCAACCATGAATCCCCCCTGCGTGGAGAAACATTTGTCACCCGTAAAATCACAAGAGCCCTTGCAAGGATAAGCCTTGGTCTTCAATCCTGCCTTTTTATTGGAAATCTTGATGCAAAAAGGGACTGGGGCCATGCAAAGGATTATGTGAAAATGCAGTGGCTTATGCTGCAGCAGGACAAACCCGATGATTTTGTAATTGCAACGGGCAGGCAGTACTCTGTCAGGGAATTTATAACACTTGCTGCAAAGGAGCTTGACATTGATATTGCCTTTAAGGGTAAAGGCATTGATGAAAAAGGCTATAATACTGAAACAGGTGACCTGATTGTCAGCATTGATCCTGAATATTTCAGGCCCACTGAAGTTGAAACACTTCTGGGTGACCCATCCAAAGCAAAGGAGAAACTTGGCTGGGTACCGGAAATCTCTTTAAAGGAGCTCATAAAAGAGATGATCCACCACGATTTAAACGAAGCTGAAAAAGATCATCTGTGCAGAACCCATGGGTTTGACACCTTTGATTATAACGAATAAAAGGCTGTAATATGAATACTGATTCCAGAATATTTGTTGCAGGCCCCAATGGTCTTGCAGGCTCAGCCATAATACGCTGCCTTGAAAAAAACGGCTACTCAAACATCCTGTGTCCAAACCATTCAGAGCTTGAACTCATGGATATGGAAGCTGTGAATGCATACTTTACAAAAAACAGGCCTGATTACCTTTTTTTATGTGCTGCAAAGGTCGGCGGAATTCTTGCAAATGACACATTCCCTGCTGATTTTATATACCAGAACCTCATGATTCAAAATTCAATCATACACCAGTGCTTTCTCCACAAGGTAAAAAAACTTATTTTCCTTGGCTCATCCTGCATTTATCCGAAACACTCTGACCAGCCCATAAAGGAAGAATATCTCATGACAGGCAGACTTGAGAAAACAAACTCCCCCTATGCCATTGCGAAAATAGCAGGTATTGAAATGTGCTGGGCTTACAACAGGCAGCATAAGACCAGATTCATTCCTGTTATGCCCACAAACCTGTATGGTCCCAATGATAATTTTGACCTTGAAACTTCCCATGTTCTGCCGGCATTAATAAAGAAATTTGACAATGCAGAACAGAACAATGCACCAGTAGTCACGGTCTGGGGTACAGGTTCGCCCAGACGAGAGTTCCTCCATGTTGATGATCTGGCTTCTGCCTGCCTTTTTATCATGGAAAATAATCTGCCGGAAGCTGATTACTTAAACCAGCCCCTTTTCAATATTGGAACTGGCATGGATATAAGCATCAAAGAACTTGCCGGGTTAATAAAAAAGATCACAGGGTTTAAAGGTGAAATTATCTTTGACAATTCCAAACCAGACGGGACCCCCCGCAAACTGCTCAATGTTTCAAAACTGGAAGACCTTGGCTGGCGTGCTGGAATTACACTGGAAAAGGGCCTTAAAAAGACCTGGCAATGGTATAAACAAAACAGATAAATATAAAGGAATTTATTGACCATGCGCAAGGGAATTATTCTTGCAGGCGGGTCAGGGACACGCCTCTATCCATTGACATATGCAGTGAGCAAACAATTAATGCCTGTATATGACAAACCCATGATTTATTATCCACTGTCAACATTAATGCTTTCAGGTATCAAGGAGATTCTTATTATATCAACACCCAATGATATCAGCGGATTTAAGCACCTTTTAAAGGATGGCTCCCAGTGGGGCATATCCCTGGAGTATGCTGTGCAGCCACACCCGGACGGCCTTGCCCAGGCATTTTTAATTGGACAGGATTTTATTGGTGATGACACTGTATCTTTGATTCTAGGTGATAATATATATTATGGCGAAGGATTGTCCGCCCGATTCCAGGAGATAGCCAGACAAAAAAAAGGTGCAACAGTTTTCGGATATTATGTAAAAGACCCTCAATATTACGGGGTTGTGGAATTTGATGAAAAAGGTAATGCCACAAGTATTGAAGAAAAACCTGAACATCCAAAATCAAATTATGCAATAACCGGCCTCTATTTTTATGACAACAATGTCATTGAAATTGCAAAACAAGTCCGGCCTTCTGCCCGGGGGGAACTTGAAATCACCGATGTAAACAATATTTATCTTAAAAACGGAGCTCTTAAGGTGGAGCTCTTAAGCCGGGGTACTGCCTGGCTTGATACCGGCACCCATGAATCCCTTCTTGATGCAGCTGTTTTCATCAAGGTGGTTGCTGACCGCCAGGGACTTAAGATCGCCTGTCCTGAAGAAGTGGCCTATAAAATGGGTCTGATCAATGCAGAGCAGTTTGAAAAGCTGGCGCAGGCCCTGAGTAAAAACGGATATGGCAGGTATCTGTTAAACATTTTAGACCAGAACATTATACCATGAAATACAGAGAACTCAGCATCCCCGAAGTAATATTAATGGAGCCCGTGGTGCTGGGAGATGAACGCGGGTTCTTCATGGAGACCTTCAGAGAAGATGAATTCAAAGCAGAGGTTTCCCCGCTCTCCTTTGTACAGGATAACTTCAGCAAATCAGGAAGAGGTATTTTAAGGGGGCTTCATTACCAGATAAAACATGCCCAGGGCAAACTTGTCAGAGTTACCAGGGGCTCTGTCTTTGATGTTGCAGTTGATCTCCGCAAAAGCTCACCTTTTTTTGGTAAATGGACAAGTGTCATACTCTCTTCAAAAAACAAACAACAACTCTGGATTCCTCCGGGGTTTGCCCATGGATTCTATGTGCTGAGTGATGAAGCAGAGTTTATTTATAAATGTACAGACTATTGGGCCCCTGAATATGAACGTTCAATAAAATGGGATGACCCGGTCCTTGCCATTGAGTGGCCCATTATCCAGGGAAAAGAGCCTCTTCTCTCTTCCAAGGATGAGAACGGCCTGCCTTTTAATTCAGCCGAGGTATATAAATGAGAGTTATGATTATTGGTGCAAACGGACAACTGGGCTTTGAGCTTATCCGTACCTGTCCCGGCGGCATTACACTTTTTGAAACTGACCACCCCCAGATTGATATTTGTGATAAGCAGAACATAAAAAAATGGATTAAAACCACATCGCCTGATATCATCATCAATGCAGCAGCTTATACTGATGTTGATAAAGCCGAAAAAGAGAAGGATAAAGCCTTTCAGATAAATCATATGGGTGTTGAAAACCTTGCCCTGGAAGCAAGGGATGCAGGAGTTTATCTTATCCATATATCCACGGATTTTGTCTTCAGCGGAGAACAGAACATTCCCTACTGTCCTGATGACAAGCCCTGCCCCGGGACTGTTTACGGCAGCTCCAAACTTGCAGGAGAGCTTGCTGTAAAAAAGATTCTCCGAAGCAAAGCAGTAATCATACGGACTGCCTGGCTCTATTCCTCCCATGGAAACAATTTTGTTAAAAACATGCTGAATCTAATGAAGGGGAAGAGCCGTATAAACGTAATTGATGAGCAGCTTGGAACACCAACATGGGCATATGGTCTTGCCGGCACCCTCTGGAATATAACCGGCAGAAAACTGACCGGGACCCACCACTACACCGATGCAGGAGTTGCCTCCTGGTATGATTTTGCAGTGGCAATCCAGGAAGAGGGACTGGCTGCCGGTATACTTACACGGGCAAATCCCATACACCCTGTCCCTGCGGACAAGTTTCCCACCCCTGCCAAAAGGCCTGTGTACAGCGTTTTAAACAAGCAATCCTTGTTAAAGGCAGCAAAAATAACTCCAGTGCACTGGCGTGTCAATCTGAGAACCATGATGGGAGAACTTGCCTGATGCAGAGTATTCTGGTAACAGGCGGTGCAGGGTTTATAGGAACAAATTTTGTATACTATTGGCTGGATAAATATCCCAAAGACCGTGTGATTGTTCTCGACGCCCTGACCTATGCAGGGAACAGGGATAATCTGCCGGCTGATGATTCAAAAAATACTGATCAGTTTACGTTTGTACATGGTAATATCCTTGATCAAAAACTTGTTGAAACTCTGTTAACAAAGCATAATATCAGGACTCTTGTACATTTTGCAGCAGAGTCCCATGTGGACAGATCCATCACAGGGCCTGATGAATTCATAAACACAAATATTGTCGGCACCCATACCCTTTTAAAGGCGGCAAAAAAAGTCTGGCTTGATAATAACAAGGCAGATCACCGTTTCCACCACATATCCACCGATGAAGTATATGGAACATTAAAGCCGGATGACCCGCCATTTTCAGAGACCACTCAATATGCACCCAATTCACCCTATGCAGCAAGCAAAGCAGCTTCGGATCATCTTGTCAGGGCATATCACAAGACCTATGGACTTATGACCACCATCAGCAACTGCTCAAATAATTATGGCCCCTTCCAGTTCCCGGAAAAACTTATCCCCCTCATCATAACAAATATCTTAAATGGCATACCCCTGCCAATATACGGGGATGGCCAGCAGATAAGGGACTGGCTCTATGTTAATGACCATAATCTTGGTATTGATCTGATACTGAAGACAGGAAAACCCGGCCAGACATATAATATCGGCGGAAATAATGAAAAAACCAATATGGAAATTGTAAAAACAGTGTGTCGTCTGATGGATGATAAATTCAATGAAAAACCCCGGGGCAATATGAGTCTTTCAGAAAGATTTCCCAAGGCTCCTCCAGCTTCCGGCAAACCATCTGATACGCTTATCACCCATGTAAAGGACCGTGCCGGCCATGACCGCCGCTATGCAATAAATGCTGAAAAAATTTCAGGCAGCCTTGGATATACTCCCAAAGAATCTTTTAAGACCGGCATTGAGAAAACAATTGACTGGATGCTGAACAACAGAGCCTGGTGGTACGGCAAAATTCAGACAGATTGAACTTAAACACATGAAATAAAAGAGTTTACCAACCATGGATACAATACTTGTAACAGGCGGCGCAGGATATATTGGAAGCCACACATGTGTGGAGCTTTTAAATAAAGGGTATGATGTTGTTGTGGTTGATAATTTAAGCAACAGCAGTGCTGAATCATTGAAAAGAGTTGAAAAGATCACTGGTACAAAACCCCATTTCCATCAAACAGATGTCCTTGATCAGCAAAACCTGAGTGATGTTTTTAAAAACCATGGAATTAATACGGTTATACATTTTGCAGGTTTAAAAGCAGTTGGTGAGTCAACAAAGGTCCCTTTAAAATACTATCATAATAACATAACAGGCACCCTGACCCTTCTTAGGGTAATGGAGGAGTACAATGTAAGAAATATTGTGTTCAGCTCATCTGCAACGGTTTATGGAGAGCCTTTATCTCTTCCCATTACTGAAGATTTTCCAACCACGACAACAAGCCCCTATGGAAGCACTAAACTCTTTATAGAAGAGATATTAAAAGACCTTTATAAATCGGACAATAGATGGAATATTGCACTGCTCAGATATTTCAACCCTGCAGGTGCGCACTCTTCAGGCATGATCGGCGAAGACCCCAATGAAATCCCGAACAATCTCATGCCCTATATCAGCCAGGTAGCAGTGGGAAAATTAAAAGAGCTTTCCGTTTTCGGAAATGACTACTCAACTCCTGACGGCACAGGAGTTAGGGACTATATCCATGTAACCGATCTTGCAAAGGGACATATTTCAGCCCTTGCAAAACTTGGCAGCGATCCCGGGCTCGTAATATACAACCTGGGCACAGGCAGAGGTTTTAGTGTACTTGAACTTGTCACGGCTTTTAAAAGAATCACGGGCAGAAACATACCCTATAAAATTGTACCAAGGAGGGCAGGTGACATTGCAGCCTGCTATGCTGATCCATCCAAAGCCTTAAAAGAGCTCGGATGGAAAGCAATGTCTGGCATCAATGAAATTGTAAGGGATGCCTGGAACTGGCAGACCTGCAACCCAGACGGGTATAAAAATCCTCCCTGCACCATGGACAGCTCAAACAGGTAAGAACTTTTTATATCATGGAACACACAAAATCAATAATTGCTCCCCACGGGAAAACAGGCAGGCTTGTCAACCTGCTTGCCAGCAACAAAACAGCCAGGCAGTTAAAAGAGCGCACTGCATCAATGCCGGATGTGATTTTTAATGATCGGCAGATATGTGATTTTGAACTCATTGTAACGGGTGTATACTCTCCCCTTAACGGCTTTATGACCAGGGAGGATTATGAAAACGTGCTTGGGCATATGCGCCTTAAGACAGGTGAACTATGGCCTGTTCCCATATGTCTTGATATCCCGGAATCCCTTGCTTCAAAACTTGAAACCGGTGATAGTGCTGCGGTGCGGGACAATGAAGGCTTCCTCCTGGGTGTTATACAGATTGAGGATATCTGGCCCGTGGACATTGAAAAGGAAGCACTTGCTGTGTATGGCACCCTGGATAAAAGCCATCCAGGGGTTGACTATCTTTTTCATAAATCAGGTAAATACTATATAGGCGGTCCGGTTGAGGCAATAAATCTTCCCATCCATCCTGACTTCAGACAGATCAGAATGTCCCCTTTAGAGGTGAGAAACATTTTTAAAAAACTTGGATGGAGAAACGTTGTGGGATTCCATACACGACAGCCCCTGCACAGGCCACAGTTTGAGATGACCATCCAGGCCATGGAAAAGGCAAAGGCAAATCTCTTACTTTTACCCGTGGCCGGAGTCACAAAACCCGGTGATTTTGACCACTACACAAGGATGAGGTGCCATCGGCAGATGGAAAAATACTATCCGCCCGACTCCTTTGTTTTAAACCTTATTCCCCTTGCCATGCGCATGGCAGGTCCAAGAGATGCTGTTCTGCACATGATAATGGGGAAGAACTTCGGGTGCACCCATTTTATCATAGGCCATGACCATGCAAGCCCGGGCAGGAACAGCAGAGGTGAAAAATTTTATAAATATGATGCTGCAATACTGTCTGCTGAAAAGTTCTCCAAAGAGATAAATGTTAATGTTGTTCCCTTTGATGAGATGGTTTATCTCCCCTTTGAAGATGAGTATGAAATAAAAAGCAGGGTTCCTGATAACCTTGAAACCATCTCTCTTTCAGGAAATGAGATAGGCAGGCGCATCAGAGCTGGAAAGAAAATTCCTGAATGGGCAAGTTTTCCTGAAGTGATAAAAGAACTTCAGAAATCATATCCCAGACCATCAAAACAGGGTTTTACAATTTTTTTTACAGGTTTGTCAGGAGCAGGGAAATCAACCATTGCCAGAATTCTCTATTCTAAATTTCTGGAAACAGGCACAAGGCCTGTAACTCTGCTGGATGGTGATATTGTGCGCAGGAATCTATCAAGTGAGCTTGATTTTTCCAAAGCACACAGGGATATCAATGTAAAGAGAATAGGATTTGTTGCAGCTGAAATCACAAAAAACAGGGGCATAGCAATTTGTGCTCCCATTGCGCCCTACGAAAAAACACGCCTTGAAATACGCAGCTCCATTGAAAATTACGGCGGTTTTTTTGAAATCCATGTGTCAACCCCGCTAAGCCTGTGTGAAAAACGGGATAGAAAAGGAATGTATGCAAAGGCACGGGCCGGTCTTTTAAAGGGTTTTACCGGTGTTGATGACCCCTATGAAGTCCCTGAAAACCCTGAACTTCGTATTGATACAACAAATCTGACTCCCAATGAAGCAGCAAGGGAAGTTATGATCTGTATCAGCCAGAAAGGCTTTATCTATGACTGATATACCCCATACAAAAACAATGAAAGGTGCAATTGTATTATGTTTAAAACAATAAAAGATCAAAAGATCAAAATTGCAATTATCGGCTGCGGCAGGATTTCAAAAAACCATTTTGGATCCATTGAAAAACATAAACATGATCTTGAACTGGCTGCGGTGTGTGACACTGACCCGGACATTTTAAAAAAAACATCAGAACAATATAATGTACCGGGTTATAATGATTTAAACATCCTGCTGGAAAAGGAAGATGTGGATGTAATATCCATATGCACACCAAGCGGAATTCACCCTTCCCAGACTATCACAGGTGCAAAACACAAAGTCCACATAATAACTGAAAAACCCATGGCAACAAGGTGGAAAGACGGGCTTGCCATGGTTAATGCCTGTGATGAAGCAGGAGTAAGATTGTTTGTCATTAAACAGAACAGAAAAAACTCCACCTTACAGCTTTTAAAACGCGCCATTGATGAAAAACGTTTTGGCAGGATTAATATGG
>CAZQJS010000039.1:0-29201 GCA_964593725.1 uncultured Desulfobacterales bacterium
TGGGCTAATATTATTCTAAAAAATAGTTTAAAATAAATACTTTATTTTTCTTATTAAGGGTGAGGAATGTGAGTTATATTGTCTTTCAGGGCATAAGATCGGGCAAAGTGAGGCCTGGATATGCTTTTGGAGTGCATCTGTTTCAAGTGAAACCTAAACGGAAAAAGCATATCCAGGCCTCACTTATTCCTTTGTTAATCTTAAAAATAATTTTTGACCGGGAATTGCTGTATGGTTAACCGAAAGCTTGACAACTTATACTCTGCCATATATTTATTGATATAATTATTTTTAGATGATGGGAGTAGTTTAATATTATAACAGTTTTAGGAGATTTTGATGAATATTTTATTTTTCGGACCAAACGGAAGCGGCAAGGGAACCCAGGGTACTATCCTGAAAGATAAATACAACATGGCTCATATTGAGTCCGGACTGATTTTTCGTGATAATATCAAAGGTGGAACCGAACTTGGGAAAAAAGCCAAAGAGTATATTGACAGAGGTGATCTAGTACCGGATGATATTACCATCCCCATGGTGCTTGACAGACTGAAACAGGATGATTGTGCCAATGGGTGGCTGCTTGATGGATTTCCAAGGAATAAAGTACAGGCGGAAAAACTTGATGAATCACTTAAAAAAGAGGGTATTAAAGTTAACTATGTTATTGAAATACTTCTTGACCGCCAGATTGCAAAGGACAGAATAATGGGACGTCGCCTTTGTGAAAACAATAACAACCATCCAAATAATATCTTTATTGATGCCATCAAGCCAGATGGTGACAAATGCCGTGTCTGCGGCGGCTCCCTTACAAAACGTGATGATGATCAGGATGAAAAAGCTATTGATAAAAGACATTCCATTTACTATGATACTGAAACCGGCACTCTTGCAGCTGCATACCATTTCAAGGCTGCAGTGGAAAAAGACAGTGATATGAAATATATTACACTTGCCGGTGAAAAAGACCTTAAATCCGTAACAGATGAGCTTATCTCAAAACTTTAATAAACCTAAAATACAAATCAGGAATCAGACCAGGGTCTTTACAGTAAATCTGATTCCTGATTTTCAGGTCAGGAAAATATGTAAAACCCCAGGTCTTTATCATATGGTGGCGGGTTATAAAACTCTCCCCGGATAAAATCATCATTAACCGAATCAACAATTACCCGTCGTTTAATAACTGATCTGTTTTTATTCTTTAATGTGAATTTAACATCCAGGATATCCTTTGGCCTTATCTCATGGTGGACTGCCAGCTGGAAACCAATTTTCTGCATGGACAACTCTTTTACTAAAATAGCTCCCCGGCCCTGTATCTTAAAAAAGACAAACTCCCCCTGGAGGGAGACTTTTTTACCAAACTTTTTTGTTTTTCCTGCCTGGAGATCCTTTGCTTCTTTTGTCTCCTTTTCAAGCATGGGCTGGATATTTTCTCCCAGGCTTTCAATGCTCTTATCATATTGATCAGGCTGTTTTATAAGCCTTTTTTCAAGGATCGAAGATAATTTTTTCAGGTCATAAACATCCATTGTATGGTTTGTAATTCTAATATTGCATGTGATGCTGCCACCAAATTGTTCATCAAAACCGGTGAATTGCTTCAGGAGGCGCTCCCTGGCCTGGAGAGCACTGGTTGTATCAGCATTCTGCATGATCACAATAAATTCATCTGCCTCATACCTGAATATTGTGTCAGCTCTTCCCATGGTCCCTTTAATAATAAGTGCCATTTTTTTAAGGATCATATCTGAAATTGAATGGCCATGTGCATCACATATCTGTTTAAACTCCTCAATATCCAGCATGAGAATGGAAAAAGGTATTTGGTTCCGTTTCAGAGCTTCCATTTTATTACTGACTGCCCGTTCAAACCCATTACGGTTATTCAGGCCGGTCAATTGATCTTTCCATGCTATTTTCTGCAGTGCCTGGTTATAGTATGACCTTTCTATGGCAATGGCAGCATATTCTGCTATGGATGATAAAATTTTCAGATCCATGGGTGTAAAATTTTCTCCGCTGATTTTATTGATAAGCTCAATTACGCCAAAAACCTTATTCTCTGTTATGAGGGGCACACCAATAATTGATCTGGTTTTAAACCCGGTCTGCCTGTCAACATTGACATCAAAACGGCGATCATGTTCAACATCGTCCACAATGAGCGATTTTCCTGTGGAAACGATATAGCCGACAATACCTTTTCCCTTTGGCAGTCTCATCCCCTTAAGCTCTCTTTGATTGCTGCCCACAACTATTGTAAAAACCATCTCATCGGTCCTGGCATCGTTTAAAAGCAGGGACCAGTTCTCGGGCTGGAAAATATCACCTATCTGATACATGATCACATCAAAGGTTTCTTTAATGGATTTTGCTCTGGACAATGGCTTGCCAAGCTCAATAAAGAATGAAAAATCGTTCTGAATTCTGGCGATTTCGTGGTGCATAATGCTCCTCTTATTATGAAATGTATGTTTTTATGCTAATATGCACCATTAATACTGTCAAGTTTTTTTTATATATTATTGACTGCACCCTGAATACTGAAAAGTTTAATTACAGATTTTCCTTGATTTTTTAAAAAAAAATTGATAAATAATACTAGTTTAGTAAGATGAAAAAATAAATATGAAAGGGGCGATGTTTTTGAAAAGTATTAATGTTTATGTGATTGACAATGATGTTGAAAGAGCCATGAAGATCTTAAAGAAAAAGATCCAGAATGATGGTCTTTTCAAAAGATTAAAATTGAAAAAATATCATGAAAAACCTTGTCAGCACAGACGGCGTAAAAACAGAGAAGCATTAAGACGGCAACGAATTGCACAATCCCGCAGAAAAAGAAGATAAACCTTTTTAAATGACCAATACCCGGTAACTTAAGAATATTGCATTGATCTTATTATCGGGTTTTGTTTTTCTTACAAATGAATGAAAACTCCTATAAAGAGTGCCTTAACAGGCTTTTCAAACTTGGCAGGTTTGGTATTAAGCTTGAACTTGATACAATAGCCAACATATTAAAGCTCCTTAACTCACCCCATAAAAATTTTAAAATCATACACATTGCCGGTACCAATGGTAAGGGCTCCATTGGTGCATATATATCAACCATACTTAAAGAAGCCGGATATAAAACCGCATTTTATACATCTCCACATCTTATAAAGTTCAATGAAAGGTTCTCAATAAACGGTATTGATGTTTCAGATGATGAAGTTGTCAAAGCCTATAAAGCTGTTGATGCTGTTGATATGGGAAAACGAAGGGCAACTTTTTTTGAAATTGCAACTGCCATGGCTTTTTATATTTTCAGCCGGCACAGGGTTGAGTATGCTGTTATTGAGACCGGTATGGGGGGACGGTTTGATGCAACAAATATTGTTATGCCCGAGGTCAGCATAATATCCAATCTTTCAATAGAACACACAGATTATCTCGGCAGCACAATCAAGGCGCTTGCAAGGGAAAAAGCAGGCATTATAAAATATAAAAGACCCATAGTAACAGGTGTAACACAACCCTCCGGCATTGAATATATTCAAAAAAAAGCAGGGGAAAATCTGGCCCCTCTCTATATCATGAAAAAAGAGTTCACAACCAGAAAAAACCCGGGAAATGACATGTTTTCATATAGGGGCATATTTCACAGCCTTGAAAATATTAAAACTCCATTAAAAGGTGATCATCAACGGAGCAATGCTGCCCTTGCACTTGCCTGCCTTGAGCTGTTATCAAAAAGAAACAATAGTGACCAGAGGAAAATCTTCAACAAAATTAATATCATAAAAGGAATTGCAAAAACAAGATGGCCCGGGCGGCTGGATTATATCATGGAGAAACCCTGTGTGATTATTGACGGGGCACACAATAAACATGCCTCAAAAATTCTTGGTGATTATCTTAAAAAAAACCTGGGAAAAAGGAAACTTACCTCAATCATTGGTATCCTTGATGACAAACCGTATGAACAGATGCTTAGGAACATGACAGCATCCAGCAGCAGAATCATTTTCACCAGGGCAGAAACCGGAAGAAGCATTGACCCTGCAGTCTTAAAAAAAGCTGCAGAAAAATTCACCAATGCTGAAATCATAATAATGGAGGATGTTGGCAAGGCGTGCATGTTTGCCATAAACACCTCAAAGGATTCAGACGTTGTCTGTATTGCAGGGTCACTATATGTTGCCGGCGAAGCAAAAGAAAAAATCGATAATGAATTCAAGCAGGCTTAAACCCAGACTTAAAATCGGTATCTTAAGCTATAGAAGCAACCCCCACTGTGGAGGTCAGGGAGTTTATATAAGAAATCTTTCAAGGGCACTTTCAGACCTGGGGCACAGTGTTGAAGTCATATCAGGCCCTGGTGATCCAGGGCTTTTCCCAGGCTCAAAACTCACAAAAATCCCGACCCTGGATCTATACAACCCTGATGATCTTTTCAGGATGCCTGGTTTGTCTGAACTTAAAGACCCTGTTAATTTTATGGAATGGCTTTCAGTATCAACCATGGGTTATCCTGAGCCCTTTACATTTGGTATAAAAGCCAGGCAGTACCTTAAGGACAAACTTGATAAATATGACATAATCCATGACAATCAATGCCTTGCCTTTTCCATATTATCCCTTGCAAGGGCAATCCCTCTTGTGTCGACCATACACCACCCCATAACCATTGACAGAAAAATTGCAGTAAGGAGCACAGGATCCTATTTTAAAAAGATCAAATATTTAAGATGGTATTCCTTTATATCCATGCAGAAATATGTGGCAAAAAGGCTTGACAGAATAATAACAGTATCAAGGTTTTCAAAAAACGATATTGCAAAAGAGTTTAAAATTGCTGAAAACAAAATCACACCCATACCCATTGGAATCGATACAACCCTTTTTTATCCTCTGGACACTGTAAAAAAAGAGGAAGCAAGGCTGATTGTGACCAATAGTGCTGACACTCCCCTTAAAGGTCTTTACCAGCTTCTTAAAGCAGTAAAAAAAATTATAAAAAACCGGAAAATTAAACTCGTTGTAATAGGCAAACCTAAAAAAAATGGCGGAATTGAAAAACTTGTTAAAAAACTTAACTTAAAGGACCATGTTGTGTTCACAGGAAGGATTGACCACACAAGGTTTATACAGGAATATGCAAAGGCAAGCATTGCCATTGTACCGTCACTATATGAAGGGTTTGGCCTTCCTGCCGGTGAGGCCATGGCATGCAGGCTCCCTTTAATATGCACAACAGGAGGGGCACTGCCCGAGGTCACAGGCAATGCAGCAAAGCTTGTCCCACCAGGTGACTCCAATGCTTTAAAACATGCCATTGAAGAACTTCTGGATGACCCTGATCAAAGGGAAAAACTTGCCAATGCCGGTTATAAAAGAATTTTAAAGGAGTTTACATGGGAAAACACAGCCTTGAAAACCGTCCATGCATACAGGCAGACCATTTCAGATCACAAAAGATGATTAATACATGATTACCATCAACTTTAAATATCTCAAATTAAAACCCGGCAGTAAAATCCTTGACATGGGCTGTGGTGAAGGCAGACACCTTGCAGCTGCCTGCCGGGAACATAATGTTTTCTGCCAGGGCTCAGATTTGAACCCGGCAGATCTTGGAAAGACAAGGGAAAAACTAGAATTTCATGAAAGCATCAATGACTTTCAAAGCTCTGCCTGGGCGCTTAACTGCACAGATATCACTGCCTTATCATTTAAAGATGAAATATTTGATGCTGTTATATGCTCTGAAGTGCTGGAACATATCCCCGGGGATCAAAAGGCTTTAAATGAACTTCTAAGGGTTTTAAAAAAGGGGGGCATACTTGCCATAAGCGTCCCAAGATATCTGCCTGAAAAGATATGCTGGATGCTTTCAGATGAATATCTGGATGCTGATCGTGGACACATTAGAATATATAATAAGAAACAACTTGTTTCCATGGTTGAAAAATCAGGGGCCGAGCATTTTAAAACCCATTATGCCCATAGTCTTCATACACCATTCTGGTGGTTAAAATCTCTTCTTGGCTGTAATCGCACTGATTCCTTAACAATCAATCTTTACCACAGGCTGCTTGTATGGGACCTCATGGAAAAACCAAAAATAACCGGTTTGATTGAAAAAATGCTCAATCCTTTAATGGGGAAAAGCATGGTTCTATATTTTCTTAAAGACGTCTGAGCACTCCAAGGGTTTCAATAAAAGCAGACTCTTTATACTTTCCTGATTCCAGCGCTTTTTCATAAATGGTCCGGGGTGCCTGGCCTCCCTTTTCAGGGTCAAAAAAAATATCATGTATCACAAGGAAACCATTTTTAATAATATGTTTTTCCCATGTATTATAATCCCCCAGGGCATCTTCAAGGCCATGGCCGCCGTCAATGAACAACATTGCAACAGGTGTTGCCCACATTCTGCCTGCAGTCTGCGATTCAGCCACAATGGGTACAACAACATCTGACAGGGATGCTCTGTTTATTGTTTTTTCAAATACAGGCAGGGTATTGATGCGGCCTGCTTCTTTATCAAAAAGATCAGGGTCAAAATATTCCTCACCTTTCTGCTGCTCTTCTGAGCCCCTGTGGTGATCCACAGAAAAAAGAATCGAATGTTTCTCTTTACAGGCAAGGGCAATAAAATATGCAGATTTACCGCAATAGCTTCCTATCTCAAGTAAGGGTCCTGATGGAGCGGCTTCCAGCGCTGTTTGATGGAGCAATTCAGCTTCATTGTCATGCATAAAGCCTTTAATACCTGCTGCAAGTTCAAAATCAATCATCACATGTCATCATAACTTCTCACCAGAACTTCCCTGGGACGGGAGCCGTCTGACGGGCCTACAACACCCTCTTTTTCCATCATCTCAATAATTCTTGCAGCCCTGTTATATCCGATGCGGAAATGGCGCTGCACCCCTGAGATGGATGCCTGCCTGGTCTTTGTTACAAATGCCAGTGCTTCATCATATTTTTCATCATAATCAGCTTTGGTGAAAAGTGTTGGCTCTTCATCATCCTGCTTTTTTGTTATATCCTCAACATATTCCGGCTCCCTCTGGGCCTTTAGAAAATCTGTAATATTCCGTATCTCCTCTTCAGACACAAATGTGCCCTGGATTCTCACAAGCCTGCCTGTGCCCGGTGGAGCAAACAGCATATCACCATTGCCAAGAAGGTTTTCAGAGCCATTGGAATCCAGAATAGTTCTTGAATCTATTCTGGAAGATACCTGGAATGAAATCCTGGTTGGGAAATTTGCCTTTATGATCCCGGTCAGGACATTAACAGAAGGCCTCTGGGTGGCAAGTATCAAATGCATGCCTGCTGCCCTTGCCATCTGGGCAAGCCTTGTCAAGGCAATTTCCACATCCTTTGAAGCAACCATCATAAGATCGGCAAACTCATCAACAATAATTACAATATAGGGCAATTTATCAAGAAATCCCCGGTCTTGTGTCTCCTTTGCTTTATCCCCTGCCTGGCTTGTCTTTTCATTTTCCCGTACCACATATTCATTATACTGGTCAATATTCCTTGTCCCGGTCTCAGCCAGAACCTCATAGCGCCTTTCCATCTCCCTTACTGCCCAGAAAAGCGCATTGGTTGCCTTTTTCATATCTGTGACCACAGGAGAAATAAGGTGGGGGATGTCATCATAGACAGACAGTTCAATTCTTTTGGGATCAATCATTATAAATTTGACCTGATCAGGAGAAGCTTTATAAAGCAGGCTTGCAATCATTGAATTCAAGCCCACACTCTTACCCGTACCAGTAGCACCGGCAATTAAAAGATGGGGCATTTTATCAAGCTGCGTAACCACGATATTGCCCAGGATATCTTTACCAAGTCCCAGTGTCAATTTAGACTGTGAAGTGATAAATTCCTTTGATCCTACAAGTTCTTTTAAATAGACAGCTTCTTTTATATCATTGGGAATCTCAATACCAATAACATCCTTGCCTGGAATGGGTGCCACAATCCTGATGCTCATGGCGCTTAATGCAAGGGCCAGATCATCTGTAAGGTTGACAATCTTACTGATTTTAACACCTGGTGCAGGTCTGTATTCAAAGGTTGTCAATACAGGGCCGGGAAGGATCTCAACCACCTCACCTGCTATTTTAAAATCCTTAAGCTTTGCCTCAAGGAGCCTGCTTTTCTCCTTGAGTTTTTCTGTATCCACCTTTCTTGCCACCTGTTTTTTATTCTGGAGAAATGACAGGGAAGGTAGAGTAAAATCCCTGACTTCCCTGATATCTTCTGCCATTCCATTGAGGCTTGAAAAAGAGAGGTCAATGGATGCAGAGTCAGAATTAAGCTCTGTGATTATAGGACCGGATTCACTTATCTTTCCATGGGTTCTAGTTTGAGAATCTGGTTTATAATTATCACCATCTTTACTGGAAACTATTACTTTATTTTCTGTTTCATTCTCTGTTTCATTATTTTCTGTTTCATTTTCCTGAATAACCGGAATCATATCCAGGATTTTCCTTTTTTCTTCCTGTTTTTCAGCTCTTTTTTCCTTCCAGCTTTTATAATGGCCCCTGACCATACCCAGAACCTCTGACATATCACCTTTTACAATAAAAAAGGTTCGTACCAGTTTCTCTTTAAAAACCAGTAAAAGGGTAAAAAACGATATCCCGGTTGTCAGGATAAAACCAACTATCAGGAAAAAAAGTAAAATAATGATGGTTCCTGCCCTGTTGGTAAATCTGAAGAGGAAATCAGCAAAGGCAATGGAAATAACGCCTCCGGATGAAAAGGTTGTACCAAACAGATCATATTGATCTCCATAAATACTGAAAAATCCCCCTGTTGATACAATCAGAAGAAAACCGCCAATAAATGTAAAAACTATTACCCGCAGGGATTTACCCCTGAAATACCACAAAGCACCAAGCAGAATAAGACAGGGAACCCAGAAAGCACCAAGACCAAAGAGGAAGACAAGCAGACCTGCAACATGGGCGCCCAGAAGTCCGAAAAGGTTTTCAATATTATGGGGTATGGAAAATGGATGATTACAGCAGGAAGGGTCTGCTGCACTGTAAGAAAACAGGCTGAGCAAAACCATAATAAATGAAAAAATAAAAATAATTCCAATAATTTCTTTTTTCATACTCTTATAATTACCGGTAAAATCATGGGTTTACGCTTTATTGCAAAACTGAAATACTCTTTTAAAGCTCTGGTTAAACGGTTTTTTAAAATCTCTGTGTCCATGCCTTCAATCAGGCTCTGTTTCATATCTTCAACAACTTCAAGGATTACGCATTGTGCATCATCAACAAGATATCCTGTTGCTGCATTAAACACAAAGCCCTTGGAAACAAGGTCTGGTCCTGAAAGAATATCACCGGTCTCTTCGTCCATGACCATTGATACAATAACAAGTCCGTGTTTGGAAAGCTGATGTCTCTCCTTTAAGACACTTCTTCCGACATCACCGATTCCCTTGCCATCAACAAGGATTTTACCAACATTAACCCTGCCTGATATCCTCCCACCCTGTTTATCAAAAATAACAACCCCGCCATCCTCCACTACAAATGATCTTTCCTTTGGGATGCCAAGCTTTTCTGCAAGCCTTGCATGTACCAGCAGATGCCTGTATTCACCATGGACAGGTATAAAATATTCAGGTTTGGTAAGGCTTATCATTAATTTCAACTCTTCCTGGTGGGCATGGCCGGAGGAATGCACCTGGGCAACTTTATTATATACAACATCAGCACCACGTTTATACAGATTATTGATAATATTTGCTATGGGTTTTTCATTGCCCGGGATATCTTTTGATGAAAGAATAACACTGTCTCCACGTTTTATTACCACATGTCTGTGTACACCTGTTGCCATGCGTGATAATGCAGACATAGGCTCCCCCTGGCTGCCCGTTGTAATCACAAGCACCTCATTGTCAGGTAGATCTTTAATCTTTTTAATATCCATTATCATGTTTTCAGGACATTTCAGATATCCAAGCTCCCTTGCAACTGCTACGGTCTGCAGTATGCTCCTGCCATCAAAAACAACTTTTCTTCCTGTCTTCAGGGCAATATCAACCAGTTGCTGAATCCTTGCAACATTGGATGCAAAAAGAGCAATAATAACTCTTCCTTCACCGGCTGCCACAAAGTTATCCAGGCTCTCGCCAAGATCCTGATTTGACATTGTGTAACCCTCTTTTTCCACATTTGTTGAATCGGAAAGCAGGGCCAGCACCCCCTCCTCACCACACTTTGCAAATCTTGAGACATCTGTTGCATTCAACTCTTCCGGACTGTGGCTCATTCTGAAGTCCCCTGTGTGTACAATCTTGCCAACCGGAGTATCAATAGCCAGGGCAAAACCTCCTATGATACTGTGGCTTACACAGATGAATTCAATCTTAAAAGGGTCAATGGTGATGGTATCACCATAATTAACGCGGTTAAAGGATACATTGGGGAAAAACCCGAAAAAATCAAGTTTATTTTTAACAATACTAAGTGTAAACTCTGAGCCATAAACCGGCACAGGGATCTGCTTTAAGAAATATGGAATTGCACCTATATGATCTTCATGGCCATGGGTTATGATAAGGCCCTTTACTTTAGTTATATTTTCACGAAGATAGCACATGTCCGGTATGACAATATCTATGCCGAGCATGTATTCTTCAGGGAACATCAATCCTGCATCCACTACAAAAATAGTATCTTCATATTCAATCACCATCATATTCAGGCCGATCTCTCCCAATCCGCCCAGTGGTATTATTTTAAGCATTATTTATCCTGTTTAATAAAATCTTATCCTGAAAAAAGTTAAATCCGGATTCCAAGCCTGTCAAATATCATGTCAACCTTATTGAAGAGCCATTCCCGCTGTTCAGGAAGAGCATACCCCATACAATCGCATCTGATACTTTTTTTAATCCTGACCAGCAGCTCAATTGACAAATAGTCATTTTCCAATACAAGTGCAAAAACATGGGGCTTACACTCTTTGTGTTCTTTTTGCATGGGAGTTAAAATTTCCCGGGGAAGCTCAAGCCAGTAAATTGAAGATATGGGTGAGGCTTCAAGATTTGCATCTAAATATTTTTTTAACTCGCTATAGTCATTCGGCCTTAAGCCGTCAATTATATATTGTTTCATAACCAACCAAAATACCATAAAACAATGGCTTTGTACAAGAATAAAGAATTTAAACCAGTAATTCCCGGTCAAAAATTATTTTTAAGATATTCAGACAATGCTGTGTTTGGGCAATCAGGCTAAAACTTGAAAAGAGTCCTGGTCTGTTTGGGACTTACAAAAAAATCAGAAAGTACATTAATCATCATCAATACTTTTAAAAAATAACCACCGGGAATTGCTGAATTTAAACGAAATCCCGGACAGCATAATGAAAAAATAAACTTGCAAATATATAAATAATTATTAGAATATAAAGGTTAAAGAGTATTATTATGGAGAATAAAATATATGCCAATATTTGAATATACATGTAATAACTGCAGCCATGAATTTGAAGCCCTTGTCTTTGGCGGGACTACCCCGGAATGCCCCCAATGCAGGAGCGGTAATATTAAAAAACTAATGTCAGCATGCTCATTTAAGTCAAATTCCTCCAACCCTTCAGAGCCTGTCAGAACTTCTGCCTCTTCATCGGCGTGCAGCGGTTGTGCTGCCACCAACTGCGGCTCATGCAGCAGCGGATAAACCAGGAAAATTCATATGAAAAAAAATATAAGAATCGGGACCAGGGCCAGCAGACTTGCCCTTTGGCAGGCTGACTTTGTTAAAAGCAGGATAAATAAATTATTCCCTGACATCACAACCCGGATCATCAAAATAACCACAACCGGAGACAAAATCCTGGACAGGCCTTTAGCTCTTGTTGGCGGAAAAGGCCTTTTTGTTAAAGAGATTGAAAAAGCCCTTCTGGAAAATGATATTGATATTGCTGTTCACAGCATGAAAGACATGCCAGGCTCCCTGCCTGCCGGCTTGACCATAGGGGCTGTGCCTGAAAGGGAAAATCCGCTGGATGTTATTGTCTCACGGAATGGTCTTAAACTTGCAGAGCTTCCTTTAAAAGCCAGAATCGGTACAAGCAGCCTGAGAAGAGCATCTCAACTGAAAAATTTCCGCAGGGATCTTATCATATCCTCCATCCGGGGAAATCTTGAAACCAGATTAAAAAAGCTTAAAACAGGAGATTTTGATGCCATTGTCCTTGCTGCAGCCGGCATTAAACGCCTTGGCATGGAAAATCTTATCAATGAACACATGGACAGCACCATCATGGTCCCTGCTGTTGGCCAGGGTGCACTCTGTATTGAAACAAGAGAAAATGATAAAGCCCTTGAACCTGTCATGGAAAAACTTAATCATAAAGACAGTGCAACCTGTGTTGCAGGGGAGCGTGCCTTTTTAAACAGACTTGAAGGAAGCTGTCATATCCCTGTGGGATGCCATGCAGGGTTTTCTGATAAAACTATTGCCATGACAGGTGTTGTGGCATCAATAGATGGTTCAGTTCTTATCCGGCACAACCTTGATTGCAAACCCAATCAGGTTGAAGAAAAAGGAATTGAACTTGCAGAGACTCTACTTAAAAATGGTGCAAGGGAAATATTGGAGGATTTAAAAACCAATGAATAATAATTATGGTAAAATATTCCTTATTGGTGCAGGCCCGGGGGATCCCGGGTTAATAACTTTAAAAGCAGTTGAGTGCATCAAAAAATCCGATGTTGTTGTATATGATTTCCTTGCATCCCCTGCACTCCTTAAATATGCAGCCCAGAGTGCCGAGATAATTTATGTTGGTAAGAAGGGAGGAGACCATACCCTTTCCCAGGACGGTATTAATGAACTTTTAATTAATAAAGCAAGACAGGGCCTTAATGTTGCAAGATTAAAAGGAGGAGATCCTTTTATATTCGGCCGGGGCGGGGAAGAAGCAGAACTTATTTCTGACAATAATATCTCCTTTGAAATCATACCTGGTGTCACATCTGCCATAGCAGCCCCGGCCTATGCAGGTATCCCCCTGACCCACAGGGAGCATGCATCCTCTGTTTCCATTATCACAGGCCATGAAAATCCTGACAAAAAGAGTTCTGTTATTGAGTGGGACTCTTTTGCAAAGAGTAAAAGCACCCTTGTTTTTCTAATGGGTGTTAAAAATTTACCAGGCATTGTTAAAAACCTTCTTTCCCATGGGAAAGACCCTGATACACCAACGGCATTGGTCAGATGGGGAACAACATCAAGACATAAAAGCGTGGAGGGTACTCTTAAAAATATTGTTGATAAAGTGAATGAAGCTGGTCTAAAATCCCCTGCCATAATTATTATCGGCACCGTTGTAACGCTGAAAAACAAGCTTAACTGGTTTGAAAAATTACCCCTCCTTGGCAGAAAAATTATAATCACAAGGGCAAGAGCCCAGGCAAGTGATCTGGTTGCAGGACTTCAGCAATATGGTGCCGAATGCATTGAAATCCCCACCATCAGGATTAACCCGCCCCGGGATATTCAGGCTCTGATTGACAGTATCAATAATATTGATTTTTTTGACTGGATCATTTTCACAAGTGTGAACGGTGTTAAGTTCTTTTTTGACACACTGTTTTCTCAAAATAAAGATGTTAGAATTCTAGGACATTTGAAATTTGCATGCATAGGGCCTGTAACAAAGGAGAAACTTAAGGAATTTGGGATTATATCTGATGTACTGCCTGAAACATATAGAGCAGAATCAGTTGTTAAGGCATTTAAAGATAAAACCATGAAGGGTAAAAATGTTTTGATCCCAAGGGCTAAACAGGCAAGGAACATCCTGCCAGAGGAACTTACCAGGATGGGGGCATCGGTTAAAATTGTTACAAGCTATGAAACTTCATTGGAAGATAGCGGTAACAAAGGGGTTATTAAAATACTTGAAAATAATGATATTGATATTGTGACCTTTACAAGCTCTTCCACTGTTGAAAACTTTGCTGCACTCATCCCACCTGGAAGATTTAAAGAGCTCACCCAAAATCTTAAGTGTGCATGTATCGGCCCGATAACTGAAAAAACCGCTGCTTCTCTTGGGTTCAGCATCGATATAGTGGCAGATGATTTTACAATCCAGGGACTTGTTAATGCAATTTTACACCATTTTAATCAATGATGATTATAGTTATTTAATAAAGGTTACTTAAAAGAGACAAACCATGAATATCAATGGCAGAACCATAAATTATCTTCGAATATCCATAACTGACAGGTGTAATTTTAACTGCAGGTATTGTGTGCCAAAGGGTCCGGAACGTCAGGTTTCCCATGATGATGTTGCAAGTTATGAAGAGATTTTACAACTTCTCAGTATTGCAGTGGGACTCGGTATTACCAAAGTCAGAATAACAGGTGGAGAACCCTTTGTAAGAAAGGGAATTTTCAACTTTCTTGAACGGTTATGTCAAGTTAAAGAGTTAAAAGATATATCCATTACAACCAATGGATCTCTCTTAAACAGAGAAAAATTACAACACCTTTTTGATATGGGTATTACAAGATTAAATTTCAGCCTTGATACCCTTAATAAAGATAAGTTTGAGTATATAACCGGAAAGGATAAGTTTGATAAAGTCTTTGATACAATACATACTGCCCGTGAAGTGGGATTCTTTCCCATTAAAATCAATGCTGTTATTTTAAGTGGGATTAATGAACAGGAAATCTCTGACCTTGCAGGTATTTCCATTGAATACCCCTTCCAGATCAGGTTTATTGAATATATGCCCATGGGAAACTCAAACATAGACAATGATCAGCAGATATTAACTCCATATCTTAAAAAAACCATAGAATCTGCTTACGGCCCCCTTATGCCGGTTACACAGAACAAAAATGACGGACCTGCAAAAAAATATAAAATTAAAAACAGTAAAGGTGAAATAGGCTTTATCACCCCTGTGAGTGAGCATTTCTGCAGTGATTGCAACAGGCTGAGACTTACAGCCCGGGGCAGACTCAGACCATGCCTGCTTGATGATTATGAAAAGGATATATTAACTCCCCTAAGAAACGGAGCATCCAAAGAGGAATTATCAACATTAATACAGGAGGTAATTCATGGAAAGCCGGCTTCCCATCACCTTGAACAAAAGTATACAAAAATTTTATCCCAGATGTCTTCCATTGGGGGCTGAAAAAAACCCTGATCACCACTCCGGGAAATCAGGGCTGATATTTATAATAAATGATGAACTTTACTGAAAGTTTATTCTATTGAGCTCCCTGAATCAGTTCAATCATTACCATGGGGGCTACATCACCTTTTCTTGGCCCAAGCTTGATGATCCTGGTGTAACCGCCTTCACGGCCTGAATACATCTCTTCTGCTTCATTAAAAAGGGTGTGAACAACTGCCTTTTCTCTCATGACAGACATGGCCTGCCTTCTTGCATGGAGATCCCCTCTCTTGGCAAGAGTTATCATCTTGTCGGCAAGTTTTCTTAACTCTTTGGCCTTTGCATTGGTTGTTTTGATTTTACTATGCTTAAACAATGATGTAACCATATTCCTGAACATAGCCTTTCTGTGGCTGGAAGTTCGGTTTAGTTTCAGTCCTGATTTTCTATGTCTCATGGAAATTATTCTCCTTCCTCAACAATATCTTCTTCCGGAGGTTCAAACCCCTCAAGCTCCATACCTAAAGTAAGTTCCATTGTAGATAGGACTTCTTTGATTTCATTTAAAGATTTTCTACCAAAATTTTTAGTCTTAAGCATTTCACCGTCTGTTTTCTGTACCAGTTGGTAAATTTTATATATTTTAGCATTTTTCAGACAATTTGAACTCCTGACTGACAATTCGAGTTCATCAACACTTCTGTAAAGGTTCTCATTAAAGCCTTTCTGGATCTTATCCTTACCGTCGTCATCATAGTCCGGCTCATCTGCCTCGTCAAAATTAAGAAAAGGATCCATCTGTTCCTTTAATATTTTTGCAGCATAGGCAACCGCATCATCCGGTGCAACGCTTCCATCTGTCCAGACTTCAAGGGTCAGTTTATCATAGTCTGTTTTCTGACCCACCCTGAATTTGCCCACAACATATTTAACACGTTTAATGGGGGAAAAAACACTGTCTATTGGAATCGTTCCAACCGGTGCATCTTCATCCTTGTTATCAGAAGCAAGGGCATATCCTTTACCTGATTTTACCTTCATTGATATATTCAACTTGGCGTTTTTGGACAGAGCTGCAATATGCTGTTCCGGATTTAATATTGTGACTCTGCCGTCTTTACTAACAATATCAGCACCAGTCACTATCTTTTGTCCTTTAACATTAAGAACAATTTCACAGTCTTCAGTTGTATCAGTTTTTAATTTTAATTCTTTCAGATTTAGTATAATTTCTGAAACATCCTCCCGTACATCCGATATCACACTATATTCGTGAAGAGCATCATCAAATTTCACAGAAACAATGGCTGCACCATACAATGAGGAAAGGATTATACGTCTGAGAGAGTTTCCTATTGTTGTTCCAAAACCCCGTTCCAGAGGTTCACACACAAATTTTCCATATGTTGAAGTGGTTGTGACTGCAAGCTCTTCAGGCTTAATCATTTCACGCCAGTTCTCATATGCAAGTTTCTCAGTTGGCATTTATATCTCCTGTTGATTAAAGATTTAAACAACTTGGAAAAGCTCAATTATTTGGAATAAAGCTCCACAATTAAATTTTCCTGAATTGGCAGGGTAATATCTTCGCGTACCGGCATTCCGGTTACAACGCCTTTAAAATTATCTTTATCAAGCTCAAGCCACTGCGGTACACCTCGTCTTACCACAGCTTCCAATGATTCAACAATCGCCTGAACCTTCCTGCTTTTTTCCTTAACCTCAATGACATCACCTTTTTTTATCTGATATGAAGGGATATTAACCTTTTTCCCGTTAACAGTAAAATGGTTATGCCTTACAAAATGCCTGCCCTGGGTTCTGGAAGCCACAAGTCCGAATCTGAACACAACATTATCAAGCCGTCTTTCAAGAATTTCAAGCAGGTTATTACCTGTTACACCTTTCCGTCGATCAGCCTCTTTAAAGCACAGGCGGAACTGCTTTTCAGACATGCCATAAATTCTTTTGACTTTTTGTTTTTCCCTGAGCTGCATTCCATAGTCAGATACTTTTTTACCTCTTTTCTGTCCATTTTCACCAGGGGGATACCCTCTTCTATCAAAACTGCATTTATCGGAAAAGCATCTGTCGCCTTTCAGAAAAAGCTTTATATTCTCTCGTCTACATTGCCGGCAAACAGCTCCTCTATATCGTGACAACGTTTCCCTCCTTTATATACTTATACATTACACTCTTCTTTTCTTAGGTGCCCGGCATCCATTATGGGGCACTGGTGTAACATCTTTTATCAATGATATATTAAAGCCAAGAGCATGCAATGCCCTTAAGGCTGACTCCCTTCCGGGCCCAGGTCCTTTAATATAAACACCCATATTCTTCATTCCATATTCCATTGCCTTTTTACCGGCATCTTCTGCCACTATTTTTGCAGCAAAGGGAGTGCTCTTTCTAGATCCTTTAAATCCATGAACGCCTGAGCTGGACCATGAGAGAGTATTTCCATTTTCATCGGTAATAGTAACTATTGTATTATTGAATGTTGATTGGATATGCGCAATCCCTGTAGAAATATTCTTTCTTATCTTTTTTTTAACTTTACTCTTAGTCTTTTTGGCCATAACCTTTTAATTACCTTTTTGTATTATTACAAGCACTTCTCTTTAGTTCTTTTTCTTTACAGCAATCCGTTTAGGACCTTTTCTTGTCCTCGCGTTGGTGCTGGTTCTCTGACCACGCACAGGAAGTCCACGTCTATGGCGTAATCCTCTGTAGCATCCAAGATCCATCAATCTTTTAATATTCATGGAGACTTCTGATCTTAACTCACCCTCAACTTTGTACTTACTGTCAATGATCTTTCTTAAAGTACTGACTTCTTCTTCAGTCAAATCATTGGCCTTCACAGTAGGGTCAATATTTCCTTCTGCCAGAATATCCCTGGCACTCTTTCTGCCAATGCCATAAATTTTTGTTAATGCGATTTCAGCGTGCTTTTCCCTTGGTAAATCAACTCCTGCAATTCTTGCCAATTTATCCCCCTATCCTTGCCTCTGTTTATGACGTTTGTTAATACATATTACTCTTACCACGCCACGCCTTTTAACAATTTTACAATTGCGGCAAATTTTTTTTACAGATGCTCTAACTTTCATCTAATAATTCTCCTAAACAAAGCATTTATTCAATAACAATTGTTATTTATATCTATATGTTATCCTGCCCCTGTCCAGATCATAGGGTGACAATTCCACTGTAACCTTATCTCCGGGCAGAATTTTTATAAAATGCATTCTCATTTTACCGGAAATATGGGCTGTCATAACATGTTTATTTTCAAGTTCAACTTTAAATGTTGCATTGGGCAGAGTTTCAAGTACTGTACCCTCTAATTTGATCGGCTCTTCTTTTGCCATAGCTTTATCTTAAGTCTCCCTTTACAATAAAAATTATTTTCGTTTGCCTGATCTGCCTAAAAAGCCATCATAATTTCCTGTAATCAAATGTGATTCTATCTGACCTACAGTATCAATTGAAACACCAACAACAATCAACAAGGCTGTACCTCCGAAATAAAAAGGTATATTGAATTTTGTCATCAGTACAGTTGGCAGAACACACACAGCTGAAACATAAACTGCTCCCCCAAGGGTAATCCTGCTGAGCACCTTGTCAATATATTCAGCAGTCCTTTTTCCAGGCCTGATCCCGGGAATGTAGCCTCCGTTCTTCTTCATATTTTCCGCAACATCATCGGGTTTAAACTGAATAGCTGTATAAAAATAACAAAAGAAAATTACAAACCCGACATATATCACATAGTACAGCATTGTTCCAGGGCTCATATAAGCTGAAAAATCCTTCATATAAGGCAGGTCAATAAATTGGGTCAGAGTTGTGGGAAACATGATAATTGAAGATGCAAATATGGGTGGAATAACTCCTGCTGTATTAATCTTTAAGGGAAGATGGGAACTCTGCCCACCATACATCTTTCTGCCCACAACTCTTTTTGCGTAATGAACAGGTATTCGCCTCTGGGCCTGTTCCATATATACAATAAAAGCAATTACACCCACTATCAGAACACCAAGAATAATGATGGTAAATGCAGTCATATCACCAGTACTTATAAGCCGGAGCGTATTTGCAATGGCAGCAGGCATTCTTGCAACAATACCTGCAAAAATGATCAATGATATACCATTACCAATACCCCGTTCTGTGATCTGTTCTCCAAGCCACATGATAAAAGAAGTACCAGCAGTCAAAGTAATAATGGTCATTAACCTGAATTCCCAGCCAGGATTTAAAACTACTGGTGCTCCGGCCGGGGAAGTCATGCTTTCAAGGCCGACACTTATGGCAAATCCCTGAATCAGGCTTAATAGAACTGTACCATACCTTGTATATTGCGTTTTCTTTTTCTGACCATGTTCACCCTCTTTTGATAGTTGTTCAAGGTGAGGTACAACAACAGTCATAAGTTCCAGAATAATTGAGGAACTGATATAGGGCATGATTCCAAGGGCAAAAATCGAAAGATTATCCAGAGCGCCGCCGGAAAACATATTAAACATGGAAAAAAGAGTGCCTGAAGCATTGTCAAAAAAAGACTGCAGTGCCCCGGCATCAATACCCGGAGTTGGAACATGAACACCAATTCGATATACGAACAGAAGTGCCAGAGTTATTAAAAGTTTCTTTTTCAACTCTGGAAGTTTAAATATGTTCTGATAGCTTTGGTCGACCATTTGTGATTTATTGCCCTATTTAAATAATTTTAATTAAAAAAAACTCTTTCCTTTTTTATCCAAGTTCCAAAGTGCCGCCGGCTGATTCTATTTTTTCCTTTGCACGCTTACTTGCATTACACTCTTTTATGGAAAAAACTTTTTTAACTTCACCGTTACCAAGTATTTTTACCGAATCAAACCTTCCTTTAACTAATCCTGACTCTTTTAGTGCTGCAATATCTATAGTTGCACCATCATCAAATCTATCCAGATCAATTACATTCACAACTGCAACATTTTTTTTGAAAATATTTGTAAACCCGCGCTTGGGTAAACGTCTGTGAATAGGCATCTGACCACCCTCAAATCCTGGCCTGACTCCTCCTCCGGACCTTGAGTTATGCCCTTTATTGCCCCTGGTGGATGTAGAGCCCATGCCGGAACCAGGACCCCGTCCGACCCTTTTCCTGTTTTTTCTGCTTCCCTTTGCAGGTGCAAGTTCATGAAGCTTCATTTATAATTCCTCCACTTTAACCAGGTGAGACACTTTTTTTGCCATCCCGAGAATTGATGGTTCTGCTTGATGCTCAACTGTCATATGCATTCTTTTAAGCCCAAGGGCCCTGATAATTCTCTTATGTTTTTCGGGTCGCCCTATAATGCTTCTAATCTGTGTAATCTTTACCTTACCTGACATGGTCATGTCTCCACTATATCTCTTCCGGTTTAAGACCTCTTCTCATGGCAACAGCTTCTTTTGTTTCAAGGGATTTAAGGCCCTGGATTGTTGCACGTACAATGTTCTGGGTATTATGAGTTCCTAAACATTTTGTTAAAATATCTGTAATTCCTACAGCTTCCAGGACCGCACGAATTCCGCCGCCTGCTATTACTCCTGTACCGGGTGATGCGGGTTTAAGCAATACTCTGCCGGCACCTGCCTTACCAATGACTTCATAGGGTACGGTTCCGTTCAATATGGATACTTTCTCCATTGATTTTTTGGCTGTATCCATACCCTTTCTAATGGCCTCAGGAACTTCCTTTGCCTTGCCAAGTCCATAACCTACACTGCCTTCGCCATCACCAACAACTACAAGTGCACTAAAGCTGAAATTCCTGCCGCCTTTAACAACCTTTGCAACACGGTTTATCTTTACAACCCTGTCAAGTAATTGATTTTCCTCAATCTGCTTATGCTTGCCTGCCAAGAGTTTCCCTCCTTAAGTTAGAAATCCAACCCAGCTTCACGAGCTCCGGTTGATAAAGCTTTAATCCTTCCATGATACAGAAACCCGTTTCTGTCAAAAACAACCTGTTTGATTCCTTTATCAAGAGCCCGTTTGCCTATTAATTGTCCAATTTCCTTTGCTCTTTCCTTTTTATCACCCTTGGGGGTAAAATCTTTATCCAGGGTTGATGCAGAAACCAGAGTATTGCCTTGAACATCATCAACAATCTGGGCATAAATATGTTTGGAACTTCTGAAAACGCTTAGTCTTGGCCGTTCCTGACTTCCAAAAATATTTTTCCGAATACGTTTTTTTCTTTTAAGTCTTGAGACTTTTCTAACTGATGTTTTTGCCATCTTCTTATCTTCCTTGCGCGTTATTCACCGCCTGCAGTTTTACCAACTTTACGGATTATTCTCTCGTCCGCATAAATGATTCCTTTGCCTTTATAAGGCTCTGGCGGCCTCAAAGCTCTTAAATTTGCAGCAGTCTGTCCGACCAGTGCTTTATCGATTCCTGCCAGAGTAATTTCGGTATTTTTATCAACAGTTGCTGTGATACCATCCGGCACCTTAAAATCAACAGGATTTGAAAACCCCAGGTTAAGAACAAGGTCTTTGCCTTTAAGCTCTCCACGGTAACCAATTCCGGAAAGTTTAAGTTTCTTTTCAAATCCGCCTGATACACCCTGGACCATATTTGCTATTAAAGACCGGTACAATCCCTGTAAGGCAACGCTGTTTCTATTGCTTCCATCAAGTGCAGTGACTTTTATATCTTCTTTTCCCACCTCAACATTAATAGCAGAGTGCAGATCAAGATCCAGAGAACCCTTGGGGCCTGCAACTTTTATCTGATTATTGTTAACCTCAACTTTGACTTTTGCCACAAGCTGGACCGGTTTTTTTCCTATTCTAGACATATTATATTACTCCTGATGCTACACCTGATTACCAAACATTACAAAGGATCTCACCACCCATGTTTGCTTCTCTTGCCTGTTTATCCGTGAGTAAACCTCTGGAAGTAGAAACAATGGATATTCCCAACCCATTCAGTACCGGCTTAATCATTTTTGCCTTTTTATAGACTCTACAGCTTGGTTTACTTACACGTTCTATTCCATAAATAGAATGACGTCTGTCAGGCATATATTTAAGATATACCCTCAGCGTACCCTGCACATTGTCATCAAGAAACTTATAATCCTTAATGTATCCCTGTTCTTTAAGCACCCGCGCCAGTTCAACTTTTATTTTAGACCCGGGGATATCCACTTTTGCAAACTCTGCTTTTCCACCGTTCCTGATGCGTGTCAGCATATCTGCGATTGGATCACTCATTGCCATGTTTTAATTCTCCTAAAACTATTTCATTTGAAATAATTAAAAAAAACCTCTGCTGCCTTACCAGCTTGATTTAGTCACTCCAGGAAGCTTTCCAGCCGATGCCAATGTTCTGAAGCATATTCTGCACATCCCGAATTTTCTTATAAACCCCCGGGGTCTGCCGCAAAATGGACATCTGTTATATCCTCTGACTTTAAATTTTGGTTTTCTTCCTGCTTTTACGATAAGAGACGTTCTAGCCAAGGTACTACCTCCCTGTAAATATTAATTCCTAAAAGGCATACCCAATGCTTTTAGTAATTCCTTACCTTCTTTATCACTCTTTGCCGTTGTAACTATTGTCACATTCAGCCCCCTGATACTCTCCACCTTGTCATAATCGATTTCCGGGAAAATAATATGCTCTGTAATACCCAGGCTGTAATTTCCACGGCCATCAAAAGCCTTTCCCGAGATACCCTTAAAATCCCTGACACGCGGCAGAGCAATATTCACCATTCTGCTGAAAAAATCATACATCTTTTCCCTGCGCAGCGTAACCATGCTTCCAATAGGCATTCCAGCACGCAGTTTAAAAGCTGCAATGGGTTTTTTTGCCCTTGTAATCATAGCCTTCTGACCTGCAATCATTGTAAGATCAGCAGCTGCAAAATCCACTATCTTAGGATTAACAGAACCTTCTCCCAATCCCATATTCAAAACTATTTTATCAAGTTTCGGAACCTGCATAATACTTTTGTATTTAAAGGTCTTCATCAACTCAGGAACTATCTCGTTTTTATATTTGTCTATTAATGCCGGCATTCAATTTCCCCGCTTTCAATCATTAAGAATCGATCTGTTCATTACACTTTTTGCAGATTCGCACTCTTTTTCCATTTTCAAGCTCTTTAATACCAATGCGAGTCGGTTTTACACAGTGATTACACATAAGCATCATATTTGATATCTCCATGGGCATTGATTTTTCAATAATTCCTCCCTGGGGATGAGCCTGTGTAGGCTGCTGGTGAACTTTTACAACATTAATATTTTCCACCACGACCCGGTTTGATTTCTTAATAACCTTTATCACCTTACTGATTTTCCCTTTATCTTTGCCAGTAAGGATCTTGACTTTGTCATCTTTTTTTATTCTGATTTTCATATTTCCCATTGGAAACTATCTCCTAAATCAACTTAAGCTCCTTAAATAACATCCGGAGCAAGTGATATGATTTTCATAAACTTTTTATTTCTGAGCTCCCTTGCAACCGGACCAAAAATACGTGTTCCAATAGGTTCATTAGATTTTTCAATGATCACTGCCGAGTTATCATCAAATCTAACAGTGGAACCGTCAGGGCGCTGGATCTCTTTTTTTGTTCGAACTATTACTGCCTGAACAACTTCACCTTTTTTTACCTTTGCATCGGGAATTGTCTCTTTAACTGATACAGTTATGATATCTCCAATACTTGCAAATCGTCTTTTTGATCCGCCCAGCACCTTGATGCAGCATAGTTCTTTAGCACCGGAGTTGTCAGCTACTGTTAGTCTGGTTTCACTTTGAATCATTTGCAGCTCCTTCTTAAACAGCCTTTCTTACAATTTCTTTCACGCGAAAATATTTATTTTTACTCAATGGTCTTGTTTCAATGATTTTAACCTGATCACCAATTCTGCATTCATTCTTCTCATCATGGGCCAGATATTTTTTCTCGCGTTTAATATACTTTTTATAAACACTGTGTTTTACAAATCTTTCAACCCGGACAACAACAGATTTATCCATTTTATCCGATACCACCTGGCCGTTTAACACTTTTTTATTCTGTTTTTCTGTCATGGCATATCTTTTCAATATCAGCTTAAGTTAATATTTTTTTCCCTTGCAATGGTCATAACTCTTGCAATATCCTTTCTAATGTTAGGCAATGCAACTGTGTTTCCAAGCTGTCCGGATTTATGCTGAAAACGCATATTAAAATACTCTTTCTTAAGTTCAAGAAGCCGGGCTTTGATCTCTTCGGCACTTTTCTCTCTTAATTCAGCAACTTTCATCACTATCTCCTCTCCACAAATCGGGTTTTTACAGAAAGTTTACTTGCTGCAAGCTGTAACGCCTGTTGTGCTATCTCTTTTGGGACACCTTCCATCTCATAGATAATTTTACCGGGTCTTACAACAGCAACCCATGCATCAGTATCACCTTTACCTTTTCCCATTCTTACTTCAGCAGGTTTTTTAGTAATGGGTTTATCCGGAAATACTCTTATCCAGGATCTCCCGGCTCTTTTCACTTTTCTTGTCAAAGCTATTCTGGCTGCTTCAAGCTGCCTTGCATTAACATATCCACTTTCAATGGACTGTAACCCAAAATCTCCAAAGCTTAAGGTAACTCCCCTGCTTGGTTTACCTTTCATTCTTCCGCGCTGGCGTTTGCGGTATTTTACATTTTTAGGACTAAGCATTTCCTTTTATTCTCCTCATCAACCGGAACATACAGATCAGGTGTTCTTTGTATCAGAATTAATTATTTCACCTTTGAAAATAAAAACTTTAATTCCAATTGTTCCATATGTTGTTTTTGCTTCAATAAAGCCGTAATCAATATCTGCACGCAGTGTATGGAGAGGTATTCTCCCCTCTTTATACCATTCTGTTCTTGCCATTTCAGCACCGCCCAGCCTTCCGGAGCAGATAATCTTTATTCCCTTTGCACCAAAACGCATGGCTGTTGTTACACTCCTTTTCATGGCTCTCCTGAAAGCGATTCTTCGCTCCAGCTGTAACGCAATGTTTTCTGCAACCAGCTGTGCATCGGTTTCAGCCCTGCGGACCTCTTTTATATCTATCAGAACATCAGAGGATAACATCTTTTCCAGATCTTTTTTCAAAAGAGCTATCTCAGATCCTTTTTTACCTATTATAATGCCTGGTCTGGAAGCAAAGACTCTTATTCTGATCTGTTTTGCAAAGCGTTCGATTTCTATTTTTGAAATACCAGCATGGTACAGCTTTTTTTTCAAAAATTTCCTGACTCTGAAATCCTCATATACATATTTTGCATATTCCTTATCAGCATACCATTTGGAATCCCATGTCTTGATGATTCCCAACCTTAATCCAACAGGATTTACTTTCTGACCCAAGGGGCGCTCCTCCTTATTTCACCGGTTATTCAACTATTACAGTTATATGACTAGTTCTTTTCAAGATTCTGGCGGCACGTCCTCTTGCCCTTGGCCTGAATCTTTTCATGGTCGGCCCATGATCAACAATAATATTTTTTACAATCAAGTCATCCACATCAAGTTCATTGTTATGTTCAGCATTTGCCACTGCTGATTGTAAAGTTTTACGAATAATTCCCGCTGCTTTAAGGGGCATGAACTTCAATAAATTCAATGCTGTCTCCACATCTTTTCCCTTTACCTTTTCAATGGGCATACGCAGCTTAAAGGGAGAAATCCGTACAAATCTTGTTTTTGCTATAGTTTCCATTAATAATTCCTTAAACTATACTCTCTTTTGTTTATACTCTTGTTTTCTTGCTTCCAGCATGACCATAAAAAACACGTGTCGGTGAAAATTCACCAAGCTTATGGCCAACCATATTTTCAGATACATATACCGGAATAAACTTTTTTCCATTATGGACAGCTAAAGTCAAACCAACCATCTCAGGAAAAATTGTAGATCTTCTTGACCATGTTTTAATAACCGAGCTGTTCTTTGATTCAACTGCTTTTAAAACTTTTTTTAAAAGCTCCTGAGCAATATATGGACCTTTTTTCAATGATCTTGGCATATCAAATCACCCTATTTCCTTTTTGATCTTCTCTTAACAATATATTTATCTGTTCTTTTGTTTTTTCTTGTTCTATAACCCTTTGTGGGTACACCCCAGGGAGTACAGGGATGCCTTCCGCCTGCTGACCTTCCTTCTCCGCCGCCCATGGGATGATCCACTGGATTCATTGCAACACCCCTTGACTTTGGCCGTCTGCCAAGCCACCTTGCCCGGCCTGCCTTTCCTATTTTAATATCACCGTGTTTCTCATTACCAACCCTGCCTATGGTAGCCTTGCATTTAAGATGTATCATTCTCACTTCACTTGAAGGCAGTAAAACCTGGGCATAATTTCCTTCTTTTGCCATAAGCCTTGCATAGCCGCCTGCACTTCTGACAATCTGGCCGCCCTTTTCAGGTTTAAGTTCAATGTTATGGATCCTGGTACCCGTTGGGATATTTTCAAGGGGTAGACAATTACCAGGTTTTATATCTGCATCAGGCCCGGTTTCAATTTCATCACCAACTTTTATATCCTTTGGTGCAAGGATGTATCTTTTCTCACCATCTTTATAAACAAGACGTGCAATTCTTGCGCTTCTATTGGGATCATACTCAATGGTCACTACCTTTGCAGGTATCCCATCCTTATCCCTTTTAAAGTCAATTATTCTGTATAACCGTTTTGCTCCACCGCCTTTTCGCTTACTTGTAATTCTGCCATATGAATTCCGGCCGGTGTGTTTCTTTAATTTTTTAACCAGCCTTTTCTCAGGTTTTGTTTGAGTAATCTCATCAAAGGAGAGATATTCCTGGGCTCTTCTTCCTGGTGATGTAGGTTTTGTCCTTATTATTGACATATATATACCTCTTTAAACGCCTTCAAAAAAATCAATTTTCTGTCCTGGCATAAGTTTAACAACAGCTTTTTTCCAATTCTTTTTCCTGCCTGAAATTTTCCCGCGCTGGGTGGTTTTACCTTTTACAATAGATGTCCTTACCATTAAAACTTTAGTGTCAAAGTTTTTTTCTATTGCATTTTTAATTTCAACACGATTGGCATCAATATCAACCTCAAAAGTCAACTGATTGTGATACTCTTTTTGAAGGGTTGTTTTTTCAGTAATTACAGGCCCACGGATAATATCATATTCTCTTATCATCTTACAATAACCTCCCTTCAATATTCTTAACAGCAGATTGAACCAGAAGCAGGTTATCATATCTTAAGATATCATAAACATTAAGGCCGGCTGATTTGATAACTTTTACATGTGGAATATTCCTTGCTGATAAGACCAGATTCTGATCTTCGTTATCAGAGATGATTAAAGTCTTGTTCAAGTTAAGATCTTTTAAAATCTTTGCAAAATCTTTTGTCTTAATCTTATCAAGTTTCAGATCATCAACAACCATGAGTTCGCCTGCTTTAAACTTGGCACTTAATGCCATTTTCAGAGCCTTCAATCTCACTTTTTTAGGTACTTTGTGGGCATATGATCTCTGGCTTGGTCCAAAAATTACACCGCCTCCCCGGCGCAGAGGGGATTTAACATCACCGGAACGTGCGTTTCCAGTGCCCTTCTGCCTGTATAATTTTTTTGTACTGCCGGCAATTTCCGATCGGCCTTTAACCTTTGCAGTACCAGACCTTCTTTTTGCAAGCTGCATTCTGACAACATCGTGGAGAATGCTTTTTTTAACAGGCATTGCAAATATATCATCGGAAAGATCAATTTCCGATACTTTCTCACCTGCTCTGTCCATAACTTCTACAGCAGCCATATTGTTCCTCTTTACTAAATTTAAGACCGCACCTCACTGCGATAATTTATGCAATACCTGCGGCCCTTTATATTATTCACTTAAAAGGTGTCAAATGAAAAATTAATTAACTTTTCTTAATTCAACTACTCCGGTTTTTGATCCCGGCACAGCACCTTTTATTAATATTACGTTCTGTTCAGCTTTTATATCCACTACCTTTAAATTCTTTACAGTCACTCTGGTACAACCCATATGACCAGGCATTCGTTTGCCTTTAATAACCCTTGCAGGCCAGGCACTCTGACCAATTGATCCTGGTTTTCTATGGTTCCTGCTGCCATGGGTTTCAGGCCCGCGGCTGAATCCATGCCGTTTAATAGTGCCTTGAAATCCACGACCCTTTGAAGTGCCGGAGATCATTACTTTATCTCCCACGGAAAATATACTCAGATCAATGGTCTGGCCAAGCTCATAATCTTCAACATTATCTACCCTGAACTCCCGCAGGGTTGCAAAACCTTTTTCACCACTTTTTTTGAAATGGCCTGCATCGGGTCTGTTGACTTTTTTCAGATCTATCTTGCCAAATCCCAGCTGCAAGGCTTTATAACCGTCTGTCTCCATATTTTTAATCTGTGTCACAACACAGGGTCCTGCCTGTACAACAGTAACAGGAACAAGTCTCCCGTCAGATTCAAAAATAGTTGTCATTCCAATCTTTCTGCCTAATATTCCTGTGTTCATTTTATTCCTTAACTCATTCATTAATACTATAATTTTATTTCAACATTTACACCGGGTGACAGATCGAGTTTCATCAATGAATCCACAGTCTGCTGGGTTGGTTCCATTATATCCATCATTCTTTTATGTGTTCTGATCTCAAACTGTTCCCTTGATTTTTTATTTACATGGGGGGAACGTAAAACACAAAATTTATTAATAACAGTTGGAAGAGGTACAGGCCCTACCACCCTTGCTCCTGTTTTTCTGGCGGTATCTACAATATCAAGTGCTGATTGATCAAGAAGTTTGTGATCATACGCCTTCAGCCTGATTCTTATTTTGGTCTTTATCATAACTTAAAATCTTCTTTCTAAATTGCTCAATTATCCCGAAACTACTCGATTATCTCGCCGATAACACCGGCACCAACTGTACGTCCACCTTCCCTTA
>CAZQJS010000040.1:0-29013 GCA_964593725.1 uncultured Desulfobacterales bacterium
TCAAGAAAAAGTGCACTAAATTAAATCATCACCATGTAACTAAAAAAAAGATATCAATAAATCAAATATGATTTTCCAATTTCTGCTTGACTTTTTATTTTTTGTTTCATAGCATAGCCGTAATTTATCTGGTGCCATCGGCTTAATAGGGAATTTCGTGTAAATCGAAAACGGGCCCGCCGCTGTAATCGGGGACAAATGCTGCATTAGATGCCACTGTTGAAAAATGGGAAGGCGCAGCATAAGGATGATCCGAAAGTCAGAAGACCTGCCTGATAAAACATAGGGAAATTGTGTACGGTTATACCCGATTCCCGCTTGATAGATCCATTGGATAAAAAAGGGACATCCCCGGATTGTAGATTGTTTACAGTTCGGGGATTTTTGTTTTTGGAAAAGAGTTGATCTGGAAATTTGAATATGAATATTTTACATATTATTAATTATTTTTTTCTGGCAGGAACCATATTTTATCTTTTAAGTGTGATCCTGGCAGTGTGGCAGAAGAATACCCCGGCAAAATATATTTTTTATACAGGACTTGTATGTAATGCAATCTCCTTAGGGTTGCGGTACCGGATTTGTTTTCCCATGCTCCCACTTTATCAGGGAGCCTTTTTCCTTCCTTTTATAATTGGTATAATTGGAACTATTGGATGCAGGCATGACATATTTAGTGTGAATATTTTGCCGGGATTTTTTCTTGTCACCATTACTGCTTTGGCAGCTCTGTTTTTTCCCAATGATTTTTATATCCCTTTTCTGCAGTTTAAAACCATGTTTGCCCATGGATTTTTTCTTTTTGGTGTGATTGGTAAGTCCTTGTTTTTGCTTGCAGGAGCAGGGGCAGTGCAGGTTCTTTTAAAGAAGAAAAGTAAAGATCAAATAAAACCTGTGGCAAGGATAGTATCCTGGGGGTTTGTATTTTATACATTGTCAATTTTTTCAGGTGCTGCCTGGTCATGGTTTGGCTGGGGCTCGCCAGTTGTATGGGATGATCCTTTAATGGCAACAACCATGGCAACATGGCTTTTATACTCTTTTTTACTTCATCTTCATCTGACACGGTTTTCCAACCCTGGTTCAAGGGCATGGTTTTTTCTTGCAGGCGCATGCTTTGTTTTTTGTTTTAACTGTGTGACGGAATTTGGTCCTTTCAGGCTTTTCGGAGGGCTTTTATGAACATTATAAAGGCAATATGGAACCTTCTGGGTAATATTTATTTTACCATGGGTATTTTTCTTTGCATGGTTATTGACCTTGTATCTGGCTATTTCATGCTCAAATATTATGGAGAGATTTTTCAGCCCATTAATGACATGGGGTTTATCAAATGGTCTGTGACCTTTGGCAGGGAATCCTTGTTTAAAACAGCATGGCTCTTTATTCTTGTATTTTTCCTTGCCCTATTAAGCATTAATGTTTTTGTGTGCACAACCAACAGGGTTATCATACTCTGGCAGAGTCGAAACAGGTTCCAGCGCGTTTCAAGGTTTATACTTGGGTTTGGACCCCATATAATGCACTATAGCATGCTCATCATGTTTCTGGGGTATCTTGTGTCCTATCTTTTTTCCGCTACCTATCTTGGCAGGGTGCTACTGCCTGAAAAAGAGATTCATGTTGCAGGCAGTAGTATTACATTAAAATCTCTGGATATTGATTATTATCACGGAGACAGGCTTTTTAATATGGACAAGCGTGCCATGGATGTCAGGGCAGATCTTTTTATAGCATCAGGAAGTAAAAAGGGAAATTTTTTACTCAAGTTCAACAGACCAGTGCAATTTAAAGATATGAGTATTCATTTAAAGGATTTTTCACCCCATACAGATTCCAATGGCATGGGCAGGAAAAAATTTGTCACATTAATAATTAAACAGGATCCCGGGGTAAAATTCTATTTCACTGGTATGATTTTTTTTACATTGGGTCTTGTTATGTATTCTTTGGAAAAAATAGAGGAAAAAATATGAAAAGAGTTTTAATCAGTATAGTTGTGGCTTTTGTTTTCATTGCCATGATCTGGTTTGTTGGCTGTTCAAGGGAGAATACACAAAAAGAGGAGCAGAATGGTGTAGATGATTTAAGTTTTATGAGCATTGGCAGTTTTGGGGTGAACCCTCTGGGGGAGGGGTTTGTGGAAGTTCGGGATGGAGCAGGCAGAACCCTGATTCTGGTGCCAAGGGGTAAAAAAGTACCTGACGGGTATGAGCCTTCCCAGGTTGTTTTTACTCCGGTCAAACGGGTGGTTGCCTATGGTTTTTTTGATATTGCAATCCTGAAAGCACTGGGTGTGCTTGAGGATGTGCTCAAGGGCGTTGTTGCCAAAAAAGACGAGTGGTATATCCCGGAGGTTAAAAAAGGTATGGAGGAAAACAAAATCCTTTTTCTTGGCAGTTATGCTTCTGTTGATTTTGAACAGATACGAAAGGCAGAGCCTGAGATTGTATTGACCTGGGATATGTCCATTATACCCATGATGGATGAAATGGGTGTAAAAACAATTATTACAACTACCCCTGTTGCCATGTGCCTTAATGCAAGGATGAAGTTTGTCCGTTTTATAGCTCCTTTTTTTGGTAAAGAAAAAATTGCAAAGCAGTATTTTGAAAAGGTTGAAAAGTCCCTTAATGACATAAGAGAGACCACAAAGGATTCAAAGGTTAAACCCAGGGTCATGTGGGGTGATATTTATGAAAAACGGGTATTGGTTGAACCAGGTAATGCCTGGGTGGGCGAACTTGTGGAGCTTGCCCTGAGCAATTATCAGTTCAGGGATGTATTTGGAAAGTCATGTATTGAGATATCTCTGGAACGATTTTTATATTCAGGTCAGGATGCAGATATTTTCTTTACCTACCGAACCCCTGACAGTGGTGCTACATCCAAGGCAGCCCTTGCAAGGGCAAACCCTCTTCTTGCAAATGTCAAACCTTTAAAAAAAGGCAGGGTTTACTCTCCTTTGCCGCTCTATTCCCAGTCCGGGGACAAGCTGGATGAAATTTTGACAGATATTGCAGCCATACTGCACCCTGAATGTTATCAGGGGCATGTTCTTAAATATTTCTGGCAACTGCCTGATACTGATGGGGGAAAATAAAAAAATGACAGCAGCAGCAATACAGGGTTTTGACCTTGCAGGCATACGGCAGAAAACAGGTAAGCAAAGATGGATAATATATGCGCTTTTTATTGTGATTCTTCTGGGCATTATGGCAGCTGATGTTATGATAGGTTCTGTTACAATATCCTTAAAAGAGGTTCTGGATATTATCCTGCACCATGACATTGCATCGGTAAACGGATTTATTGTGTGGAAGATACGCCTGCCCCGGGCAATTGCAGCTGCACTGGGAGGCGGATACCTTGCTGTTGCAGGTTTGCTCCTCCAGGTTTTTTTCAGGAACCCCATTGTGGGTCCGTTTATACTGGGTATCTCTTCAGGAGCAACTCTCATGGTCTCTTTTGTTATGCTTACATCTTTGACTCTGGGGTTCACAGTTCTAAACCCGTTTATGGCAACCTTGTCAGCCTTTGTTGGTGCCTATGGAACCATGCTTATTGTCATGACCATTGCATCACGGGTGAAAAGTTCAGTTACCCTTCTTATTGTAGGGTTAATGATGGGGTATCTCTGCCATGCTGTTACAAGTGTTCTGGTTGCTTTTGCAGAACAGGAAAAGATCAAGGGGTTTGTCCTCTGGCAGCTTGGTTCATTTTCAGGTTTCAGGTGGAGCGAGATTGAAATCATGGCAATTGGCGGCGGTGCAATATGTGTATTGATTTATGCCCTTGCCAAACCTTTAAATGCTTTTCTTCTGGGTGAGGAATATGCTTGTTCCATGGGTGTGAATATAAAATTGTTCCGGTTTCTGATTCTTTTTTCCTCCTGCGCACTTGCAGGCATGATTACTTCTGTTGCAGGACCGGTTGCCTTTATAGGTCTTGCAGTACCACACATGGTACGGCTTGCCTTTGGCACATCTGACAACAAAATACTGGTTCCGGGCTCAATTGTTGTGGGAGCTGTTGTAACAGGGCTTTGTGATTTTATTGCCCGCATGGTCTTTTCACCTGTGGAGCTTCCAATATCTGCCATTACTGCATTTTTCGGAGCACCCATTGTCATAATTCTGCTTATGCGGAAACAGGTGGTGCTGTCATGACCAAATCACCTCTGCTGTCAACCCGGAATCTGTCTGTGGGCTATGAAAAAAAAGAGGTTGTAAAGGATATCAACCTTGATATTTTTAAAGGCGAGTTTGTGTCATTACTTGGACCAAATGGTGCTGGTAAAACAACTCTTTTGCGAACCCTTTCCAGGCATCTTCCAGGGATTAAAGGGAAAGTTGTTCTCAAGGGGGAAAATATTAAAAAGATAAAAGCCCATAATCTTGCAAAGATAATGTCTGTGGTATTGACACAAAGGGTGGTGCCTCCTTTGTTCAAGGTTTATGAATTTGTTGCCATGGGAAGATATCCTTACACAAAGTGGACAGGCAGTCTTACCAGGGAAGATGACAGGGTAATTATCCAATGCCTGGGTCTTGTCCATGCAGAGGATTTAATGTTCAGGGATATTTCAACCCTGAGTGATGGTGAGCGCCAGAAAATCCTTATTGCAAGGGCACTTGCCCAGGACCCGGATATAATTCTTCTGGATGAGCCCACCATGCACCTTGATCTGAAACACAGAATGGAAGTAATGTCTATTCTTCATGGGCTTTGCCGGGAAAAGGGAATCTCAGTGATTGCGTCCCTCCATGATCTGGAAGTTGCAGCCAAGGTGTCAGATCGCGTTGTATTGATCAAAAACGACCGGATTCTTGCCTTTGGCACTCCCGAAGATATTCTTCAAAAGGATACAGTTTCTGATCTTTATGATTTTTCCAATGCGATTTTTAACAGACGTCTTGGCAATATTGAAATACGAACCACACCTGGCAGGAGCAGGGTATTTGTTATTGGCGGCATGGGAAGTGCTTCTGTGCTGTTCCGCCTGCTTTGCAAAAAAGGATATAAAATCTTTACAGGTATTCTCTTTAAAAATGATATTGATTATTTTGTGGCAAAGGCCCTTGAAATTCAATGCTTTGCCAGAGATATTACAAGTAAAAACAATGATGAACAATTCACTCTTGCATGCAGGGCAATGGAGGAATCTGATTTTATAATTGATGCAGGGTTTAAAGAGAATGATTTAAATCTTGCAAATATTGAGATGCTTGAAAAAGCGGTTCTTTTAAAGAAAAAAGTGTTTTCCCTGGGGTTGGACAGGAAGAGAAAAGTTTTTAATGGTCATGATATATCCCGGGTGAAATTTTTACAAACAGAATCCCAACTGGTTTCAGCCATGGAAAACAGGGGAAATGTCTGATCATGAATGGTGGAGCAAAACACCCTGGTGCAGCTTATCTTATTTTGATGCTGACTACAAAGTGCAATCTTTCCTGTTCATATTGCTATCTTGGCAGTCATATAAATAATCAGGCATCAGCAGTATCTGCAAAAACAGATATGACAAGGGATACTATTGATAATGCTCTCAAGCTTGCCAATAATGATAAGAATTCATTACATGTCCAGCTCACAGGAGGAGAGCCTTTTTTAGTGCCTGAACTTGTTCAATATGCAGCAGAGAAAATCAGGGAAAAATTTGCTGGTGCAACAATCGGCATTCAGACCAATGCAACGCTTCTTGATAACCAGGCTATTAATATAATTAAAAAATCTGGTCTTGAACCAGGAATCAGTCTGGATGGAGAGCCTCTTTTACAAGATAGCCAGCGGGGCATGGCACATCTTACTTTTAAAGGGATTCATCTTCTTGAGCAAAATAAAATACCCTTTAATATTACTTCGGTTGTAACAAAGGCAAATATGGATTCTCTTTTACGTCTGGTGTTAATGCTTGGAAATTTTTCCATGGCAAGGGGTATTGGGCTTGATTTTCTGGTTTTAAGGGGCAGTGCTGAAAAAAATGGTATTTCAATGGCAGATGCCCGCCAGGCGGAGCAAGGTATTAAAGATATGCTCAAGGCTTTGAACATGGTAAATGCCGCAAGAAAAACACCTCTGATTATAAGGGAATTTGAAAAAATTAAAAGGATTAAAAAAGAGAAGAAAACCAATAGTTTCTGTCACGGGGCAACAGGGAAAAGTCTTGCTGTAACCCCTGAAGGAGAGCTTTTCCCATGCAGCCAGACAGCTTTTGATGATAAATTTCACATAGGTTCTCTCAAGGATTTAAAAGAGGGCTCTTTTTTATGTACAACCCTTTCAGAAATGAGACTTGATCGTTATCAGAAAAAACAATGCATTGGATGTGATCTTGGATTATTTTGTCCCGGGGATTGCCCAAGCAGGCTTTATTATAACAAAGGATACAGTGCTGGCCTGATTTGTAAAGTCCATGAAACATTTTACAAGGCATTAAAAGATAAGGAAGAGATGGATAATGATTTAATACCAGAGGATAAAAAAATATATGGAATCGTATAAACTTGCATATTATTCTGCAACATCAATGGAAATACCATCCTTAAGCAATGGCATGGAAAAATTTCTTGATCAGGGCGGTAAAGTATCTGTTCATGCCAAAACCCAGGTACAGCTCTTTGATGAGAACAGAATTAAATCTTTTGTAACAACAGCAGCTGCAGCAGATATCATAATCATTTCCCTTCATGGCGGGCGTGAATCATGTCCTGCATTTGATCCTTTGATTGATAAAATAGAACAAATGAAAAAAAAAGGTGAAAAATGTCCCTGGTTTCATATCAACCCCACAGGAGGGGACGAGGATGCAATTGATCTTGCACAGAAATATTCCACACAATTTGGCACATTGGAGTGGGACAATTTAAATGCCTACATCAAGCATGGCGGAGCACAGAATTTTAAGAATCTCTTTTTTTATATTGAAAAACTTTTGTCAAAAAAGAAAAGAGTTAATATCCCTGAACCTGAAGTCCTTGCCCATGATGGAATCTACCATCCTGACCTTCCGGATCCTTTGGAAATTGACCAATACATCCAGAAAAAGATTAAAAAAAACAGAATCACAATAGGCATATGGTTTAACCAGAGTTATTGGGTGAATAATAATCTCAAATTTATTGATGCATTGATTAAAACCTCTGAAAAACTCGGGGCAAATGTGATCCCTGTATTCCATTTAAGATATAAAGACAAGGTTCTTGGTAATAAAGGAGCAGGCTGGGTTGCTGAAAAATATTTCAAGAAAAATAAAAAGCCTTTGATTGATGTTCTGATTAATCCAATGATGTTTTCCCTGAGTCTTGCAGACAAGGATTATGAACATATCTACCCTGATCTGGATGTTCCTGTTATCCAGGCAATGACCACAATGCAGCCATTTGAAAGCTGGAAAGAAAGTGTTCAGGGCATGACTACCATGGAGGTATCCTATGCAGCAGCCCAGCCAGAGTTTGATGGGACAGTGATAGGAGTGCCAGTTGCATCTCGGGAGCAAAATGAGATTGATCCTCTGACAAAAGCTCTTGTGGCAAGGTATATGCCCATTGATGAAAGGGTGGAAAAGCTGGTAAGGCTTGCCATTAACTGGGCAAAGCTTTCAAGGAAAAAAAACAGGGATAAGAAAATTGCAATTGTTTTTCATCACTATCCTCCAAGGAATGACCGTATCGGTTGTGCTGCAGGTCTGGACAGTTTTGCAAGTGTGGTTGAGCTTTTAAACAATTTAAAAGGTAAAGGGTATATTGTTGAAAAAACTTACAGGGATGGTGATGAGCTCTCCTGTGAAATCGTATCTGGCATGACCTGTGATCAAAGATGGCTTATGCCTGAACAGATGTATGAAAAAGCTTTTGCCCGTGCACAAAAATCAGATTATATGCCCTGGCATGAGCAATTGCCCCTGTCCATAAGGAAAAAACAGAATAAAGACTGGGGCAGGATGCCCGGAGACCTTTTTGTATATAATAATGAGCTCCTTTTTCCAGGAGTTATGAACGGGAATTTTTTTCTCACTGTCCAGCCTCCCCGGGGATATTTTGAAAATATAGATAAAATTTATCATGATATGTATCTTTCCTGTCCACACCACTATTTTGCCCATTATCGATATATCAAGGATATTTTCAAGGCTGATGCTGTGATTCATGTGGGAAAGCACGGTTCTCTGGAATGGCTGCCTGGCAAGGCACTTGGTTTGTCACAACAATGCTCCCCTGATATTGCCATTATGGATATTCCCAATATATACCCCTATATTATTAATGACCCTGGAGAGGGCACCCAGGCAAAGAGAAGAAGCAATGCCTGTATTGTTGATCATCTTACTCCGGCATTTACCAATGCTGATCTTTATGAAGGACTTGCAGGTGTTGAAAATCATATCAGGGAGTATCAGGATGCACAAAGGGAAGATCCTGCAAAGCTTGTTGTATTAAAACCCATGATCTGGGAGGCAGCTGAAAAAGCAGATCTTGATAAAGATCTTGAGATAACCAGAGACAGGGCATTTGAAGATTTTGATCTTTTTCTGGAAAATCTCCATTCCTATCTTGGTGATTTAAAAGATACCATGATCAATGATGGTCTGCATATTCTTGGAAAAGCTCCTGAAAAAGAGAGACTCAAGGAGTTCCTGGTACAATTGACCAGGGTTGACAATGGTGAGATCCCATCAATGCGGGAGTCAGTTGTCCGCATTATGGGTTATGATTATGATTTTCTCCTTGAAAACAGAGGAAAAACAATTAAAAAAGGATCCACTGGCAGCAGTCTTATCACAGAGGCACATGAATCTGCTCTGGAGCTTGTGACCATTTTACTGGATCTAAGGCGTGACGATAATAGTTTTTCTCCAAAAGATATCGTTGATATTATTTTTGATGTTTTTGAAAAAAACAATGCTGACCTTGAAAGAGTGCTTGCCTATATTGCAGAAAATCTCCTGCCGGATATTGAAATGACATATCAGGAAATGGATTCCATTGCCCATGCCCTTGACGGACATTTTGTTCTGCCAGGGCCTTCTGGTGCTCCAACCCGTGGACAGGCTGATATTTTGCCCACAGGCAGAAATTTTTATTCGGTTGACCCTGGCAGGATTCCAAGCCCAGGTGCATGGGAGGTTGGCAAAAGCCTGGGAGATGCTCTTCTTAAAAGGTATATGGATGAAACAGGAAAATACCCTTCAAGTGTGGGCATTATAGTTTACGGAACAGCTACCATGAGATCCCGGGGAGATGATATAGCTGAAATTTTTTATCTTCTGGGTGTAAAACCTGTATGGCATAAAACCAACCAGATGGTTCAGGGGCTTGAAGTAATTCCCCTAAAGGAGCTGGGTCGTCCCAGAATAGATGTTCTGCCGCGCATTTCAGGATTTTTTCGGGACTCTTTCCCTTTGCTTGTAAAAAGAATTGATGAGGCTGTAAAAATGGTTGCAGCATTACAGGAGCCTCTTGAGTCCAATCTTATCCGAAGCCATGTGTTTTCTGACATGGAAAAATATAAAAAACAGGGCATGGATAGTAAAAAAGCATTCAGGGAAGCAAGTTTCAGGGTATTTGGATGCCCCCCCGGCACATATGGCGCAGGCGTGTCCGAGCTTGTGGAATCCAAAAACTGGAAAACAAAGGAAGATCTTGGAAACAATTATATCAGATACTCAAGCCATGCCTATGGCGAAGGCAGCTATGGAGATCAGAAACCTGAAGTATTTAAAACCCTTTTGTCAAGAATGGATGTAACTGTGAAAAACGAGGACTCAAGGGAGTATGACATGATGTCCTGCACAGATTATTATAATTATTACGGAGGACTCATTGCTGCCGGTAAAACAATAACCGGCAAGCTGCCCTTTGCCCTTATGGGGGACAGCTCAGATCCAAAACGGGTTAAGATGAGAACAACAAATGAAGAGGCAAAGCATGTATTAAGGTCAAGGCTTGTCAATCCCAAATGGATAAAGGGTATGATGCGGCATGGTTATAAAGGGGCAGGAGATATCTCCCATGTTATGGATATAATGCTTGGCTGGGATGCCACAGCAGAAGTTGTGGAAGATTTTATGTACGATAGCATTGCAGACTCATATATATTTGATGAAAAGGTAAAGGAGTGGATGAATAAAGTTAATCCCTATGCCCGGCAGAACATTCTGGACAAGCTTCTTGAAGCAATCTCCAGGGGTATGTGGAATGCAGACAAAAAAACAGAAGAAAAACTCAGGGAAGAATACCTTGAAATTGAAGGAGAAATTGAGGGAATCACAGAATGAAAACAATTAAATCAGATCATAATTTGTGGCTGATTTGTCTTATGACAGCCATATATTCAGTCATAATTTTTATCGCACCTGTTTTTGCAGACACTGCAGGGAAAGTTGAAAAAAATGTGACTAAAGCATTGGATATACGAAAAACAACACAGAACAGATCAGAGAGCTGGGAAGAAAAAAAAGAGGAAATGACTTTACTCTATGACAAACTCATAGCTGAGAATAAAAGCCTTGAAAGGGAAAACAATTTATTAAAGCAAAGGGAAAACCAATATATTGAAACAAATAAGACCCTTGAAAAACAAAGGATTGAAAATATCCGTATCCAGAAAGAGATGGAACCTTTTTTGATCAGGGTTGTACAAAAGCTTGAGTTTCTGATTGAGCATGATGTTCCGTTTTTACAGACAGAGCGGAAAACAAGGCTTGCCAAACTTAAAAAAATCATGGGCGATATTGATATTACCATAGCGGAAAAATTCAGAAAGGTAATGGAAGCTTTAACAGTGGAAGCTGAATATGGAAATACCATTGAGGTTTATCAGGACAAGGCAGACATTGAAGGAAATGAAGTATTGGGGAATATTTTCAGACTTGGCAGGGTATCCATGTTTTTTTTGACATTTGACAATAGTCAGGGGGCTTATTTTGATGTGGAAAAGAACAGGTGGACCCTGCTTGACAAGGATTATATCCCTTCCATTGAAGCAGGAGTTGCAATGGCAATGAAAAGACGTCCTGTGGAAATTATTTCACTGCCCCTGGGCAGACTTGCAGGGCAGAAAGCAGAACAATCAATAATAAAACAGGTACAATAGGAGAAGACAGATGAAAAATATATTGATATTCAAGGCAATGGTCTGTTTTTTCATATTTCTTTTTTTAATGCCAGGCATTGTCTTAAGCCTTGACATGCGGTCAGATCACATTTCATTACAGAAGAAAAGAGAAGTGCTTAAGCAAAAAGCATTATTGGAATTATCAGAAGCAGAAAAAGCAGCCCGGGAAAAAGTTCTTGAAATAAAAAAAAATAAGCACGCTTTGAAACAGGCAATTTTACAGCTTGAAATTAAGAACAAAACTTTGAAACAATCCAATGCCCTTCTTGAAAATAATATTGAAAAACTTGAAGCTGAACAGGTGAAATTAAGGGATATACTGGCACAATCCCATGGCGTGACAAGGGAATTGTCAGGATTTATCCGGGTGAATGCAAGGGAACTTCAAGGTCTTTTGCTCCAAAGCATACAAAGTGCTTTTATCCGGGACCGTCATAAATTTCTTGAACCCATGATTAATCAGGAAAAATTTCCCTTAATGGATGATATTACAAATATGGTTAATATCCTGTTTAAGGAGATTCGTTATTCCGGTGAAGTTAAAATCACAAACAGCCTTATCATTGACAGAAAAGGCAGGGAAAGAGATGCAAAGGTGTTGACTTTGGGGAATTTTACAGGGATCTATAAGCTTGAAAGAGCAAAAGATACTGCTGCTGAGACAGGATTTCTTCTTTATTCAGACAAGAGCCAGAGACTCTTTGCCCTGTCAAAGCTTGCTTCTCCTTCCATGACAGCAAAGATGAATGATTATTTTAATGGTAAAAGCCCTTGTGTGCCCATGGATATTTCCAAGGGTGGTGCCCTGCGCCAGCTGACCCATAAATTGAATCTAAAGGAGCAGATACCAAAGGGCGGACCAATTATATGGCCGATTCTGATGATATTCTGCCTTGCTTTGCTCATCCTTGGTGAGAGAATATGGTTTTTTTCAACAAGACAGGTAAAGGTTGAACCTTTAATGACAAAAATACGTACCCTTGTAGCCAGTAATCAATTTAAAGAGTGTGAAAAACTTCTTTTATCCTCTAAAAAAAGATTAATACCAGAAGTTCTTTTAACAGCGCTTCCCTACCGGAACAGAACCCGTCAGGATATGGAAAATGCTTTGCAGGAGGCAATACTTGGCAAGATTCCTCCCATTGAACGATTCCTTTCAACACTGGGGATGCTTGCTGCCATTGCACCGCTTTTGGGACTTCTTGGTACAGTTACAGGTATGATAAACACATTCCATGTAATTACATATTTTGGTGCAAGCGATCCAAGGATGATGTCCGGCGGGATTTCCGAAGCTTTGGTCACCACAATGCTGGGGCTGGGAGTTGCCATTCCTATAATGCTTTTTCATACTTTTTTAAACCGGAAAGTTGAAACCGAGATAGGAAGAATGGAAGAAAAAGCAGTCTCTTTTGTTAATATGATTTTTAAGGAGAAAACCAGCTCGGGAAATCAGGAAAATGCCTGAATTTTTCTATCATATGGCAAATTATATCCGTGCCGGCGGTATCATCATGGTGCCGATCCTGCTGGTTTCCTTTGCCATGTGGGTTTTGATATTTAACCGGGTTATTTTCATGCACAGGTTATATATTAAAAATATTTCCAGAAAAGAGGCAGGAGAACTTGTCAGAACAGGCAGGCTGCCCCATGAAAAATCCAGGGGAATAAATTCCCTGCTTGTCAGGGAGTTCTACAAACAGAGAAGCTATGACAGGGTACTTGATGATTTTTTACTGGATGAAGCAGTGCTTAATATTACAGGATCCATGGATAAATATCTTGCAGTAATTTCTGTATTATCGGGGATTGCACCACTTTTAGGGCTTCTTGGCACAGTCATCGGCATGATGGACACATTTGATGTTATTACTGTTTTTGGAACCGGTAATGCAAGGGCAATGGCAGGAGGTATTTCCATTGCATTAATAACAACCCAGACAGGACTGATGGTGTCTATACCAGGATTATATATGAGTGGATGGCTCAGGCGCCGCGCTCAAAATCTTAAAAGCAGGGCAGCAGCTACAGGTATTTATCTTAAAAGGTATATTTAACAGGAGAATAAAATAATGCTTAATATATCGGCTGCAAGGCGGTCAAACAGACAGAACCTAGAATTGAATATGGCTCCATTGATTGATATGGTGTTTATTCTTCTCATATTTTTTCTTGTTACAACAAGTTTTGTAAAAGAGACCGGGGTGGATGTTTCAAGACCTACAGCTTCAACTGCTGTAAGCAAGACAAAATCCACCATTCTCATCGGCATTACAAGGGAGAATACCATTCACCTTGACCGCCGTGAGATAGATATAAGAGCGGTGCGTGCCAATGTTGAGCGTTCCCTTGCAGAGAATCCCGAAGGAAGTGTTGTTATTGTGGCAGACAAGGATAGTCTTACCGGCATTGTAATAAGGGTGATGGATGCCTGCAAGCTTGCAGGTGCTGAGAATGTATCCATTGCTGCAAGTCTGCCAGGTGGAGAATAGCCCATGACCCGGCAGGATTTGTTAAGCATATCTTTTAACTGGGGTATTGCCATTGTTTTTTCTGCCATGCTCAACCTTTTTTTATTTGGCATAATGCCTGGCATGATTCAAAAGGTTCCCACAACCTGTAAGGATTTTAAGGATTATAAGGCAGTGCAGGTCATACGCATTAAAAGACCAGACTCATCCATCAGGAAAAAAGAGCATAAAAGAGATGAACCTGAAAAGAAAAAGATAAAGCCAATAAAAAAGCATATAAAGATTTACAAACAGAAACATATGGTTTTAAAACCAAGGTTGCCTTTTCAATTAAATGCAAAATTGCCAGACTGCCCAGACAGCCTTAAAATGCCGCCCCTTGAAAATTTCACCATGGGCAGCCATACCGGGATTTTCATGGAAAATCAACTGGATTCACCATTGATCCCCCTTGCAAAAATTCCACCCCTTTATCCCATGCGGGCATCAAGGAGGGGAATTGAGGGCTGGGTAAAAGTGAGATTTATTGTCAATAGTTCAGGGCTGGTGGAAAACCTTGAAATTATTGAATCAAAACCTTCAAAGATTTTTGATAAAAGTGTTATGAATTGTGTTTCAAGATGGAAGTTTAAACCCGGCACTGTGGAGGGTATTGCTGTCCCAACCCAGGCAGAAACCACCATAAGATTCAAATTGGAATAATAATGAATCAGACCCATAAATATATTGTCATTAATAATGTTATAAGAAAAGTTTTTGTTGTTGTTTTGATTGTTGTTGTTTTTTCTGTTCTGCCTTGTTCTGCTCTTGCAGAAGACAAGCTTCCTTCCGATGTTGTGCTTGTAACAGGCAGGGTCAATATTCTGATCCATAATAACAAGATTGGAAAAGCAGTTCTGGTTTTAAAAGAGTATGCAGAAAAACATGAAAATCAGGGTTCCCATTATTATATTGATTTTCTTATGGGTAATTGTTTTCTCATGCTTGATCAGGCAGATAAACAATCATCAGGTAAAAAAAATTTTCAACCAGGCACGGGAAATCTCAAAAAAGCTGCTTGTGCCTATACATCAGCAGTAAAGAAAAAACCTGATTTTTCTTCTGCATGGCTTAATCTTGCCAAATGCAGGTATGACCTTGGTCAGAACTCAAAAGCTGCTTATGCTTTTATTAAGGGGTATGAAACAGCAGACAGGGAAAAGGGCGAAAACAGGGCTGTCTATTTATATTATGCCTCCATGTGCCATACATTTACAAAGGATTATCAAAAAGCACTTGCGGTATTTAAAAGGCTTTTAAAAATGCATCCAGATGAAATCAAGCCTGAATGGAAAGAGACTTTGGTCAATATTTTATTTTCCCTTGAAAAGTACAGGGAGGCTCTCTTGTATATTGAGCAGCTGACAAGGGATTTTAAGGGTAAAAAGCAGAAAAAGTGGCAAAAAATTCTTTTATATCAATATATTTCCCTGAATATGGATCAAAAAGCTCTTGGGTATGCAAAATATCTTACAAAAATTGATCCTTTGGAATCCATGTGGTGGAAAGCTTTAACACATGTTCATCTGAATATGGATCATGTTGACCAGGGTCTTTGTTCCCTGATTGTTTACAGCTATATCAAACCTTTGACCCAGGAAGAGATATCCCTGATGGCAGATCTCTATCTTGCATCCAATATTCCTGTAAAGGCAGTTCAATATTATGAAAAATGGCTGAATAATGAATCTGATAAAAAAAATATTTTTGAAAAGATTAAAAAACTTATTAATGCTTCCCTTGCAAGTTTTCAGAATCAAAAAGCCCTTTACTGGATTGAGAAAGGTCTTGTCTTAAAAAATGATTCTGATCTTGTTTTGATAAAAGCTGATTTATTGTTTGAAGCAAAAAAATACAAGGCAGCCTTTAATGCCTATAAAAAATTATCAAAATTTAAAAAATATAAAGGTCAGGCTTTGTTGATGATGGGGTATGCTGCATGGAATGAAGACAGGTTTGATGATGCAGAAAACTGTTTTAAAAAGGCAATAAAGTTTAAAAAGCAGAAAAAAGCTGCTTTAATGGCATTGAAAAGCATTGAACAAAGGGTAAAAATCAGATGAGATATTTATACCTGCTTTTTTGTTTTCTATTGGTTTTTGTTCTGTGTCTGCCTTTTAATGCTTTTGGATTTACAGAGACAAAATCATATATACTTATTACACAGGAAGATATTTCCAAACTGGGAGCCGGAACAATTCAGGATGTTTTGAATATTGTGCCGGGTGTTAATGCAGGAGAGACATCCATATCCATTCGCGGTATTTCCAAGGTCAGAGTGGTTCTGGATGGAAAAACAATCAATGACCCGACTTCCAGTCATGGAGGTGTAAAGTGGGAGCATGTCTCCCTTGCATCTGTGGAATCAGTAAAAGTATACAGGAATTCCGGCAGTGCCTCCTTTGGATCTGATGCAAGCGGTGGTGTTATTGTTATTACTTCAAAGGAGAAAAATGACACTTCAGGTTTTGTAAAGACCTATTATGGAAGTTATAATACTTTTTATACCTATCTTTCCTGCCAGTCGCGTATTGATAAATTATCCCTGTCTGCTGCAACAGGGATTGACAGAACTTTTGGATTTCGACCCAATTCAAAAAAGAAAAAAATAATGATCCATGGAGATGCTGCCTTTGTTGTTGATACAGAAACAAAGTTTTCCTTTTCTGCCGGGAAAATTTCAGAAAAGCGGGGTTCACCCGGTCTTGATGCCTATCCAACACCCCTTGCAAGTTATGAATATGACCTTTTTTCAACTCTCTTGACTGTTGAACTGCCAGGATTCACCAATAAACTTTCCTATACTGATGCAACAAAGAAAAATACCAACCCTGCAAAAAACCTTGACAAAGAGTTAAGGATTGAAAAAATCAGAGATGAGCTTTTAAAGACGGTTTCATGGGATTTACCTGTTAACCTTGCCATTGGTTCAGGGTATGAAATGGAAAAATTTGAATCCACAGGATTTTCAGATGGAAAAGAGCACAATATCTGGGTAAATACCATACTATCCAAACAATTTGATTCCATAACTATTGGTAAAGCGCCTCTGGAAATAAGTCTCGGGGCAAGATTGGAAAAATATTCTGAATTTGGCAGCTATTTCAGCCCTGAGCTTAATTTGGGAATCCAGAATAAGGTGTGGAAAGTAAGACTTGGCTGCTCACAAACCCATAATATGCCTTCATTTTATCAAAGATATTATGAAAGCACTTCTGTAAAAGCAAATCCTTTTCTTGCACCTGAGCAGGCAGACAATATAAGCCTTGGCTTTTCCCATAGACCATGTTCAAGGATATCCTATGATATCTCACTGTTTTATAATCAAATCACAGATCGTATAACTTTTCTGCGCAAAGGACCTGTCGGGTCCTATGTTAACCTTGGCAGGGTCATTTACAAGGGAGTGGATGTTTCCGTGGATGCACTGCTTTTAAAACACCTGAAGCTTAAAACAACTTACACATATCTTGATGCAAAGGATAAAGAAACAGGTCTTTTCCTTTCATCCAAATCAAGGCATAAGGCAAGGGCAAATCTTGTATATAATCCGGACAACCCTTTTAGTTTCAGGCTGTCTGTTAAATATGCATCAAAGGTTTATGCCAATAAGGCAAATACAAAAAAGCTTGATGCCTATACTTTGGGAAATTTCAGAATCGAGTATAAACAAAAATTTTTTAATATGGAAAATCCCTTAACCATTTTTGCAGAAGTGAAAAATATTACTGATGAATTTTTTCTTTATCCTGACGGTTATTCAGCTGCACCAAGAACATGGATTGCAGGCTTTAAGGCAAGGTTTTAGATCATGAATATATTATATCCTTTTTCAGCCATACTTGGGCAGCATGATTTAAAACTTTCCCTGATTCTGAACCTTATCAACCCTGGTATCGGAGGCGTCCTGATCCGGGGCGAAAAAGGTACGGCAAAATCAACCATTGTAAGGAGTGTGGCTGATCTGGTTTCCGGTATTAAAATTGTTACCCTGCCTTTAAATGCCACAGAGGACAGAGTTGCAGGAGGTATGGATTTTAACAGGGCAGTTAAACAGGGTAAAAAGGTTTTTCAGCCAGGGCTTTTATCCAGTGCAGACAAGGGCATATTATATGTTGATGAGGTAAATCTTTTAGATGACCATATTGTGGATATTATTCTTGATGCAGCAGGATCCGGTGAAAATCGTGTGGAGAGGGAAGGGTTGTCATTTCATCATAAAGCACGTTTTATCCTTGTTGGTACCATGAATCCGGAAGAGGGAGACCTGCGCCCCCAGCTTATGGACAGGTTTGGATTGTGTGTTGAAGTAGCATCGGAAAAAGATATTGAGACAAGAATACAATTGATGGAATACCGGGAGTTGTTTGACCTTGATCCAGGATCCTTTAGAAAAGCCCATGAACCCGGAATAGTAACCCTTGGCAGGAAAATAGCAGAGGCAAAAAAGATAATTTCCCATGTAGGAATAAAGCCCAGTCTTCGTTCCTTTATTGCAGAATTGTGTACAACAAATAATGTGGCAGGGCACAGGGCAGATATTGTGATTGAACAGGCAGCAAAAGCCCATGCAGCATATATGGGAAGCCTTGATGTAAAAGTCGAAGATATATCTTTAGTTGCAAAATTTGCCTTGCTCCACAGAAAACAAGATGCAGATCCTGCACCACCGCCTCCTCCTCCTCCTTCTCTGGAAGACAATCCAGATAAGGATAATAATGGAGATACAGAAAATCAAAATCAGGATAATAAGGAGAATGCTGGTAACGGAGAAAATCAGAATCAGAACCTGAATCAGGATTCATCTTCCATGGAATCGAACATACCTGATAGCGGTAAAAAAGATTCAAATGACACCAATGATAACAAAGCAGATCAGGCTGCACCTGAGCATGTTTTTGAAATTGGAGCAACCTTTAAGGTTAAAAAGATCACTTTTCAAAAGGATAAGAAAATACGCCGTGGATCAGGAAGGCGCTCCAGATCAAGGGTATCTTCAAAACAGGGAAGATATGTAAATTCAACCATGCACAGAACCAATAATGATATTGCCTTTGATGCGACTCTCAGGGCAGCAGCTCCCTATCAGAAGATAAGAAGAAAAGCCAAAGAGCTTTTTATCTGCCTGAAACCAGAGGATATCAGAGAAAAGAACAGGGAAAAAAGAATTGGGAATTTCCTTGTTTTTCTGGTGGATGCTTCAGGCTCAATGGGTGCCAGGGGAAGGATGGCAGCATCCAAAGGAGCTGTTTTATCTCTTCTTCTTGATGCCTACCAGAAAAGAGACAAAGTTGCCATGATATCTTTTAGAAAAGATAGAGCCTATATTAACCTGCCTCCCACGTCCTCCATCGAACTTGCTGCTCTCTATCTTGAGAAAATGCCCGTGGGGGGCAGGACTCCTTTGTCAGCAGGTCTTGACAAGGCATATGCCATGGTGGAAAGTGCTTTGCGCAAAGATTCATTTGCCCGTCCCATTATAATTATCATTACTGATGGAAAGTCCAATGTTGCACTTGGTAATGAAAAACCTGTGCAGGAAGCCATGGCATATGCAGAAAAAATGGGGCAGGATAAAAGAATCAAATTTATTGTTGTGGATACAGAGCCTGACAGTGTGGTTCAGTTCGGTCTTGCAGGAAAACTTTCCAGAGCATGTAAAGGAGAATATTGTAAAATAGATGATCTTAAAACAGACTCACTGGTAAGTCTGGTAAGGGACAATGCCCAATAGGATCAGGAAATTAAAGGAGACAGAATATGGAAAAAAAACCTGTATTTCCCTTTGCTGCCATTGTGGGGCAGCAGGATATGAAACTTGCTTTAATATTGAATATAATCAACCCGGGGCTTTCAGGAGTTTTGATACGCGGGGAAAAAGGAACTGCAAAATCAACTGCAGTCCGGGCTCTTGCAGAGATACTCCCGGCAATCAAAAAAATAAATAATTGTCCTTTTCAATTGCCTGCCCCTGAAATTCAAGGGATTTGCAAAGAATGTATTTTGCCTGAATGCCCTGTCAGAAAAGGGGAAAAGGATATCAGGATAAGTCTTGACGGAATAAAGGTGATTGAATTGCCAGTGGGTGCAACTGAAGACAGGGTGGTTGGAACAATGGATCTGGAACATGCCCTTAAAAAAGGAGAAAAAAGGATAGAACCCGGACTTTTAGCAGCAGCTCACAGGGGTATTCTCTATGTTGACGAGGTCAATCTTCTGGATGACCATGTGGTGGATGTACTTTTGGACTCTGCTGCCATGGGTGTTAACACCATTGAAAGGGAAGGGGTCTCTTTTTCACATCCTGCACGGTTTACCCTGGTTGGCACCATGAATCCTGAAGAGGGTGAGCTCCGTCCCCAGCTTTTGGACAGGTTTGGGTTATGTGTCAACGTGCTTGGTGTTAACGATCCTGAAGAGCGTGTAAAGGTTATGGAAAGAAGGGCTGATTTTGATGAAGACCCTGAATCCTTTTGTATAAAATGGCAGGCAGAATCAAAAAATATTTCAGAGAAAATAGACACTGCCATAAAAATTTATCCTGAAGTAGAAATCGACCGTGCCATGCTTTTTGAAATAGCATCTTTTTGCCTGGATGTGGGAGTGGATGGCCACAGGGGGGATATTATTATTTTAAAAACTTCCAAGACCCTTGCAGCCTATGATGGAAGAAAAAAAGTGGAACTAAAGGATATTGAACTTGCAGCAGAACTTGCCCTCCCTCACAGGATCAGGAGAAAGCCATTGCAGGATGTGGCTGACGATGTCCATGCTGTAAGGGAACTTAACCGCCTTGGCAAGGCAGTGTAAAAGGAAATTATTATTAATATGATTGCCCTTAAGATTGAAAATTTAAAAAAACAATATAAAGATATAGAAGCTCTTTCAGGTATAGATCTTATGGTAAGCAAGGGCGAGCTTTTTGCCTATCTTGGTCCCAATGGAGCTGGAAAAACAACCACCATCAGGATACTCACAGGTCTTACAAGACCAGGTTCAGGCAGATGCTGGATAAATGGTTATGATATTGCAGAAGATGTTATTGAGGCAAAGCAGCAGTACGGGCTTGTACCCCAGACCATTAATCTTGATCAGGAACTCACTGTCAGAGATAATCTAATGATTCATGGCATGCTTTTCCGCATGAAAAGTGCTTTGATTCAGGAACAGATCAATTGGCTTTTAGATTATGTTGAACTTGGAAATAAAAAAAACAGCCCTGTAAAAAACCTTTCCGGCGGCATGAAAAGACGATTGATGATTGCAAGGGCTCTTCTCCATGCCCCGGAAGTGCTTTTTCTGGATGAGCCTACAGCAGGACTGGATCCTGGAATACGCCGCAGAATATGGGCATTGATTAAAAAAATTCAGTCCAGGAATACAACGGTTTTTCTTACCACCCATTATATTGAAGAGGCGGAATTCCTTGCAGACAGGGTTGCCTTTCTTGATAAAGGAAAGATTGTTGCCATTGATACCCCTCAGAATTTTATGAATTCCATTGGCTCCTTTGCAATTGACCGGTTAAAGGATGATGTAATGGAAACAGTTTATTTTAAAGACAGAGAACATGCCCAGGAATTTAATACCTCCAATCTTAAGCAATATACATTAAGAAGGGTCAACCTTGAAGATGCTTTTTTAACCTTTACCGGTAAAAAGGTAAAAAAACAGGAGAGTCAGGAAAAGAAAACAATGCACCATTAAAAAGGATTTATATTATGATACATGGAATATCAGCTGTTTATTTAAGGGAGATGCTGATTCTGAAAAAGCGTATAACACGGCAGATCCCTTCCTGGTCAGTGTCACCACTGCTGTACCTTATTGCATTCGGGTATGCAGCAGGTCACTCAGCATCCATTGACGGGTTTTCCTATATGCAGTTTCTGATACCGGGTCTTATTGCCATGAGCAGCATGACCCAGTCTTTTGCCATTGCAAGTGATATTAATATTGCAAGGTTTTACTGGCATATATTTGAAGAGTTCCAGTCTTCCCCTATCTCAGATTTTGCCTATGTAACAGGTGAAGTGCTTGCCGGCATGACACGGGCACTTCTTGCAGTGCTTGTGATTATGGCTCTTGGGGCATTGTTCGGGGTTAAACTTGAGTATAATCTGCTTTTTGTTTCTGCAGTGTTATTAAACAGTTTTGTATTTGCATCCCTTGCCGTGGGGCTTGCCATGGTGGTTAAATCCCATGCAGACCAGTCCATGCTTAACTCTTTTGTAATAACCCCCATGGCATTTCTCGGAGGTACTTTTTTTCCTGTGGACCGCCTTCCTGTATGGGCAGGCAAGATTCTTTTTTTTCTTCCCCTGACCCATGCATCTTCTGCTATCCGGGCTGCCTGTCTTGGGCAGCCAGCCAGGAGTGTATCATGGTTTGTCCTTGCAGGAGTCGGCATTGTTTTTTTTATCATGGCTGTTTTTTGCGTTGAAAAGGCAAAAGATTGATTTTATGGAGGCGCAGGAGATGCTTTTAAAGATTTATGATGATGTGCTTGAACTTTACAGAAACAATAAAAAGATATATGCAAAATTTTTATCTCCCCATAGAGTGATATCCACATGCAGAATAAATGGTGGTTTACGTGAAGATATAAAGGTGATGCTCAATCATCAGTCCTGCGAGGCAAAAAATCACAGCCACAATAGTCCCATGGGTGGTGCCAGAAGAATAATCACAGACCCTGAAGCATATCTTGATGAGGTGTGCTCTGAAGAAGGTATTGATTACAGATATTGTGCAAGCCTTGGCACTGCTGCCAACATGCATTATGCATCCATACAAAAATTGGAATTTCAGGACCTGTGGGTTTTAGCTGTGGCAACTGGCGGTGTTGAAACCAATGCAGGAAGGGCAGGGGACCCTGCAGGCTATTATGAAAAAGGTCAAAATTTTATTAATGGAAGTGTCAAAGAAAAAAATTTGAAACCAGGCACCATTAATATAATGGTTTTTATAAACAAACCCTTAACCAGGGGTGCAATTGTCCGGGCAATTGTTACAACAACAGAGGCTAAGACAGCAGCACTTGAAGAACTTGCCGTAAATTCAAGATATTCAAGCGGTCTTGCAACAGGAACCGGTACAGACCAGACCGGCATTGCAGCACGCATGTCCCCGGAGCCTGCACTCACAAGTTCAGGGAAACATACAAAACTTGGAGAACTCATTGGCAAAACTGTCAAGGCTGCTGTTAAAGAGACCCTGGCATTGCAAAATGGTCTTACGCCAGAAAGTCAGCGTTCTGTCAGGATTCACATTGAACGTTTTGGTACTGATCATCAAAAAATGGTTAAAGGGATATGCAAGCATCTGGATAAAGAGACCGGCAGGCTTTTTCTGGATAATTTTGACTCTGTAAACCGTGACCCAATGGTGGTGGCAGCAGTGGCAGCACTGGTACACTTAAGAGACAAGGCAGAATATAAAATTCTGCCCAGGGCATGCCTTAAGGAGATATATATCCGCTATTCAGGATATGCAGCAGCAGCTGTGAGTTTAAAATATGAAAAAACAGAGCAATACATTGATAAATTGTCAGACAATGTGTCAACAACAAGTGATTCAGCAATGTTGAAATTGATATATAAAGCACTTGCCATGGGATTTGAAGATAAATGGGAAAAAAACTGAAAATAGCCCTTATTCATCTTGATGTAAAATACAGGGATGTAAAAACAAATTGTGATGCATTGATTAAGCTTAACCAGAAAGCCTGTGAAAACGGAGCAAAAATCATTGTTAATACAGAAATGGGAATATCTGGTTTCAGTTTTTTATCCATGGAGAAAATTGCACCCTGTGCCTTGAGTAAAAAAGATAAATTTATTATCCATTTAAAGCAAATTGCAAAGAGATACAATGCTTATATCTGTATTGGGTTTGCCCAAAAAGAAGAAAACAGCTCTCTTTTTTATAATAGTGCTTTTGTGATAGGTCCTGTGGGCAGAATAATCCTGAAATACCACAAGATCAATGCTGAAACCCGCTGGGCATGCCCTGGCAATCCTGTTCAGGATAATATATTTGAAACTCCCTGGGCAAAGGTGGGGGTATTAATATGCTCTGATACCTTTCATGGGCTCTTGCCAAGGCAGACTGCATTAAAAGGAGCAGATATTATCATTGTCCCTGCAAACTGGCCCCTTTCAGGCCTTGATCCAAACAAATTATGGTCTGTCAGGGCAAGGGAGAATGGAATCTATATTGCGGCATGCAACAGATGCGGTAAAGACAGGATTATGATTTGTGATAATGCCATGTCTTCTGTTTTTTCCCCTGACGGGAAAATCATGGTTTCCAAAGCCTGTATTAAATCAGAAATTATCTATGCATCTCTTCCATTGAATGCCCAGGCAAAGGTTAAAGACATTACCCGCCCTGGTATCATGGCATCAAGAACTCCTGAAAAATATGGATCCATTTATCTTGATATGCGCCATGTCAATTATGATGGCAGTGATCTTACAGCTTATTATAACCTCAGGGCACCAGAATTGTTTAAAATAATCTGTTTTACAGGTCATGCACAATTTTCAAAAAAAGATATAGTGGAAAAAATCAGAAGTTTTTTGGATCAACCCTCAAAAAATTTTACATTGCTTGTTTTTCCAAAGGTTTATGCAATACAATTGGATCAATTGGTTCCTGATATTTCAAACATTATCAAGGGAAAAAATATGGCAGTCTGCTTTGGCATTATTGATAAAAATGGTTGTATGCCTGTGCTGATTTCCAATGAATCGTGTTCTTTTGCACCATATGATGCAAAAGGACTCTGCATTGTGGATACAGGACCTGCCCGCATAGGACTGTGCAGATCCCATGAACTTATGCACCCTGAGACAGGAGTTGCTTTTGCAAAACTTGGGTGTGATGCTCTGATTACATCCCTTGAATATCTTTCCATGGAAGATCTTCCAATTATGGCATCCCGTACTCTGGACAGAATATGTGTGGCAGTTTCAGCAGAAAATTATGCCATGATATCTACACCACCTACAGGGCATGGGCCATGGAAAGAGGTTGGTGCAAGTGGTCCGGATTTTTGCAGTGAAAATATTGATCTTGAAAAAATCAGGGAAAAAACCTTTCAGGACAGGGTGGATTTTAAAATCCTGCTGTCCATAAATATAAATAAAACCGGAAAGGAAAAAGAGTGAACATACCTGTAATTCTTACGGCTTTTGGCACAACTGCCAAAGCTTTTTCAACCTATGACAAAATGGATCAGATTTTCAGGGATAATTTTCCTTCTAACCCGATTTACTGGGCATTTTCATCAAGAATGGTTAAATCTGCCCTGAAAAAAAATAGCAATAAGGATGTAAAGGATCCGCTGGAAGTGATGGAATATCTTAAAAACAGGGGTAATAAATGGGCAGTTGTCCAATCCTTGCATATTATCCATGGTCACGAGTTTGACCGTTTATTATTTCTGAAAGACAGTGTGGATATACGTACATCAATGGGGCTGCCGCTTTTGACTTCTCCTCTGGATTATTTTGAAACTGCTGCAGCACTTGAACCGTATATCTCAAAGGATCCCAACCAGGCAACCATTTTGGTGGGGCATGGCACAGACCATCCTGCATGGGCATCCTATGCAGCTTTTGAAGATATTATGAGAAAAGAGCATAATTGCAATATATTTACAGGTGTGGTGGAGGATTATCCTGGCATGGAGTACACCCTTGAAAGGGTAAAGAATGCAGGTCTTGAAAAAGTATTGATCATACCTTTTATGCTGGTCGCAGGCGTGCATTTTAAAGAAGATCTCACGGGAAAGGATGATTCATGGAAAGCATTATTTCATAAAAACAATATAGAAGTATCAGTTCTTGATCATGGTATTGGAGAAATATCAAAAATATCAAATATATATTGCCGTCATATTAGGGATGCTTTGGACATTATTCCTTTAAAAGGGGAGAGATAGATGAAGATTTTTTATAAATTTTCTTTTTTAATTGCAATTGTCATTTTATTTATTGAACCTTTTGCCTTTGCAGGTACAGACATTTCCCATGTAAAATTATTTGCCCACAGAGGTCTTTGTACAAGGTTGCCGGAAAATTCCATTGAAGCTGTAAATGCTGCAAAAAAGCTTGGACTTTCTGGTACAGAAATTGATCTGCGCACCACAAAGGATAAAAAGATAATTTTGCTTCATGATGCATCCCTTGACAGAACCACTACAGGCACAGGTGATATCACTGACCTTACATTTGACGAGGTGCAAAAATTTTTTTTAATAAATAAAAAAGGCATGACAACTTCATGTAAAATACCTTTGTTCAAGGATATCCTGGCAAAGGTATGTTTATGGAAAAATTTTATCCTTGCACTGGATGTGAAAAATGTGGATGTGGAGAAAACAGCCCATATGGTGATTGATTACGCCATGGAAAAACAGGTCTATTTTTTTATCCCAGGACCGGATTTTGTGGACACGGCAAAAAAGATCAAGGCAATTGATTCTAATCTTATGATCTCTGTTGACCTGCTTAACTGGTGGCAGATCATGGAGGTTCCGCAATTTGTCATAAAGGCACTTGATGCAGATGCTGTTTTTGCATCAGAGTGGTTTTTCCCAAGACATGGGTTTTCAGAAGCAAAAAAGGCAAATGCTGAAGTCCAGGTTTTTTTGTGGGGAAACCATGACCTTGAGAAAAGAATGAAACACGCCATTGAACTTGGAGCAGATGTAATTTCTTCTGACAGACCTGATCTGCTTTTAAAATATCTGACAACACTGACCAGATAACAAAAGTGCTCCTGTGCTGATTGGAGCACTTTTGTTTTAAGAGTTTGTTTGAAATTCAGAATGTATATCTGTAACTCAGGAAAAAACCGCGCCCGGGTTTTGGGAATCCTTTTTTCTCATAGTAATGTTTGTCAAGAACATTGTCCACTTTAAGGCTGATTCTGTGGTTTTCAAGGAATGTAACTCCAAAAACAAAGTCCACAACAGTAAATCCCGGGTATCTGATTTCAGGTCGTAAAGGATTGTTCCAGTCTGTATCCTTCATACGCCCCTGTTTTCTGAAATTGAGCTTAGAGTCAAACATGTTGTCGCTGTATGCTATCCCATAATTATATGTATGGCTTGCAACATTATGTATATCTTTATAACGCCCTGTTGTCTGTTCTTCTTCAGCCCTTAGAATTGATGTACCGTTAAAAAACAGACTTAAGGAGCGGTCCCATTTAAGAGGTGCACCAATATCAAAGGAGAATATGTATTCAAATCCGCGTATTTCAGCTCCCAGTGTGTTTTGATAAGTAGTCACAAGGCCTAGGGTCTCCCTGGTGATTTTATCTTTAATATCAGTATGGAAATATGTTACATCCACATTGAGTCCAAGGGCAGCCCTGGAATATCCAGCTCCCATGTCCCAGGTAACAGAAGATTCCGGGTCAAGATTGGGATTTCCCTTTGTAATAACGCCCCCCCATCCTATATGATAGCCTGCAAGCTGTGCTGCAGTCGGGGGAACAAATGCCTTTCCAATGGTGGTGTGGAGCCTTATACCCTGATCAAAAAGATAGTTGACTCCTGCTCTGGGGCTGAAGGTTGAAAAAGATTCGGTTTTTGGGGTGAAATCTGTTTTAAATGTAGTGGGTTCAGTTGAAACATCAAAAGTGTCATATCTGCCGCCGGCTGTTATGGTGAGGCGTTTATCCATGAATCTCCATATTGTTTCAAGATATCCTGCAATATTTTCACGGCTTTCATTCGGTGCCCATGGAGCTTTTCTTGTACCATCCTGGTTATAGCTCCTTGATTCCTTTTCAATGTCCTGATAATCAAGCCCAAAGATTAATTTATGGTCACTGAATGTCATTGCATCTTTTACCTGAAAACCTATCCAGTTGGTTTCTGAATCATAGCTGCGATAGGGGACAACCTGGACAGGGACAAACCAGCCTGTATAATGTTTATAACTTTCACTCAGTTCCTGGGTTTTATATCCTGTAAGTGTGACCAGATGGTTGGCAATATTACCTTCAATATTAACATCAAGACCATATCTGTCTATATCCTTATGACCTGATTTACTGTCACCGTTAAATGTATCACCCGGCAGCTCAATGTCCCGGCCCTGGTATGCATCAAGTCCGAAATCCACCCGCCAGTTTTCACCAATATCAGCACCAAATCTTAAATCACCATTTTGGGTCATATACTTTGTATTGGCACGCTTGTCTCCGTTGCCCATTTTAAAATTATCCCTTTGATCATACCTTCTTGCAGATATATCAAAGTCGAAAATATTTTTTACACTGCCTCCTACAGCACCTTTCATCCATATTGTATCAAAGGAGCCATAACCTGTTTCAGCAAGGCCTGTTAACTTGTCAGTATGTTTTTTAGTAATAATATTGATTACACCACCCATGGCTTCACCACCGTAAAGCGAGGATGCAGGCCCTTTTAAAACTTCGATGCGTTCAATATTGTCACTTAAGATCGTGGCAAGATTTGTGGCTCCTGCAGGCCGGCCATCTATCAATATTACAGAGTGTTTTGTAATACCGGAAAATTCAGGACGGAATCCTCTGATTCCGATCCCTGCCAGGGCTCCAGGGTATTCAATGACTCCTATTGATGCGTTTTTCTTTAATTGTTCAGTGATTGTTTCCCCTGTGGTCATTTCAATCTCTCTGGAATCAATGGTCTCGATTTTAACCGGGAGATATTTTACCTGCTCTTTACTCCTGGTACCGGTTACAACCATTTCATCCATTTTTAAGGGTTTGTCCTGGGCAAATGCCCCAAAGCCAGAGCAAAAAACTGCAAGGCCCAAGGCAATTGTTGTGAATAGTAAACGTTTTTTCATCTTTTTTCTCCCTGGGGCATACCTTGCTTAAAAAAAATATAAAACAAGGGGTTTAAACCGGTTTATGGGTTACCTTCCTGTTTTGATGGACATCTTTTTAAAGCAGTGCCCGGTTTTCCCGGGGACCTGGAAATCAGAACCCCGGATCATTATAATGTTTAAATGATCTGGGGTTTCCCTGATTTTACCACAGATATGTATCGTTTCCTTGTCCACGGGAAAAGATATTATTGCTGCTTCCAGGCAGGTCTTCTGACTTTCGGATCATCCTAATTATCTGCTCCTTCCCGATCAAAATGATCAGTGGATCATTGCAGAGTTCGTCACCGATTACAGCGGCGGGCCCGTCCCTGATTTCCACAGGGTTCCCTATTATCCCCTTTGCCAGGGGCACCTGAAACTATAAATGATTTATTTGAAAAATATGATAAAGTCAAGGATAAATCAGCAATTCCCGGTCAAAAATTATTTTTAATAATAACAAAGGAATAAGTGAGGCCTGGATATGCTTTTTCCGTTTAGGTTTCACTTGA
>CAZQJS010000041.1:0-28907 GCA_964593725.1 uncultured Desulfobacterales bacterium
ACCTGGTACCAGAAATAGGATAAAGGAATAACAGGGCATTGACCTCTTCTTTAAAAACAATTTCAAGACCTGAATGGATGTATAAAGCAGAGTCCGGAGCCTATAAGTTCATTCTTTCCATTATTGAAGAAGATATCCTGCATGCTGAATCAATTGGATTCTCACACAGGATCGATATAATAAGTGCAGAAAAAATTATAGAAAAAGTACTTGATGAATTCTTTCCTGACAACGCACCTGTATATTTTATTGCTGATCTTTCAAAAACAACCGGTTCCACAACAGGGGCCAGAAATGAACACCTCAACCACAGGCTGGAACAACTTGAGAGGACAGCTTTAATTGTCTATTCCAATCCAAATACTATCTTTAAAATAATAATTAAAGCCAGCAGTCTTTTTTCACCCAAACTGCATGAAAAAGTTATCCTATCAAAAGATTTTAACCATGCTGTCTCAATTATTAAACATCATAAACAAAAGGTAAAATCCAGATCAGAGAAGCCCTGCAGTCTTGAAGAGCTGAAGCTTTCCATGGAATCAAATGAATCTGAAAATTGTGATAACATGCTCTCAAGCCTTCCCGATGACAAAGATACTCTGAAAAAGCTTGTAATCAAACTTAAGAATGAAACAATTGACCAGAAAAGAAAAATAAAGGAGAAATCAGACCAGCTTGTTAAGCTCATGGGCAAGATAACCTGGGGTAACTTACTGCGGACAGAACCCATTGAAATAATTGAACAGGATGATTTTTCAGACCTGTTCACAGCTTTTAACCTGCTCCAGATTGACCTTGTGGAACTCATAAAAGGGCAGAAAAAATCCCAGGACGAACTTCTAAAAAAAGAGAGGCAATACCGGGTGCTGTTTAATAATATTGCCGACATTGTCCTTCTCCATGACATGGAGACACATAAATTTGTTGACTGCAACAAACGGGCATTGAAATACGGCTATACAAAGGCAGAAATACTGACCATGACACCCTTTGACCTTCATCCTGCCAGTGAGCTTAAAAGGGTGAAAAAAAGTATTAATAATAAAAATAAAGCCCCGGGTGATGGCGGGCGGTATCAGCATATTATGAAGGACGGCACCCTGGTTGATGTTGAAATACGTTCAAGCAGAATTGAGTTTAACGGACGTCCAACATGGCTGAGCATTGTGCGTGACATTACACATCGCAGACTGTTTGAAGATGCCATCATAAAAAAACAGAAAGAAGCTGAAGCTGCAAGTCAAGCCAAGTCTGATTTTCTTGCCAATATGTCCCATGAAATCAGAACACCAATGAATGGTGTTGTTGGGATGCTGGACCTGCTTCTGGAAACTAATCTGTCAGCAAGCCAGTATGAGTTTGCCGTCTCAGCCCAGCAAAGTGCAGACTCTTTATTGATATTGATCAACGATATACTTGATTTTTCAAAAATTGAGGCAAGAAAACTTGAAATTGAGATAATTGACTTTGATCTCTCTGTTACCATGGATTCCCTTGGTGATCTGCTGTCAATAAAGGCCCAGGAAAAAGGCATTGGATTTGCCCTGCTTATTGAGAATAAAGTTCCGCTGTTATTAAGAGGAGACCCATCCCGCCTGCGTCAGATACTCTCCAACCTTGCAGGTAATGCACTTAAATTCACAAGCAAGGGTGAAATATTTATAAAAGTATCCCTGGAAAAAGAGACAGAAAAGAGTGCCGCTCTTCTGTTTGAAGTGATTGACACTGGTGTTGGCATACCTGAAGATAAACTTGATATCCTGTTTGAATCATTTACCCAGGTGGACTCTTCCACAACCAGGGAATATGGAGGCACAGGTCTTGGCCTTGCAATATCAAGACAGCTCACTGAACTTATGGGGGGAAAAATCAATGTTAAAAGTAAAATCAATAAAGGCTCAAATTTTTATTTCACCATTGTATTTGAAAAACAGACCAGTATAAAACAGAGCATTGTGCTTGCCCATGAAATTAAAGGAACTAAAATCCTCATCGTGGATGGCAGCAATACAAACCACCAGATATTTAAAGAGTATTTAAAATCATGGGATTGCTCATTCCATGGAGCGCGGGATGGAAAAAGCGCTGTTTCAATGCTTAAGAAGGCATCTGAAAAAGGCAGGGCATTCAAGCTCGTGCTGATAGACATGAACCTGGCTGATATGTCAGGCAAAGAACTTGGCAGAACAATTAAAGACCACAAAGATATTCAGGATACCATAATGATAATGCTGTCATCCCATGCACACAGAGGAGATGTAAAAAAACTGCACAGCACAGGTTTTGCAGGATATCTTACAAAGCCCATAAAAAAAAGCAAACTATTTGATATTCTCCGTACTGTATTAAGTATTGACTCTCAAACTCAGGATAAGCCTGAAGATCCTGTGATCACCTCCTATAAAGTGGAAGAGATAAAAAAAGCCCAGGAACAAACCAATCCCCGGCTCAATATACTCCTTGTTGAAGACAATAAAGTAAACCAGTTTGTGGCAAAAAAAATGCTTACGCAGATGACAAAGAAAATAACAATAGCAAATAATGGAAAAGAGGCGGTTGAACTGTTTTCCAAAATGCATTTTGATATTATTTTCATGGATATCCAGATGCCGGTAATGGACGGCACAGAAGCAATAGAAAAAATAAGGGGGCTTGAAAAAAAGAACGGAGGGCATATCCCCATCATAGCCCTGACTGCCAATGCCATGAAGGGAGACCGCAAGCGCTTCCTTGCTTCAGGGGCAGACAATTATCTTTCCAAGCCATTGAAAAAAGAACTTTTGATAAAAACCGTAAAATCCCTGGCCATTAACTGGTCCCAAAGACCTGAATAATGTTTACAAGCATCTTGTCCTTTGTTTTATTATTTCAATAACAATTGAATTTCATATTTATTTAATCAATTTGACAAACCCATACCAATAAAAATATTTTATTCATCAGAAATATTAATTATTTAACGGAATGATAATATGACAATTGAATTGGACTGCAGAAATATTGACTGCCCCGGCCCTGTCATGAAAACCAAACAGGCCATAGAAGAGCAGGGTGCAACAAGCATAAAAATTATTGTTGATAATGATGCTGCTGTTGAAAATGTAACCAGGTTTTTAAACTTCCATGACTTTGAAGTCTCGGTTGAATCCTCTGGCAGGGTTTCCACAATAGAAGGCAGGGGCAGCAGGGTTCAAATAAAAAAAACGGGAAGCCTGGAAAAACAGATGGAAACCTGTACCCTTGATTCAAATAAGCAGCAGCCCGGACATAAAATCATGGTTTTAATAGGTGCATCCACCATTGGCAGAGGCGATGACGGGCTTGGTGCAAAACTCATGACAAACTTTCTTAAAACCCTGGGGGAGATGGGCAGTGATCTATGGCGCATTGCCTTTGTAAATGATGGTGTAAAGCTTACTGTAAATGGCTCCAGCGTACTGACTGTCCTGGAGGAACTTGAGAAAGAGCATACCGATATACTGGTTTGCGGAGCATGCCTTACCCACTTTGATCTTCTGGATCAAAAAGCTGTGGGTGACACAACAAATATGCTGGATATTGTTACATCAATGCAGCTTGCAGACAAGGTGATTAACCTTTGATACGCCATTATTCCCTGGTTCCATTGTTATAACAACCTTATAATTCAATATATATGTAATTGCTATTTCCTTGCAGAACATGCCTGAATTGTGGTATTTGTATTTCTATTTGTCCGGGAAATACTATTTTCCTGAATGAGTTAAAAAGCTGAAAAATTTAATATATTTTAAAGCGTAGTAATAATTATAAGGAAACAACTATCACCATGAAAGCTTTACTTGCCCTGGAAGATGGCAGGACATTTCCATGCCGCAGCTTTACCGGAAAAGGAGAAGCAAAGGGAGAAGTGGTATTTAACACCAGCATGACAGGATACCAGGAGATAATCACTGATCCTTCCTACCATGGACAGATGATCACAATGACCTATCCCTTGATTGGAAATTATGGCGTGTGCCCGGAAGATATTGAATCTGATAAAATCCAGGCAGCAGCATTAATTGTAAAGGAGTATCAGGATTTTCCAAGCAATTTCCGATCCACAGGAACCCTTAAGTCATACCTGAAAAAAGAGGGGGTTCTTGGCATTGAAGACCTTGACACACGGGCTTTGACACGGCATATCCGGAAAAACGGCGCCCTGAGAGCCATGATCTCCACCAGCGACCTTGACCCTGCAAGCCTGTGCAAAAGGGCAAAACAGATTCAACCAATGCAGGGGCGGGATCTTGTAAAAGAAGTCACAACAGCCAGGCCCTATTTCTGGAACAGTTCAAAACCGTCATACATCATGGCAAACAGCCCTTTAGATTCCGGAATATGGCGCCACAGGAATGAAAAGTACTCTGTGGCTGCCCTGGATTTCGGAATTAAATATAATATCATAAGGTGCCTTGAAAATGCAGGATGTGAAGTACTGGTACTTCCTGCTGAAACCAGTGCTGAAACCATCCGTAATCTTAAACCAGAAGGAATATTCCTCTCCAATGGCCCTGGCGATCCTGAGCCTGTCACCTATGCCATAAAAACAATAAAAGAGCTTCTGGGCTTTGTGCCCATGTTTGGCATCTGCCTTGGCATGCAGCTCATGGGCCTTGCCATGGGAAGTTCAACCCACAAAATAAAATTCGGGCACAGGGGTGGAAACCAGCCTGTTAAAAATCTTAAAACAAACAAGGTTGAAATCACCTCCCAGAACCATGGATTTGCAGTGGATATAGGCTCTCTGAAAGCAAACAACCTTGCCATGACACACATCAATCTAAATGAAGATTCCCTGGAAGGGCTGGAAAACAGCTCCCTTTCAATGTTTGCTGTGCAATACCATCCGGAAGCCTCCCCGGGCCCCCATGATGCAGCATATCTTTTTAACCAGTTTACCGGGATGATAAAAAATGCCAAAACGTGAAGATCTGAAAAAAATCCTGATTATTGGTGCAGGACCCATTATTATCAGCCAGGGCTGTGAGTTTGACTATTCAGGGACCCAGGCATGTAAAGCCCTTAAAGAAGAGGGGTATGAAGTAATCCTGGTCAATTCAAACCCTGCCACAATAATGACTGACCCTGAAACAGCAGATAAGATTTATATTGAACCTGTAACAGCAGATACTCTGGTAAAAATAATTGAAAGGGAAAAACCCCATGCAATCCTGCCCACACTTGGAGGACAGACTGGCCTTAACACTGCCATTGAAACTGCAAAAACAGGAATTCTTGAAAAGTATAATGTTGAAATGATAGGAGCATCCATTGATGCCATTAATAAAGCCGAGGACAGGGAACTTTTCAGAAATGCCATGGAAAAAATCGACCTCAGGATTCCAAAAAGCTGTTTTGTACATTCCATTGAAGAGGTTGAAAAAGTTACAGAGGATATAGGATTCCCCATTATTGTACGACCAAGCTTTACCCTGGGAGGCACTGGCGGCGGTGTGGCATATAACCTGGAAGAGCTTCTCATGCTTTCCAAGGCCGGCCTTGATGCAAGCCTCAATACCCAGGTCATGCTGGAAGAGTCTGTCCTTGGCTGGAAAGAGTTTGAACTTGAGGTCATGCGTGACAATGCAGGTAATGTTGTTATAATCTGCTCCATTGAAAATCTTGACCCCATGGGTATTCATACCGGAGACAGCATAACCGTTGCTCCCATCCAGACCCTTTCCGACAAGGAGTACCAGAAACTGAGGGATGCCTCAATTGCAATCATGAATGAAATCGGAGTTGATACAGGCGGTTCCAATGTTCAGTTTGCTGTCAACCCTGAAACAGGAGAGATCATTGTTGTTGAGATGAACCCCAGGGTTTCCAGAAGCTCTGCTCTGGCATCCAAGGCTACGGGTTTTCCCATTGCTAAAATTGCAGCAAAATTAGCTGTTGGATATACCCTGGATGAAATCCCCAATGATATCACAGGAGAAACCCTTGCATGTTTTGAACCCTCCATTGATTATTGTGTGGTTAAAATCCCAAGATGGACCTTTGAAAAATTCCCCGAAACGAGTGACACCCTGACAACAGCCATGAAATCCGTTGGAGAAACCATGGCCATTGGAAGAACATTTAAGGAAGCGCTTCAAAAGGGATTAAGATCCCTTGAAATTTCCAGGGCAGGCCTGGGTGCCGATGGTAAAGACCCGGGCCCGGAAGAGCTTTCTGAAACCCAGATCGAACACAAACTTGCAACACCTAATTCTGAAAGGATTTTTTACCTTAAGTATGCCATGGAAAACGGTATTACCATGGAAAGGATTAACAGCCTTACAGGTATTGACCTCTGGTTTTTATACCAGATAAGGGAGATTGTCCAGCTTGAGAAAAGAATTAAACTTGCCGGAACAACCCTCCCAAAGGAGATCCTTGAAACAGCTAAAAAAAATGGTTTTTCCGACAGACAGATATCATTCCTGACAGGCCTTACAGAGGACAGAATAGAAAAGCAGAGAAAAGAACTTGGTATTGTACCTGTGTACAAACTAGTGGATACATGTGCTGCAGAATTCAGGGCATCCACGCCCTATTACTACTCCACCTATGAAAAAGAGTGTGAAGCAAGGGTTGGCTCAGAAAAAAAGATAATGATACTGGGGGGCGGACCCAACAGGATAGGCCAGGGAATTGAGTTTGACTACTGCTGTGTCCATGCCTCCTATGCGCTCAGGGAGGAAGGTGTGGAAAGTATCATGGTCAACTCCAACCCGGAAACCGTCTCCACAGACTATGACACCTCTGACAAACTCTATTTTGAACCCCTTACAAAGGAAGATGTCCTTCATATCATTGAAAAAGAGAACCCCGACGGAATCATTGTTCAGTTCGGGGGACAGACTCCCCTGAACCTTGCCGACGACCTTGAAAAGGCTGGTGCGCCGATAATAGGGACATCCCCGGAAAGTATTGCACGGGCAGAAGACAGGGAGCTTTTCCAGGCAATGATAACAAAGCTTGGCCTTGTACAGCCGGAAAACGGTACCGCAACAAGTTACAAAGAAGCACAGGCTGTTGCAGCTTCCATTGGTTTTCCGGTAATGGTACGCCCATCCTTTGTCCTTGGAGGCCGTGCCATGAAAATAGTTTATGATGAAAAGGATTTAAAGGAATATTTTGCCCTGGCAATCTCTGCTTCTCCTAAACATCCTGTACTGATTGATAAATTCCTTGAAGAAGCCTTTGAACTGGATGTTGATGCCATTTCCGATGGTAAAACCACCATCATAGCCGGCATGATGGAACACATAGAAGAAGCTGGCATCCATTCCGGTGATTCTGCATGTGTACTTCCTCCCTTTTCCATATCAGACAAACACATTGATGAGATGTCAAGGGCAACAAAGGCCCTGGCCAGAGAACTAAATGTTAAAGGACTTATGAATATTCAGTTTGGAATCATGGATAACAGGGTGTATATAATAGAAGTTAACCCCAGGGCTTCAAGGACCATCCCTTTTGTGTGCAAAGCAACAGGTATACCCTTTGCAAAAATTGCCACCAGGGTTATGCTTGGCAAAAGCCTTGATGAACTGGGATTGACCACTGAATTTATACCAAACCACTATTCTGTTAAAGAGGCTGTCATGCCCTTTAATAAATTTCCCAATGTTGACCCTGTTCTGGGTCCTGAAATGAAATCCACAGGAGAAGTAATGGGCATGGACAATGATCTTGGAACTGCCTTTGCCAAAGCACAGTTTGGTGCTTCCCAGCTTCTGCCCACCCATGGCAATGTCTTCATAAGCGTACAGGATAAAGATAAGAAAGCAGCCCTGCCCATTGCGAAAAAACTTTATGCAATGGGTTTTAAAATACTTGCCACCAAGGGAACAGCAGATTTTCTTGAGGAAAACTCCATTCCAGCGGAAATCATTAAAAAAGTCTCCACAGGCAGGCCCAATGTTGTGGATGCAGTGAAAAACAACCGTATTCAACTGATATTGAACACAGCATCAAACAGCCAGACAAGACGGGATGGCTATGCCATAAGAAGTGCTGCATTGAAATTTAAAATCCCCTACTCAACCACCACTGACGGGACAAAGGCCATTTGCAATGCAATAAAAGCCCTGAGAAAAAAAGAGTTTACAGTTAAAACCATTCAGGAATACCATAATACATGAAAAACAGGACAGTTGCTTTCTCAAAAAACTCATCCAACCTCTTTTTCCATATTCTGACCCGGTGCAATCTTGCCTGTAAACATTGTTACATCAATAAAAAGGAACATGGTGACAATACCCTTGATATCGGGATAATCAGGAAATGGCTGGATCTTTTCTCCCCAAAAGCAAGGCAGACCAATCTTATTTTTCTGGGAGGAGAGCCGACACTGCACCCTGATCTGCCCCTTGCAGCAGAACATGCAAAAAAACTGAAGTTTAATTCAATAACCATTGATACCAATGGATTCTTATTTAATAATATTTTAGAGAGAATAACACCTGACCTGGTGGATTTCATAAGTTTTTCCCTGGACGGTGCAACTGAAAAAACCAATGATGCAATCAGGGGAAAAGGCACTTTTAAGCAATGTCTTAAAGGTTTGAAAGAAGCCTGTTCCAAGGGATTTTCAACATCCATGATCTATACAGTGAGCAGGGAAAATATAGACGAACTTTCCATGGTGCCCGATCTTATTGGAGATCTGAACATTGACCGTTTTTTCATCCAGGTCATTGGAATCAGGGGGAACTCATCCCGGGAAGGTACTGATATAAAAACAAGTCAGGTTTCAAGGGAAAAATGGCTTGCCATTGTACCGGGTATTGCAGAAAAGATTGCACAACACAATATTATTGTAACCTACCCAAAGGTATTTCTTGATATTGATGAAAAATTTGAATGTGCTGCCCTGGTTTCAGAAAACTATTTTTTATTCCCCAATAAAAGAGTATATCAATGTCCTGTCTGTGAAGACTTTCCTTTGCACAGTTTTGAAATAAACAATAACTGCCTTGCACCAACCAGGAGTATCAATGAAAAAGACCTGTTCAACCTCTCCATACCCGAGGGATGTGTAATGAACAAGCTCATCCAGCCGGGCAATATCATGTACAATAAAAACAATGACCCTGAATACAGGATTGCCTGCTGTATGCTGAAACAGGAGATAATCCCCTAGCCGGAATTTTCATGGAATATCCGGGCTGGAACCAAAAAAAATCTTGACACTTATGTTTTTTTGATTACTTTACTTGTCATTGAAGAAACTTTTAAAAACATATTTTATATTTTGAGGAAGAGATGAATACCATAAATACCCAAGCCATTGAGAGTGAAAAAAAAGCCCTGGCAGAAACAGGATACGGTGAAAAAGCAATCCAGTACTTTATTGAAAAAGCCTACATGGGCGACCTGCCCGATGCTGACCATGTGTCTGAAATGGTGGGCACCTGCGGCGATACAATGAAAATATACCTCAAACTTGACAATGATACCATTACAGACGCAAAATACCAGGTGCTTGGGTGCCCCGGAGCTATTTCATCTGCCATGGCCATTGCAGAGATGGTAAAAGGCAAAACTTTGAAGCAGGCAGGCCAGATCAACGACGGCCATGTCTTTAATGCCCTGGGAGATGTCCCTGCAAAAAAACACCACTGCATCCAGCTTGCCGTTAAAACCCTGCACAAAGCCCTTAATGAGTATCAAAACAACGTCACCTATGAAGATTCAGAACCGTTAAAATGTGACAAAGCGTGCAACAGCGACTGCTGCAGTAAAAATCTAATTAAATAACAGAGCCGGCCCGGGAGTAAAGAACAGGCTTATGATCATTGATACAAATGAAGCAAAAAGCATTAGTTCTGCTGCCTGCTTTATATGTTCCAGAGATGGATCATTAAAGCCTTTGCCTATATAAGGCTTTTCAACAAGTTTGCCATGATAATAGCTCGGACCCCCAAGCTTTACCAGGAGCGCTCCGGCAAAAGCAGCTTCTGGGAGACCTGCATTGGGGCTTTTGTGTAACCGGCCATCTTTCATGCCTGTTTTAAAAGATGAAACTCCCCTTTTACCCGATAAAATCAAAGTGGACAGCGCAATGATCAGAAGTGAAATCCTTGCCGGGATATAATTTGCAATATCATCTATCCTTGCCGAAGCTTTGCCGAATTCAATATATTTTTCATTTTTATACCCCACCATGGAATCAAGGGTATTGATCATTTTATAGGCCATGGCCATTGGCACACCACCAACCATGCCGAAAAAAAGAGGGGACAGGAATCCATCCACAAAATTTTCAGCAACACTCTCCACGCATGCCCTTACAACCCCTGTTTCATCAAGGTGTTTAACTTCCCTTCCAACAATCATTGAAACCTCATCCCTGCCTCCTTCAACACCTTGATCCTCCAGTGCGGTTTTAACTTTCAGGGCTGCTGTATAAAGACTTTTCCCGGACAGGGTATAAAACATCAATACTATGCTCACAATTGAGCCAAATACCGGATCAATATATGAGGAGAGCCGTATAAGACCATAGGTGAGGATAAAGGTTGATACAATGAGAAAACATGAGAACAAAAAACCTGCCAGGACCCTGCCCGATAAAATTTTTCTGAAAAAAGGTTCAAAGAATTCAATGGCTTCCCCCATTAAAACAACAGGGTGGGGCAGTAAAGACGGGTCTGCCAGCAAAAGGTCCATAAAAAAGGCTGAAAACAGTATATACCATTCCATTTTTATTCTAATGCCCCCTGTTACTGATCGACCCGGGAAGTTCTTCAAGTGCCCCCTTGATAAGGTCAATGAGCTTTTTGTTTAACTTATCTGTTTTAAGGGAAAATCTTACAAACTTTTCTGAAAGGCCGTCAAAATTTGAACAATCCCTTATCAATATTTTATGATCTCCAATAAAGTTTACAAAATCACCAGATGCTATGTTCAGGCAGAGTTTTGCAAGAATAAACGATGTTTCAGAGAAAAATAGTTTTATACCCCTTACCCCCTTAAATTCAGCCATGAACCTCTTTCTTTCCCTGGAGATGAATTGCCTGGTTTTATTAATAAACTTACTGTTTTGGTCCTCCTGGTCCAGAAGATAGCTGATTCCTGCCTGGGCAAAACAATTAATTGACCATGGCTGGTAATAGTGCATTACCCTGGTTATTATTTCCGGGGCAGCTGTCATAAAACCTGTTCTCAACCCTGGTACTCCGAATATCTTTGACATGGAAGTCAGCACTACTGAATTTGTAAGTTCAGTATCATTGATAAGGGATAAATCTTCAGCTTTATGCACAAAGGGCAGATAGGATTCGTCCACAACAAAAAGAGTATCAGGGCGGCCTTTAATCAACTTTACAATATCCTGCCCTGGAATCAGACCTCCTGATGGATTATTGGGGTTACAGATAAAAACCATATCATACTTATCTGCAAGCCAGGACACTTTATCAAGATCATGGACAAAGAGATCAACTTCATGGGAATAAAAAAATGTAAAGGGTACATTGTACATGATACACGCATCTTTATAATCAGAATAGGCAGGAGCGAGTATGAGAACTCTTCCGGGATTCATGGCCTGAATAAGTGTATAAATAAACCATGTTGTGCCGTTTCCGGAAGCAATCCGATTAATATCAATATTTTTTGCCCTGGCAAATGCCCGGATCATACCCATGGCATCCACTTCGGGCAGGGAGCGAAGTCTTTTGATATTCTCCTTTATATACTCTTCAAATCCTTGGGGCGGGCCCATGGGATTGATATTACTGCTCATGTCAATGATTTCATTTTCCGGGCAGCCTATCCTCTGTGCAAGGGCATTTATATTACCTCCATGGCCTATTATCATAAATTTTCCTTTAAAACAGTGTCATTCCGGCAATAATAAAAAGCATGGCTTCAACAATCTCTGTCATGGCACCAAGCATATCGCCTGTGATGCACTTCATCTTTTCCCTGTAAAAACAGAGTATGGAAAAAACCATGAGACCAAAAGCAGTATTAATAATCATAAATTTAAAACCTGTAAAGCAAGAGAGAAAAACCGGAATGGAAAACCAGATAAAGTCATGAAATTTCAACTCCCTTTCAAAAAAGCCATGTCCGGTCCCCTTTGTACGCCCATAATTAAGAAATTTTATGCCAAAAATCATACCTGCCCTGGAATAGGCAGGAATTATCAACAGAAGAAGGGCGGCAGTACCTGCCGGGTAATAGCTTTTTACAGAGTATATGCCTGCAAACTTGAGTGCAAGGGTGCACACCACGGCAACAAGCCCCATGATACCGCACCTTGAGTCCTTCATGATGAGCAGGGCTTTCTCCCTGGGTCTGTGGCTGAAAATACCGTCTGCTGTATCCCCTACTCCGTCAAGGTGAAATGCTCCTGTCACCACCACAAGGAACACCATATCCAGAAGAGCGGCAACACCTTTGTAAAACAAAGATGATACTATAAAATCAAAGGCTGCAAGCATGCCTCCCAGGATAAGGCCCACAACCGGAAAAAAACGAATCATCTCCCCTGGTGCAAACTTCAGATCACTGCCTGCAGGAAGAATGGTAATAAAACCAAGGGCTGATCTGAAATCATTGAAACTGCTCTTTTTCAGTCCCATTTTATTATTTTCCGGTTCATCATTATTATCAGGGTATATTATCTCTTTTTTGTATAAAAATTACCCCTTTCACGGGTAATAATTCTGAGTTTTCCCTCTTTATCAAGCTTTGATAAATATTTATTAATTTCATTGACATGCTTTCCAAGTACACTTACAAGGTCTTCAACAGTACAGGGACGTCTCTCAATGGTTTCCATTATTGCCTCTTTTATATCTTTTCTAAAGGCAATATCTTTTCTCTGGTCCTTAAAAGCTGCAATGATCTCAATATTGTCAAACCCCAGAAAGTTTGAAATATTTTCAAGATTCTCCCTTGATGCAGAGGTTATATCAGGCAGAGTTCCCGGCCTGTCCAGGGTATTGAGTTGTATCTTATCAGGTTTTATTTTTTCAATACTCTCCTTTAAACTTCCAAACTCTTCCATTGCATCATTATACCCGGGGATTATAAGCACCTCAAGCCAGATTGCTCCATTAAACTCCCTTCGCAAAGCTGCAAGCCCTTCAACATACTCCCTGAAATCCAGGCCTGGACAAGGCCTGTTGATTCTCCTGAATGCACGCTGTGATACAGCATCCAGGGAGGGGATTATCAGATCTGCACCCAGGACATCATCCCTGACCTCTTTTTTTGAAAACAGGGTGCCATTGGTCAGCAGTGCCACTTTAACATCTTTTTTTCTTTTTTTAATAAACTCAATTACTTTACCAATGGATATATTAAGGGTTGGTTCACCAGAGCCTGAAAATGTCACATAATCAGGATTGTCATGGTGTTCAAAATAATGGTCAAGCTCCCCTAGAACATCTTTTAAAGGGACATAGTTTTTCCTCTCTGAGGTCAGGGTGGTTGTTGCTCCGCACTCGCAGTAAACGCAGTCAAGGCTGCATGTTTTATGGGTTACAAGATCAACACCCAGAGATATCCCCAGGCGCCTTGAAGGCACAGGTCCAAAAATATACTTATACATATTAAAATTCCATCTTTATTATTTTATCGTAACCGGTATCCCTGCTACAGTCCAGACCACATTATCCACAATTTCTGCAAACTCCTGGTTTGCAATACCTGCAATGTCCCGGAAAAGGCGTGCAAGTTTATTTTCCGGTACAATGCCTGCGCCAACTTCATTGGAAACAAGAATAACAGAGCATTCTGCACCTTTTACTGCATTTCTGGTTTTCCGGATATTTTGAAAAATATCCTCTTTTGCATGTCCTTTAAAAAGCAGATTTGAAATCCACAGGGTCAGACAGTCAATCAGAATTACACCGGCTGCCTTTGAATACTTGTCCACAACTTCAGACAATAACACAGGCTCTTCAATGGTAAGCCATTCACTGCCCCGCTCTTTTTTATGGTTGAAGACCCGCTCTTCCATCTCAGCATCCGTGGGCACAGATGTTGCCACAAATATTTTTTTCTTTAAAGTCTTTGTCCCGGGTTGACCTGCATGATTAATAATTCCATTGGCAAGATCAAGGGCATGCCTGCTTTTACCGCTCTTGCACCCTCCAATAACCAATGTGGATATTTTATCCATAAAAATTGAAAAACTCCTCTGCCCTGGTTTTCTGTTTCAACTGTGGTATACTCCCTTTCTCCTTTTTTTTCAATGCTCCGGCAATCTTAACAGCAATTCTCTGTCAAAAATTATTTTTAAAATATTCAGACGCTGCTGTGTCTGGGCATTAAATAAGCCAGCAATTCCCGATTTGAACTCAATAAAAAATTTGTGTTGCTTCTCAACTTTATAACCTGGGCAGGGGCAATCAGGCTAAAACCTGAAAAGAGCCCTGGTCTGTTGAAAACCCTATCAATACTTTTAAAAGATAACCACCGGGAATTACTGCAATCTAAAACAGGCAGTTATATTATCCTGTATAAAATATCTGACCATGTCCTGAATTTATCTTTACACTCTGTACCAAAAGAACTATTATTGGATAAAAATCAAAATAACTTCAGATCGCTGGAGATTCCATGAAAATAAAAAAAGCAGTGTTTCCCGTGGCAGGCCTGGGAACAAGGTTCCTGCCAGCCACCAAGGCCATGGCAAAAGAGATGCTTCCTGTTGTTGATAAACCAATTATCCAGTACGCTGTTGAGGAAGCTTTCAGCGCTGGCATTGAGCAGATTATCTTTGTTACAGGAAGAGGCAAGGAGGCCCTTGAAAACCACTTTGACAGATCCTTTGAACTTGAATTCAATCTGGAAAATAAAAAAAAGCATGGCCTGTTAAAAGAGATTAAGGAGCTTGTCCCAAGGACAGGTACAATCATATACACACGGCAGAACCAGCCCCTGGGCCTGGGCCATGCCATATGGTGTGCAAGGGATATTGTGGGTAATGAACCCTTTGCTGTACTGCTTGCCGATGACCTTATCAAATCCGATGTTCCTGTACTTTCCCAGATGATCTCAAAATTTGATCTGTTACAGGCTTCCATTGCTGCTGTCATGGAAGTTGACAGGAACAGAACCGACCAATACGGCATCCTGGATGGTATTTCCAATGAAGACAATATTATAAAAATTAAGGCCATGATTGAAAAACCAGAACCTGACAAAGCACCCTCCAACCTTGCCATAATAGGAAGATATATACTCACACCTGAAATATTCAACTATCTTGGCAAAAACAAAAAAGGTGCCGGGGGTGAAATCCAGCTCACAGATGCCATGCACTCCCTTCTGAAAAAACAATCTATTTTTGGATATAAATTTAAGGGAGAGCGGTTTGACTGCGGTGATAAGGCAGGATTTCAGATGGCCAATCTTGCCTTTGCCATGGACAGGCAGGACATAAGAAAAAAACTGATAAACTATATAAAAACCATGGAATTATAAAACAAGGGCAGGCCAAGATTCCAGCCAGGACAGGTCATGATACCTGAATAATCAGATGCTGCGTTTGTATATGTTATAGGCTGTCATAACCTTTTTAACATATCTTTGTGTCTCCCTGAAGGGCGGAATATCCTGGTGGGCATCCACAGTGGTAGGCCCTGCATTGTATGCTGCAAGGGCCAGGGGCAGCTTATTTTTGTATTTTCTTATTAATTTGCCAAGATAATATGTACCACCCATTATATTATCAACAGGGTTAAAAGGATCAGACACAAAAAAATTCTGATAATTAAAGGGCATGATCTGCATAAGCCCTGTGGCACCCTTCCTTGACACAGCCCAGGGGTTAAAATCAGATTCCACCTTTATAACGGCTTTCACAAGGGAAAAATCAACTCCATACTTAATGGCAGCCTTTCGTATTATGGCATCAAACTTGGAAGTCGTATAAAAATTACTTTCCCTGCCCGGACTTGCATCCACAAAAAAATTCATTTCTGCATCAGATCTGGTGAGAACATTGGTAAAATGGAGTACTCCGTCACTGTCAATATACTTATAAATATCAGCAGCCCCGTGGACCGGGAAAAATAAAACAGCCAGTAATATTATAAGTAAATGTTTTTTCATATCAGACAGCTTTTATTGTATATTGATTATTATCGACCTTATCCTTATATTTCTTTAATACTAATTTTCCGGGGAATTCCGGCTTTGATATATATTTAACAATGGTTCCGGAAAAATCGTTCAGAAGTTTTTCAAATATTTTATTTTTATCCTTTTCCATGACAAAATTCCGCTCTGCTTCATATTCATAAACAGCAGCTTTTCCAACCTTGTCCACAATATCTTCAAAAACAATATCTTTCTGGTCTTCCCTTAAGAACAGGTTTTTTTTAACCGGAACATCCATTCTTGCCTTTATCTTTACAATCCAGGCATCTTCGGAGATCATACGGGAACAGTCCGATATTATAAGGGTTTGTCCATTTTCAAGTTCAAATTTTTTAACTAATTTCTCTTCCATTTTATCTCTACCGGGCTGTGCCTTAAACCAGTATTAAAGATTAATATTTTTAAGCCTGCCACCCAGACTGACAACTCATACAATCTTTACTATACCAGTTGCCCACAGTTTGATCAAGGGGATTTACTTCTGAAAAACATGCTTTTTCCCTTCAGGTTTTACCTTTAGTAAAATCTTTTTTGCAGAATAATTCCAGCTGCTGGTATTCACCCTGTTTGGTTTGTTTCAAAGTTTTCTCTTTTTTTGATACTTTTTCTTCACTTATCTCCCCCATGGGATCACTCTGGATAATCTTTCCCAAATCCAGACAGAACTGCTCCCTGGGCTCTTCTGAATAGCTGACCTGGACAATATTTCCACCCATTTGTTTTACATTTAAAAGGTCGTTAAACAATAATTTTTTCTCCTGATTTGTAATAACAGGAAATCCATAATATTCATTTGTGTGTTTTATTGTCTTTTTCAGCTCTGCCCTCTCTTTGACAAAATTAATATGGCGGGTGAGTCTGTTGTGAATAACACTGTTTGAAAAATCCACAATATCGTCCTTAATTCTGTCAATGCCTGTCTTAAGCCGGGTATCGATTTCAAATCCAAAGGAATTTCTTGCTGCAGCCATTGCTGCGGCCATTGTTGTACCTGTTCCCATAAAGGGATCCAGAACAACATCACCTTTTACAGAATACATATTGATTAATCTGTGGGCAATCTCAAAGGGAAAAGCACCGCTTCTTTTCCGGGATTTTGACTTGGTCTGCTTCTGTCTTGTCCCTTTAATATCAAACCATATATCTGAAAAAAAGATATTTCTCTCTTCCCAGAAAAATGCGCTCTCCCGCCTGTTGATTTTTTCAGTAATATTCTTAAACTCCCTTTTATCACCTTTGCGTGCAATTAATATATACTCATGCTCCAATGTAACATAAGCACCTGCCGGAAGCATTCCGGAACCCATAAATTTATTTGGTGCATTGGTCTGTTTTCTCCATAATATATCCGGCAGGCATGTAAATCCAATCTTCCTTAAATATTGAAGAATTCTTGCATGGTTTGGGTACAGGGTAAAACTATCATTTATTGTTCTGGTTGCATCCCCGATATTTATGCATATGAATCCACCGTTTTTTAATACCCTGAAGGAGTCATCCCACACAGAGTCCAGAATTTTATGCATGAGTTCAAAAGCATCTTTGCCCTTATGTCTCTTCAAAGCATCCATTATGGCACTGTCCTGACTTGAAAAGATATCATCCCACATCTCTATCATGGGGTAAGGCGGTGAAGTAACTATAAGGTCAATACATCCGGAAGGAATGTCTGCCATGTCATTTGAATTTTGATAAAAAATTTCATGGGTTGTATTTAACATTGTTATAAAATCCCAAATATATATTAAAAAACCCATAAAGAATTCATAATATTTGACCTTTTGTCAACTATAAAATAATTAAACCTTTACTTCTTTATCAGATATGCTTTTTTCTTGCTTTGCAGCACCATATTTGTTATCTTTTTCATTTTAATATTCTGATGGAATAAAAGGAGATGAATATGGGTAAGAAAGCAAGCCCTGCAGATAATTGGGCCATGCTATGCCATTTACTTGGACTTTGCGTTTTTACAGGCATACCTTTAGGAAATATTATAGGACCCCTCGTTGTATGGCTTATAAAAGGTAAAGAGTATAAAACCGTTGACAACCATGGAAAAGAATCATTGAACTTTCAGATTTCAATAACTGTTTACAGCTTTATTGCAGCCCTGCTAATCTGTGTTTTCATCGGCTGGATACTGCTGATTATTCTGGCAATTGCAGATATTGCCTTTATTATCATTGCTTCCATGAAAGCAAGCGAAGGAAAATCATATAAGTATCCATATATTTTCAGATTGATTAAATAGTTTAAGAAAGTAAGAACAATAAATTATGTAAAGAGGCTGAAAAATGCACTATGAAGGCGATATAATCAGGCCTCCCAGTGAGGCAGGAAGTATCCTGCTCCAGGTAACCCTTGGCTGTTCCCACAACAAGTGTACCTTTTGCGGAACATTTCAAGGCAAGAGGTTTAATATAAAAAAAGATGATGTCATCTTTGAAGATATTGAATTTGCAGCTCAACATATGCAGCGCCAGAACAAGCTGTTCATCTGTGACGGCGATGCCCTGATTATACCCCAGAAGCGCCTGGTAAAAATACTGAAGCAGATACGCAGACGCCTGCCATGGGTTAAACAGGTGGGTCTATATGCCAATACGAAAAGTATAAGCATGAAAACAGAACAGAACCTTGAAGAGCTGCACAGCCTTGGCCTTAAAATTGCCTATATGGGCCTTGAGTCGGGTGATGATGTTACATTGAAAAAAATCCGGAAAGGTGCTGATTCAACCCGCATGATTGAAATGGGCAGAAAATTGAGAAAATCTGGAATCAAACTGTCCATTACAGTATTGATCGGCCTTGCAGGCCTTAAGCGTTCACAGATCCATGCAGCAGAGACGGGCAGGGTCCTGTCTGCCATTGACCCTGAGTTTGTGGGCGCATTAAGTCTCATGCTCATTCCAGGCACTGAACTGTATGAACAATATGAACAGGGGACATTTAAACTTTTAACACCAGAAGAGATGCTTAAAGAGCTTGGAAACATGATTGCTGCTACAAACCTTACTTCAGGCCTTTTCCATGCAAACCATGCTTCAAATTACCTTCCCATCAGGGCAAAGCTGCCGGAAGAAAAAGAGAAAACACTTGACCTTATTGCAAGAGCCCTGGAGGGAAAAATTGAATTAAGACCTGAGTATATGAGAGCATTATAAAATTATTTAATTTCACAGGAGAAAAAAATGATTTCCATTGACAAAAATATTGACAATCTATGCATAAACACTATCAGAACACTCAGCATTGATGCAATACAAAAGGCAAACTCGGGACATCCCGGTGCCCCCATGGGACTTGCACCCGTGGCCCATGTTCTGTGGAAATATTTTCTTAAACACAACCCGAAAAACACCTCATGGGTTGACAGGGACAGATTTGTAATCTCCGGAGGCCATGCTTCAATGCTCCTTTACTCCCTTCTGTACCTGCATGGCTACGGCCTTTCCATTGATGATATTAAAAATTTCAGACAGTGGAAGAGCAAAACTCCCGGACATCCCGAATTCGGACATACTGCAGGTGTTGAAACAACAACAGGCCCCCTGGGCCAGGGTATTGCCAACGCAGTTGGCATGGCAATGGCTGAACGCCATATGGCTGCCCGTTTTAATAAGAACGGCAATGATATCATTAACCATAACACCTATGTAATATGCGGAGACGGGGATCTCATGGAAGGTGTGGCCATGGAAGCCGTATCCCTTGCAGGCCACCTGGGTCTTGGCCGGCTTATCCTGATCTATGATGACAATTCAATTTCCATTGAAGGTAAGACTGATATAACCTTTACAGAAGATGTAAAGGCAAAATTTGAGAGTATGGAATGGCATGTCATTGTTGTTAAAGACGGAAATAATATAGAAGAGATCCATAAAGCCATCCAGGCAGCTTTAAATGAGACAAATAAACCAAGCCTGATCAAATGCAAAACTGAAATCGCCTTTGGCAGCCCCAATAAGCAGGGAACATCAGATGCCCATGGCGCACCCCTGGGCAAAGACGAGATAAAACTTGTAAAGAAAAATTTTGGATTGCCTGAAGATAAAGACTTTTACGTGCCTGAAGAGGCATTAAATGACTGCAGGAAAACACTAACCAGGGGACAGGAAAAGGAAGATCAATGGCAGGAAATGTATGACAGGTTTAAGGCTGGATCCCCTGAACTTGCAGCAGATTTTGTGGATGCTGTCAGCGGTTTTCTTACCCGGGGCTGGAACAGTGAAATCCCGGAGATGTCTTCTTCAGATGGCCCCATTGCAACCAGAGCTGCGTCGGGAAAAGTATTGAACTCAATTGCCGGAAACCTCCCCACGCTTATGGGTGGATCTGCTGATCTGGCCCCTTCCAACAAAACATTTCTTGAAGGAGAAGATGTGTTTCAAAAGGATTCCTATAATGGAAGAAATATCAGGTTTGGCGTACGTGAACATGCAATGGGCTCAATCATGTCAGGTATGTTTCTCCATGGAGGAATACGTCCATATGGCGGAACATTCCTTGTGTTTGCCGATTATATGCGACCGGCAATAAGGGTTGCATCCCTTATGAAACTGCCGGTTATATATGTTTTTACCCATGACAGTGTTGCCGTGGGAGAGGACGGCCCCACCCATCAACCCGTGGAGCACATTGCATCCCTCAGGGCCATACCCGGACTCAATGTCATAAGGCCTGCGGATTTCAATGAAACTGCAAAGGCGTGGCAGACTGCCCTTGAAACCGATGATGCACCAACTGCCCTGATCCTGAGCCGCCAGAAACTCCCGGTTCTTGATATCTCTTCTGAATCCCCGGGTATGCCTGCGGGCAACGGTGACCTGGGAAATGGCGCCTATGTGATTAAGGAAGCAGAAAAGGGAACTGATTTGATAGATCTGATCCTCATTGGCACAGGAGCAGAACTTCATATATGTATTGAAGCTGCACACTCCCTTGAACAGGATGGAATCAGCACCAGAGTTGTGAGCATGCCTTCATGGGAGCTTTTTTCAAAAACCCCTGGAACATATAAAAACAGAATACTGCCTGAAAAAGTTAAAAACCGCATTGCAGTGGAAGCTGGAATATCCATGGGCTGGGAGAAATTCACCGGCCCTGATGGTAAAACCATCACCATTGATAAATTCGGAGCATCTGCTCCGGGAAACAAGGTCCTTGCTGAATATGGTTTTACTCTGGAAAATATTATCAGAACAGCAAAAGATATGTGTAAATAAATTACCATATCCTCTGTAAGCTCCTGTTTTACCCGTGGATATCCATGGACAGCTGTTTTTGTAAACCTTTGCCTTTAAAAATAATGAATATTGACACACAAAAAGATAAATATTTCATGAGAAATGCCGCCGGGGTCTCCCTTGTGGAATTTATATGGGGACTTGGCTTTCCGATTCTCCTTGAATCAACATTTCTCCAGATATTTTTAAAAACCCTTGGTGCTTCGGATTTCATAATAGGGCTTGTACCATGTATATTTATAACCGGAATATCCATCTTTCCGCTGCTTTCAAGCTATCTTACCCGAAATCAACAGTCAAAAAAGAAAGTTGTGATAAGCCTGCACATCTTATCTTCCCTTGCAATTATTCTATTTGGTATATCTCTTTTTTTTGTAACAACACCCTCTTTTATACTTGTGCTGTTTTTTCTGTCATACGCTGCATTTTCATTAAGCCTAGGCCTTACACTGCCTGTCTGGCTCAATTTTCTTGTAAAGATTTTCTCGGAAAAGAAAAATATTTCAGGGCTTGGCATAATGATGAGCTCCCAGAGCACGGCAAAACTCATTAGCAGTTTTGCCATAATAAAGGTTGTTGAGGGTTTTGGGTTTTCAACCTCAAGTGCAGCATGGATATTTCTCATATCAGGACTGTTATTTCTCCTGGGCTCCTTTTGCTTTTTGTTTACCAGGGAAATTTCCAGCCGTGATACAATGCCTGTTAACCATGAATCTTTTTTTAAACATACAAAAAGCTCTCTTGCAGAAATCATTAAAAATAAAAACTTTTTAAAATACCTTGCAGGTGACCTTGATAACTATATAATCATAACCACCATCTCATTCTATGCTGTTTATGCAACCCAATATTTTAATATATCCCCTTCCACTGCTGCAGGCGGCTTTGTAGGTTTTTACTATACAGGCTCCATCTTTGCAAACCTGCTTCTGGGCCCCTTTAATGTCTTTAAATTCATGGATTTAAGGAGAAAATTTATAAGCACAAAGGTATTTACTATCACAGGACTTTTAATACTTATATTGCAGCCCTGTGTTCCTGGATTTTTCACTGCAAGTTTCATATTCGGCATTGTCCGTGGTACAAGGAACATTATATTCTCACCTGCTGTTAAAAAATTTTCAGGCAAGGAAGACTCAACAGGATATTTTGCCATAACTCCCCTTTTAACAATTATTTTCGGATCAGGGCTTCCTGTTTTCTATGGTGCTTTTCTGGATCTGTTCAGCGGCATGGAGGCAAATGCATATAAAATCATGTTCAGCATATCCATACTGCTCACATTAGTTATCTTTTATTTTGCCGTAATAACAGACTTTTCTAAAAAGGAAAACTTAAAATGAAGGGAAAAAAAGAAAAGAGATTATCAACATCAATAATAATTATTGCCGTTCTTTTAATATTAATCGCTCTTCTGGGATATATGGTCAGATCAAAGGCAGAAAGAATCAAACAGCAGGAACTTAACTCCGTAAAAGAAGAAAAAACATTGATCAATGTAATAACAATGGAAATTATCCCGGGTCCGGTGCAGGAGATAATAACCCTGCCAGGCCAGGCAAAACCCTGGAAGTCCCTGGTTGTGGTAACTGAAGTCCGGGGTAAAATCATGAATAAAAAAGCAATTGAGGGTAAGAGTGTCAGGCCCGGAGATACCCTTGCCGTGATTGATCAAAGGGATTATGAGAACCGCTACAACGCTGCTGCTGCTGATTATGAAACAAAACTTGCAACAGAGAAACGACTTGCTGCCCTTAAAAAGAAGAAATATATCACACAGTCAAAACTTGACAATATAACGGGAATGGTGAAACAGGCCAGGGCCTCCATGGACAATGCAAAGCTTAATCTTTCAAGATGTATTATCAAATCACCCATGGCAGGGATTATAAATAAGGTGTTTATTGAAAAAGGCACATTCCTGGACATTGGCAAACCCGTTGCAGAGATTTTAAGTATGGACAAAATAAAAATAGAAGTGGGCATTCCTGAATCTGATGTAAATATTGTAAGAAAACTCAATGAGTTTGATATTGAAATTAATGCCTTAAACAGCAGGCATTTCAAAGGTAAAAAACACTATCTTTATAAAACCACCAATGACCTTGCCCGGTTGTATAACCTTGAAATAAGAGTGGATAATAAAGATGGAATGATTCTGCCCGGTATGTTTGCAAGGGTTAAAATAACCAAACATTTTATAAAAAACGGCATTGCAGTACCAATGTATGCCCTTGTCAACAAAGATGGCCAGGATGGAGTTTATATTGTCAGCAATGGCATTGCAGCCTTTAAAAGGGTTGAAAAAGGTTTTCTTGATAAGTGGAGAATCCAGATCAGAAAAGGGATCAATCCCTCTGACAGAGTCGTTGTTGCAGGACAGCGCCTTATTTCCCATGGTGCAAAGGTTAAAGTTGTAAAAAATATAAAATCAATGGAGGAGCTGTCCCAATGATTATTTCAGACAGCGCCATCAAAAACCGCATAAGTGTCCTTGTGCTCTCTTTGATTATTTTGCTCACAGGAACATACTGCTATATTACTCTGCCCAGGGAAAGTTCCCCTGATATAACCATACCCTATGTTTTTGTTAAAACAAATTACAGGGGAGTCTCTCCCAAGGATATTGAAAACAACATAACAATTAAAATTGAAAAAAAACTCAAGGGCCTTGATAATGTAAAAAACATAACATCGGTCAGTTCCGAAGGCCTTTCCAGGATTAATATTGAATTTACACCAGGCACTGATATTGATGAGATACTGCCAAAGGTCAAGGACAAGGTTGATGAAGCAAAACAGGAACTGCCAGGTGACCTTGACAGTGATCCCTCTGTGTACGAGGTAAACTTTTCAGATATGCCCATAGTTATATACACTCTATCGGGAGAATGCGGCGCAAGGGTATTGAAAAAAATTGCAGATGATCTTGCAGATGAGATAGAAGCCCAGCCCGGTGTACTTAAGGCTTCAATTACAGGAGGTATAAAAAGAGAGATCAGGGTCGAAGTTGACATTGATAAGCTTGCATACTTCAGAATCCCCATACTTGCCCTTCAAAGGGTGATATCCAGTGAAAACCGGAACAGTTCCGGCGGTGCAATTACTCTTGGCAACGGCCGCTATGTGCTGCGGGTCCCGGGAGAGTTTAAATCTCCCCAGGAGATCCTTAACCTTGTTGTGGCAACCCACGGAGGTAAACCCGTATATCTGAAAGATGTGGCAAAGGTCATTGACGGCAACAGGGATTTAATCAGTAAATCCAGACTGGACGGTATTGATTCCATCAATATCTCGGTTAAAAAACGGGTGGGTGAGAACATCATTGAAGTTGCTGAAAGAGTTGACAGGGTTGTCAGGGAAGCTGGAAAAACATTTCCCAGAAATACAAAAATAACCAAGCTCATGAACGAAACAAAAAGAATAAAACTCATGGTGGCAGACCTGGAAAATAACATCATCACAGGCCTGATCCTGGTTATTACAGTACTTTTTCTCTCACTTGGTTTCAGAAATGCCCTGCTCGTAGGGCTTGCCATCCCGTTTTCAATGCTTTTATCCTTTGCCATGCTGTCTTCCCTTGGTATCACATTAAATATGGTTGTTCTTTTCTCCCTTACCCTTGCCCTTGGCATGCTTGTGGACAATGCCATTGTTATCATTGAAAATATTTACAGGTATATACAGCAGGGGGTTCCTGAAATCGATGCTGCAATGAAAGCAACAAGTGAAGTTGCCTGGCCTGTGATAGGATCCACCCTTACAACCCTTGCTGCATTTATTCCATTGATATTCTGGCCCGGAATAATGGGGGAATTCATGAAATACCTACCCATCACCCTTGTAATCACTCTTTCGTCAAGTCTGTTTACAGCACTTATAATAAACCCTGCCCTCTGCGCCATGTTCATGAAGTCAAAGGCTGTAATCAATACTGCTCAAGGTGATGAAAACGAAATAAAGCTTGCTGAAAAAATTGCAGACCAGGGTGAAAAACCAGTAAAAATCGAAGGGTTTATCCTTTCCATGTATGAAAAAATCATGGTTCTGGTGCTTGAAAAAAAACTTGTTACCCTTTTTTCCGCCTTTGCAACCCTTATCATACTCTTTGAAATATGGCTCCTGGGTATTGGCATTGAAAAGCCTGTTGAGTTCTTTCCAAAGGTGGATCCTGCATCAGTCTTTATCAATATTGATCCTCCTGAAGGCGCTGACCTTGAATATATTGACAGAATAATTCGCAGCACTGAAATTGCCCTGGCCGGCTCCAGAGAAGATTACCATTCAGCCATGGCCCTTAAGGAACATTCAAATTCCAGGGGTGAAAAATTCATGGCACCAACAGATATAAACAATATTGAACACATATACACAAAAGCTGTCCAGGGTTCAGGGGGTGGTTTTTCCTTTGGTTCCAACCTTCCAAACCACATTGGAATACAATTTATAGATTTTGAAAAACGCAAAACATCCACTAATGAGGATTTAAATCTTTTAAGGGAGCGGGTAAAAAATATTGCAGGGGCTAAAATCACCGTGGAAGAGGAAAAGCACGGCCCACCCACAGGACCGCCCATTAACATTGAAATATCTGGTGACAGCTTTGAAATTCTAGGAAAAATTGCAGATAAAATCAAGGCAGAACTTGGAAAAATCCCCCATGTAAACGGTATTCGTGACACCTATGTTAAGGGACTTCCAAGCATTAAAATAGAGATTGACAGACAGAGGGCTGCCCTGTTTCAGCTTACAACCAGCGCCATTGGCTTTGCCATTAAAACCGCATACAACGGGCTTGATGTCTCAACATATTATGAAGGTGATGATGAATATGATATCACTGTTAAACTTTCAAAAAAGAATAGAAATGTGGTTGATATTCTGCATAAACTCATGATTCCAGCCCCCACAGGAGAGATAATACCACTGACAACCATTGCAAAAATCCAATACAGCGGCTCAATCGGTGATATTGTAAGGGTAAACCATAACCGGGTTGTAACTGTAAGTGCCCATGTGGATGAGACTAAGATCCCGGGCGCAGTTGTGCGGAAAAGGGCTGAGCCCATGCTTGCAAAACTTTCACTGCCGCCGGGATATAAAATAAAATTTACAGGTGAAGATGAATCCCAGAAAGAGGCCCAGGATTTTTTAAGCAAGGCATTTGCCATTGCTCTGTTATTTATTTTTCTTATCCTTGTATCGCTCTTTAACTCCATTGCTCAGCCTGTCATTATCCTGACATCGGTTATTTTATCCCTGGGCGGTGTGTTTCTTGGCCTTTTTGTTCTGGAACTTCCCTTTGGCATTATAATGACCGGTGTTGGAGTAATCTCCCTTGCAGGGGTTGTTGTAAATAATGCCATTGTATTGATAGATTATATCAACACCCTCAGGAGAAGGGGAATGGAGCTTACTGAAGCGGTTATAGCAGGTGGTGCAACAAGATTGAGACCTGTAATACTCACAGCTGTTACAACTATTCTCGGCCTTATCCCCATGGTGACCGGAGTAAGCTGGGATTTCCATATCATGGAATTATCATTGACAAGTGAATCCACTCTATGGTGGAAATCCATGGCAATTGTTGTTATCTTCGGACTTATTGTGTCAACGATATTAACCCTTGTCGTGGTGCCGGCACTCTATACTTTAATTGAAACTATTAAACTGAAATTTAAAACTCTTTAATTCAGATCTTCCTTGGGATTTTTTAATACAGGAAGTTTAATTGTGGGAATGCCCTCTTTTTCAAGGAGTTTATCTTCATCATCTGTTGTTGTCCCCCGGATACTCCTTGCTTGGGTTGCCCCATAATGAATTTTCAATGCTTCTTCAGTGAATTTTGAACCAACATTTTCAAAATTATTCTCAACAAATTCAGAAATCTTTTTTCCCAGCTCCTCAACAGCCCTTATATCTATTTTCGGCTTTTGTGCAGGTTCCGGAGACCTGGTTCTTACAGCCACAGGAGACAATTTCTGATTCACTCTGGTTGTCTCACAAACAGGGCAGGTTAATATACCCTGGCTCTGCTGATTATCCATATCCTCTTTATTGTCGAACCAGCCTTCAAAGGTGTGACCGTTTATACATTCAAGATCAAATACAATCATATCACTTTATCCTTAAACTGCTTTGTAAGCCTATCCCGTTACAATTTAAGTATATTAATACAAACAGATCATTCTTGCAATTTTTTTGGCCAGAATTTTATTATTTTTACAATTTCTCTTACATATGCGCATTCACACTGGGCTGGGCATGGTGACAGTTCATGGGTGTCAAGGCAATAACCAGGGCATTGATCACTACCTGTTGCCCTTTTCTGAAAAATGATTCCATCGTAAAGGTCACAAAACTGGTCTGCGTGGATTGTCAATGTTGTCCTGCATTTATGATTAAAAAAAATAAGCCCCAGCTGCAGTTCCTCAAAATGTGCCTGGTACCCTATCACATTAATGGCCCTGTCAGTTAAAAACGACTCCCTGGTTGCCCATTCATATCCACATCTTTTACACTGTTTAAACACTATTTAATTACTATCCTGAAAAATATTAATTAAACATATTGTTGGTTTGTTAATAAAAAGAGAAAAACCATGGAATTAATATACAATATTTCGTAACATAAAACAAATAAGAACAAGATTAAAAAAATATAAATCATTTTAAACAACTACCCTGACACATAGGACACTCCAGGACGGGTTACACCTCTTCAAGAGATACTGGGGCGGCAGGAAATTCTGATGTGATATTTTTTTAATTTTTTCTTGCATATGACTTAGCAAATGTTATATCTGTATGGCATGAGTTAAGCTGGGCGAAGTTTATTTGCAGATACAATTATAAAAAGTGGGGTGATGACCATAGAGTCTAAGAAATTCTCAGAACTGGTAAAAGAAGTACGCAGGCAGCTTTCCCTAAGTCAGGAAGACCTGGCTCATAAACTGGGTGTGAGCTTTGCAACCATTAACCGCTGGGAAAACAACAAGACAACTCCATCAAGACTGGCAAAAACCCAGTTTGATTCACTGTGCATGGAAATGCAGGAAAAAGGAAAATTAAAGCTGCCTGGAGGCAATAATGAGTAATAGCAACGGAGCAAACCTTGGATTTGAAGATAAACTCTGGATGGCGGCTGATAAACTGCGTGGCACAATGGATTCTGCAGAGTACAAGCATGTGGTACTCGGACTGATCTTTTTGAAATACATCTCCGACTCTTTTTTTGAAAAATATGAAGCTCTGAAGAAAGAAGAGTTTGCCGACCCGGAAGATCGGGATGAATATCTGGCAGACAATGTGTTCTGGGTGCCGGCAGAGGCGCGTTGGAGTTTTCTTCAGGGGAAAGCAAAAGATCCCAGGATTGGACAGCTGATTGATGAAGCAATGACCGTCATCGAAAAGGATAACAAAACCTTAAAAGGTGTGTTACCCAAAGATTTTGCAAGACCTGCCCTGGATAAATCCCGTCTTGGCGAGTTGATTGATCTGATTGCCACCATTGGTCTTG
>CAZQJS010000042.1:0-28735 GCA_964593725.1 uncultured Desulfobacterales bacterium
GACCTTCGGGTTATGAGCCCGACGAGCTACCAGACTGCTCCACCCCGCATCAACAAAAAGAAAATATATATATTATTTATGTATTTGTCAAGAATTATTCAATATTTTATTTGTCCCGGATTCCTTAAAGTTATGTAATATCAATAGCGCCTTTTAACTCTTCAGGTGTAATTGCAGCGGTTCCAACCTTTCCAACCACAATTCCTGCGGCTGCATTGGCAATGGAAGCACTTTGGTGAAAGCCATGACCAGAAGCCATTGCAAGTCCCAGAATTGCAATAACAGTGTCCCCTGCACCTGACACATCAAATACCTGCCTTGCTTTGGATTTTATGTTAACAACATTTTTATCTTTTTTAAACAGAACCATGCCATCTTTACCGCATGTGATAACAAGCCTGTCTAGATTGAGTTGATCAGCAATTTTTCGGCCGGCTTTAATAAGGTCATCACTGCACTTAATTTCAATGTTTGATGCAAGGGCGGCTTCCTTCCGGTTTGGAGTGAGAATAGAGGCATTTTTATATTTTATAAAATCAAGGCCCTTTGGGTCTGCAATGGTTAATATATTATGATAAGAAGCTCTGTCAATAATCAACTTCATTAGTTTTTCAGTAATCAAGCCCTTGGCATAGTCAGATACAATAATCAAATTCATACCAGGTATTTTTTCCATTAACACTTTTTTTAAGGAATCAAAAGTATGATGCCTGATTTCACGAGTTGTTTCATTATCTATCCTGAGTATCTGCTGGTTTGATGCAATAATACGGGTTTTCCTTGTTGTTGGTCTTTCAGGGTCCTCAATAAGACCTTTAATATCAACATTGAAATGTTTTAATTTATCAATGAGCATTTTTCCTGTAAAGCCTGATCCGACAGTACCTGCGACAGAAACTTTACCGCCCATGGAAACAATATTATTTACAACATTTCCTGCTCCGCCAAGCGTAAAACTTGTGTTGTCCACAGAAACTATCGGGACAGGAGCTTCAGGTGAAATCCGATGAACATCTCCCCAGACATATTCATCAATCATCAAATCTCCTATCACAAGGACTTTAAGATCTTTAAATTTTTCAATATCAATTTTCATATTTATAAAAAAGAGTTTATCATTGTTTTAAGTTCCTTATAATTTTTTGTAACAGGAATAGAAGGAAAATCATTAATAACAGATTCCGGAGGATTAAAAAGAAAGCCATTATCAGCCTCAAGGATCATCTGGGTATCATTGTAGGAATCTCCAAATGCAGTAACCTGATAGTTCATCTTTTTAAAAGCTTTTACTGCCTGTTTTTTCTGGTTCTTTATTCTTATATTATAATCATTTATATTTCCATTTTTATCAATGGACAGATTGTGACACAGCAATGCAGGATAATTAAGCTTTTTCATCATGGGCATTGCAAACTCTTCAAATGTGTCAGACAGGATTATAATCTGGGTACGCTCTCTTATCCAGTCAAGGGTCTGAACTGCACCCTCAAGTGGATCAATTCCGGAAATTACCTCTGTAATATCTTCAATTTTAAGATTGTTTTCCCTTAAAATAGCAAGTCTTTTTTTCATTAAAACATCATAATCGGAAATATCTCTGGTTGTAAGCTTTAACTCCTCAATACCAACTTTTTCAGCAACTTCAATCCAGACTTCAGGTAAAAAAACCCCTTCAAGGTCAGCACAAAATATATTCATTGTTTATTCTCTTTCGTTATTGTCTTCAATACGTATTATATAAGGTTCTTCAGGAATTGACTCAAGCTTTGAGATTTTATTCAGAGCACGGAGTATATTTTCCTCCTTTGCAAGATGAGTTACCATAACAACCGGGACTGTACCATTTGAATCGGTGCCTTTCTGGTGAACAGATTCTATACTTATTTCTTCATGCCCCAGAATACCTGAAACTTTGGAAAGAACACCTGGATGATCCTTGGCCATACACCTTAAATAGTAGCGTGTTTTAAGGTTATTCATGGATAAAATGGTTGATTTTTTAATATTGTCCCCGGGAAATCCCATGATAGGCATGCATTTTTCAGATCCTGCTGCATAACTCCTTGCAATATCGGCAATGTCATTAATTACAGCACTGGCCGTGGGCATCATACCTGCGCCATGCCCGTACAGCATGGTCTGGCCAGTAGAATGCCCGTCAATTACAATGGCATTCATGGATCCTTCCACGTTGGACAGAGGATTTGAAAATGGAATCATGGTGGGATGCACTCTGGCCTCAATATATTCATCATTAAATTTACTTATGGCAAGAAGTTTAATGTCAAAACCGAATTCCCTTGCAAACCTGATATCCATGGGTGTTATTCTGCTGATGCCTTCAACGTGGATATCTTTCAGATTAAAGTCCATCCCATGGGCAAGGGCATTAATAATTGCAAGTTTATGGGCAGTATCAAAACCTTCTATGTCAAGGGTTGGATCGGCTTCGGCAAAGCCCTTATTCTGTGCATTTTTAAGGGCCTGGCCAAAGGAGAATCCATGTCTTGAAATCTTGGTTAAAATATAGTTACAAGTCCCGTTTAATATGGCATATATTGATTTGATACGGTTTCCTGTATGTGATTCCTTTAATGTTTTAATTATTGGTATACATCCGGCCGTGGTTGCTTCAAAGCCCAGGCTGACACCGTTTTTCTCAGCAATTTCAACCAATTTATTGCCATGTGTTGACAAGAGTGCTTTATTTGCAGTTACAACATGCTTTTTGTTATTAAGTGCCTTTGTTATAAACTCCTTTGCAATGGTTAATCCGCCAATAAGTTCTACTATAATATCAATTTCAGGGTGATTTATAATTTTTTCAGAATCTTTGATCAAAACTCCCTGCTCAAATTCTACATTACGCTCTTTTTCCAGATCAAGATCTGAGATATGTTTTAAATTTAACTTGATGCCAGTGCGTTTCTGGAGCAGATTTTTATCTTCAATTAATAGTTTAGCAACACCTGTACCAATAATGCCGCAGCCTAGAACACCAATATTGATTTCCTTCATTTTTTTACTCCGGGTCTTTTCATAATTTTTTTAAATATAAATACATTATAATAAACATGAAGTCAAAAAGCTTATGACTTTAAAAAAATATTTAATTATTGTATATTAAGATATCTTTAAAAAATAACTTAAAAAGGTAAAAATATGGGTGATTCTACAGATGGTATTACATATGCAGATTCAGGAGTTGATATTGATAAGGCAAACAAACTTGTTGAGAAAATTAAAACAATTGTAAAAAAGACCCCGCAATCAGGTGTTATAGGTGGGATAGGGGGGTTTGGAGGCCTTTTTTCCCCAAATTTATCCAATATTACAAATCCTGTATTGGTCAGTTCCACAGATGGTGTCGGAACAAAACTTAAAATTGCCTTTAAAATGGACAAACATGACACCATTGGGATCGATCTTGTTGCAATGTGTGTCAATGATATTATTGTCCAGGGAGCTAATCCTCTTTTTTTCCTGGATTATCTTGCCATGGGTAACCTAAATAATAAAACGGCAGAATCCATTATTCATGGTATTGCCCAGGGGTGTATTCAGGCAGATTGCGCACTCATCGGTGGTGAAACTGCAGAAATGCCAGGAATGTACCAGGAAGGAGAATATGATCTGTCAGGATTCTGTGTCGGTCTTGTTTCCAATGATAAGATGATTGATGGTTCAAATATTAAAAATGGTCATAAACTCATTGGACTTGCCTCAAGTGGTATCCATAGCAATGGTTTCTCCCTTGTACGAAAGGTTTTCTTTGAAAAATGCGGCTATGATGTCAATACTAAAATAGATGAGCTTGGAACCACCCTTGGCCAGGAATTGCTGAAGCCTACTAAAATATATGTGCCTGCCATTCTGAGTCTTTTAAGGAATCTGCCAATACATGGCATGGCCCATATTACAGGAGGTGGGATTGAGGAAAATATTATACGATCTATTCCAGATGCGTGCAAAGCCGTCATAAAAAAGGGCTCCTGGGATGTATTACCTGTTTTTGATTTACTGAAAAAACTTGGTTCCATATCTGATGCTGAAATGAACAGAACTTTTAACAATGGCATTGGTATGATCCTTGTTGTTCCTTCAAACTCTGTTGAAGATGTTCTGGACAGGCTTGCTGTAATGAATGAAAAAGCATTCTTTATTGGTGATGTTGTCCACAGAACCGGTTCGGAAAAACAGACACAATGGGTTTAATACTTAATCAATGATTGTACTTGGTATCGAATCATCCTGTGATGAAACTGCTGCTGCCCTTGTTAAAGATGGTAAAACCATACTTGCTTCTGTTATTGCTTCACAGACAGAAACCCACCATAAATATGGCGGTGTGGTTCCTGAAATAGCCTCCAGAATGCATATTGAAGCAATTGTTCCAGTGGTTGATAAAACGCTTCTGGATGCCGGGCTCAGCCTGGATCAGATTGATGCAGTGGCTGTTACAAGAGGTCCTGGCTTGATTGGAGCTCTTCTTATTGGTTTCTCCTTTGCCAAGGCTCTGGCATATGCCCTGAACATCAAATTTGTCGGTGTAAATCATCTGGAAGGACACATCAATTCCATTTATTTAAATGACAATACTCCTGATTTCCCATTTATATCACTTGTGGCATCAGGAGGGCACACAAATATATATTATATTAACTCTCCTGATAATTTTGAACTCATGGGTCAAACCCGGGATGATGCTGTTGGAGAAGCTTTTGATAAAGTATCAAAGATGATTGGTCTTGGTTATCCCGGCGGCAGCGCAATTGAAAAACTTGCAGAAAAAGGTGATCCTTCAAAGATATCCTTCCCACGTACATACCTTGAAAAAGATAGTTTTGATTTCAGTTTCAGCGGTATAAAATCATCTGTCTTAAGATACATAAACAGCAATAAAGAAAAATTGCAATCATTAAAACCTGATATTGCAGCAGGTTTTCAAGAAGCAGTTATTGATGTGTTAATCCATAAACTCATTAAAGCATGTTTGAAAACCAGGTGTTCAGATATAGCCATAACAGGCGGAGTCGCAGCAAATCATACTTTTTATGAAAAATTATCCAGGGAAGCTGCAAAATACAGTATTAATGTTTTTGTTCCGCCCAAATCTCTGTGCGGTGATAATGCTGCCATGATAGCAGCACGGGGTTACAGTATGGTAAAGGAAAAAAATTTTTCAAGATTTGATGATGATGTTTTTTCAAGGAACAAGGCAGGTTCAACAGGTATAAAAAATTAAAGGTGCCGGAACTTTTGCTGGTCAAGAAATCTATGTTTCATATAAAGTATTCTTTTAAAGCTCTCATTGCTTAAGTATTCATACTCTCTATCCTTTTTAATCAAAGTTTTAAATTCTTTGAACATATCTTCAATAGCAGGCCCCTTATGGCAAATCAATACTATATCAATGCCTGCTTTCATGATCTGTTCAGCCGAGGTTTTAATGTCGTGTTGAACCGCCTTCATATCCAGATCATCTGTAATGATGAGGCCCTTATAATTTAAATTATTCCTTAAAAGTTGCTTTGCTATTTTAACAGATAAACTTGCCTGCCATTTATCATCAATTTCAGGATATAAAATATGGGAGAGCATGATGCCTGAAACTCCTGCTCTGACAGCTTTTTTAAAGGGTATAAGCTCTTCGGAAAAAAGTTCTTTAATATCCCTTTTAACAATGGGAAGTTCAAAATGAGAATCAATATCAGTCCTTCCTATGCCGGGAAAATGTTTTGCAACTGCCATTATATTGCATTCCTGCATTTTATTTATAATATGGCAGCCTAATTGAGCAACCTGTTCAGCAGAACCGGGCAGAGCTCTTTTTGCCATAACGCTTTTAAAATTTTCAGGAACAACATCCAGGACAGGGGCAAAATTCATATTAATATTAAGATCTTTTAACTGAACTGACTGCATTTCAGCATGGGAATGGGCATCTTGTATGCTTCTGATAAAAGGGTTTCCCTTAAATATGGCAAACGGCTTTTTTAGTCTTGCAACCTCACCACCTTCCTGGTCAATGGCGATAAATAGCTTTGGAAGCTTTTTTAATTCAGCATACTCAATTATATCCTTTAAAAGTGTTTTTAACTGACCCGGTGATTGGATATTTTGTGAAAAAAGTACGATCCCGCCTATTTTAAGTTCAGAAATTAAATATTTTAAATCAGAATTAAGCTTAGTGCCCTCAAATCCAACCATTAGTTTCTGACCTGCTGTTAATTCAGGATCTAAACTGTTATTTATAAGGTTATTTTCCATGGTTTTAATTATCTTCTTGACTTATATACAAGGTAAATATACAACAACTCTTTTCTTGATAATTATTATTAAAAGATTAATACCATGAAAGTTGAAACTTTAAAATCAGATTTAATTTTATTACTTGTTGCTTTTATCTGGGGTATTGCATTTGCAGCACAAAGATCCGGAATGGAACATGTCGGACCTTTTACCTTTAATGGATTGCGGTTTTTCCTTGCAAGCCTGACCCTTTTGCCTTTTTTGCTGTTTCAAAAACAGGATCAAAGGAAGCAAGATAATAATTTTAAAAAAAAAGATAGAGCAGGGCTGATAAAATTTGGTATCGTATCAAGTTTGTTTTTATTTGCCGGCATTTCTTTCCAGCAGGCAGGCCTGGTTTATACAACAGCCGGCAAAGCCGGTTTTATAACAGGTCTATATGTTGTTATTGTTCCAATAATCGGTTATATTTTTAAACTGCATCAAACAACAATTAGTACCTGGGCAGGAGCGCTTCTTGCAGCATTGGGCATGTATCTGCTCAGTGTCACTGCAAAGTTTACCATAAGTTTCGGAGATTTACTGATTTTAATCTGTTCGTTTTGTTTTGCAGGCCATGTTCTGGTAATTGCAAATTTTGCGAACAGATATAAAGCCATAACACTATCCTTTATTCAAAGCATTATCTGTTCTGGTTTAAGCCTTATTATTGCTTTTATTGTGGAAGATGTTAATATGAAAGGAATAATTGATGCTGCAATCCCGATATTTTATGGTGGTGTATTCTCTTCTGCAATTGCATACTCTTTACAGATTTACGGTCAGAAAAAAAGTCATCCTGCCCATGCCTCCATAATAATGAGCTTTGAATCTGTTTTTGCAGCACTTGCAGGCTGGGTGCTTCTGGGCGAAATGATTTCAGGCCGGGGTTTTATGGGTTGTGTATTGATTTTAACCGGAATACTTGTTTCACAACTTTTTTCAAAAAAAAGAATCAGCTGAAAAATATTTAAATCGGAGATATTTATGAAAACTGAAGAATTTATAGAGATTGAAAACAGATACGGAGCAAAGAATTATAAGCCGCTTGATGTTGTTCTGACCAGGGGAGAAGGTGTCTGGGTATGGGATGTTGAAGGCAATAAATATTTAGACTGCCTTTCATCATATTCTGCTGTGAATCAAGGGCACTGCCATAAACGAATTGTTAAAAAACTAAAAGAACAGGCAGAAAAACTATGCATTACTTCCAGGGCATTTAGAAATGAACAGCTAGCTTTTTTTTATAAAGAGATCTGTGAACTTACAAGGTCCCATTCAGTACTGCCTATGAACAGTGGTGCAGAAGCAGTTGAAACCGTGATAAAAGCCGTCAGGAAATGGGGTTATAAAGTAAAAGGTGTTGAAAAGGACAAAGCTGAAATAATTGTCTGTGAGAATAATTTTCACGGCCGCACCCTGACCATAGTTGGATTCAGCACTGAACAGCAGTATAAGGATGGATTTGGTCCGTTTACACCTGGTTTTTTACCCATTCCATTTGGTGATGCAGGGGCACTTGAAAAGGCAATCTGTAAAAATACAGTTGCATTTATGGTTGAACCTATTCAGGGTGAAGCAGGTGTGATTGTTCCCCCTGAAGGATATTTAAAACAGGTAAGAAAAATATGTACGGAAAATAATATATGTCTGATTCTGGATGAGATACAGACAGGCCTTGGAAGAACAGGTAAAATCCTTGCAGAGGAACATGAAAATATCGAAGCTGATGTGACTTTAATTGGAAAAGCCCTTTCAGGAGGCTGTTATCCTGTTTCAGCAGTTCTTTCCAACAAGGAAGTCCTTGGTGTTTTCATGCCTGGTGAGCATGGCAGTACATTTGGCGGTAACCCACTTGCCTGTGCTGTTGCACGGGAAGCCATCAAGGTTTTAGTGGAAGAGAATATGATTGAAAACTCAAGGGTACTTGGCAGCTATTTTAAAAAAGAACTAAATAATTTAAAAAGCCCCCATGTTTCAGAGATCAGGGGCAAAGGGCTTCTTATCGGGGTTGAGTTGAAACATGAACTTGGTGGCGCAAGGCCCTTCTGTGAAAAACTCATGGAGCTTGGAATCCTTTGCAAGGAGACCCATGATCATGTTATCAGATTTGCTCCTCCCCTTGTAATAACCAGAGAAGAGATCGACTGGGCAATGGAAAAAATAAAACAGGTATTAATCCCGGGTTAGGGAATCCAGTGCTTTTTTAAGCTTTATATTTATTTTATCTGAAAGCCCGGCCACCTCTTTAAGGCATGAAACTAAAGTTTCCAGATTTTCATTTTCAGCTTTTTCTGCCCATGAAAGATAGCTGGCTTTATGGCTTACATTATGATCTATCCAGTGGTTTAAAAGGGAAGGTAATTTTTCGTTTAACGAAAGTTTTTTGGATTTGTCATTATGATCATGACTATGTTCATGATTATGATTGTGATGAAGGCTCATTGTCCTGCTCCACTATAAAATTCTTTATTATTTTTTCAATATTTATACCTGTCAATGTTCAGCCTGGTAATTAGTTACACTTTGTCCTGATTTATTGCAAGGGTTTTATCCTTTAAAGGTTTAAACTGTTGATTAATTAAAAGTTTACTGATATTGAAAACATTATAATGTGAATTGCAGAATATTGAACAGGAACAGGGATGATAGAAAGATGAACAGATTTATTTCATTTTTAATTGTTACGCTTTATATATTAACCTTTTCAACCATACTTTATGCTGAAAAAAACAAAATTGCCTATGTCTCGGATGTTTTAATTCTCACTGTCAGAGAAGGACCGTCCCGTACATCAAAGGTGTTTAAAACCATAGAGAGCAATGAACGGGTTGAAATCCTCAGGGAAAAAGACAGCTTCTCAGAAGTAAAGCTTAAAAATGGCATAACAGGCTGGGTTAAGACCCAATATTTAACTTTTAAAACACCGGATCCTGTAATAATCAGAATACTCAATAGAAAGATTGAAAAACTTAACATCAGAAATAACCAGTTAAAGGAGCAAATTACTAAGCTTAAAGGGAACCTTGATGAAAAACTTTCAAGATTAACTCTGGAAAAGAATAAAACAACTGATGTTTTAAATCAGATTACCACTCAGCTCAATGATTATAAAAACAAATATGTGACTGTTAATAAAAAATACAATGATCTTCTTGAACAATCAAATAATGTCGTTTTAATAAGCAAAGAAAATGAAAAACTTAAGGCAGTTAATAAAGAGTGTATAGAAAAAATTGATTCCCTTGAACTTAAAAACAGATCAATCCTTAAAATAGGTATGATCAAATGGTTTCTATCCGGAGCAGGGGTGATTTTTCTTGGCTGGATAATAGGGCGCACTGTTTCTCCAAGGAGTTCACGGCGGTCAAGACTGCTTGGCTGATACTATTTTATCAAACAGTCATTGGTAATTTATGTTTAATGATAACAAGATAATTAAGAAAAATGAAACCGGATTTGTAAATCATAACAATCCATTGACAAAAATCCTGAAAATTTCCCTTGAGCTTTTTGAAGCAGAACAAACTGGTATCTTAAAAGGAACCGATTATACAGGCTTTGCATTTCTTCCCACTGAACAATGGGACAGGGGAGTTATGGATAAACTCTATGGAAAAGGTATAAGAGGTTTCTTATTAAAATATTTTGGTAAATATATAGTTTGTTTAAAAAAGCTCTCCCCTGTCTACTTTTATAAGTATGATAAAGATCAGAATAAAATTGATAATGATGGAATCATTGCCTATGTTCTGAGGACCTGTTCAGAATACTATAGAAAGGGCATAAGCGTAATTGTTGTACCCGAGATTTCTAAAGATATCTATGATAGAGATGATGAATACATGGAACTGCCCTTTTATGTATACAATGGCATTGATATTGAGAAATCCAATGAAAAAATAAAAATTGATTTAAAGATTGTCAAACATTTCCGTGCTAAAAATTGTATTTTTATCTATCTTCCCTCATATGGTATTCTTGTAATAAATACCGGTAATGAAACAATATTACAATTTAACGGTACTGCCTTTAAATATGAAAAAGAGATCTGTAACAGACTTGATGTTTTAATTGATCTTGTTGAGTCTGCATCCTTGAAATATTTAAGCGAACTTAAAGGCAAAAGGGGCCGTGAGCTTTTATGGAGAAAAGAAAAACAGCTCAGGCATATATCTTACGAGCTCATGGAAAGGGAAAAACTTTACAGGGACTTATATGAAAATGCACCCAATGCATATTTAACCATTGATAAAAAAGGACGGGTTGTAAAATGTAATAAAACCGCGGAAAACCTTCTTAACTATTCAAAAGAGGAGATGATAGGTAAAATGATATCAGACCTTTTTTATGATAGGAAAGAGTACCAGAATATACTTGATGATCTGTACAGCCTGTTAAAGGATAATAATCTAATAAAGGATTATGAAATAAAAGTCAGGCATAAACAATATTACAGTTTATGGGTGAGTATTTCAATTGAAGCCATTGTAGACAGAAAGAAAGATATATTTGAATACAGAGTTATAGCAGCTGATATAACTAAAAGAAAAGAGACTGAAAAGGAAAAAATCAGACTTGAAGAACAATTAAGACAGGCACAGAAAATGGAAGCAATCGGCACCCTTGCCGGTGGAATTGCCCATGACTTTAACAATATTCTCCAGGCTATTTCCGGGTTTACAGAAATTATGCTCCTTGAAAGGGATACCAATGATCCTGATTACTTTAATCTGTCTGCCATTGATCAATCTGTTGAACATGCAGGGCATTTAATTAAAAAACTCCTTTTCTTCAGCCGAAAGGCAGAAACAGAAAAGAAAATACTGCATATTAATAATGAAATCCTGAATGCAAAGAGCCTGCTTGCAAGGACTCTTCCCAAGATGACTGAGATCGAGCTTGACCTTGATCCTGATCTGTGGTTTGTGACTGGAGATGCTGTACAGATTGAACAGGTCTTTTTAAACCTTGGAACCAATGCTTCTGACTCTATGCCCCTGGGCGGAATTATAACCATTAAAACTTCCAATAAATTTTTTAAAAAAAAGATAATTCAGAATCAACTGCTTGTTTTACCAGGAAAATATATCCAGGTTGATATAATCGACAATGGTCATGGTATTGATAAGGAAACCTTAAAACATATATTTGAACCTTTTTTTACAACAAAAGAGACAGGCAAGGGTACAGGATTGGGTTTAGCTTCGGTTTACGGCATTATTAAAAAACATGGGGGGTATATCACATGCAATAGTACAATTGGATCAGGAACTACTTTTTCCATCTATCTGCCTGCTCTTGAAAAGAGCGATACAGATGCCATTGATAATGTTATGGAAAAATCTTTTAAACTGACCTCGGGCAGGGAGAGCATACTTATTATTGATGATGAGTTTTCCATATTAAATTTTATATTCCAGGCACTTCAAAGATCCGGCTATCGGCTCTTCACTGTTTTGAGCGGTGAACAGGCAATTGAACTCTATTTGAAAAAAAAGGATACAATCGACTTGATCATTCTTGATATAAACATGCCGGGAATGGGCGGGAAAAATTGTTTGAAAAAAATATTAAAAATAAATCCGGAAGCAAGGGTGATTATTTCAAGCGGGCATCCCATAGAAGGTGAGAAAAAAATATTATCTGAAATAGGTGCCCGGGCATTTCTTGACAAACCATATAAATTGAACGATTTGTCAAAAATCATACGGGATGTTTTAGATAATTAATACAAATTAAATTTTTATCTTGACAAGTGGTACAGGTTTTAACTATCTGTTTATATATAATGTAATATTATTTACTTATTCTGAATAAAAAAAAAGGATCTTTTATGGCAAACAACGATGAATACTCAAAAAAAACATGGTTGGAATTTTATGAAAAAACCGTTGGTACAAACATAGAATTTGAAGAGATACTGGTACCCCAGTACCTTCAACAGACCGCTGAAAAATTTCCCGATAAACCTGCTTTAATTTTCCAGGGTTATTCTCTTACCTTTAAAGAATTAAATGAAAAAGTTGCCATATTTACATCTGTGCTTAAAAATTTTGGAATTAAAAAGAAAGACAGCGTTGCAATCCTGCTTCCCAATGTAATCCCTTGTGTGATTGCATACTATGCGATTTTAAGATTAGGTGGTATCGTTGTAATGAATAACCCTTTATACACCGATGTTGAGCTGGAACATCAGTTTAATGATTCTGGTGCAAAGCTTTTGATAACCCTTGATCTGCTTGGCAACCGGATGGTTGATTTAAGGAAAAAAACAAAAATAAAACAGATTATATATACGTCAATCGGCGATTATCTTCCTTTTTTTAAAGGACTTCTGTTTCCACTTGTGGCTAAAAAGAAAAAACTTGCTGCTGATGTAACACCTGCCAAAGATTTATACAGGTTCAAGGACTTACTTGCAAAAAACTCTCCTGATTATACCCAGGAGCCCCTTACTTTTGACGATATTGCCATGTATCAGTATACAGGCGGAACAACTGGAGTATCCAAAGGTGTAATGTTGACCCATGGAAACATAAGCTGTCAGACACAGCAGATTGAATCATGGTTTCCAGCCTTTGACAAGGGAGGTGAAATTATGCTTGGCGCACTTCCTTTTTTTCATGTATTTGGCATGTCGGTTTCCATGAATTTTGCAATTTTCATGGGATGGACCAATGTACTTGTCCCAAAACCTCAACCAGATCCACTCCTTGAATCCATTGAAAAATTCAGGGTATCATTTGCACCACTTGTGCCGACAATGTATATTGGTATATTGGACCATCCTGATATTAAAAACAAAGACTTAACAAGTTTAAAGGGTTGTTTTTCCGGAAGTGCACCACTTCCCCTGGAAGTTATTAATACTTTCCAGGAAATTACAGGATCTATTATTGTTGAAGGATTCGGTTTAACAGAGTCTTCACCTGTAACACATATTAATCCTTTTAATGGTAAAAGAAAACCCGGCAGTATCGGACTTCCAATTCCTGAAACAGAATGTAAGATTGTGGATATAAAAGATCCTGGTGTTTTAATGAATACAGGTGAAGCAGGTGAACTGCTGATTCGCGGCCCTCAGGTTATGAAGGGATATTTAAACAAGCCCGATGAGACTAAAAAAACTCTGACAGAAGATAACTGGCTCTGTACAGGTGATATTGCAAAAATGGATGAACAGGGATATTTTTACATTGTTGACAGAATTAAAGACATGATTTTGTCAGGTGGATATAATGTATATCCAAGGGATATTGATGAAGTTCTATACACACACCCAAAAGTCCTTGAAGCCTGCTGTATAGGAATTCCCCATAAGAAACGGGGTGAGGCTGTCAAGGCATTTATAGTTTTAAAAGAGGGAGAAACTTCAACACCTGAAGAGATGATTGCATTCTGTGCTGAGCATATTGCAAAATATAAGCTTCCCGTAGAAGTGGAATTCAGAAAAGAGCTTCCCAAATCAAATGTTGGGAAAATACTGCGTAAAGATCTCAGAAAAGAGAACCAATAGCCAGAATAAAAGGCACCCGGGAAATTTTCTTTTTATATTTCCCGGGTTTTTTATTACAAAAGTCCTAAAACTGATTGTCAGAATATATTAAATTAAGATATATGATTTAAGCTTAATCTGTTCTGTAATTTATTTATTCCTTTATGTTTAATTTCATTATCAGGGAGATATTATAATGGGTTATAAAAGTTTCATCAAAACCGCTAAAATTGGAAACAATGATTACAAGGTGGTTGATTTTCAAAAACTTCAGGAAATAGAAAAAATTAATATTAATAATATCCCCTTTTCAGCCAGGGTAATTCTTGAAAACCTGGTTAGAAACCTTGATACTTCATATGTTAAAAAAGATAACATTAAAAGTTTTATCGATTTTTACTGTAATAAGAATTATGATTCAATAAACCTGATACCATTTTTTCCTGCCAGGATACTTATGCAGGATTTTACCGGGGTTCCTGCCATTGTGGATCTTGCAGCCATGCGTGATGCCGTTGCAGAAGCCGGGTTTGAACCTGAGAATATCAACCCTTCAATTAAAGTTGATCTTGTCATTGACCATTCAGTCCAGGTTGACCATTGTAAATCTGACAAATCATATAGACTAAATGTAATAAAAGAGTACCAGAGGAACACGGAGAGGTACAGTCTTCTGAAATGGGCAGCAGGAAGTTTTAAAAATTTCAGGGTAGTTCCTCCTGGATCTGGTATCTGCCATCAGGTAAACCTGGAATACCTTGCAAGTGTCGTCTGCACAAAACAAGGTGATTTTCAGTCTCTGTTTCCCGATACTGTGATTGGTACGGATTCCCATACAACTATGATTAACAGTCTGGGTGTCCTTGGCTGGGGAGTAGGGGGGATCGAAGCAGAAGCAGTTATGCTCGGCGAACCTTATTACATGAAACTGCCTGAAATTATCGGTGTACAACTAACAGGAAATGTTCCTGAAAATATTACTGCCACTGACATTGTTCTTGCAGTTACGGAAAAATTAAGAAAAGAAAATGTTGTTGAAAAAATTGTTGAGTTTACAGGAGAAGGTGTTAAACAACTCTCCCTTACAGACCGGGCAACTATTTCCAATATGTCACCGGAATATGGTGCAACCGCAGCTTTTTTCCCTGTTGATTCAAATACAATATCATATCTTAAACAGACCCATAGAAAAGAACTTGGCGATCTGGTTGAAAACTATACCAGGCAATGTTATCTTTTCAATGAAAATAAATATGCAGATAATCAGAAGATCGCCTTCAGCAGAATTATCAAAATCGATCTTTCTTCCGTTGAACTGTCCGTTGCAGGACCTTCAAAACCAAACCAGAGAATTTTATTAAAAGATATTAAAACCAAATTTCAAAATTATTCTGAAATCCAAAAAGATAAAATCTTTAATGGCCAGGTATTGATTGCAGCAATTACTTCCTGCACAAACACATCAAATCCCGAAACAATGATGGGGGCAGGGCTTGTGGCCAGGAATGCCCTGAAAAAAGGACTAAAAGTCCCGGAATATGTAAAAACATCCCTTTCACCCGGGTCAAAAGTTGTTATGGCCTATCTTGAAAATTCAGGTCTTATTGAATACTTAAATCAACTGGGCTTTAACAATACCGGGTTCGGATGTATGACCTGTATTGGAAACAGCGGCAGAATTGATTCAGACATTGAAGATCAGTTGAAAACCAATGATGTAAACACTGTTGCAGTACTTTCAGGAAATAGAAATTTCGAAGCCAGAATCCATCAGTTAATTAAAAGCAATTATTTAATGTCACCAGCCCTTGTGGTAATCTTTGCCCTGGCAGGGAGAATCAATATCGATCTTGAATCAGAACCCATTGGAATGAACAGAGATAATCTTCCAGTATATTTCAGGGATTTATGGCCTGATACAGTTCAGATAAAGGAGTATGTATCAAAATATGTTAAACCTGAACTGTTTAAAAACATATACTCTGAAATTTTTTCCGGTGATGAATTATGGAACTCATTAAAATGTAAAAACAGAAGTACCTTTAACTGGGATGACAAATCATTATATATAAAAAAACCGCCCTTTTTTAAAAACCAGACCGATTCTACATCCGGACAGCAGAATCATGTTAAACCCATTGAAAACGCAAATGCACTTTTACTGCTTGGTGATTCAATTACAACTGATCACATTTCACCTGCTGGCGAGATTCCTGCGGACACACCTGCAGGAAAATATCTGACTGAAAATAAAGTCAGACCAGACGATTTTAACACCTACGGGTCAAGGCGGGGCAACCATGAAGTCATGATGAGAGGAACATTTGCAAATATCCGTATAAAAAACTTACTTGTCAATAAAACCGGTGGATTTACCATTAAATTCCCTGAAAAAACAGAAAAACCAGTATATGATGCAGCCATGGAATATTCAAAAGAGCTGACTGATCTTATTGTTCTTGGCGGAAGTGAATATGGAACAGGGTCATCCAGGGATTGGGCTGCCAAAGGAACATTCCTGCTTGGAGTTAAAGCTGTTATTACAAGTTCATTTGAAAGAATTCATAGAAGCAACCTCATTGGAATGGGAGTCTTGCCCCTTGTTTTTCTCAATGGCCAGAATTGTTCCACACTTAACCTTACTGGAATGGAAAAGTATACAATTTATGGCCTGTCTGAGATGAAACCTGCCTCTATTCTAAAGGTTCATGCATTAAAAGCCGATGGTAATACAATCATATTTGAAACAAGATCCCGCCTTGATACTGAGATGGAACTTATTTACTATCAAAACAGAGGTATCTTAAATTATGTATTAAATAAAAAAAAATCTCTGTTTGAAACTGAATCTATGTTATAAGTTATCCCCTGTTTTAAATTGATTATTTAAGGAAGATTACCAGATGAAAAATAAAAATTATGATTTTAATTATGGCAACTTTGGAGATACAGTCGGCATTGATTATCACATTAAAGGCCCGGATATTTTAAGGTATAATTTTATCAGCAAAGGAACTTCATTTACAGATAATGAAAGGGATATACTCAAGCTCGATGGTTATTTACCTCCAAGGGTAAAAACCCTGGAAGAGCAGGTCAAATCATCCCTTGATATTATAAACAATAAAAATAATGATATAGAGAGGTTCATCTATATAAGAGGACTTTTTGATAGAAATGTTGTCCTTGCACATGCTGTCATTGCAACAAATATTCCAAGATTTTTGAGTATAATTTATACTCCGACTGTGGGGCTTGCATGCCAGCAGTATTCTTCCATGTTTCGCGGGGCCAATGGAATACATCTCCACCCTGGGAATATTGATAAAACCGAAGAGATTTTAAATAATTACTCTGACAATGAAATAAGAGTTGCAGTTGTAACAGATAATCAGGGTATCCTCGGTATTGGCGACCAGGGAGCAGGCGGGATTGCAATCTGTCTTGGGAAACTAATGCTCTATACCCAGGGTGCAGGCATTGCACCATGGCACTGTCTTCCCATCTCTCTGGATGTGGGTACGGATAACCTTACACTGTTAAAGGATCCCAATTATCTTGGCTACAAACATGAGAGACTTAAAAATGATGATTATTTAATATTTATTGAAAAATTTTCCAAGGCATTTAAAAAAGTCTTTCCCAATGCCCTCTGTCAATGGGAGGATTTTTCAAAACAGAATGCTTTTACCATACGGGATGCATATCTCCATGACCTTATCTCCTTTAATGATGATGTGCAGGGAACAGGTTCCATTGCCCTTGCCGGCATCCTTGCAGCCATGAAAGTTAAAAAAGAGAGTATCAAAGATCAGATTTTCCTTGTCCATGGAGCAGGTGCCGGAGGAATCGGTATTGCAGAACAGATACATACTGAACTTTTGTCCCAGGGTCTTTCCTTTGAACAGGCAAGCCAGAGAATATTCACCCTTGATTCCAGAGGCATAGTTACAACCGACAGAAAGCTTGAAAAATATAAAGAGAAATTTGCAAGGGACATACAAGACCTTAAGTGGTTGAAAAATCCTGAAGACAATAACCTGTTAAACACAATAATTAATGAAAAAATTACTGTTCTGCTCGGTACATCAGGCCAGGCAGGATGTTTTACAAAAGAGATTGTTCAGGCTGTTTTAAAAAACAGTAAACAACCTGTTATTCTGCCCCTGAGCAATCCTACTTCAAAGGCTGAAGCTCTGCCCCGGGATATATATAAATGGACTAATGGCAGAGCCCTTACAGCAACCGGCAGCCCCTTTGACCCGGTTGAACACAATGGTAAACAATACAGAATAGGCCAGATGAACAATGCATTTATTTTTCCAGGTGTAGGTCTTGGTATTATTGCCTCGGGTGCAAGGGAGGTGCTCCCGTCATTCTTTTCTGCAAGCGCCCATGCAGTTGCAGAATATATAAAAGAAGATGAGATTAAAGACGGTATCCTCTGTCCTTCACTTGAAGACTTACGTGATGTTTCAGTAAAAGTTGCAAAAAATGTTGGAGCTGAAGCAATAAAAGGTGGGGTTTGCAGGGATGATTCTGTTTTTTCTGAATTCAAGCATAGAAACGATATTGAGCGATTACATGTAATAATTGAAGGAATGTGCTGGAATCCAAAATATTATCCAGTAAATTAATAAGAATCATAATGCTTGAAAATTTTTCCGATTTTTTATCTGTAAGGGAGACAAGCCTTACTATAACAGGAGTAACAAACCCTGTTCCTGCATATATTACTGCAAATCTCATGGAAAATTCCCTGGTGCCTGTAGTGTTGATTTTTCCAGATAACAAAAGAGTCTTATCTTTTTTAGATGATTTTAATTTCTTTTATCCTGAATTTGAAGAAAGAATAATCTATTTACCTCCCTATAATATACTGCCTTTTAATGCTCTCTCCTTTCATACACAAACTGCTGCTGCCAGAACCAGAGCTTTATACAGGTTATTAACAAATAATGAAAACAATTATCTCTTTGTAACCTGCATGGAGACTTTTTTACAGAAAGTTATCCCAAAACAGAATCTTTCAAACTCATGTGAACTTATTATTAATGGCGATGAAATTGCAAGAGATGATTTTATAAAAAAAATTGAGGAAATTGGCTACAGACGGACTTCTTTGGTTGAAGAAACTGGCGATTATGCTGTCAGGGGCGGCATCATTGATATTTTCTCAGCATACTGTGCAGCTCCTGCAAGAATTGAATTTTTCGGAGACATGGTTGAATCCTTAAGGTCTTTTTCTCCAATAAGCCAGAGGGGGATAAAAGAACTTGAGGAATATATTGTTATACCTGCCAATGAATCAATTATTGATGACGATTCAATTGTATACGTTCTTGGACGTTTGCGCAAAGCTGCAAAGAAGTCACATTTAAAAAAAACAATTATTCAGGAATATGTTTCCCAGATCAGAGAAAATAAAAGATTTGATGGAATTGAAGGTTTATTATCCATTGTTTATAGGGAACCTGCTTCCCTGTTTGATTATATCAGTGAAAATGCAAAGTTTATACTTGATTCACCTGAAGAGCTAAAGCATGCTGCCCTTGATTTTAAACAAAAACTTAAGTTGAGTTTTGAAAATGCAATATCCCGGAACAGGCTCTGTGTTGAACCTTTCTCCATATACCTAGAGTTTGATGAAGTTTTTTCAAAAATCCTTGGAAAAAATCCTCTGATTTTTAAAGAACTTGAAATATATGAAAAAAAATATAAAAGTGATTATATAAATATTAATAAAGAGATCTTATTTTATAATCATAATCTTACCTTGAATCTTAAGGAGAATATTGATCAGGAATACCCTTTTAAACCTTTAATCACAAGAATTGAACAAAACCTTGAAAACAGAATCACAACAATCATTGTATGTTTGAATGATACAGGCGTGAAAAAAGTCACTAAACTATTTAAGCCCTACGGGATTGAACCAGAATTTATTGATCAATTCTCCATTGAAAATAATTTTTATCCAGGGGTCTTCATTGTAAAGGGCTTCATTGAAACCGGTTTTATCCATAATAACAGTAAAATTGCATTTATTACGGAAAAAGAGATCTTTGGCCCTGAAAAACGTCGGAAAAAAAGACGATCCAGAAAGGATATCAAATCTCAATTTATCACCCCTGAGGAGTTGAAAAAAGATGACATTGTTGTCCATCAAATACATGGTATTGGCCGTTACATGGGTTTATCAACAATAAAAGTTGAAGGTGTCCAGGCTGATTTTATTTTAATTGTGTACCAGAATGATGATAAACTCTATGTTCCTGTTGACAGGATGGAAATGATTGAAAAATACATTGGTATTGACGGTTATGTTCCTGTACTTGACAAAATCGGCGGTAAAACCTGGGAGAAATCCAAAGCAAAGGCAAAAGAAGAAGTTGAAAAACTTGCAGGTGAACTGCTGAACCTGTATGCCCAGAGAAGGATTCTTAAGGGGTATGCTTTTAGCAGGCCTGATAAATCTTTTGAAGAGTTTGAGTCTTCCTTTCCCTATGAAGAGACATCTGACCAGCAGCAGGCCATTGATGATGTGATTTTAGACATGGAAGAAGAAAAACCCATGGACAGGCTGATATGCGGGGATGTTGGATACGGAAAGACCGAAGTTGCCATGAGGGCAGCATATAAAGCTGTTAATGATGGAAAGCAGGTGGCGTTTGTAGTGCCCACCACCATACTTGCAGAACAGCATCTTGCAAGTTTTAAGGAAAGGTTTAAGCTCTATCCTGTTGTGATTAAAAGTCTTTCAAGATTCAAGAGCAGAAAAGAGCAGAATACAATCATAAAAGAGACTGCAGAAGGAAAAGTTGATATAATTATTGGTACCCACAGGCTTTTACAGAAAGATATAGTGTTTAAATCCCTTGGATTACTTATAATTGATGAGGAACAGCGTTTTGGTGTCAAACATAAAGAGAGATTAAAACAGAAACGTAAAAGTGTGGATGTGCTTGCTCTGACAGCAACACCAATCCCAAGGACCCTGCATCTCTCGTTAACCGGCATGAGAGATATAAGTGTTATTTCAACTCCTCCAGAGGACAGAAGGCCTATTATTTCATATATCTGCCAATATGATAATACAATAGTTGCACAGGCTGTCAGAAAAGAAATTGCAAGGAATGGACAGGTTTTTTATGTTCATAACAATATTAAATCCATTGGTAAAACCGCTGAGAACATCAAGAAACTTGTTCCTGAAGCAAGGATTGAGATTGCCCATGGAAGGCTTTCTGAAAATATACTTGAAAAAGTTATGTATAAATTTGTAAATCACAGAACAGATGTCCTAGTGAGTACCACCATAATAGAATCAGGCCTTGATATCCCATCTGCCAATACAATGATTATTGACAAAGCAGACAGGTTCGGTTTAGCACAGATCTATCAGTTAAGGGGCAGAATAGGGCGCAGTGAAGAACAGGCATATGCATATCTGTTTATTCCGGACCAATCCACAATGACCCGGGATGGGAAAAAAAGGCTTGCAGCTCTGATGGAACACAGGGACCTTGGGTCAGGCTTTCAAATTGCCATGAAGGATCTTCAGATCAGAGGGGCCGGAAGTGCTCTGGGTGCATCCCAGTCCGGACACATTGCAAAGGTTGGTTATGATATGTTTCTAAAGCTCCTTGACCATGCTGTTAAGGATTTAAAAGGAGAAGAAATTACAGAAAACCTTGAACCGGAAATTAATATATCTCTTTCAGCATATCTGCCGGAAGATTATATTAACTCCATTGAGCTGCGCCTTACCATCTACAGAAGACTTGCCAGAATTAAACGGTTATCCCAAATCCTCAAAATTAAATCAGAGCTTAAGGATCGTTTTGGAAAACTACCCAAAGATGCAGAAAATATGTTATTGAAAATCATGCTCAGGGTACTTTGTATCAAAGCCGGTATTGAACGCATTGATCTTACCTGTAATTATTTAACTTTGATATTTTCACAATCCTTTTGGAAGGATATTTCCCTGATTAGAGAGAAAATCATAAAACTTGGACTGAATATGAAATACATAAATGACAACAGTGTTAAAATAACCCTTGGGAGTAAAAGAAAGAATATTTCCAGGGCAGTAATCCAGGCTAAAACTATTATTCAGAATTTCGCCCTTGCCTAGGTATCTATTAATATAGTATCATAGAAAAATATTACAAACAGAACTTCACAATTTATTCGCGGATATAATATACCATGGATCAAATGTTTGAAATGCACAAGGACATGGAAAAATTGACAATGCTTTGCCGGGCATCCCTTGAACGCGGAAATGCATTGCATAATCTTAATGCCTATAATGTGCTGAACAAAAGCCTTAAAAAAATATCCCATGGTGAACCTGTTAAGGGCGATAATGTTTTAAAATCCCTTTCACTGTTCAGATTATTAATAAAACTTCATAATAAAATCCTTTCGGAAAAAGAGATTAAAAAAAAACAGATTCCAGATATTTACCTTTCTGCATCAACAATGAATGATATCTTATTAAAAAGTGCAAGGCATGCCATAAATTGCGGTGATAGATATTATATAACTGAACAGTGTGAGGTGTTGCTCAGTGCTTCAAATATAATCAGATACAGAGACGATTTAAGACGGCTTGGTATCCTGGAGGCAAAACTTAAAAGTTCCATAGGTGAATTAAGGGCCAGGGCAGATATTGTGTCTGTTTTCCAGGATGAAGATCGTGAAGTTTTTGAAAATTTAATAGAAAAAGTTGAAAAAATTTTAAAACAGGGTGATCTTGAGCAGATAGGCATTACCTTGTTAAAACTTGAAACCCTGGCTGATAAACTTAAAAACAGATACATTACAAGCCTTAATTTTTTGAATTATTTAAGGGCTTATAAAAATAATTATATTGCCAAAGTTACAAACCAGATTGATAATTATGCTCAATCTGTATACAGTGCAAATCTTTATGACAAAATAGAGCTTATGGAAAATTTTTCCCTGCTTGAAGACCTTGAAGTTTATCACAGAGATCACAACCTTACATTGAAAATCAGAAAATTAAAAAGAAAAATCAATAACCACAATATAAAACCTTTGGAAAAAATACTTATAAAGACCCTGGATTTTCTTTCTGATAATTATAACAACCCGCATTGGTATGAGTATGAATTGATTTATGAAGATAAGTATCAGGAAAGTGAAGTATTTACAGATACTTTTTATGAATATACACTAAAAGGGCTTCTATGCGAAGAAGTTACCAGTCTTTTGCAGGAAAAAATTGATAAACTCAGGCAATTGGACCTTGATAAGCTGTGCCATATCAATTTTGAAGAAAAACTCATTAAGAACCTGAATGAAATAATTGAAACATTTAAAGATTCAAAGCTGAATTTTTCAAAAAAAAGTAAAAAATTCATGCACAGGCCATGATCATTGTAATCTGCTTAACTTAACTGCCCTGTTAATTACCTCGGAAAGTGACTGGTTAATAAAATTTTCCACTCTTTTTATTGAAAACTTAATATCTTTTCTTTTGAGATTAAGACTTACAGGAACTGTTGTTATTGAACCTGATTCAACATCACCAACATGGATAACAAGTTTAATGTCAAGCACCATTGTTGTTGCAAAACCTTTGTTTGCAAAAAAATCAAATTCCAGGATCTCTCCTGTAACAATGTGTTTGAATTTTTTATTTATATTTTTTATTGATCCTTTGTCCAGCTCAAAAGAATCCATATTTTCCACAATATATCCTGATTTTATCAAACATGTTTTAAAAGCACGGGTAACTGAACCTGACAGATTATTATCCTTTGCAAGATAAACTTCTTCAGAACCTGAGTTGAGAATTCTTTTGCCGAGAAATCCCCTGGGAACTTCTCCTCGTTTATCCATAAAAGATGCAATGGCAATATTCTCTGAAACTGAACCTCTGACATGGCCGGTATAATAGACTTTAACATATTTTGATCCTGCCACAGTACATCCAGTAAGAAAAACCAATAAAAAAGTCATAAGTATCAGATATTTAATTTTCATTTTTAACCTCCTGATTCTTTTCAATGTCAACTGCGTTAAGATACTCTTTAACTGATCCAATTGTTATTGTAAACATTTTTGCACCGTTCAAAACAGCAATGGCATTATCACTGCAATTACATTTTTCAGCAAAGGTAAGACCTATGATGGATGCAGCTCCAGTATCAGCATCCCGGTTATCACTTAAAGCTTTTACATAGGTATCAAGCCTTGTTTTCAGTATTTCAAAATAATCAATCTTATTCCCTGTTGTAAGATTTGTTAAGTCGGAAATATTCTTTGAGATGCCGCGGATATGATTCCAGAAAATATGTGTAAGTGGTTTTTTATCTGGGTCTGATTCAGGCATGTAAAATGAGAGAGCCCAGCCAACGCTGATTATTTTCAGAATCTGCAGTTCATACTCAAGTGTTACAGGATTAATAGCACATTTTTCCGGAAGTCCTTTTACAAAATCTTTTACATCATCTCTGTTAACTGCAAAAACAGAAAGATTTTCACCGAATTTATCCAGGGTAATACCCTCTTTTCTTATCTGTCCCATTTTCCACCATGTTTTAAATTAACTATTGGAAAAAATCAGCAAATTATGCCATAAATAAACCAAGTACAAATGTTGAATATAACCGAACTTATCTGAATAGTAAATTAATAATGATTAATATTGACTTAAAATTATTTGCAACCCTGACAGAATTTCTGCCGGAAAATTCTGAAAATTATCAGGTCCGGGATAATATCACCATAGACAAACTTCTTTTTAAACTTGGTATAAAAAAAGATCAGGCAGCAATCATTTTTATTAACGGGATAAAAAAAAGCCATGATACTCCCTTAAAACAGGGCGACAGGGTTGGAATTTTTCCACCGGTTGGAGGAGGGTAATATATATGACCATAAGTGATTCTGTTTTTCACAGGTACACAAGAAATTTTAAAACATTTACTGAAAATGATCAAAAGATGGTGCAAAGGTCAAAAGTTACGGTCACAGGACTTGGAGGACTTGGAGGCGCAGTTCTTGAAATGCTTGCAAGAACAGGTGTTGGTAACCTTAAAGGTATTGATAACGATGTTTTTGATGTAACCAACCTTAACAGACAGCTGTTCTGCAATGAAAACCTGATTGGAGAATCAAAGGCTGTTGCTGCATTAAACCGTATAAAATCAATTAATTCAAATATTTCCATCAATTGTGTGAATGAATTCTTAACTGAAGATAATGCTGTAAGCCTGGTAAATGGCTCTGATTTAATTATTGACTGTCTTGATTCAATTAAAACACGTTTTATTTTGGAAAGCGCGGCCAAGGAGTTAAAAATTCCTCTTGTTACAGGTGCAATTGCAGGAACATCCGGACAAGTCAGTGTAATTTTTCCTGAAGATAAAGGATTTGAACTTATTTATGGTAAAAAAGGAAAAAAAAATTCCCAGGGAATTGAAAATAAGCTTGGCAATCTTTCATTTTCTGCATTTTTCATAGCTTCTGTTCAAGTCTCAGAATGTATCAAAATTATTCTTAAAAAAAAGAATATTTTAAGGAACAAATTGTTGATTGTTGATCTTTTTTCAAATGTTTTTGAAATAATAAAACTGCAGTAGTCAAAAAACAGGAAGGCAAATGTATAAAAAAGCAGCTGAAATCATAAAATCATCCTCCAGATGTATTGCCTTTACAGGTGCAGGAATTTCAGTTGAAAGCGGGATCCCGCCTTTCAGAGGCAAGGGTGGGCTATGGAATAAATATGACGCTTCAACATTTGATATTAATTATTTTAACACCCATACCAGGGAGTCCTGGCAGGCCATTAAAGAGATATTTTATGACCTTTTTGGCAAAGTTAAACCAAACAAAGCCCATTTTGCCCTGGCAGAGATGGAAAAACTTGGTATTTTAAAGGGTATTATAACCCAGAATGTTGATAATCTCCATTTTGATGCAGGCAGCAGCATTGTCCATGAATTCCATGGCAATCTTAAAAGGGCAATCTGTCTTAAGTGTAAAAGATATGAATCTTTCAGCAACATGGATTTTAATGCGCCGGTTCCCCTATGTAATAAGTGCAAAGGGGTTTTAAAACCAGATGTGGTTTTTTTTGGAGAACCCATACCTGAAAAGGTAAGTAAATTATCCTTTGCCGAGGCTGAAACCGCAGATTGTTTTATTCTCATAGGGACCACCGGGGAAGTTGCTCCTGCCAATATGATCCCAGGGATTGCCAGGGAAAAAAGAGCAGCTGTAATTGAAATAAACCCTGCAAAATCAGCTTATACTGATTCTATTACAGATATTTTTATAAAAGAAAAAGCTGCAATTGCAATGACAAAGTTATTAAAATTAATAAAAAACTATTAAAAAGGAGAATACTATGGCTGCAAATGATTGTCTTTTCTGCCAGATAATTAACAAAGAGATTCCAAGTGAATTTATTTATGAAGATGCAAACTTTGTTGTATTCAGGGATATTAATCCCCAGGCACCAGTTCATCTGTTAATAGTACCTAAAAAACATATAAGAAGTATTAATGATCTTACCCCTGAAGATATGCAGATTATTTCAGATATATTCATTGTTGCCAGGGATATGGCTAAAAAGGAAGGAGTTGACAAGTCAGGGTATAAACTTGTTTTTAACGTTGAAAAAGGTGGGGGCCAGGTAATATTTCATATTCATCTCCATCTCATTGGAGGGTGGAAAAAATAGTACACATTATCTTGTTTAAGGAGAATACATGACAGATTCCCTTAAAGTTAATCAGACTCCAGTACCCGGGGAAGCCTTTGTACGGTTTTGCGGGGATCTTATGACCTTTACCCTTACACTCTCCTTTGAAATTCAGGGCAGGGCCTTTGTACGTACAAACCTTGGAGGTGCGCTCCAATCCAGGGAAGAGACAATAAATGAAGTTGAAAACAGTGAAGTAAAACTCAATGGGGCCTGGTATGACGTTGAAATGCAGAGAAAATCAAGTGTTCTTTTTTCTGCTGAACTTCCGTTGATCCATCCAGGACATTTCCAGGCAAAATGTTTTTTTATTCCAGAGGGCAGTTCTGAACCTGTATGGCCCGGAGGTGAAAACACAGTCATTAATTTAGAACCTGCTGGTACATGCTGTTCCAATATCATTTACAATGCTTTTGTACGGCAGTTTGTAAAATCCGGTAATGAGGTTGTTGACCCGTTGATTTTAGAAGACCTGGATAAGAAGAATTATACTGTTATTCCCCAATCCGGAAAATTCAGGGAACTTAAAAAAAAAATTGAATTTATCCTGATTAACCTTGGATGCAGAATAATCCATCTGCTTCCTGTTCATCCGGTCCCAACAACATATGCCAGAATGGGAAGGTTTGGAAGTCCCTATGCAGCTTTGAACTTCAAAGATGTTGACCCCGGCATGGTTGAATTTGATACTTTAACAACTCCCCTTGAACAATTCATGGAACTTGTGGACACTATCCACTTTTTCCAGGGTTTATTGATTCTTGATATAGCCATCAATCATACAGGCTGGGGATCAATAATACATGAAAGCCATCCTGAATGGCTTATCAGGGATGACACCGGACGTATTGAACAACCCGGGGCCTGGGGAACCACCTGGGCAGATCTTACAAAACTTGATTATTCAAAAACCGACCTCTGGCAGTATATGGCTGATATTTTTCTTCTTTGGTGTTCCAGGGGAGTTGATGGATTCCGCTGTGATGCAGGTTATATGATTCCAGTGGATGCATGGAAATATATTACAGCCAAAGTAAGACAGCAATATCCAGACACTGTATTTTTACTGGAGGGCCTTGGCGGATCAGTGGACCTTACCATTGATATTTTGAATTCTGCTGATTTTAACTGGGCATATTCTGAACTTTTTCAGAACTACACCAGACAGGAAATTGAAAACTATTTTCACACTTTCAATGATATCTCCTCTAAATATGGCACTTTGATCAATTATGCTGAAACCCATGATAATTTACGTCTTGCTTCTAGTTCCAGAATTTATGCCAAGTTGCGTACATCCCTTGCAGCTCTCTTATCTTTTTCAGGCGGGTTTGGATTTGCCAATGGAGTTGAATGGTTTGCAGACCAAAAAATTGATGTCCATGAATTAAATTCAATAAATTGGGGAAACAGGGAAAATCAGGTTAAACATATTGCAAGGCTTAATAAAATTTTAAGAACCCATTCCTGCTTTTTCAATGATGTAAATTTAAAACTGATACATGGGAATGATTGTAATGGGATTGCTCTATTACGGCATAATAAAGCTGCCGGGAAAAAATTGCTTGTTTTAATTAATCTTGATCTTGAATCAAATTCCTTAATCAGATGGAATAAAAAGTATTTTAAGGATAAAAACCTTTCCTTTTATGATTTGATCACCCATGAAAAGATTATGGTTGACAATGATAATGATTTTTATTTTTTCTCTCTTCAAAAGGGCAGGGCATATGTGCTCACCCAGGATAAAAACGATCTTAAGAGCCTTAAAAATAACCTGCAAGAGCAGATGATGGACCAGATCAAACACCAGAGACTTAAAGCCAAGGTTCTCAATATTTATACTGCTTTACACGGTTATAAAGATCTATATCCAATTGATATTGAAAAAGATGCAGAAAATTTTAATAAAGACCCTGTAAAATTCTTAAGGTCTCTGAATAATAAAAGCCTTGAAAGCAGAGTGGTGATTTTTAATATAAACCTGGATATTAAACGAGAGGTCATGATTCCGCCAGGTTTTTTCCTGCTTGTTTTATCCAGCTCAGACTTCAGGGCTGAAATCATGGAAAAGGGTTATAAAAACAAGTTTATCACAAGCCAGGAGCTTGCATTTAAAAAAGATAATAACAGGAACAGCAATCTTGACTATTTTGCTCTTTTTCTGCCAGTTAAAACAGAAAAAAAAATCAGAAAAGCTG
>CAZQJS010000043.1:0-28297 GCA_964593725.1 uncultured Desulfobacterales bacterium
TTATCAGCTGAAAACCTTATCAATACTTTTAAAAAATAACCACCGGGAATTGCTGGGTGAATTATTGTCTGATGGAAAGCCAGACCACTCCTGAGATCACAAACATAGCACCCAGCGCCTGGAATGTTGTAACCCTTTCACCAAGAAGAAACCAGGCATAGACACCGGCAAACAGGATCTCTGACATTACAAGGATACTTGCTGTGCCGGCCTGGATATATTTCATACCCATAAGGTACAGGGTAAATGCTCCGAATGTGGATATGGCAATGAACGCGCAAAAAAGTACAATAATTGTAAGGTTCAGGGGAAATGGCTGGGCAGTAAAGGGCTGAAAGGGCAGAAGTATGACAGATGCAGTTCCGAATGCTACGGTAAGGCAGGCTGAAGCCCCATATCTTGTTACCATGCTCTTACCGCAAAGGCTCCAGCCTGCATATAAAACCGGCACGCCAAATCCAGCTGCCAACCCTGCCATATCTGCCTGTTCAATGGAGTATATATTGATACCCGAGGACATGACAGTGCCTGCAAAAATAATAACCATGGACCCGATCTTATCAGGGGTCAGCTCTTCCTTCCACAGATAAAAGGCTGTTATTGTCACAATGGCAGGCATGGCTGCCTGGAGAACAGTTGTAACAGCAGCACCATTATACATGACACTCATATTGTAAAGGATATGAAACCCTCCCAGGAAAACCCCCATGGCAGCAAGCCAGGAAAGGTCATTTTTCCTGATCTTCAAATTCTCCCGCTGTGTAAAAAAAGTAAATAAAAAGAAAGTTATAAATGCTGCAAGATCACGCCAGAAAGCAAGGGATACTGATGTACCGTTTGAGTTCTCAAGAATAAGGGTGACAAAAATACCTGACATACCCCATGCAGAAGCAGCAGCAACCACAAGAACAGCACCGATATGTGTCTTAAACTTATCCTTTATTGAGTGCCATCCTTGGTTTTTTCTATTCTCTCTTCCCAGAGCATAAAAGACTCAACATTTTTCAATGTGTGATCTGCACTTTTAGGGTTGCCCTTTTCTGCAATTTCCCGTATTCCAGCCATGGCATCATTGTCAGGTGGGAAATATAAGGGTTGAACAAACCTATTTTCCGGATCCTTTGCAAATGCTTCAACACTATTTCTCTCCATTGTGCAATCCTGAATAAACTTTTCCATGGAAAAATAATTAAGGCTGCCAAGGGCTCCCATTGCATGGCGCAGTATATGTACACCGTATCTTCTTAAAGTATCACGGCTCCGGGCAGATTCCTGCACAGCCCGGTCGTTTACATCGGTTATGCTTGTGCTGCCGCCTGACTGGGCAGAAGGGAATTTTGTTATCCACTGATTTACCCTGGCCATGGCTGCATTTATCAGGGGCTGGCTCTTTGAACTGTATGAGAGGTCTCCTCCTGCCTCATCAACACCGGGGATACCCCCATGGATACATGGGACACCTGGATTAATGGTCTGGGCCAGCACCATCATAAATAATACCTGGGCATGGATCTGGGTTAAAAGTGCTTCCGGACTGCCCGGGCCTGAAGAGCCTGCAATGGTCAGATCAAGGAGAAGTAGACTTACTCCAGCCTTTGCACTTCTGATAAAGGGTTCCACCATGGTGTCCATGGGTGCAAGGGAGGTAATGAGGCTCGTACCGTCCATCCAGTCATCCCTGCCCTTTAAAAAGAGTATCTCATCATCGGCAAAACTCTTTGCAGCTGTCATTTTTAAACCCTTGAATCCCTTATCCATACATTTTGCAACCTCAAACCCTGTTATACTTTTATCCGTTGCCACGGGCAAGGAAAAAATCTTCACCACATCGGAATTCTCACCCACAATGTTTACAATCTTCTCAAACTCCTCCCTGGTTGCAGGTCTTAACTCATCATCACCAGGTCTTTTCAGAAACGGCGGAGTTGCACCAGTGCCAAAGGCGTTTTGTCCGGGATCTCCGGGCATGCTTCTTTCAACCCTTTCAAGGCATTTTTCAATGTAATCCCTTTTCAACGGCAGAGAAACTGCTGTACTGCTTTCAAAATCAACAGCATCTGCTTCCATGAGTATATCCATTAAACGCTGATTTCCGGCAATATTCACACCAATATCTGTTAAAACTTTTTTAGCATTTTCATCAATGCGCTGGTATATCTCTTTTTCCACAATCAGGTCATCCATGGCTGAAGCCCTTTTTTGAGCTGTTTCAGCCCCGCTGGAGCCGGGAAAATGATCCAGGATCTCAACATATTTTTTCCTGGCACTGGTAAAATCTAAACTTATTTCATCTTTTTGAGCTGATTTTAACAAATCCACAACCTTGGCATCCATATGAAATCTCCTTTCTGCCTATATCACCTTGTTGCTTTTTCAATGATCTGGGCAATATCCATGACAGGTATTTCTTTATCTGTTTCCATTATTCCGTCATGGAGCATAGTGGCACAAAACGGGCAGGAAGTTGCAACTGTCTGGGCACCAGATCCTGCAATCTGTTGTGCACGTTCATTGTTAATCCTCTTACCAATGGTCTCTTCCATGAACATTCTGGCTCCGCCGGCTCCGCAGCAAAAACCTTTAGATTTTGACCGTTCAGGCTCAATGATTTTACCAGCACCTGCCTGTCTTAAAATCCGCCGGGGGGAGTCATAGATATTATTCCACCGGCCAAGGTAGCATGAATCATGGAATGTCAGGGTGCCGAAATCCTGTTCATTTATATTTAACCGCCCCTGCATGATCAATGTGTCAAAATAGTCTGTTGTATGCACCACCTTGTATCGGGCGCCAAAATCAGGATACTCATTTTTAATGATATTATAACAATGGGGGCATCCTGTGAGAATCATATCAAACTCATACCTGTCAAAGGTCTCAACATTCTGCATTATCATCATCTGGGCCAGGTATTCATTACCTGCCCGCCTTGCCATGTCTCCATTACAGCTCTCCTCAACCCCTAGAATGGCAAAATCAATGCCTGCTCTGTTTAATATACGTGCCGTGGCCCGGCTTATTTTTTTACCCCTGTCGTCAAATGACCCTGCACATCCCACAAACCATAAAACTTCAACCTTGTTCCTGTCAGCCATGATCGGAACCGGAACATCTTTATCCTGATCCTTTAAATCCCTGGACCAGTCTCCACGCATGTCAGCAGAAAAACCCCAGGGGTTGGACTGGTTTTCCATGTTATTGAATGTCTCCTGCATCTCAGGAGGGAAACTTGCTTCCATTAACACCTGGTATTTTCTCATCTCAAATATGAAATCAAGATGTTCATTGCTCACAGGGCAGATATCTTCACAAGCCCGGCAGGTTGTGCAGGCCCAAAGGACATCCCCGGTGATTTCCCTGCCTTCTCTAATAATGGGCTCTATTTCATCCTTTTTATCATTTAAAAGAAGATCAGACTGGCTGAGGATATCAAGCTTTAAATCATGTATGAGCTGTTTAGGAGAGAGTGGTTTGCCTGTAAAGGTGGCAGGACACAGCTCCTGGCAGCGGCCGCACTCTGTACAGGCATACAGGTTCAATACATTGTGAAAATTAAATTCACTCACCCTGCCAAGGCCAAAGGTCTCTTTTTCCTCATCCTCAATATCTGTTTTTACAATGGCTTTTTCAATACCCAGTCGTTTAAAAAAAACATTGGGTGCAGCTGCAAGAAGATGCAGATGTTTGGAACCTGGAATATATATTAAAAAACCAAGAATTGTTCCAATGTGAATATAATAAAAAATCTCATGATTAATAAAAATGGCTGGCCCGGAAAGGCTTTTAAGGTTAAATATCGATACGAACAGTCCTGATACCGGAAAAGCCTTTGCATAGTCAATCCCGCCTGGCCCGGCAGGCATCAATATCTGAAATGCATTGATAAAATGAAATGATATTATAATCACACATGTAAAAAGGATTATCAGGTTGGCATCCCTGCCCATGGTAAGATAATCAGGCTTAATCACAACCCGTCTGAAAAGAGCATGGGCAAACCCCACAAGCACCAGAAACCCGAGAATATCTGCCGCAAAAAGATAAGAGGTATAAAAAGCCGGGAAAAAGTGGCCTGGATTAAAGGCGGGCACAACTCCCTTTATCATCAATTCCAGGGAGTGGGGCTGGATGGCAAGGAACCCGAAAAAAATCAATGTATGGGCAAGGCCCGGACCCAATTTCCGCCTTACATTTCTCTGGCCAAGGACATCGGTGATAATAACAAAAATTCTGTCACCCACTCTGTTGAGAAACGGCTTTGGCTCGCCATCCACTGTCATCATGATTTTGTATAGCCTTGCAGTTTTTTTAAAAAAAAGGCCAAAGGCACAGCCAATAGCAAGGATCATGAACAGAGATTTGAAAATCAAATAATTATTCATCTGTAAGAACATCCATTCAAATTCATTATAGTTTTTTTGTCAATTCAGGAACAACATCAAAGATATCGCCCACAATCCCATAGTCACATTTGGAAAAAATGGGCGCGTCCTTGTCTTCATTTATGGCCACAATCACCCTGGATGTTTTCATGCCGGCAAAATGCTGAACAGCACCTGAAACACCGCAGGCAATATAGAGTTTAGGACTGACGGTTTTCCCGGTCTGACCCACCTGCATGGAATGGGGGGCATAGCCTGCATCCACTGCTGCCCTGGATGCACCAACAGCTGCACCCATCTTCTCTGCGCACTCCTCCAGCATCTTGAAATTCTCAGGGGCCTTTATTGCCCGGCCTCCTGTGATTACGACAGAAGCTTCGGTGAGATCAAGCTTACCTTTATCCCCTTTTTTTATCTCAACAACCTTTACCAGTCCCGGGTCAGGTACATCCGGTGCAAACTCAATAATTTCTCCCGGAGCAGGGGCAGATGCCGGCACAGGTTCATAGGAGTTGGGACGAAGTGTGCATAGCATAGGGGAGCTTTTTATCTTCAGAAAAGCAAAGGTCTTACCGGAAAAATGTGATTTTTTCACCTTTTTTTCCCCGATATTCACTTCAACACAGTCTGACACAAGAGGTGCTCCTGCAATTGCAGCTATTCTTGCAAAAAGATCCTTACCCGCGGCACTTGCACTCCCGAGAAGAGCATCAAACTGATACTCCTTAACAGCTTCTGCAAGGACCAGGGCAGCAAGATCAGGGCTTGATAAGATGTCACTGTTTTTTGCCGAAATATTTATAATTCTGCAGGCACCATATTCTTTGAGCTGCTCCTGACAAAGTGATACATCCTGACCCAGAACCAGTGCATATATTTCCTGGCCTGCAGCAGAAGTCATAACACCCAGGCTTGCCTCCTTTACCTTATTATTTTCAATTTCGATCACAACTCCTGTCTTTGCCATACTATATTCTCCTTATAAAACCTTTTCATCTTCCTTAAGAATTCTGATAAGCTCGGTTGTCTGGGCATCCACTGTTCCTTTAATCATTTTTGCCCCGGCCCTTTCAGGTACACTTTCAAGTTTCTCAATCATAACCCTGGTGTCACCTGCATCAATACCAAAGTCAGAAAGTTCCATCTCTTTTATCTCTTTTTTCCTGGCTTTCATGATATCTGGAAACTTTGGATAGCGCGGTTCATTCAGTCCTTTTGTGGCACCGACCACGCAGGGAAGCCCCATTTCAATAACCTGTTTGTCTCCGCCTCCTGTCTCCCTTTCAACTGTCACCCTGCCATTATCAATGGAAAGAAAGGAAACTTCATTAACAACAGGAATGCCCAGATATCCTGCAAGGCGGTACTGGGTCTGAAAGCTCTCCGTGTCCACAGAGCCCTTGCCCGTAAAAATCATATCCGGCACTCCATCCTCATCCATGGCTGCTTTAAGAGCCCTTGCCGTTACATCACTTCCCAGGAACTGATGATGGGTTTTAACAAGAATGGCCCGGTCTGCGCCCATGGCCATGGCACTTCTGATGGTTGCAGCAGCGCCTTCTTTACCAACGGTCACAATGACCACCTCGCCTCCGTTTTTCTCCACCAGGCTTACTGCCTCTTCCACTCCATAGTCATCATAGGGGTTTGAGACAAACTTAATGTCTGAGTCTTCAAAGCCGTTATCCCCTTTAAGTTTTATGGTTGCAGCAGTATCAGGTACGTGTTTTACGCATACACAGATTTTCATTGTCTGTTACTCTCCATTTATCAACTTTTCATTTTTTTGTTTTCAGGATCATAGATCGGCATGGTTACAACCTCGGCACTGCGCATACGCCCCAGAATCTCCACATCCATGCAAGTGCCAGGTTCTGCATACTCAACCTTTACATAACCCATGGCAATACTCTTTTTCACCCTGTGGCCATAGCCGCCGGACGAAGTCATACCAATGCGCTTTCCATCCTTGAATATTGGATTATATCCCCAGGCATCTGTATCTTTTACTTCAACCACCAGGCATACAAGTTTTAAAAGCAGTCCTTTTTCCTTTTGCTTTAAAAGGCCTTGTTTACCAATGAACTCTTCCTTTTTATCAAGTTTAACAGTCCATGCTATATTGGTTTCCAGGGGAGTATGGTGGACGTTCATCTCACTTTTCCAGGCAAGATATCCCTTTTCAAGACGCATGGAGTCCATGGCGTGCATACCGATGAATTTAATATCAAACTCCCTGCCTCCATCCATTAACGCATTATAAACCGCGATCTGCTGTTCAATGGGATGAAAGATTTCAAATCCCAGCTCTCCCACATAGTTCATGCGGTTAATACGGCATCTGGTTCGACCCAGGTACATTTCACGGCTTGTGGAAAACTTAAACGCTCCAGGGGATATATCACCATGAATCCTTTTTTCAAGTACTTTACGGCTGTCAGGTCCTACAAGGACAAGGCAGCCTGTTTTGTATGTAATATCCTCCATGACAACAGAACCGTCCATGGGAAGATTATTAAGCATCCAGTGCTGGTCATGTTTTTTACCCACACTTGCTGTAACGCAGAAAAATTCCTCTCCATTAATTCTGGTTACGGTCATATCTGATTTAAAGTTTCCATTGTGGTCCAGCATGGGGCTCAATGCGATACATCCATCTTTTTCAGGAATTTTCTGGCAGGTCATTTTATTGAGCCAGTTAAAAGCGCCCGGGCCAGAAATTTTTGTTTTGGCAAACCTGGTAAGATCAATAATACCAACCTTGTTCATGGCATGGCAGCACTCATTGCCCACATACTCAAAGGCATTGGAACGCCTCCATGATGGAGTTTCATATGAGTCTTTTCCTTCAGGGGGGAAATAGTTGGGGCATTCCCATCCATAGTAATCACCAAAAACAGCATTGGCTGCTTTCTGGTACTCATATATGGGGCTTGTGCGGTTGGGTCTTGCCGCATCCCTGAACTCATTGGGAAAGAAGATTGAATACAGCCTTGGGTATACATCGGCAATCTTTTCACTATTGTATGCCCAGTTTGCATGGGAACCAAACCGCCTGGAATCAACATGCCAGAGATCGATTTCCGGTTCACCCTCCATGATCCAGCCTGCTAGATAATGGCCAATTCCGCCGGCCTGGGTAATACCAAAGCTGTAGCCGCATGCCTGGAAAAAATTCTTTAAAGGTGCAGCAGGGCCCACAAGAGGATCTCCGTTGGGGGTATATGTTATGGGTCCTGCTGTAACATGCTTGAATCCAGTATCTCCAAGAACCGGAAATCTCTCCATGCCGGCTTCAATGCAGTCGGCAATATTATCAATATCAGGGTTGAGTTCCTCCTGGGCATAATCCCAGGGCACACCGTTCTTTTTCCACTGCTGGCCATTTGCTTCGTACATGCCCAGAATCAAGCTGTCCATCTCCTGTCGTAAATAAACTGATTTATCAGGGTCGCGCACCAGGGGCAGCATTTTGTCCCTCTGTTCAACCGCACTTATAGTTTCATAGAGAATGTGTGTATGGGCAATGGCAATGGATGGAATCTCAATGCCAACCATTTTTGAAACCTGGGGAGCCCATAACCCTGCTGCATTTACAACATACTCACAGGTAATGTCACCTTTATCGGTTTTTACCACCCAGTCGCCGGATTTTTTCTGGTCAATGCCGGTGACCATGGTATGAAGATTCAGTTCTGCCCCGTAATTCCTTGCGCCCTTTGCCATGGCCTGGGTCATTGAATTTGGATCAACATCTCCGTCGTCCGGCCAATACAGGCCGCCCAGGAGACCCTTTGTATTCATAAGGGGGTGAAGTTCACCCATTTCCCGGGGTGTTACAAAGCTTACATCAAGACCAAGGCACCGATTCATGGAGTAATAATAGCCAAGCTCATCCATGCGGCCTGGATTATCTGCTGTGCGAATGGAGCCTGTAGTGTGCCAGCCCGACGGCTGCCCGGTCTCCTTTTCCAGTTGCTTGAATATTTCAATACTTTTCATATTGACCTGGGTACAATAGTAGCTTGGGTGGTAAAAAGATACATTACCCGCTGCCATCCAGGTGGAACCTGAGGTCAACTCATGCTTTTCCACCAGAACAACATCCTTGAGTCCGTATTTTGCCAGATGATATGCAATGGATACACCTATGGCGCCGCCGCCGATTATCACTGCCCTTGCATTGGTCTTCATTGTTTATAAATCTCCTTTTGTTTCAACCGTTCATAAAACAGCCTGTTCAGGCTCTTCCATTAAAAATATAGCGTATTATTCTGTTTTTTGATTTTCTTATGTTCACATCGTAAAAATATGCAAACCCACCCGGGTAATAGATCATTACCAGGATAAGCACCAGAGCATAAATTATCAGATTCAACCCTGGCAGATTTGACAGGGAAGACCGGATAATCTCCATTATAAATATAAAGGGAAATGCAATAACCGCTCCTCCCCACAGGCTTCCCCGCCCTCCAATATAGGCAATGGCAAGGACTTCAACTGTTTTTCCCGTATGCATTATATCCGGGGTCAAAATGCCGTAATAATGGGCATAAAATCCACCAAGGATTCCTGCTATTGTGCAGGAAATAGTAAAATTAAACACCCGGTAATAAACAGGATTGATTCCCGAAGTGCGGGCTGCATCCATATTCTGGCCAATGGCCTGGAAAGCAAGCCCCATTTTGGAACGTACAATCCATTTACAGACAAGATATATAAAAAACAGAAACAGTATTATTAAAAAATAAAAGGAGGCATTTGAATCGGTTTCAAAAAGGCGTGGAGTACGAAGGCCCATGGGTCCCCTGGTAAGCCATACCATTTTGGTTGCAAGCCCCATGATGGCAAGCCCGAAAAACCAGGAAAGACATGCTGCAAAAATACCCCTGAGCCGCAGGGATATCATCCCTATGATCAGACCCATAAAACCTGCTGTTATCCCCCCTGCTGCCATGGCAGCCCAGGGAGACAGTCCCATGTTAATCACTAAAAGTGCAGAAGTATATCCGCCAAACCCGGATACTGCTGCATACCCGAAATTGACAATGCTGATATATCCTGCCGTAAGATCAAATCCCACGCTCATGGCTGCAATAAATCCGCAGTACACCAGCCACCGGAGCATATATTCCTGGCTGAACGGCGGAATAAAGGGAAGAACAAATAGAAAGATCAGCCCAAGTAATCCTGCCGGGGTCAGGCATAATTTATCCAGCAGTTTATCAAATGGATTCATTTGTTGAATTGTTATTGTATTATCCATATTATCTCCTGTTTGTCCGATTATTTATCCAGAGCACCACGGACATCTGAACCAAATATTCCACTGGGTTTAAAAATCAAAATCAACATAATCAAAGCTGAGGGAACCACAAAATCCCATCCTGTGCCTATATATTCAACTGTTATTACCTTTAAGAGAGCAACCATGAATGCACCGGCCACAGCTCCCAGAATATTGCCCAGGCCCGAGAGTATGACAACAAACCAGGCCAGGTACAATGGTTCAAGTCCCACTGTGGGGTATGAAGGATACATGAATAAAAGACTGCCCCCTGCCACTGCCGAGAGTGCACAGGCAAGGGAAATGGTCAAAAGAACAATTTTTTCAATATCAATACCCACGATCTGGGCACCTGTGATATCCTGGGATACTGCGCGAATGGCCATCCCTGTTTTTGTATAGGTCATGAAAAACCAGAAAGATACAACAATGACTGCTGCAATAATAAAGGCCATGGCCCTGTCCCTTGATATAAACACATCTGCAATGGATATGGGCATACCTGACCAGTATCCAACAATACCTTTAAAGTCAGCGCCAAAAATAAGCTGGTGCAGATTTACAAGCAGAACACTCAGTCCCACAGTGAGCAGGAATGAGTTCATCACCCAGTTATCGGTTGACCTTTTACGCAGGGGGCCAAACACCAGTTTTTCAGCTATAATACCGCTTACAGCTCCGGCAGCAGCCGCTCCAACCATGGCGATCAAAGGGCCTGCCACTGCCATTAATGAATCAGGGTGTTCAGTAATGTAATTGCTGATGGGAGTAAACACATAGTAAGCAGTCAGGGAACCGATCATAAAGAATTCGCCATGGGCAAACATTGCGATATTCAATACTCCCAGCATCAATGTTAACCCTGTTGCAACCAGTGCCAGCATCCCGCCTGTCACAATGGTATTGACAAGCAGGTAGGGGCCGGAAATAATGGATGAGACCACAGCAACCACAATTGCAGCAATTATGGAAAAACCAGCTGCCGATTTTATCCAGTTCAGGAATTTGGTACTTAAATTATTTGACATTACTCTATCTCCATAATTGGGATTAAACACCAAGAAACACTTTTTTAACATGGGGATCATCAGCAAGATCACTGCTCTTACCTTTCAGGCCGATTTTTCCATTTTCAAGGATATAGCCCCGGTCCGTAACAGCCAGAGTCTTGGTAACATTCTGTTCAACAAGCATGATGGTAACCCCGTTCTTTTTAAGGCGTTCCAGGGAGTCAAACACATTTGCAACAAGCTGGGGTGCAAGCCCAAAGGATGGTTCGTCAACAAGAAGCAGTTTAGGACCGGACATCATGCCCCGGCCGATTGCCAGCATTTTTCTCTCCCCTCCGCTCATTGTGCCTGCAAGTTGGTTTTTCCTTTCGCCAAGACGGGGAAAAAGACTGAAAACAAAATCCAGACGATCTTTCTGAACCTTTTTATCCTTAATTATATATGCACCCATGAAAAGATTTTCCTGCACCGACATATTAACAAACAGATTCATCTCCTCGGAAACAAAGGAAATACCTTTTTTTGTAATATCGGAAGCAGACAGTCCTGTGATATTTTCACCATTAAAACTAATGGTTCCTCCCATGGGAGGCAGCAGCCCTGCAATGGTTTTCATGGTTGTACTTTTCCCGGCCCCGTTGGGTCCTATGATACAGACATACTCACCCTGGTATATATTCAATGAAACAGAGCGTAATATCTGCAGATATCCATATCCTGCATCAAGGTCTTTCACTTCTAACAGCATAATATCTCCATTGATTCTTTAAATTATCCGTTATTTCAAGCTATCCAAGATAGGCTTTTGTAACCTTTGGATCATTGGCCACTTCCCGGGTTGAGCCTTCTGCAATCTTTGTTCCGAACTGAATACACAAAAGACGGTTGCACACTGCCATGATGAGCTGCATAATATGCTCAATCATGAGAATGGAAATCCCCTTTTTGCTGATCTTCTCAATTATTCCCATGATATCATTGAGTTCACCTTCACTTAATCCCGAAGCCATTTCATCCATGAACAACAGCTTTGGATTGCTTGCAAGGGCCCTTGCGAGGTCAAGCCGCTTGAGCTGCACTGTGTTGAGCTGCTCTGCCACCACTGTTTCATCCATGGGAAACTCCACAAATTCAAGCATCGCCCTTGAGTGTTCAACCGGATCTTTAACAGTGCCTGGTGTATTGCCAAAAATAGTGGCTGTCATTACACTCTCCATGGCTGTCATTTTGGGAAAAGGGCTTGGAATCTGGAAAGTGCGGGAAAGACCAAGGCGGCACATCTTTTCAGGAGTTAAACCTGTGGTCTCCTGTCCCAGCATTTTCACATGCCCTGAAGTGGGCGGGTTCAACCCTGAAACGGCATTGATAAATGTTGTTTTCCCGGCTCCATTGGGGCCTATCAATCCCATGACATCCCCCTCATATAATGTCATGGATACTTCATTTACTGCTGTCAGCCCGCCAAATTTTTTAGTTAAATTACTGGTTTCCAGTACAATCATTTCAGCCTCTGATTCTTTTTAAATTTAAGAGTAAAAAAAGAGAGAATACAAGGTCGTATCCTCCCTTTTAATGTGTGTCAGGCTATTTCTGCTGGAAATCTCTCTGTTTCCAGTCATCTGGAAAAATCATATAACCCTTTCCATTCTGATATTGAAGAATCGGGAAAAAATATGCATCCGGAGCAACAACCATATCCGGCATTGTCTCTTTTGTATATTTATACTGGCCCATGATAATGGCACCATCTTTTTTACCATAGGTGAGTTTGCCTGTATTAACTTCATCCACCATGGTTTTATGAATTGTTTCCTTATCAAGTTTGCCATAAAGCTCATTGGTTCTCTTAAGAAGCTTAATAAACATTCTTACGCCGTCATATGAGAGACCGCCTGCAGATGGGCTTGGATTAAATCCGTATTTTGCCTTTACATCTTTTGCCCACTGCTGTGCCTCTTTTGTTGTCAACTGGGGAATACTGTCAAGAACGTAATTTGAGGCAGGACCGGTCATCTTGTACCAGTCGCCTATCCATCCAAGGCCGGAAGCTACAATTACACTTTTAAGGCCAACCTCTGCACTCTGTTTAATAAATGCGGCAATGGCCGGAGGAGATGCGGAAGTACCTGCTATCACAGCAACACCTGCTTTTTTGTATTTGCTTAAAAGGGGATAAAAATCGGTTTGGGTAGTTGGAAAATACTCCTCGGAATAGATCTTCCATCCACTGTCCAGCAGGGCTTTTTTATATGCACTGCCTGCACTTCTTCCCCAGTCTGTATCTTCGCCGTAAATTGCTGCAAGTTTCTTTTTAGGTTTAAAAGTTCCTGCTTCAATGGCTTTATTTAAGGCAACAATATAATTTTTTTCAAGTTTGGCAGGAACAGGCCAGCCCTTGCCTCCCCAATAGCTGTACTTTTCAGGATCAGCCTGCCACTTTTCATTTACAACCTCACTTGCTCCGAAACCAAACATGTGGGGAACTTTATATTGTGCTGCAACATCCATAACTGCAATGGCTACAGAGCTGTGCCAGTTTAATACACCAGCCTGGATCCCTTTGCTTTCCACTGCCTCTGCATAGGCACCCGAAGCTTTTGCCGGATCTGACTGTGAATCAATCCATACAGGAACTATTTTGTAATCACCAACTGTGTAGTTAATGGTATCCAAAGCCATTTCCACAGAAGCTTTAAACTCCTTACCGGTCTGGGCAGAAGGCCCGGTGAACGGCCCCAGAACACCAATCTTTAAAGTCTTGCTTCCGGCAAAGCATTGACCTGCCAAAGCTAAAAACAGAGCCAGAAAAATTGTGATAACTTGTTGAATCCTTTTTGTACCCATAAACTCTTCCTCCTAAATTAGTAAACTAAACATTGATGAAAAATCTTACACAAACAATTTACATCAAAGAATGAATGCACTTAACATACCATTTATATTGCCTGACAGATTAAACAGAGTTGTTTTTCAGGATAGAACCAGGCAAATCCCCGGTAAAACGCCCTTTTTTAATGAACCTGTAAAAAAAAATAAATTTGATTCAGAATCATTTCAAAAAAATAATTTCAGATATTTTTCATTTTTTACTGTAAATTTTTTTGACATTTTTTCGGAAATTAAAAGCTATTTAATATTATCTCTTATGATATTGAATTTTTTTATTTTATAATAGAGAAGCTGACGGGAAATACCTAGTGCGCCGGCTGTTCTGGTGATATTACCTCTGTTTTCAAACAGGGTATTTTTTATTATGTTCTCTTCATGGTCTGATTTTTCTTTAATTAAATTACTCCTGTTTTTTGGACTTTTGTCACTGGAGTGTCTGGCAGGTTTCACAGATCCGGGTCTTATGGACCAGTTTGAAAAACTGGTCTTAAGATATTTAATTGAAATTGTTTTGTTTGTACCCACAATATTCATCGCACCCTCAATCACATGTTCAAGCTCCCTTACATTTCCGGGCCAGTTATAGGATTTAAAAAGGGCCATAACCTCGCCTGAGACTTTTTCTATATTCTTGCCAAGCAGGGTGTTATGTTTTTCAATGAAATGATCCACCAGCAGATTAAGGTCATCCATCCTCTCCCTCAAAGGGATTATGTGAATAAATACCACTCCCAGGCGGTAAAACAGATCTGATCTCAAGGTACCTTCGGAAATGGAAACATGGGGATCTTTATTTACAGAGCTTATGATCTTAAGATCTGTTTCAATCTCCCTTAGGGCTCCAACCCGTCTGATTTTACTCTCCTGGATACTTCTTAAAATTTTGCTCTGTAAACCCACGGGCATGGAGTTAACCTCGTCCAGAAAAATGGTGCCCTTGCTGGTTCGTTCAAACAGCCCGGCCTTGTCCACAGAGCCTGTAAAAGCTCCCCTGGATGTACCAAAGAGTATTCCTTCCAGAAGGTTTTCCGGTATTGCAGCACAGTTGACAGGGGTATATTTTTTTGCACTCCTGGAGCTGTGGTTGTGAATAGCCCTTGCAAACAACTCTTTACCAGTACCTGTTTCCCCGAAAAGCATCACAGGAGAAGGCGTATTTGCTGCCATCCTGGCTGCATTTACAGCATCAACAAAGACAGGAGCCCTGCCGATTATCCTGTCAAAGGTCACAGATGCAATATCAAACTCCTGATCCTTACCCGGCAGAGGCATGGATGCAATGGTCTTGAGAAGGGCATGGTAATCCCTGATAAAACATATGGACCCCACCATTCTGCCGCAGTTAAAAATCGGCATCACATTGTGTATGGTATTGGCGAATTTTCCATTCCTTGTACGATAGTAAATAGGTTCATCAATAATGGGTTTCCGTTTTGCAAGGCACTGCATGATTATACTTGTGGAGTTATCCAGGTCATATACATCTGTAACCCTGCGGGAAATAACATCGTCGGGATGCAGTTCGTCAATAAGGGACATGGCATGGTTATAATAGACAATCACTCCTTCACCATTTGTTATAATTACACCTTCACTGAAATCATCAAAAATAGACAGATAATCTGCCCAGTTAAGGTCAAACAAAAATTTCTTCAGTTTATTTGTCTTTTTATCAACCATTTTTCAAAAGTTTTGTAAGTTGAGAAATAATTTCCAAAGCATCTGCCGTAACATAATAATCACAATTGGATATGATGGCAGCATTGGGGTCTGTGTTTATGGCAATCACCATTCCTGAAGTTTTCATGCCTGCAAAGTGCTGTATGGAGCCTGAAATGCCGCAGGCAATATAGACCCTGGGGCTCACTTTTTCGCCGGTCTGGCCCACCTGCATGGAATAGGGGACCCAGCCGGAATCAACTGCAACACGGGATGCTCCCACAGCTGCATTTAATTTTTCAGCACACCTTGCAAGAATGGCAAAATTTTCTCCTTTCTGCATGCCCCGGCCCCCTGCGATTATTATATCAGCTTCTGCAAGATCAGGTGCTCCACCTCTTCCCTTTCTTAAAGCTTTTATCACCTTAAGTTTTTCTGAAACAATATTCCGGGCATCAAACTTTACCATTCCGGCCCGTGGTATATGCCCTGATTCTATCCTGGCAGGATCTATACAACCGGGACGTATACCAAATATCAGAACATCTCCTGCAACCTCTATTTCAGCCATGGTTTTACCCGAATATTGAGAAGTTGATGCAATACTCCTGTCAAGATCAACATTGACACAATCCATGACTAAAGGTGCATCAAGCATGGCTGCGACACGGGGCAGAATATCCCTGCCAAAAGCTGTGGAAAGACCGAGAAAAGCATTGATATTAAACTTTTTTATGATATTTACAAAGGCTTTTGCCCGTACTTCCGGATTATTTTTCTGATCTTCAGCAAGGGTGATATCAACAATATTTGTTATGCCATGGGATTCAAATTCCTGTCTTAAGTCATATGCATTGCCATCTGTGACAAGGGCAAAAAGTTCGCTGCCATCTGTTTTTACCATGGCAGCCATACCAAAAAAGCTCTCTTTTATTTTTCTGTTTTCACAATCAAAAACCAGGGCAATCTTAAACATCACAGAACCTTTGCTTTGTTTTTCAGAATTTCCAGGATCTTTTGTGCTGCACTCTCTGCATCGCCTGTTATCTCTTCCGGGTTCCTTTTTTGCTCCAGGGGAAAAAGCCGGACAATTTCCATTTTTGCCCTTAGGGGTTCAATATTTAAATCAGCAAGGGCAATTTTTTCAATCTTTTTTTTCCTGGATTTTACAATGTCAGGGAATGTCGGATATTTTGGAGTATTAAGCCCTCTTCCTGCACCAAGTACACAAGGTACAGAAAGCTTGAGAGTGTTTATATCTCCGCCGGAAAATTCAGTATCAACAATTGCAATATCTTCTTTTATATCAACTTTAACAACATTTGTTGCCGCGGGAAAATCAAACAAAGCTCCCAGGCGGAACATGGTCTGCATGCCTTCTGCATCAATGGACTCTTTTCCTGTGAATATAAGTCCGGGTTTTCCAGTGCAGTCAATGGCAGCTTTCAAAGCTCTGGCCGTTTCAATACTGTCATGGCGGCGGCGGCTTGTTATCAAAAGACCTTTATCAGCCCCCATGGCCAGGGCAGACCTTAAGGTGTTCTCCGAATCATCCTTGCCAAGGCAAAGGGCAATAACCTCGCTGCCGGGTATTTGATCCCTTATCCTGACAGCTTCTGTAACAGCGTGCTCATCATAGGGATTTAAAAGAAAGGTTACATTCTCGTCAATGCGGTTACTGCCAAGGATGGAAATGCCCACGGCAGAATCAGGAACATGTTTAACACATACATAAATACGCATTATTTACTCTCCATGGAAAAGTAACCTTTCCCTGTTTAAATTAACCGTTAACGGAAAAAGAGCTGTTATAATTTATTGCCCGTTTTCGTGAAAAAAAGCCCACATCTGTTGATCTGTCAATATGTTTAAATTTATATTGAAACGGCTCTTTATCATGGTCAAGACCCTTTTCACAGGCATCAATCAATTCTGCCATCATACGGCCGACAACCGGTGCATTTTTATACTGATTTCCGCTTGTGCCAATGGCCATATAAAAACCTGGAAGATCGGATTTATCATACACAGGAATCCAGTCATCAGAGCAGTCATAAAGATCAACAACACCCTTGGGCTGATTTGGCACCTCAAGGGAAGGAATTCGTTTGGCAAACCTGTAACACTGGGCCTTCCACTGTTCAACAGTTAAAACATTATCCCTGCCGTATCCGCCTTTGCCGGCATAGAACTCATCCGGATCGACCCATTCCTGGGGATCGCACTCCGGATCTTCGCTTCCAATAAGAAATGTATTTCCAACCTCGGGTCTGACATAGCAGCCTACATCACCGTCAGACATGTGATATCCATCCTCCAGATAATTGTATTCTTTGGGTGACGGACAATACATAACTTCATGGCGCAGGGATCTGGTCTTAATATTGCACCCTTCCAATACGCCCTCTGCCATTTTATTAATCTTAAAAGAGTGCGGTCCGCCCACATTGACAACAACAGGTGCATCGATTTTTGTGCCGTCTTTTAAAGTAATGCCTGTAACTCTCCTGTTTTCACTTCTAACCTCCACCACCTCTGCATTGAACATGAACTCTGCACCCTTTGCCTCGGCAGCCCTCATTATATTATGGGCAGAAAGGGCAGGATCATTCATGTATCCCCCTTCAGGGCAGAAGATAGCGCCTTCAATCATTTTTACGGGTTCATCAAAAAACTTTGGATCTTCAGGACGTCTCACAGGCCAGAACTCATGGAGGTCAGCCACGGGCACCATCTCTTTTATCTTCTCAACAGACCATTCCTCATATTCCACACCCACAATATCATAATTTTCCTTAACTTTTTTCCAGTCATGTCCCTGGGATTTTATCAGGATGGAACCTGTATTCATATATCTTGCAAGGCCCTTTTCATCCTTGACATTACCCAGATAATTTTCCCAGTCAAGCCAGTATTTAAAGCCTTCATAGGCCATGGCAACACCATCGGCAGTTGAATAGTGTGCCCTTACAATGGCACATGACCCTGCTGTGGAGCCTTCGCCTGCATCGGCAAGTTTGTCAACATTCAGGGTCTTATAACCCATCTTAGAAAGCTCATAGGCTATTGGACTTCCAATAACACCTGCTCCTATTATAATTGCATCATATTTTTCACCCATGATAATATCTCCTTTTATTATATTTAATGGCAGATGCCAATTTTATCAAGCATTAATCCTGTTTTCAAACCTTGCTTTGCCAGCCGGTCTTAAGCCGAACTCTTCACCGGCATGTAAAATGGCATGTATCATATCCCTTGAATATCCCCTGGAGCAGTTTAAAATAATAAGTGACCTGTCACCATCTTTACTCATTGTCACAATCTGGCACGGCACATGGGAAAACGGACCCTGGAAAAGAAAAGGTGGTCTTCTTTCAGGATCGAGAAAATCAAGGGAAGTAAGTTTTTCACAAACTGCAAATATATCCCGGCCCATGAGGGCAATCCCCATGGCTGCTTCAGATATATCTGTATACTCTTTCCCCTCGGGCATATCATGATAATCCCCTGCAATATTATATAATGATGCCTGGGTGGCATTCATGCGGCTCACCAGGACATTATTTTCAAAAACAGCACTGCCCGGTGTTTCAGGAACTGTTATACCAAAGGGCTTAACCAGGTCAGGATCAGGTATCTGAAGATCAAATCTTGGTCTGTGGCTCAAATCAACGATGTGGGGGCCATCACCTTCATCACTGTATTCCACAACCACTTCAAAATTATTCTGCTCTTCTGTTTTCAGGGGTGTACTTTTAAATACAACCGGAGAAACTCTTTTAATATCGTTCATGATTTTTCCTTTAGCTTTTCATCCTTTTACCTTCAGGATCGTAAAATGGTCTTTTAACAACTTTGCCGTAAATCCGGTCATTACCGCATTCATCTTCAAAAATCTCAAGGCGTGTACCAGTCTTTGAAAGCTCTGCTTCAACAAGGGCCATACCCACAGCTTTATTGAGTACAAAACTGTCCCGGGCAGTGCAGACATATCCCCGCACCTTTTCATCCACAATCAGGGAACCATCCCTTGGAGCCCTTGTATTGTTTTCCATTTCAAAGCCCACAAGTTTAAGCCTTGTCATATCGTTTTCTGCCTGGCGCAATGCGGCTGCACCAACGGTTTTTGCATCTGCTTTGTTCCTGTCCCATAAAAATCCCAGACCCACATCCAGAAGATTTGTCCTCTGCTCAGACTCCTGGCCCAGGATAATATGGCACTTTTCCATGCGCAGAACGTTCTGGGCTTCAACACCAAAATTCCGTATATTAAACTCTCTGCCAGCCTCCTTGAGCATGAGCCATAAAGATTTCATATATGAAGACGGCACATGGAGTTCAAAGGATAATTCTCCCACAAATCCCAAACGCATGGCCCGGACAAAAATCGTATCTTCTATCATAAACTCTTTATATTCGGAAAATCCAAAGGCTTCATTGGATATATCCATATCCACAATTTTCCCAAGTACTTTCCTTGAATTGGGACCGGACAGATTGATCACCCCCATGGCATCGGTCAGGTTTACCAGGGCAAATTTCCATCTGTCATACCGGGTGTGATATCTTATCCATTCCACAGTGGAGCCTGCCCTGCCCGTGGATGTTGTAAAATAGTAATCATTTTCATCAAGTTTGACAATAACTCCATCGTCAATTACACAGCCGTCATCATTGCACATGGCTGAATATTTTATTCTCCCCTTTTCAAGTTTTGACATGTCAGAGACAAAAACCCGCTGCAGAGCATTAAGAGCATCAATACCGTGGATACGGAATTTACCCAGGGTTGAGCCATCTAGCATTCCCACATTATTCCTTACATTCTCAATCTCTTTTCTGCATGAAAAATCCCGGGAAAAATACCGGGCTCTCTGCCATACACCAATATTCCTGAAAATACCGCCGTCCTTTTTCTGCATCTCATCCATGGGTGTGATTTTAAACATGGTGTGATTAGTACCTGCATATGTGGATATCAAAGTTGGCACCAGGGGAGGTCTGACATTGGTTGGTCTGATGGAGATATCCGGCAGGGCCTGGTATTTTGCAGCATAAAGGGGCAGGTTATGACCTGGAATACCGCCCTGGCCCGGACCTGTTCCGGCAGATGTAAACCGCTTAATCAGTTCCGGCATATCAAACCCTTTATCTATTGCCTGTTTAATATTTTTGATTGTGGTATCTTCATCAAAGCAGATAAAACTCTTTCTGCCTTTTACCGGTGCCATGACAAACTTTGTTCCCCTGGTTGGTCCGGGCAGGGTTTTAAGCTCATTTTTTGCCTTTCCAATCTCTCCGATTGAACAGGCACCACAATCAAAAGCAGCCTGCAAACCTGCAATTTTACCTGAAACCTCAATGGATTTCCCATTATCAAGCCCAAGTATCCGGCCGGCAGCGTGCATTTTTTCCGGCAGTTTGTCAACCAGGAAAAATCCAGTGTGGGCATCATATTTCAGTTTCCCAAGGGCTACGGTGATGTGGCCGGTTACAGGTGTCATACCGGCCGATGCCACAAGAAGATCACATGCAACGGTTTTTGACACAAGACCATCAACACTTGAAAGGGTGACCTTTTGAACTGTTTTGCTGCCATGGGCTGTTGCAGCTGTCCAGCCCTTTAACAGGGGTATTTTTCTCTTTTCAAGTTCTTCTGTAAGTTCAGGATCCTGGCCATCCTCCCTGATATCTGCCACTAAAGCTATATCAAGGCCAAGCTTGTTTAAATCCAGGGCAGCCTCCAGTCCCAGATCATGGCCGATACTGAACACTGCCCTTTCACCGGGCAGGCATCCATAGCTCTTTGCAAGCCTTAAAGCACATGCAATCTGCATGATCCCCGGCCGCTCATTATTCTCAAAAATCAGGGGACGTTCAATACAGCCCGTGGCAGCAACAACACTTTTTGCCCTGATCTCAATATAACGCTGGTCATAAACATCTTCCCGATCTCCTGTCCGGAATCCTGTAACCAGATTATTATTGTAAACTCCCACGGCAGCTGTATGGGTGAAAACCCTGATGTTTTCATGGGACTTCACCTCCTGTACCAGCTGGTCTGCCCGGTGGTGAAAGGTCTGTCCCTTTTCATACTCCCTTGACCGATACTCAAAAAATCCGCCCAGCCATGGTCGTGATTCCATCAAAATAACACGCAGACCCTTTTTTGCCGCTGAAACAGCAGCCATCAAGCCTGCCGGACCTCCTCCGATTATGCACACATCAGCTGAAGGGAATATTTCATCGTAAACCCCGGGCATTTTGAAATCAGGATTGAGCTTACCTGTCCCTGCAGCTTTTCTGATCTGCTTCATGGCAAAAGGCCACAGTTTTGCAGGCTTATGCATTGTATTATAATAAAACCCTGCGGGCATTAAAAAATCAAGCTTGTCTATGAAAGACATCATATCATTTTCAGCAGATCCTTTTACATTCTGCTCTTTTATAACCATTCCCTCCCTGAGCAGGGTGTTTTCACACCTGACATTGGGAATATTATCAACTTCCATGCAGGTGTTGCTGCATTCGCCGTCAAGGCTGTAAAGCCCCCTGGGTCTGTGATATTTAAGGCTTCGTGAAAAAATTCTTACATTATTTGCCCAAAGGGCTGTGGCAATGGTATCGCCTTTAACCCCATAATACTTCTTACCTTTATATATAAATCCGATTTTTTTTGACGGGTCTATTTTCAATGTCGGCAGATCATTAAGCCTTTTCATTATCTGTTTGCCTCCCTGATGCCTTCTCAAGGTTAGTTCTTGTATCCCGGTGAATGGTAAACCACGAACCACATCCGTCTTTATGGAACCACCACTCCTCCTGGACACCTGCCACACATTTATTCATGTGCACATAGTCGCACCAGGTTTCAGGAGTCAAATCACTTTCATCGGGTCTCGGGCCCTTTTCTTCTCCGCCGAATCTGAACTCATATCCATTTCTTTTACCGCAGATCGGGCAGGTAATTGTTAATGCCATTATTCTCTCCTTAACTCTTAATTATCCGGGGTATAATTTACAAGTGCAGCTGTTTCACCCATGAGCCTGTGTTCCTGAAACCGCTTCAGGGCAAAGGGCTTTAATATATCAGGGCAAAGATTTGTTGCCATATACTGTGCCATGTACTTACCTACAGCAGAGCAGGACTTGAATCCAAAATAGCCCCATCCGCAATCCATGAAAAATCCTTCAATCTGATTGTTTCCATCCATTACAGGTGCCATGTCCGGTGTCATATCAGCAAGTCCGCCCCAGATCCTCATAAAACGCACTCCCCTTAAACATGGCAGGAATTCAGACAAAGCTTCAGCCTGGTGTTTTATGTAATGGGCAGTGTTTAAAGTGGTATAATTAGGCCAGGGGTCCATGTGGGCGCCGGTTGCAATCTCGCCCTTCAAGGTCTGGTTTGCATAGCAATGGTAGGCTCCCGATGAAACAACATGGTTAAGCAGAGGTTTCAGGGGCTGGGTCACCATGGCCTGGATGGTCAGAACAGAGATGGGAAGCTTAATCCCAAGCATGGCATATATCAGGGCTGCTGAATAGCCCCCCGCTGAAATCAAAACCTGTTTTGTGTTAATGGAACCCCGGCTGGTTTTAACAGAGGTGATTTTGTTATTTTCTGTTTCAATGGCAAGTGCCTCGGTCTGCTGATGAATCTGAACGCCTTGCTTTGCAGCTCCCCGTGCAAGACCCCATACCACTGCATCATGGCGGACAATACCACCGGGAGGATGAAACATTGCTCCGTGGATAGGGAATGTAATATCCTGGGATATATTAAGCGCCGGAACCATCTCTTTTGCTTCCTTTGCATCAATCAGATGACTTTCAACACCATGGAACTGGGCAGTTGCTATGGTCATACGCGCCGCTTTCATGGCAGCCTCGCTGTGCATCAGATTAAGGTTTCCGCAATTATTAAACATTAAATTGTAATCCAGTTCCTTTGTCAAAACCGGCCATAGATCCAGGGCCTCTTTATAAAGTGGAACATTATACTGCGTACGCTGATTGGCACGGACAATTGCAGTATTCCTGCCTGCACCGCCAAACCCTATATAGTTCTTTTCAAGGATTGCAATATCAGTGACACCATGCTCCTTTGCAAGATAATAAGCAGTTGCCAGGCTGTGAAGCCCGCCTCCGATGATCACCACATCATAGCTCGATTTGAGCCTGGTTTTTTTTCCCCACATGGGTTTAGTTTTTGAAAACATTGGCTTTCCCATTAAATTATGGATTAATGTTAAATTATATTACATCCGTTTTTATCACTATCTTATGCAACGGATTATGTCAAGAATTTATTTTAAAAATGATACTTTTTCTTTCATACACCCTTGACAACCATGAAAATTTTTTATAAAACCTTATAAAATTAATGTTTTATAAGTATAAATTATCCAGAACAGGTTATAATAATGAATGATCCTGCATCCCATCCGGTAATCAATGACATTTCAAGCAAACTTGACTCCCTGACTCCCAAGGCCCAGACCCTTGGAACATATATAATGCAGAACCCGTCCAAGGCTGTTTTCATGACAACAAAGGAGCTTGCAGAGACCTGCTCCATCAGTGAAGCAACAGTTGTCCGTTTTGTAAGCACCCTTGGGTACAAGGGGTATTCCGACTTTCAGGAGGCATTAAAAGACTTTGTGAACACAGGGCTTTCTCTGCCTGAAAGGGCCGATATAAAAGGCATTAAAGAACCAGGAACCGACAGGCTCCACAGGGGTATTCTGGAAGAGCTTAACAATCTTAAATATCTCTATGAAAATATTAATATGGAGACTTTAAACCTTTTTGTGGACCATCTGGATAAATGCTCCACAGTCTATGTCACAGGCTCCAGACTCTCCTATACCTTTGCCTATTATCTTGGATGGTCATTGACAAAAATAATAAAAGGTGTCCATATCCTTAAGGGCAGTGACAGTACAACCATGGACATTCTGACCAATGCCAGGTCTGACAGTCTGGTCATCCTGGCTGCCACCACAAGATATCCCAACGAACTGATAAAACTCAGCAAGATGATACGCCGCAGTGGCCATACCCTTTTGACCATGACTGACAGCAGCATATGCCCTGTAATACAGTTTGCCGACCTATCCCTTGTTATACCGGCACGATCCATACCATTTATCGGGAATGTATCGGGAATGCTTGCTGTAATCCAGTTCATTGTCCAGGAACTTGCCAACAGAAAGGGAAATGACTTTGCATCATACCAGAAGCAGCTGGAACAGGTCTATCTGGAAAATGATATCCTGTTCAACCTTGACCCTAAGTATTAAAAATTAAATATATAAATTTAAGGAAACCCTGTTATGTTACAAAAACAAAAAGAGTTACTTGACCTTCTTACAAAAATCGATATTGACTACACAAATCATGAGCACCCTGCCGTGTTCACGGTTGAAGAGGCAGACAAACACCATGAAGGAATAGAAGGAGTACACAGCAAAAATCTTTTTTTCAAGGACAGAAAGAAAAAATTATTCCTGGTGGTCACCCTGTCTGATAAACCCATTGTAATCAAAGAAGTTGCAAAAAAGATCGGGGCAAAAAGCCCCTCCTTTGGCAAACCTGAACTCCTTGGCCAGGTCCTTGGCGTTATTCCGGGTGCTGTTACGCCCTTTGCCGTTGTAAATGACGAGAACCATGATGTAAAAGTAATTCTGGATGAGGAGATGATGGAAAACAGCCTTTTGAACTTCCATCCCCTGGAAAATACTGCAACAACAACCATTAAATCAGAAGACCTGATAAAATTCATGGACCACTGCGGCCAGGATTATGAAGTAGTAAGATTATAGATCACTGTTTTAAAGCATATTTTCTTTCAAGGATTGCAATGGAGCTTGAAAGAGAAAATGTCAAAATAAAATAAAGCAATGTTATTGTTATCCAGATTTCAAAGGTTAAAAATGTTGCAGACATCAACTCCATACCCTGGAAGGTGAGCTCCTGGATGGAGATAACCGATACAATGGCTGAATCCTTTATGGTGGATATGAACTGCCCGGCCAGGGGAAAGGCTGTTTTCCTGAACGCCTGGGGCAGGATTATCAGCAGCAGCGCCCTCTTCCTGTCAAGTCCCACTGACATGGATGCTTCCCACTGGCCCTTCTGTATGGAAATAATTCCGCCCCTGACAATCTCCGACACATAGGCACCTTCATAGATCCCCAGCGCAGCCGCAGCAGAAATAAAGGCATTGATCTGCCGTGGCCCTGCAAAGAAAAAGGCTGTTATTTTCTGCACAAGATCCGGGCTCTGTCTGAGCCACCTGTCCAGAAGCATGGCATCCAGAAACTGGCTTGATACAAAAAAATAAAAAATTATGACCAGCACAAGGGAGGGAATATTCCTGACTGTTTCCACATATACCCTTGAAATTAAACGCTGTTCAAAGCTGCCCACGGCACCCATGACACCCGAGAGAGTTCCCAGGAAAAAACCCAGAAGAATGGCCCATGAACTGAGCTTTATTGTTGTTATAATACCTTTGATAAGTACATTGGCCCTGAGATGCCCTGTAATTTCATCAAAATAAAAAAAATAGGGCTGCATGGCAGAAAAATTCCAGTTATACCCGGCAAGGGCGCCTGAACGCAAAACAAATAAAAACAGGACTAAAACAATAATAATTATTACAGCACAATCAACAATTGAGAATTTTAAAGGCTTTTTAGTTGGCAATTATCTTATACCCCCTGGCTCTGTATCTTATCTGACCAGGTTTTCCCATTTTTTCGATTCAAACCAGTAAGCCTTTTTCTCCTGTAAAAATCCCTGGGCTTCCATGTTTAATATCCAATTGTTAAAATAGTTCAGGGCATCATGATCTCCCTTTCTCAAAGCAAAGCCTATGGGCTCCTTTGTAAAGGTGCCTTTAACCGGAACAAACAGTTTATCAGGGTATTTAAGCGCATGAAACATGGGCATGGGCGCAGAAGAGACAAATGCATGTACACGGCCCAGGTGCAGTTCCTGGAGTGCCTGGCCTTCATTTTCAAACAACTTCAATGTGGCAAGGGGCATATATTTCCTGGCTGCCTGTTCAGCTGTTGTCCCCAGACGTGCTGCGATTACAACATCTTTTTTATTAAAATCAGCAAGGGAAGAAAATCCCTTTGCCCGTGCCTTGTTCGCAACCAGAGACATGCCTGAATAATCATAGGGTATGGTGAAGTTGACCTTTAGATTGCGTTTGGGTGTAATACCCATGCCTCCAATAATAACATCAAATTTACCTGTTAAAAGAGCCGGAATAATACCTGACCATGAAGTGGGAACAAACTCTATTTTAACCCCCATATCCTTTGCAAGTCTTTCTGCCACATCAATCTCAAAACCAATGAGTTTTCCCTGTTTGTCTTTCATAGCCCAGGGCACAAAGGTGGACATACCTACCCTGAGCACCTTTTCCTTCTGGATCGTCTCAATGATACTCTCCCCTGCAAAGGCAGAGCCACATATTAAAAGCAATAGTACAATGGTTAAGCATACTGTTTTTTTCATTATTTTCTCCATTAATTAATAAATTTAAGCCTGTTTTCAAAACACCTTATTATAAAAGAGAGGCTTGCTGTAACAACCAGATAGCAAAGTGCCACAGTAAACCATATTTCAAAGGATAGAAATGTTTCAGAGACAATCCTCTGCCCCTGCATGGTAAGGTCATAGATGGAAATAGTACTCACAAGGGCAGAATCCTTAATAAGGGATACACTCTGCCCTGCAAGCATGGGAAGAGTCTGTCTGAGCATCTGGGGAATTATAATTCTCATGTAGGTACCAAAAGCTGAAAGGCCGATGCTCTGGGCAGCTTCATACTGTCCTCTTGGGACACTTAAAATACCTGCACGTATTATTTCAGAAGAGTAGGCCCCTTCAAACAGACTCAGGGCAATAACTGCTGAAAAAAAAGCTGAAATATTAAAAACAGGTGATACAACAAAGTAAACTAAAAATATCTGGATCAACAGGGGTGTGTTGCGGATGGATTCCACATAGCACCATGACACCAAACGCAGAACCGGAGATGAAGACAGCCTTGCCAAAGCAGACATCAACCCGATAATAAGAGACAGCCCAAGGCCCAGGCAGGATATCTTAATGGTGACAATAAGACCGTCAAGAAGCAGCCCTTTTACAAATTCACCATTTTCAAAAATAAAAAGATACGGCTTGACCCTGTACCACTGCCAGTTATACTCAAGATTTTTATACCCCATGGCAAGGACAGAAAAAACAAAGGCAAAAAATAAAAAAAGCCTTACAACCCTTTTCCCATGGCCCATTGTTAAACCTCTATTCAAAAATCATTCCCATATTATTATTGAGATTTAATGGATTTAAAAAATACAAACGCCATAACCGCACCAATCACATCAGCTTCCAGATCGAAAATTTCACCACTTCTTCCGGAAATCAGATATTCCTGTATCAACTCGATAAAGCCTCCAAGAATAACTGCATACAGCAAAATAAGCAGGCAATGTTTCAGATTTATTACATTCTTAGCTTCATACTGAAGTATGAATGATAACACAAAGAAAAAAATAAAATGAACAAATTTATCAAAATATGGAATATCAGGCCCCACCCCGGAGAATCTATCCCCCGGTGTAAAACATAAAACAATGATAACAATGGACCAGAGAATAGATTTTATATATTTTGTTATAATGCCCATCCTGTTTTTCACCCCATTATAAATTATGAGATATACCAGACAGCCCATGACCTGCCAAGGACAAATCAGAATAATTTTTTTCCAGCAGCCTTGACATTTAAATTACAAACAAATATATAGATTTGAGGTATGCTAAACATTACCCTTTTGTTTCAGTATGTTATACAAATTAATCAAAAAATCGACCAGGCGGAGCTATATCAAATATCAAGCAAGGTGCATGACTTCACAAAAGCGAATTCAAAAAGGAATAACAGGACTGTAATTTTCAAACTCTGGCCGCCAACACAGATATCTTAACAATAAAGAGGACGTACAAAAGAAAAACCAATCAAAGTGATCATCATTGCAAACC
>CAZQJS010000044.1:0-26141 GCA_964593725.1 uncultured Desulfobacterales bacterium
TAATTTAAAGATTGTTTAAATAGAAAATTTAAGTTTTGGAAGACAGGCCTGTGCCGATAAAAAAAACAATAGACATACGTGATATTGACTGGCCGGTATGCATTCTCAATTGTAAAAATGAATTAAACCGGATGAAGCCAAAGGAGAGAATGGAGGTTCTTGTGCAGGACACAGATGTGGTCAGGAATCTTATTGCCCTGATTGAACAGCTCCCAGGCCTTAGAATAGAAAAGTATCCGGGAAAAAACAGTGCAGGAATTATCATTGTAAAAGAAGAGCAATAATATAAGGAGGGTTTTATGGACTTAAGTCGCCGCGGCTTTTTTAAGGTGTTGGGAGCAGGTGGTGCTGCAGTGGGAGCTTCCCTTGGCACTGCAGGCGCTTCTGAAAAACCTGCGCCATCTGTGGACAGCTTTGGATGTCTGGTTGATACGACACTATGTGTGGGATGCAGAAAATGTGAAGAAGCATGCAATCTGCGCCATGGTCTTCCAGCTCCTGAAGAATCATTTGAGGAGCTTACGGTTCTTGAAAAAGAGAGACGTATGGATGAGACATCCTATACTGTTGTCAACAAATACTATCCTGAGAATATAGGAACCCTTACATGGCGGGAACGGCCAACATTTGTAAAATTTCAGTGCATGCACTGCAATGATCCCTCCTGTGTGTCAGCCTGTATTGTGGGAGCATTAACAAAACAGGAGAACGGGGCAGTCATCTATGATGTTAAAAAATGCATTGGATGCAGGTACTGCATGGTGGCCTGTCCCTTCCAGGTGCCTGCCTATGAATATGATAAAGCACTTACTCCTGAGGTTAGAAAATGCACTTTCTGTTTTGAATATGTCAAGGATGGCGGGCTTCCGGCCTGTGCCCAGGTCTGCCCCAGAGAGGTCATGACCTTTGGCAGAAGGAAAGATCTTTTAAAGCTTGCAAGATGGAAAATGAAGAATAATCCGGGCAAATATGTGGACAAGATTTACGGAGAACATGAGGTCGGAGGTACATCATGGCTCTATCTTGCATCGGAACCCTTTGAGACCATAGGCTTTCCAAAGTTAAGCCGCAAAGCACCGCCCCGTCTTACAGAGATGATACAGCACACTTTATTCAAGTATTTTGCAGCTCCCATTGGCCTGTTTTCTGCCCTGGGAGGTGTGATGCTTTTGACAGGATTCATGAAAAACGGAAAAAGCGAGGCAGAAAAAACAGAGGAAACAGCAGAAGATATGAAAGATAACAGATTGGAAAAAGGAGATACCCATGGGTCATCATGAAGAAGCAGCACCGGTTCAGGATAAGTTTTTAACCCCCGGTGTTATGGTAATGCTGGGATTGATGGTTATTGGAGGTTTTTTTGCTGCCTCAAGGTTTCTCTTTGGTATTGGTTCGGTGAGTAATCTCAACAACCAGTATCCCTGGGGCATATGGGTTGGAATCGATGTGGCAACGGGTGTGGCGCTGGCAGCCGGTGGGTTCACCACCGGCGCCATTGCCTATGTGTTTAACCGTGATCAATACCATGTTGTAATAAGGCCGGCTCTTCTTACGGCAATGCTGGGGTATACATTTGTTGTGCTCGGCCTGCTGGTGGACATTGGAAGATATTGGAACATAACAAGCCCGATTTTCAATCACAATGGCAATTCTGTGTTGTTTGAGGTTGCCATATGCGTGATGATCTATCTCCATGTTCTGTATTTTGAGTTCATACCCATTGTTACGGAAAGATTCATGGGCAGGGTTAATCTGCCGGGGTTCCTGTCTGGGCTGAATAATCTTTTGGAAACCATCCTTGCCATTGCTGACAAGGTTGCAGGCAAAGTCATGTTTCTGTTCATCATAGCAGGCATTGTGCTTTCCTGCCTGCACCAGTCAAGCCTTGGATCACTTATGCTCATTGCACCGTCCAAGATTCATCCTCTATGGTATACGCCTATATTACCTCTTTTATTCCTGCTTTCAGCCTTTGCAGCAGGATATCCCATGGTTGTTTTTGAGTCTATTCTGGTTTCAAAATCATTTGACAGGGAGCCTGAAATGGAGGTTTTAACACCCCTTGCCAAATACATGCCGGTCTTAATGGGGCTCTACCTTATTGTCAAGGTGGGGGATATGATTGTCCGGGGAAGTTATGTGTATCTTCTGGATGGAACCTATCAGACAAACTCATTTTTAGTGGAACTTATTGTCTGCGTGTTCATGCCCTTTGTTCTTCTTCTTTTCAGAAAAGTCAGAAGGTCTCCGGGGCTGTTATTTTTTGCTTCCACTATCTTTGTCCTGGGAATTGTTTTAAACAGGATCAATGTCTTTATTGTTGCATATACTCCTCCCTATAAGCTTGTATCCTATTTTCCTTCTGTGGGAGAGATGTTTGTCACAGCAGGGCTGATTGCAACCCTTATGTTCATGTACAGGGTGTGTGTCTTTATCTTCCCTGTTCTGGGTGCAGATCCGAAAAAAATGACCCGGGCATCAATGGTTATTATTATCCTTATCCTGGTTGCAGTACCTGATTTTTCAGCCCATGCACTGGAAGGACCAGGTGCTGGTAAAAGGATTCTGCCCCTGGAGGAGCATATTACACCGTCCATTGCAGATGCACCCAAGGTAAAAATATTAAACTCCAGAGTGATAAATAAATATAGTGATCTTTATGAACCGGTGCGTTTTATGCACAGTAAACATGCAAATGTGCTCAAGGATTGTACCATATGCCATCACAGGATGCCCAGGGAAGAGGGTGATAAATATGGTGAACCTGTTACCATGGTTCAGCTCAGGGCAAAAAACATGGAACCGGTATCGTGCTCAGTCTGCCATGACAAACCATTTAATCCGAAAAATCTGCATACCCCGGGACTTAAGGGAGCATACCACAGACTCTGCATGGACTGCCACCGTGAAGCAGAACAGGTTCCCCATATCAGAGGAGCGATTCAATACAGCTCCATGGTGCGGGGGCCCATTGCAAGGCCCCTTGATACAAGGGCTCCCACTGACTGTCTTGCCTGTCATGCCAAAAAAGTTCCCAATCACAATGAACTTGTTAAATTAACAGGCAATGTAAGTGCGGTTGATGTTACCAGAAACTGCCTTTCGTGCCATGAAAAAGAGGGAGAAGCAATACTTAAGACCTCTCACTGGAACTGGCACGGGCCATCTCCCTATACAGTGGGGCATGAAAAAAGAACCGACCTTGGTAAAAAGAGCAGTACAATTAATAATTTCTGCATCAACCTCAATGGCAACTGGCCAAGGTGTACCAGCTGCCACATAGGCTACGGCTGGAAAGATGAAAATTTTGATTTTACGGATATGACAAAGATAGACTGCCTTGTCTGCCATGACCAGACAGGAAAGTATAAAAAAGCACCCCCGGCAGCAGGCATGCCTGTGAAAAACCTTGACCTTATCGATATTGCAAAGAAAGTGGGACGTCCCACCAGGAACACATGCGGCATGAACTGCCATTTCCGGGGCGGCGGAGGAGATGCTGTCAAACATGGAGATATGAGCTCTGTTCTGGGTAAGCCTGATAAGAATCATGATGTTCACATGGGTGTTGGAGCAGGAGGGCTTGATTTCAGATGCCAGGACTGCCACAAGACAAGGAATCACATGATATCAGGCAGAAGTATATCTGTTCCTGCTGCCGAGGGCGATCTCTCATGTGAATATTGTCACACAGACAGACCTCATATCGGAAGTGAATTGATTGACCATCATCTTAACAAGCATACCAAACACATAGCCTGCCAGACCTGTCATATACCCATCTATTCCAAGAAAAACCCCACAAAGGTCTATTGGGACTGGTCAGATGCAGGTAAAGATATCAAACCATCCAAAGATAAATATGGAAAACCCAATTTCATGAAAAAAAAGGGCAGCTTCAAGTGGAAGGAAGCTGTAAAACCTGAGTATATGTGGTACAACGGTACTGTTAAAAGATATCTTCTGGGTGATAGAATCAATGAAAAGGGCGTAACTGAGCTTACAAAACCCATGGGTGATTTTAACGATCCTTCATCACGCATATATCCCTTTAAGGTTCACCGGGGCAGACAGATAAGCGATGCAGTTTATAAACGCCTCATTGCTCCTAAATTATGGAAAGGATTCTGGAAGGACTGGGACTGGGATAAGGCTGCCCGGGACGGTATGAAAGCCGCCGGCATGGAGTACAGTGGCAAATATGAGTTTGTGGAGACTGCCATGTACTGGGGTCTTACCCATGAAGTTGTGCCAAAAGAGCAGGCCCTCTCCTGTGCAGAGTGTCATGCTTCCCTTTCCAAAGCCCCCTATTGCGGTGCCTGCCACCGCCAAAGGCCGGATGTGGATTTCAAAGCCCTGGTTCATAAGGGTGTTGATTTCAAAGCCCTGGCTGCCCAGGGAAGGGATGTAAAAGCACTCATAGGTAAAACTAATTATATAGATTATAAAGCCCTTGGTTATGACGGTGACCCCATAGAAAAGGGTGGCCGATTTGATAAACTTGGACTTGGTATTAAAAAATAAAACAATTTTAAGGAGGTAGTAATGGTTAATAAAGTAAGTTCAATCACAATAATTCTGTTGTTTCTTCTGGTATCCATCACTGTTGCCATGGCAGGGGATAAGGGAAATGCCAGAAAAGGGAAATACCTTTTCAGGAAAAACTGCCGTACATGCCATATTGAGGAAGGGTCTGCAAAGGAACTCAGCCCTGTGAGCAAAACCCAGGCAGAGTGGCAGAAGATTTTTGATAATGTTGATAAACTGAAATGCAGGGATGAGTGGTCAAAGCTTTCCCCAAAGGATACAAAGGACATATATGCACACCTCTGGGGCCATGCGTTTGATTCACCGTCACCTGCAAAATGTAAATAAACGGGAATGTTATAAACTTGGAGAAAATCATGTCAGCAACAAAAGATGGAATGATTTCCCGGCGTAAATTCATACAATTGTCCGGGGCGCTTGCAGCAGCCACGGCAGTTTCCACTCCCTGCAAAGTCCTTTATGCCCTTTCAAGGGACAAGGGCGGAAAAAGCGCACAGGAGATAAGAGAGATTTTTTCAACCTGTGATATGTGTTTTAACAAGTGCGGGCTCATTGCACAGGTTGAGAACAATGTTGTTAAAAAACTTGATCCCAACCCCAGGTTTCTGAAATCAAACGGTATGCTGTGCGCCCGTGGCAATGCCGGTATAAAGCAGCTCTATGATCCTGACAGACTCAAATATCCCCTCTTGAGAAAAGGTGCAAGGGGAGAGGGTAAATGGCAGCGGCTGACCTGGGACCAGGCATTGGACCATGCAGCTGAACAGCTTGATAGGATCGGGAAGAAATATACCCGGTGCGGATTTCTGTTCATGGCAGGCACAGATATGCAGTCAACGTTTGTGCATCGGTTTGCCGAGGCCTATGGTTCCTATAATGTGATATCCCATGAGTCAAATTGTCTTCTCAGCCGCAACAGGGCATTTCTTGACACTTATGGTGTCATGCCGGTTCCGGATCTGTTGAACTCTAAATATGTAATTATGCCTGGAGCCAACAGGTTTGAAGCCCTGGTAACCCCTGACTCCATGGATTTGATGACAGCCAGGACAAGCAGAAAAGATAAGGCAAAACTTGTTGTTTTAGACCCCCGGTTTACAAAAACAGCTGCACTTGCTGATGAATGGTATCCCATAAAACCAGGCAGTGATATGGCGTTCTTCCTTGCCATTGCCAATGTTATAATAAGTGAAAATCTGTATGATAAAACTTTTATAAAGGAACATACCTTTGGTTTTGATAAACTTAAGGACCATGTCAGAAAGTATACTCCAAAGTGGGCAGAAAAAGAGACTGAAATACCGGCAGCTGATATAAAACGTATTGCAAGGGAGCTTTCCAAGGCAGCCCCGGCAGCCATGGTATATCCAGGCCGCAGAAGCTCTGACTATGAAGACTCAACCCAGATACGAAGATCCCATGCCATTGTAAATGCACTTTTAGGCAATTGGGATAAAAAGGGGGGTCTGCTTGTGCCAAACAAGGTTAAACCAGGTTCAATGCACATGGAAGCTCCATTTTATGAGGATAACCCCGATGACAGGGTGGATGCAGGAAGGGCCAGGATGATGTTTGACGAAGAGGGCTCTTTTAAGCATACCAGGGATGCGGTTATTGAGGGTAAACCCTATCCTGTTAAAGGGTGGATGACCTATAAGACAAATCCCATGCAGACAGGAGCCAACAGAAGTAAAACCATAAAGATGATAAATACCCTTGATTTTATGATGACCGTGGATATTGCCATGGGTGATACTGCCTGGATGGCTGATCTGGTTCTGCCTGCCCAGACTTATCTTGAGAGAAAGGATCCATTGTCAGCTTTTCTTGCATCTTCCACATGCAGCGGCATTACAACCCGTGATCCTGTTGTGCCGGCCATGTTTGAATCAAAACCAGTGTTCTGGATAGTAAAGGAACTTGCAAAACGTCTTGACCTGGGGGAATTTTTTGATTTTACCATTGATGATTACAGAAAAGCCCAGTTAAAAAAGATACCCATGGCTGAAAAAGCACTCAAGGAAGATGGTGTTTATAATGTCACAGGCAAAATGTTTGGTCTTCAAAAGGGTAAACCCTTTAAGACCCGTTCCAAAAAGATTGAGTTCTATAATACAAGATATAGGGATAGGGGCATTGATCCCATGCCTGTCTATAAAAGGCCAAAGGCTGTGCCGGAAAACCATTTCCGCATTGTAGTGGGCCGCAACGCATACATTACCCAGAGTGCAAGCACTAATAACTCTCTTTTGTGTGAACTGGAAAATGAGAATGTCCTCTGGTTAAATCCTGAACCTGCATCAAAGCTGGGACTTGAAAACCATGACATGGTGAGTGTGAAAAGCAGTGCAGGAGAAGTCCGGGTCAAGTTAAGGGTCACAAGGGAAATACGGCCTGACACGGTTTACATGGACACAGGGTTTGGAGTCCTTTCAAGGGGGCTGACAAATGTTTTTGGGAAAGGTGCCTGCATCGCCCAGGTGCTGGAAGATAAGGCAGATAGTATTTCCGGCAACATGGCCATGCATGAAACCTTTGTAACAATAAGTAAAACATGAGGGATATGACCATGACAAAACAGAGAAAGTACGTCATTATTGTTGATGCTGCAAAGTGTATTGACTGCAAAGCCTGCATGGTTGCATGTAAAGTGGAAAATAATGTTCCCCGGGGATTCTGGCGAAACAGAATAAATGTTCTGGGAGGCGAAAACGGTTCAAAACGGACTGAGTACCAGCCAAGCCAATGCATGCAGTGTGATGATCCTTCATGTGTTGCTGCCTGCCCTGTGGGGGCAACATATAAACAAGCCGACGGTCTTGTTGTGATTGACCCTGAAAAATGTATCGGGTGCGGCAACTGTGTGACGGCCTGCCCCTATACTGCCCGGTACAGAGACCCTGTAAAACACATAGTAGATAAGTGTGATTTTTGTATGGACCGTTTAAAACAGGAGAAAGAACCTGCCTGTGTTGTTACCTGCCCGACAAAAACCAGGGTATTCGGGGATTTGAATGATCCTGAAGCCAGGGTAGCAAAAATGGTCAGGGAGGAGGAACTGGTTCAGATTTCAGCACCCCATATAAATACAAGGCCAAGTATTTATTATTTTAAAGGTACAAACCTTGTTGACTGGGCAGTGACCCCAATGCTTCCGGGCAATATCCATATGTCCCGCAGGTTCTGGAAATCAGGATCAGGTGTAAAAAAAGGCTGAGTTTAAATTAAGAGGTGGTTAATAATATTTTAACAATTTTAAAAAGAGGATTGAAAAAATGCAGAAAAAATGGAGGTTATTGTGGATCTCTTTGATGGCAGTGCTGGCACTGGCACTGGTTTCAGGATGTCTGACAACTCAGAAAACAACAAAAAAGGCAGCAGCTGATGCAAGCTGGCAGTTCCATGATATTGTCAATGTGAAATTTGTCCGGCAGTATGTTAAAATGCCTAAACCAAAAGATGTGGTAATTATTGATGCAAGGCCAAAAAAACCAAAATATGACAAAGGATACATACCAACAGCCATATGTATTCCAGGCAGTAAATTTGCAAGTATGACAGATAAGCTGCCAAAGGATAAGAATACTCTTCTTATCTTTTACTGCGGCGGCCCCACTTGAAAGCTGAGTCATAAATCTGCCTGGAAGGCAGAAAAACTCGGCTATAAAAATGTAAAAGTGTTTGCCAATGGTTTTCCTGCATGGAAAAAGAGCGGTGCTTATTACGCTGTCGAAGTATCCCATGTAACAAAGCTGATCGATAAGATGGCACCCCTTGTCATTATTGACTCCCGCCCCAGACGGCCTAAATATGTCAATGGTCATATCCCCGGGGCATTAAGCATCCCGGACAGAGAGTTTGACCAGCTTAAGGGCATTCTGCCTGTGGATAAGAGTATTCCTCTGCTGTTTTACTGTGGTGGATATACATGAAAGCTCAGTCATCTTTCTGCCAGTAAGGCGGTCAAGGAAGGCTATAAAAATGTAATGGTATTTGCAGCAGGATATCCTGCATGGAAAAAAGTTGCCGGTGCTCCAGCACCAACTGTGTCCATTGATACAGGCAGCAGTGAAACCATTGATATTGAAGTTTTTAAAAAAATACTTAAGCAGAATTCAGATGCTTTTCAGATCATTGACGTAAGAGATAAGGATGAGTATGAAGCAGGTCATTTTAAACCTGCAGAAAACATACCCACGGATGAGCTTGAAAAGAATATAAAGGCACTGACCGATAAAAAGCCGATAATTTTTGTGTGCAATACCGGCGCAAAAAGCGGCGAAGCGTATTATATGCTCCAGGACTTAAGGCCTGATCTTAAAAAAGTGCAATACCTTGATGCAGAGTGTAAATACAATAAAGACGGAAGCTTTGAAATAAAAAAGCCTGAATAGGCAGCTGATAGTCATCATCCTGAGGGCAGCTTTCATATATTATAATGCAAAGCTGCCCTTCTTATTAATCTTTTATCTTCCCAAGAATAAAGATAAGCAGGTTTCCTGAAAAATAATAAAACTTACAAGTACCTGACACAGATTCCAGACGCTGGATGATAAGTTTCACCCAGGGAAGCATGGTCTTGTTTGCAAAGGATGCTGCCTCTCCAGAGAGGACATCTTCTTCCTGCAAAAGAAAAAAGAGATACTCAAGTTCAATTGCAATATGATCCGGCGGTTCATGAAGTCTGTGCTCCATGGAAAGTTCCTTGGATTTGAACCGATCCATCATATCAAGGGCAGGTTTTCCCATCATGGGGGCATTTTCATACATATAGCACGACTCATAAAGGGGTGCTTTAATTCCATCCCTGCTGTTGATAAACAGGTCTATATAACACTGGTCAAGCCTTTCAAAAAGTGTATCTGCGCTGTTAAATCCATGTGTAACCAATTTGATATTGTCCATTATCTGCTGCTCTTCGTGGGATTTTTGTAAAAGCGAGTCAAAGGGATGGAAAAATTCCCCTGTCATAATTTTGCTGCACAATTTTATATCAGGTCCCCAGAATATCCTGCACATGGACTGTAAAGCTTTTATGATTTCATTTCTGTTTTGGTTCATTTTTTTTAAATTGTCTGTTTTATGTCATGGTTTTATACACCCTTTTTCCATTATCATATATTATAATATTTGTGCAGCTTTTTTTAATAAGAATTGCTGGTGATTAAAAAAAAAGTACTTGACATTTGGCCAGGAATATTTTAATTATTAAATCTTGAGCTGAATACAATGGCGTATTTGCAAAATTAAAAGAAAACAAAGGTGTTTTCCCGTTTTTCATGGGCAGATGCCTTTTTTTATTTAATTTTGAGAAGAGAATATGAAGATTAAAACTAGACCTGAAATAACTCTGTTCCATTGTATGAACGCCTTTAAAGAAATCCCTTCAATGTTTGAAAACTGCCAGGTAAAGTGCATTAAAATGGCATGTTCCTCAATGACAAAGGATATACATCTTTTAAAAGCTTTTGAGGCAGGAGCCGATGCAGTACTGGTCCTTGTCTGCCCGGAAACCGCATGCCGTTATGCCGAGGGAAGTATCCGGGCAAAAAAGCGTGTGGAATATGTAAAGACCATCCTTGATGAGATCGGCATCGACTCCGGAAGATTAAATATCTTCAACACCACGGCAAAGGACAAAAAAGCGATTAAAGATATTATTCACAATACATTGGATGAGCTTGAAACCATGGAGCCGGATCCAGCATTAAATTAAATTTATTAATATCATCCCAAGTCGATGTTATTATAAAAACCGGATTCAAATGGCTATTTTGTTTTTGAGTCCGGTCTTTTTTCAACCATGTTATAGAAATGGAGTTAAAAATGATAACCGCCAGTCAAAAACCGTTAAAAGAGATTATCAGCCTTATTGAGCCCTATAAAAAGGTCCTGATCCTGGGTTGTGGAACCTGTGTTAAAACATGCTTTGCAGGTGGCGAAGATGAAGTGGCCCTCCTTGCATCTGCCCTTAGACTGAGTTTTAAAAAAAAAGCATTGAATATTGAGTTGGAGGAGTTCACCATTGAACGACAGTGTGAAAATGAATTTATCCAGGAGGCAGCACCGGGTATTGCACGTAATGATGCCGTGCTGTCCCTTGCATGCGGAGCAGGTGTCCAGGCCATGGTGAAACGGTTTGAAAAAGCAGTTGTGCTGCCTGGAGTAAACACTACCTTCATGGGAATCCAGGAGAGTCATGGTGTTTTTACTGAGCAGTGTTCAGGGTGCGGTAACTGCGGGCTTGGCCTCTTTGGCGGGATATGCCCTGTGACCAGGTGCTCCAAGAAATTATTGAACGGCCCCTGCGGCGGCTCCCAAAACGGGCTTTGTGAAGTTGATCCTGATATTGAGTGTGCATGGCATCTCATAATAGACCGTCTGACTATCCTGGGGCAGCTGGATAATCTGAAAACATATATTCCTCCAAAAAACTGGGACACCAGCCTTTCCGGAGGGCCAAGGAAATTGATTAGAAAGGACCATATAATATGAAAACCATTAGTCATCTCCATGAAAAACTGAGTAAGGGTGAATTTGCAGTAACAGGGGAATGCGGTCCTCCAAGGGGTGCAAACATTGATGTTATTGACAGGAAAATAAAACTGCTCAAAGGGTTTGTTGATGCTGTAAATGTTACTGATAACCAGACAGCCATTGTCAGGATGTCCAGTATTGCAGCCTCTGCCCACCTTGCAGGACAGGGCCTTGAACCTGTTATGCAGATGGTGGTCAGGGATAGAAACAGGATCGCAATACAGTCGGATATCATGGGAGCATGGTCCCTGGGGATACGGAATATTCTCTGCCTGTCCGGGGATCATCAGAAATTCGGCAGCCAGCCAGATGCCATGAACGTGTTTGATATTGACTCGGTTAACCTTATTCGCACTGTCCGCAATATGCGTGATACAGGAAAGGACATGAGCGGATTTGAACTTGATGTGGCACCTGAAATGTTCATAGGAGCTGCTGCCAATCCTTTTGCCGATCCCTTTGAATACAGAGTAATAAGGCTTGGCAAAAAGATCGATGCCGGAGTTGATTTCATACAGACCCAGTGCATTTACAACATGGCAAGATTTAAAGAGTGGATCAGACGGGCAAACAATGAAGGCCTGACTGAAAAGGTCTATATACTGGGTGGAGTTACTCCTTTAAGATCAGCTGCCATGGCAGGGTATATGAATAATAAAGTTGCAGGAATGGATATACCCGAAGAGATTATCAAACGTATGGGCAGTGTGGATAAGAAGGACCAGGCCCGGGAGGGAATTAAAATATGCCTTGAGACCATTGAGGAGCTTAAGGGACTTGATGGAGTCCATGGTGTGCACATCATGGCCATAGAATGGGAAGAGGCTGTGGCAGATATAGTAAAAAAGGCTGGCCTGAAATAGAAAAAGTTAAGGAAGGTTAAAGTATGCCTAAAAAATATAGTATTCATACAGAGCCTGCTGCTCCCCGATTTTATCCCGTGGGCAAATATGCCACCATTGAATTCAGGGAAAACTGCGCAGGCAGCTGCAGGGAGTGTGTAAAGAAAAAATGTGTGTACGACATATTCAAGGATAATTACCGGCATATGAGTGCCATGGATGAACCTGAATATATTTATACATGCAACTCCTGCTTCAGGTGTATCCAGGAGTGCACCAAGGGTATCTTTTCCAGGGTTATCAATCCTGAATACAGAGAGATCGGAGATGATTACTGGACACCAGATATCATTAACAGGACATGGTATCAGGCCCATACAGGGAGTATACCAGTGTCCGGAGCAGGGTACAGGGGCCCCTTTGCAGGTAAGGGCTTTGATTCCATGTGGACGGACATGTCTGAAATTGTACGCCCCACCAGAGACGGAATCCATGGCAGGGAATACATCAATACTTCCATAGAACTTTCAAGGCGGCCTGAAAGATTATCCTTTAATGAAGACGGCTCCCTTGCCGTTGAGGTAAAACCGATTCTTGAGATACCCCTTCCCATTCTGTTTGCAAAACCTGATTTCGGCGTGTTAAGTGATAATGTACTTATCTCCATGCTCCGGGCAGCAGAGACGATCGGGACAAAGATGTTTGTGAATGCTTCTGATGTTGTGGGGGATATTGTACCGTTTTTATCCAGTATAATCCCAATGGTTACAAAGGATAATTTTGAAAAACATTCAAATGTTCTTAAAAAAGCAGAGATGGTGGAGATTGCGTATGAACCAGGTATTGAGGCATCTTTTCAGGCCCTGAAAAATATAAATGACAAACTTGTCATAAGTGTGGGACTGAAACTTGAGGCTGGTTCAGACTATGCAGGTATCTGTGTTGAACTCTCAAAAACCGATATGGATACAATCCATATCTATACCAATACAGACGGCCGTGAGTATGGATCAGACAATCCGAGATTCATCAAAGATATGCTCAGGGATATACATCTTGCTCTGATTGAATCTTCAACCCGTCAGCAGATCAATATAGTTGCATCGGGTGGTATATGCCTTGCAGAACATGTAAATAAATCCATAATATGCGGTGCAGACGGAGTTGTAATTGATCTGCCCCTTCTCATTGCCATGGAGTGCCGTCTTTGTGACCGGTGCAAAAAAGGCCTTGCATGTCCGGTTGAATTTGAGACCATTGACCCTGATTATGGCAGCCAGAGGATCATAAACCTCATGGGTGCATGGCAGAATCAGATACTTGAAATGCTTGGTGCCATGGGGCTCAGGGAGGCAAAACGCCTCCGGGGAGAGGTTGGCCGCTCCATGTGGTTTGAGGATCTGGAAAAGGAGAGCTTTGCACCTGTTTTTGGTAAGAGAAAAGTTGCCATTGATGTGGGATAATTAAGAAATAATTACAGGATGAGTTATGAGCAAGATAAATAAGAAGAACCAGCTGCCTGAAGTTCGTGAAACTCCATCACGGTTCAGGAATACAATTGGCAAATATATAGTTAAGAGAAGTTCAAAATGCATCTCCTGTGGCAAATGTGCAGAACTTTGCCCCTTTGGAGTTCACATTATGCCTGATAACCATGCAGCTGTCTTAAGGCCTGTTGAACATAAATGCATTGGGTTTGAATGTAAAAAGAGTGATCACTACTGCATAGATGCCTGCCCGGCCAATGCCCTTGTTTTAAAGGAGAATGCTCTTCTTGAAACAATGGGTGATTTCCGATGGCCTGCTGAAATGCTGCTGGGACATTTTGCCATGGCAGAAACGGGCAGGGCACCCCATGTGGACCTTGAGTACAACCTTGGAAACTCCGGAGGCGGGTTTGATAAAATACGGTTTATTCATCCTGATCCCGGCCTTGCCATTGATATCAGTGATGAGGATATTGATACAAGTATTGAACTTAATAAAACAGGCGACGGCAGACCTCTGAAAACAATTTCCATACCATGTTACGGTGGAGGCATGTCCTATGGGTCAACAGCCTTGTCTGTTATTGTGGGCCGGGCCAGGGCTGCCAGGAGACTCAACAGTCTCACCTGCACAGGGGAGGGAGGATATCCGCCGGAGTTCCTTCCGTATAAGGAGCATGTAATAACCCAGGTTGCAACGGGACTGTTTGGTGTCAGGGAAGAGACCATAAAGAACTGCCCCATCATGGAGTTTAAATATGCCCAGGGAGCAAAGCCGGGTCTTGGCGGCCATCTCCTGGGAGAAAAGGTTACAGAAGCAGTTGCCAAAATGCGGGAAACCGTTGTGGGAAGCTCGCTCTTCTCACCATTTCCCTTTCATTCAGTATATTCGGTGGAAGATCATAAGAAACATGTGGACTGGATGAAGGAGATTAATCACAATGTGCTCTGCTCCATAAAAGTATCCACACCAACGGATGTGGATATGGTTGCTGTTGGTGCCTACTATGCAGGAGCCCATATCATTCACATTGATGGAAGCTATGGCGGTACTGGTGCTGCCCCTGATATTGCCAAGAAAAATATTGCCATGCCCATTGAATATGCCATACCCAAGGTTCACAGATTTCTGGAGGAAGAGGGAGCAAGGGACAAGGTAACCCTCATTGCCAGCGGCGGTATAAGAAACGGACTCGACGTTGCAAAGGCCATTGCACTGGGTGCTGACGGCTGTGTAATAGGAACTGCTGATCTTGTGGCAGTGGAGTGTGTCAGGTGTGGAAATTGCGAGAGCGGCAGGGGCTGTGCCCGGGGTATTGCAACCACAGATCCTGAGCTGGGCCAGATGGTTGATGAAGAGTATGTTGAGCAGCGTCTTGTCAATATGTACATGGCCTGGCGCAGGCAGTGGTGTGATATATTGAGAACCTATGGATTAAAAAGTATCAAAGAGCTCAGGGGCCGTTCAGATCTTCTTGTGCACCTTGATTATCTGGAAGAGGAAGAACGGGCAGGATATCAGCAGGCACCTGGCTACAAAATGGTTTTATAATAAGGATTTTAACTGATGAACAACAATATTAGAGATAAAATAGTAAAAAATATACTTGCTTCCCGGGGGCGGATTCCCCATATTAAAACACCTGTGAATAAACTGGATGAGGAGGGGGGATGCGGTGTAACAGGATTTATGGCTTCCATACCCATTGCCGGCCGCCATATCCATGAACCATCAGTGCAGATGCATAACAGGGGTAACGGCAAGGGAGGAGGCATTGCAGCTGTAGGCTTAAGTGCAAGTGATCTTGGTGTGCCCCGGGATGTGCTTGAAGATCATTATCTTCTCCAGGTTGCATATCTTGATAAAGATGCTGTATCACAGGTTGAGTCAACAAACATAAATCCATGCTTTGATATTTATAAATCAGAACAGATTCCCACCATTGATGATTATAAATCTATTGGCCTTGAGGTCAGACCGCCGGATGTACAGCGTTATTTTGTAAGGGTTAAAAAAGATGTACTTAAAAAGTTCATTGATGCCAATGATTTCCATGGAATGGATAAAAGAAAGGCTGAAGACGAATTTGTATTCCAGAATTCCACCAGGCTTAACCAGAAATACTATGCTTCCCTGGGAGAAAAGCAGGCATTTGTCATGTCCCATGCAAGGGATGTGATGATCCTTAAGGTGGTTGGCTATGCAGAACAGGCAACAGAGTATTATTGTCTGAATGATTTCAGAGCCCATGGCTGGATCGCCCACCAGAGGTATCCGACCCGGGGGCGGCTGTGGCACCCCGGAGGAGCACATCCATTTTCAGGAATGCATGAGGCCCTTGTACACAACGGAGATTTTGCCAATTACCATGCTGTGAGCGAATATCTTAACCAGTATAATATCTATCCACAATTCCTCACTGACACTGAAACAGCTGTGCTGCTGCTGGACTTGTACAACAGGGTCTTTGAATATCCCCTGGAATATATAATTGAAGCCCTTGCACCCACCACAGAGTATGATTTTGACTGCCTGCCCCTGGAAAAACAGGAGATTTACAGGTATATTCAGTCCCAGCACATGACAGGATCGCCGGACGGCCCATGGTTTTTCATCATTGCAAGGAATGATCCCTATAAGAATCTCATGCAGTTGATAGGGATAACTGATACTGCCATGTTAAGACCCCAGGTATTTGCACTTCAGGAGAGGGAGGATGTTCAGATCGGGCTTGTATGTTCGGAAAAGCAGGCCATTGATGCAACTTTGCAGAGCATAGCCGGGGAAGATAAACGATTCTGCCCCATTGCAGATAAATACTGGAACGCCCGGGGCGGCAGTTCTACTGACGGTGGTGCATTCACCTTTACAATCAAGGATTCAGGCAATGGTGACAATACCAAAAAACTCATTACCCAGAACAAGTTTGGGGAAATAATTCAGACTCCTCCAGGACAGATGCACTTTGATATTGAGACCTGTCCTTCCATTGATCTCTCCCAGAGAAATAAAACCCTGCCCAAGGGTGATAAAATCAATGCTCTGTTTGACGCAGGTGATATGCCGGCACTGAAGCAGTACTGCATCTCAGAGTTTGCAGATCTTGGATTCATGGATATCAAAACATTGCTGGACCAGGTTGAAGCCGTTGCTGACAAAGGCGATGACCATAAGAAAAAAGCCATCGATCTTTTAACACACCTGAACGACAGAATTTTTCCAACTGGTAATAAAAAGAGAAGTTCTCTTCTGCAGATCATCCGTGGGAGCCTTTCTAATATTTTTAAGTCATCCCCTGGGATTAAAGAGCAAAAAGGCAGTCTTTACACATATATTGACCATGGAACAAAGGGAGATCTAAGAGCACCGGAACCTGGTGAAAAGATCCTTGTTATAAACGCAAGGGAGTTTGAACCAGAGGGCAAAGAGTGTGATTCAAGGATGATCAATAAAGCTTACAGGCTGGGATGGAAGCAGTTTATATGCTATGGGTATAAAGGCCAGCGATTCACAGGATGCGGGCTTGGACCCGGAACCAGGGGCGTACGGTTTGATGTCTATGACAGCTCCGGAGACTATATGGCTTCGGGCATTGATGGTATGGAGATACATGTCCATGGCAATGCCCAGGATCAGCTGGGGCAGATCATGAAACAGGGTAAGTTTGTTGTCCATGGCGATGTAGGTCAGACCTTCATGTATGGAGCCAAGGGCGGGGAAGTCTATATCCGTGGCAATGCAGCAGGACGTCCCCTGATTAATGCCACAGGCCAGCCCAGGGTAATTATCAATGGAACATGTCTTGATTATCTTGCAGAATCCTTTATGGCAGGAGACCCGCTAAAGGGAGGCGGTTTTGTCATTGTCAACGGGATTGAATTTGATGACAATGGCGGGAAACGTGACCTTGATATGGCATACCCGGGATCAAATCTTTTTTCCCTTGCTTCGGGCGGGGCAATCTATCTCAGGGATCCTGATTGCAAAATTGTTGATGAACATCTGAACGGAGGCGTTTTTGCACAATTGTCAGATGATGACTGGAAGTTGATTCTGCCATATCTTAAAGAGAATGAAAGGTTGTTTGGTATCTCCATTGAAAATGATCTTCTGACAATAGAGGGCAGAAAACTTCCCTTTGACAAGGTTTACAGGAAAGTCATGCCAAAATAGAGGCTTGATTGGAAAAACAGCAATGTTCTGTTTATTTTTCCATGTTGTAAAAATTTTTTAACGCCTTATCCATCAGTTCTCTTGCATCCTTCAGTGCCTTTGACCTCCATTTTTTTGAAGAGGGGTAATACATCTCAAGGATATTTTTTTTAATACGGGTTTCATCATGACCTGTACTGTAACCGTGGTGGAACCCTTGATTTTCAACAATCATATTGTGCAGTGATTTGATGGAACCCATGGTTGTAAGGCTGTCAAGGGTTCCAAATTCAAAAACCATGGGTATATAATATTTATCCGGCAGAATGCCTCCAATATATGATGTAAAATCTCCTGTCACAGTATAGAAATCATCACCATCACCCCAGTCAATATCAGAATCTGCAAATATTGTTTCAATATCGTGTTTAAGTTTTTTATCTTTCACAGGGTTTGGGAATAGATGCAGTGTACCCCGGTTGCCATATCCGGTATGGAGATCAATATTAAATACTATCTCATATTTTTCTGCAATCTGTTTTATAACAGGAGTAACAGCTTTTACAGAAGGCTCGGGTCTGTTCCCTCCAAAATAGAGCCCTTCGGGATACTGGTACTGACCCTGTAAAATCGCCTGCCTCAGTGTTCCCATGGAGTATTGAATTATTTTTTCAATTGCATTTACCTGGAAAAAGATGTTTCTGATATTTTTAAGGCTGACTTTTCCTTTGGGATTCAGCATATTGTATAAATTTGAATAACCTTTATTTATGCTTTTGTATAATCCAGGGTCAGTGGTGCAATTTCTGTTAAGATCAACATTATTTTCCGTGACCCTGCGGTTATATTTGAACCCATAGGGGTTCAGGCCATGGATAACAAGGAGTCCCATGCTGGAAAGATCAGCTTTTTTAAGCAACTCTTCCATGAACATCTGCTGGACAGCACTTCCCACATATCCTTCAACACCATGCACCCCCGAGGATAGAATAAGAAGCTGCTCTGGTTTTTCCTGTGCAGGGACATAACAATAATCAATGGTCAGATCCTGGTCAATTTTACTTTTAATGGCCAGGTTTGACACAATTACATTCTTATACTCTTTTTTTATTTTATCGGCTGACAGAATAAACATCTTCCGGCACTCATCATAGGAATCCTGGAAATATACAAGGTTGTCAGGATCAGCATCAAGGTCAACTTCAACGGGTGAATAAGTATTATATTGATAAGTTGTAACAACAACTGCACCTGAAATTGTAATAATCAGTAAAATAAAAATGATTTTTAAAAATTTTTTCATATTATCCCCATCTGTCATTTAAAATTAAAAGTCTTTAATATCTTTAGAACTCTATAGAATATTGTGCAGGGGTGTCAAGGAGGAATCAGCAATTCCCGTTTAAATAATAGTTTTCCTTGGAATTCAGTTATATTATGCTACAATGACATAAATTTTTCCGGAGTTTACTATGAATACCAGACGGTTTAAGGATGGCCAGGAAACAATATCAGACATTAACGGGATCGTTTTCGATGATCCAGTACTCATTGTCTGTCCCGGATGCGGGGGCAGGGCAAGCATAGTACCTTTTCAGGGGGAGCAGAAGAAACAGCAGGTCAGGGCAACATGTTTTAACTGCGGTTATAATGATGTGAAATCATCAGAAACAAGTTGTTTTTACTGGCAGAAAGATAATCCAACAGATGGTTATTTCGGTCATGAACTCTGGTTGAAAAAAGATTGCAGCGGCCATTCTTTATGGGCATTTAATATGAAACACCTTGAATTTCTTGAGTCCTATGTTTCAGCTGCTTTAAGGGAACGGTCAGGAAAGGGTAAAACCGGCTGGACCAACTCCAGCCTTGCAAGCAGACTGCCAAAATGGATAAAATCAGGTAAAAACCGGCAGGCACTTTTAAGTGCAATCAGGGATCTTAAAGATATGGCACTATAATGAACCTGTTTTTTTCCTCCCATGAAATACTAATTACCATTATAGGGACTTTTTCGACACTTTTCAGCCTTCTTGCAGGTTTTGGCACAGCTGTATATTTAATTGACAAACGGTTCAGTCCGGGTGAGAAAATCAGGAACAGTCTTATCACCATCTCTGTAATATTGTCTGTTGTCCTGCTGTTCTGCGTTGTGCAATATGTTCCGGATTATTTAATAGATGGTAAAATCGATAATATTTACCTGGTTGAAAAAAATGGGAACTATCGTTTAACTGTCCGGTTCACTAGGAAGAGCTCCCATGGCATGAGTACGGTCTTTTCCCACAGGATCAAGACATATGATCTCACAGACGGCAGACTGCTTGGCAGTCTGAATCTTGCAAAGCGTTATTATCTTGATGATTATATAATATTCGGCCCCTTTAACAATAATGCATGGGGATACAGCTCCCAGACAGGAATCTGTCTCCTTGATCTTTTCAGACCTTTAATAGTTGCTGATGAAGATAAAATTAAAAAGCTGAATCCCTTTCTTGGCAGTAATATACAGCTTATGCCAGGGGAAAAGATCAACTGTTTTGATACAATTACCTTTGGAATATATGTGTATTCCGAAAATGGTACCATATACAGAATTGATCCTGACCTCAAGGCGGTTTTATATAAAAAGCCGGAAAACAGAAGAAAACATGACAAGAAAAATTGTGCTGTGTGCAGGCATAATTCTCTTTTCAGGAATGATATTGCAAATAGCAGTATCGGGTGGAGGCAGGACAGACATCTTGAAACTGAACTTTTATTCATTGATAAAAACAATAACATATTGAATAGAATTGATATAACTAAAGTGTTTGGTGAAAAATCAAACCTTTATACAACTGCCCGTGTTAATAACAAAGTGTTATTGTTCATAACCAACCAGAGATATACCCTTAAAGCTGTCAGGACTGATCCTGAAACAGGCGGGGTAATGGGGCAGGTTAACTATTTTTAATAAATAAAATTTTTATCCAAAATGCATTGATCTTGAGCAGGCCCCTATGATTAATAATATGATTAAACAAAGGATCGCCTGAGCTGCAAATATTCCTACACCAATAAAATGATTATTGTACTTAAACGTCAAATAAATTACAAGACCAGGGATCAGGATAAAAAATATGCCATATATATAAACAGAGTCTGACAAATAATCAATGACAGTCACCAAACAAAGAAAATCCCAGGCCACTGTCCCAAACAGCCCAAGGAAAAATCCACCTGTATTCTTAATTGTTTCAGTATGATCAGGCTTATCTGGTCTGCTCATATTTTCTCCTTTAAATATTTAATATTAATAAACAACAAGGCTCCAATTGAAATATATTGAAACAGTGTAAGTTTCCAATATAGGGGATTGGCCCTTAAAAATTCTTCAAAAAATCTGAAAACAAAATAGATATTCATTAAAAGAAAGAACAGATAGCCGGGAAGTGCTCTTTTTTTTCCGGCACATAAAAATAAAAATATGCAGAACATAAAAACAGATTCATATATCTGGGTGGGATGCCTCAGTATGCCATCCCCGAAATCAACTCCCCACGGTAAATTTGTGGGAAGTCCATAACAGCAGCCCCTGAGAAGACATCCTATTCTGCCGATTGAGACACCTAATGCAATTGCCGGGGCAAACAAATTACCTTTTTTCTCCTGTATATTAAACTTTTTTTTAATATACATAACACTGAGAGTGCCGCCTATCAGCCCACCTGTTATTGTACGTCCCGAAAGAAACGGCATAATATCAGGGAAGCTTTGAATAATATAGGAAAAGTTTAATATCCATATCGGTATTTTTGCCCCAATAATACCTCCTGCAAGGCCGGCTGCCAAAACATGGAATGATTTTTCACCAGTTTTTTGTTCTTTTCCTGCCAGAATAAAATAAACCACCAGGCCTGCTGTTAATCCCAGCAGGACAAAAAAAGAGTATGAGCTGATTTTATAACCAGATAAATTAAATAAGACAGGCCTTATTCCCCATCTCTCCGGATAATAATGTAAATCAATCATTGTTTTTTAAAATATGCATAGATTTTTTCTCCCGGGCAATATCCAAAAACATTGACTGTTTTTAAAAGAGCAAATATAAAAATAATTTTCCAGGCAGTGCCAGCATCAAAATAAACCATAAACAGACAGATGCCGCTGAAAACAGTACCCATGGCAAAAACAAATTTCATTGCGTGTACATCCACATCTTCCCTGGCTGAACTTATAAACCTGTCAAATATTTTTTGATAAAAGTATATTATCGGAGCCTTTTTAAAACCAAGTATTGTTGATAATAAAAGCAGAAAAAAAATAATTGTAATGGCAAGGCTGCTCTGGAAAAAATAAGAGATCCAGGCCAGCAGGCCAATGGTTATTCTGTTTAACAGCAATGCATTTTTTGATATTTTCATTTAATGATTTTCGGGAAAAACATCCCCACCTCTTTTTTGTATTGCTCATAATCTTCAAAGGTTTGTGATAACAAGATTTCTTCCTGTTTTGCCCTGAAATACATAAAGGGTATAAATACAAAACTATTTGCCAGAAATGCCAGATAATTGGGGTAAACAAGGCATGATCCATAATACATCAACATGAGCGAAGCATACAAAGGATGTCTGACAATACCATACCATCCCTTTTGTACAAGGGTCTGGTTATTATATATTTTAATTTGATTTGACCAGTTACTGCCAAGATTAAACCTGCCTGAGATATTAATTACACAGCCTGAAACAATCATGGGTAAACCGGGAAACAGAAGAATATAGCGTATTTTGGGAATCGTTATGGGAATCTCCCCGATTCTGAATCTGATCAATAGATAAAAACCCAAAAAAAACAGGGTCATTGTTCCTGTTTCAACAATACTCTTTTTCTCAGTTCTGACTTTCCTGTCTGCACCCATTATAAAATTGATCATAATGGATAAAAACAGAGCAAAAAGGCATAGACCGATTATAGTATCAGCAATAAGCAATATCATTTTCTATAAAACATATTATATGATGAAAAGGGAATTTTTAGTAAATCCGGGGTGATTACATGGACACATTCCTTCTGCATTGATTTTATGTCAAAGTTATAGATATCTATAAATGAAGTAATGCTCACCCTGAAAGTATTCTTATCAATATACTCTTTTTTTTCTTTTTTCGTTTTCAGCATAAAATCCAGGGGAAAATTTTTACTGATATCTGTTGCAAACTGCATGCAGCTGCAGCAACCTGCATCATCACACAGCTCTTTTGTACTGTCCTCCAGCACTTTTGTCACATCAAAGGCAAAAGTGTTATCAATAAAAGGCAGATAATTTTTAAATTTAATATCCCGTGTTAAGGGGATAAATTTACCATTTTTTGATCTTGTCATATAAGTTACAGCCACCCGTTCAACATTGCATGGCAAAGGTACAATGTCTCCTTTACGGAATAAATCAGGAGCCTGTTGTTCAATGCGCCTGATTATTCCGGACAATGTCAGTCTGTTTGCTGTATCAACCTCTTTTACCCTTCCAAAATAGGCCACAGGCTGGAAATTAACTCCTCTTATGCCCTCGGTTTTTATGGCAAATTGAATTATCTTTCCTATTTCATTGTCGTTCACACCCTTTTCAACGGTTGTTACAAGGGTAATTGGAATATTATATTTTTTTAAATACTCAATTGCCTGTAATTTTATTCTGGACAGGTTTTTCCCCCGGAGCCGGGAATATGTTTCAGGGCGGAATCCATCAAACTGGAGATAAACTTCAAATTCACCTTCAAATTTGCTTAATTCTCTGGCAAAGCCCTCCTCCTTTGCAATTCTTAACCCGTTTGTGTTAAGCATGACATATTTTATGTTTTTTTTGCGCGCCAATTCTATTATCTCAATGATATCAGGATGTGTTGCAGGCTCCCCACCGCTGATCTGTAATATCTCAGCATCTTTTTTCTCACTTTTAACAAAGAAATCAAGCATACGGGATATCCTTTTCAAGGGCAGAAAACCCCCTTTCCCGCTTTCAGCATAGCATGTGGGGCAGTTAAGATCGCAACTGTTTGTAACTTCAATCAACCCAATACAGGTATGTTGATCGTGATCAGGACAGAGACCGCAGTCAAAGGGGCATCCATGCCCGGTTACAGTCTGGTATTCTGAGATTGTACCGGGTTTATCAAAACTTCTTTTATCAAGATAATACTCTATATCCTCTTCAAAAAGTTCTGTGGTTTTCCCATGTACAGGGCATGTTTTGATTAAAAATACTTTGTTATCTTTAAATACTATTTTTGCAGGAATCTGTTCCAGGCAGTCAGGGCATATACTTATAGTAGCTTCATGATAGATATAATTTTTTTCCATTTTCTGAATCAGCTTTTGCTTAAATATTATGGTTTTATGCCGGAGCAGGCTCCCATGACTAACAGTTTAATCAACACAGGTATTGACAGAACAATAGCAAATATTTTTATTATTACCGGAATTTTTATTTTCAACTATGCCTCCATTTAGTCATTTTACAGATTTTATATGAACAACAGCAAAAAACAATCGCAGGTTATGATAATTCCTGAAAAAAATCAACCGTTATCGTTATCATATCCTATTGATAAATCAGTGTGAGGAAAGGCAGCAAAGGCATTATTTGTTACAGGTTAACTATTCTTTGGTACATAGTTGTTAAGTTAAGGACTCACACCCTATGTGTCAGGGTAGTTGTCGTGTAAAATAATTTACATTTTTTCCAATCCGGAGCAATCTGTAATAAGCTTGGCAAAAGATGCAAATGTTCCTGCTTCAACAGTGGGAACCTGGGTTAGAAACTATAAGAATATGAATGGGAAACTAATGGGAACAAAAAGACAGCGCAAACAATGGGGCGCAAAGAAAAAATTTGAAGCGGTTTTAGAAAGTGCATCCATGAATGAAGCAGAAAAAAGTGAATATTGCAGAAACCACGGTATATTTCCTTCAGTTAAAATAATCATGTTTGCGCATTTCAGCAGTTTGAATTGCCTTTCGAGGAATTTTTGTGTTTTCTTTTGAAAAGCATGGTTCAATATTATAAGTTCAGACCCATTGAAAAATCCAAGTAATCTGAATATATTTCCACCATAACTGACCCGAACCTCCCAGATATCCTCTGTGCTAACAAGTTTTTAAAATACTTGACAGGGATAGAGGATAGTTCTTCAATAAATAATAATATCCAAGTAATTTTTTTGCTTGTTCAGCTGATAATGACTTCAAAGAATTTTTAACAGAGCAATTACCAGATGCTGTTTTGTAAAATAGAATCTTGCACATATTCATATATTAACATACAAGTTAACATTACCAGGTTTTTTTAATATTTATTGAAACTTTTCACAGCGAACGCCTTGTTAGCGCAATCTTTTCAAGTCTTTCTGCCAGCCAAAGCTTGATTACAGATTGACGTGTTACACCCATCCGTTTAGCTTCTTTATCTAAAGAATCGATTATCCAGGCAGGAAAATCTACATTGACTCTTTTTTGCTTCAGGTTTGGACGTCTCAAAGATGCTAAATCAAGATCATCAATGATATCTTTTTTGTTATCATCAAATTTTTTGTCAAAATCTTCAGGCTTCATAAAGCTCTACCTCCGACTTTCTGGAGCGCCTTACAGATATTATTCTGATTTTGTCTTTCCGATAGGTGATAATAGCAGACCAAAGTTTTCTTTTAATTCTGGCAATTATTAAAAACCGTGGTTCATTATTGCATTTTGCTTTGATCTCAATGAGATCAGGGTCATACCAAAGCTTTTGAGCTTCAACAAAATCAATCCCATGTTTGTTCAAATTTGAAGCGCTCTTATTTTTATCAAATTCAAAGCTATACATGATATAAAATATATACCATTATTACTCATATCGCAATATTTTTTTTTAAGGCGCTAACCCTCACTGAGTGAGGGTTAAGCTGCTGGTATCGCCAAAGGTTCTATCTCTGAGAGATCAACATTTTGTTTTGCTTGCCATAAATCATAGCTATCCTGCATAAGAAGCCAGCTTTCTGGGCTACGACCCAAACATTTGGATAGACGTAGAGCCATACCAGGACTAATTGAACTCTGTCCCTTAATAAGTCTGGAAAAAGTCGAAGGTGCAACTTTAAGCCTCAATGCAACACCTCTTGGGGTAACTCCCAACGGCTTCAAATATACATCTTTAAATTTAAAAACGATACGCCAGTTTTGATTCGCCTCAATCGCCCATAATCCCAGGTGATCACCTTTCAAACTATGGAGCCGCCATCCTGGAGTATTCATATCGTCAATACAAGTAGCAGTGTCAAGAGCTATAAGTCGAAGTCTAAGTTTTTGCCGATGCCCAGGCTGAATGCCAGCCAAATTACCATTTTCAAAAAATTTCCGTAGTCCTTTGTGTTTGAAAGTTCACGGGTTGCAGGGGTTTCCAGAAAACTTATTCGTGATAATAAAATTTGTTAACCAAAACATTTCAAAGCAGCTGAGACCCCTGCAATCCGGTGAATCTACTATTGGGTACAGTGGTTTGCTATGCATTTTCTAATGCTTTCAATAGCTTATCTATCCGCTTCAATTGTGATTGGT
>CAZQJS010000045.1:0-25728 GCA_964593725.1 uncultured Desulfobacterales bacterium
CAAATACCATAAATCGGAAAGTACATCGGATTTGATTCCGGAATTCTTTGCGTGAACTGAAGCCTGCCCGGCATTTTTGGTACTGAAACTATACAATACTTTTAAAAAATAACCACCGGGAATTGCTGGTAAATGACCATATGTGATTGCCAAAATGATAAAACCATAATATAGTCTTTGAGCAGGCATGGAATAGTAAATTTTTTTTACTGCAGGAAAAACTGATTTATGAAAAGCTTTTGTAAATGACAAATGAGATCAGCAATGACAATTTCACAATACTGCATAGTATTATGTCCGCAATTGTTCTGCTGATTGGTGTGGCAGGAACCATATTCTTTACACTGACTTTTATATCAGCATTCGAATTCGGCATGTTTATGAAGTTCATATATCTCTTTTCTCAGGATCCGGGAGATATGGTATTTTATTCCTTTATATTGATAGCCTGGCCTGTTGGACTCATGAATTCCATACTGTTTTTATTAAGCAGCATCATATTTTTCCTAAACAAACCAATGGGATCACTACTATTAAAAATATTCTCTGTCCTTTCAATTGTCATGGTGACAGCATTGGCTTTTTTTATCCATGAAAAGACTGGTAGCTTTGACACAGACAACTTAATCATAGCTTTGATAATAATACTGCTTAACGTTATATTATTTCTTATTTATCCCGGGAAAATAAAAAGGTCGGTTCAAAACCATTTTATCCGATCTTAAAAAAGCAAACCTGCTTATCCTGATTGCTTCTTAAGCCTTAATACCCTGTCATAGACTTTTTTCCTGGAAACAGAAAATCTTATGGAAAGCCTTTTTGCAATATCTGATGTACCCTGATCATGCAACCCGGGGCTGTCAAGCTCAAGCCTGATTGCCCTATCAAGATCATCATCATCCACCGGCAGTTTTACATCACTTCCCTGAATATATAATGTGCACTCTCCTCTTATATGATCCCTTGCTCCAAGATTATTCAAAATCTGTTCAAGATCGCCCCGGATATACTCTTCATGGAGCTTTGTGATCTCCCTTGCAAGCATGGCAGGTCTGTTGCCCAGGATTTCAAGCATCTCTTTGATGGAAGTTTTTATTCTTCTGGGAGACTCATAAAATATCAGGGTGGATTTTTCATTTAAGAGGTCTGCAATTATTGTTTTTCTCTTTCCCTGTTTTCTGGGGAGGAATCCTTTAAAAAGAAAAGAGTCACTTGGAAGTCCTGATACACTCAATCCTGCCATGGCTGCATTGCATCCCGGAACAGGCACAACACTTATATTATCCCTGAGTACCCGCCTTACAACCTTAAATCCAGGGTCTGAGACCAATGGAGTGCCCGCATCTGAGACAAGGGCAATATTTTTTCCTGATTGCAGCAGTTTAAGCAGTTCTTCAGCTCTTGCCTCCTCGTTGTGCTCATTGCAGGAAATACATCTTTTTTTTATCCCGAAATGGGTAAGAAGTTTCTGGGTATGCCTTGTATCTTCTGCTGCTATAAGATCAGTCCGGGATAAAACTTTTACCGCGCGGTATGTCATGTCCTCCAGGTTTCCAATGGGAGTTGCAACAACATAAAGAGTGCCTTCTTTATTATGTTCAAAACCATCTTTTTTCATTTATGGAACCTGGAATGCATCCTTAATCAGATTAAATTCATAAAAGCCTGTCTGATTTCCATGGCAAAAGACTTCAATAACATCAAACCTGAGCCTTGTATCAACAATATTGTTCTCCCGTATATAATACAAAGCTGCTGAAATAATCTTTTTCTGTTTGGAAAAATTCACTGATTCTGCAGGCATGCCCTTTTGTAAAGATTTTCTTGTTTTTACTTCAATAAAGGATATTGTATCATTATCCCTTGCAATTATATCTATTTCACCATTCTTTATCCTGTAGTTTCTCTTAAGGATCACAAAATCATTCTTTTTCAGATATGAAACAGCAGCATCTTCTCCAAGCCTGCCTGTTATCTGATTTTTACTTGGCAAGCAGCACCTCTTTTACACCCTTAAATGTTTTCCTGTGAATGGGAGTAATGCCATGGTCAAGGATTGCCTGTTTGTGTGCCTTTGTGGGATAACCCTTATGTCTTGCAAAACCATATTCAGGATACAGCTGATCAAATTTAACCATGAGTCTGTCCCGCTCCACCTTGGCTATGATGGATGCTGCAGCAATGGATACGCTTTTTGAATCTCCCTTTATTACAGCCTTCTGGGGAATATCAGAATCAATCTCAAATTTTCCGTCAATAAGTAAAAAATCAGGTTTCACAAGCAGATTTTCAACTGATCTTTTCATGCTGTTAAGGGAAGCTTTAAGAATATTATCTCTCTCTATTTCAGGGGTGTCTGCAATGCCAATGGCCACAAACAGCGCACACTCTGTTATCTTTGAATAGAGAAAAACCCGTTTTTTAAAGGAGAGTTTTTTTGAATCATCGATGTCAGGATGGGAAAAACCCGGGGGCAGGACAACACAAGCTGATACAACAGGGCCGGCAAGGGGTCCCCTGCCAGCCTCATCTATTCCTGCAATAAGTTTATACCCGCTGGACTCAGCTTCATCTTCAAACTGCCGCATGGATCTCAAAACCAGGGCCTAGTTTGGACGTTTTTCAGCAATTCTTGCGGATTTACCACGACGGTCTCTTAAATAGTACAGTTTGGCCCTTCTGACACGGCCCCGGGTAACAACTTCAATTTTATCTATTGAAGGTGAATAAAGGGGAAAGGTTCTTTCAACTCCAATGCCGCCGGAAATTTTTCTTACAATAAAACGGGCCTTGCTCAACCCTTTGGTTTTTTTGATTACAACGCCCGGAAAAATCTGAATACGTTCTTTTTCACCTTCACGTATCTTAACATGCACCTTGATGGAATCCCCCGGGCCAAAGTCAGGGATATCCGTACGCATCTGTTCTCGTTCTATCTGTTCAATAATGTTTGACATCTCTTCTCCTCCTGATATTTTACAAAAGCTTTCAGCTTAAAATTAATTACAAATCCTATCCAGATATATTGAAACAGCCGATCTCACCGAGAGGTGGTTAAACTCTCCCAGCCCCTTTATCGGCTCCAATACCATATCACAATTTTCAATAAATTGCTCTGTTAACCCCCATGCAGTACCAAAGGCTATCATACAGGGCCTGTCCCATAAAGGCTGTTTTTTAAATTCAGCAATGGAAAGTGACTTTTTATACTCCTTTGCACTTGTTCCTATGGTGACAGGTTTTTTGTCATATTTACCATAAATATCACTGCAAGCCTGTTCAAAACTTGATGCAACCCGGATCAGGCCAAGTGCTTTTTTCCTGCCAGGGTTTATATCTCCTCCAATACCCTCTGTCCAGTGCTCAATTATCCTCTGGCTCAGTATCTGCTGATCCTTAAAAGGAGTTACAACATAAAACCCCCTTACACCAAAAGTCATTGATGCCCTTGCAATGTCATGGAGATCAATGGTTGTAAGGGCGGAACCAATCTCTTTTCCGTTTCTGTTGACAACCGGGGAGTGTACCAGAGCTATAAATAAATCATCCATCAAATTATATTTTAACAAGTCTTTCAAGTTCCCGGCACAACTCTTTTAAAATAATTTTCTCCTCTTTGTCCAGGTCTTCTGCCTTAAAAAGATCCGGCCTCTTAATAAATGTTGCAACCAGGGATGAACGCATTCTCCACTTCCTGATCTTCCCATGGTTACCAGATAAGAGCACATCAGGCACCTTTTCCCGGTCAAACTCAAAGGGGCGTGTATAATGATCATGTTCAAGCCTGTGATTGCTGAAGGAATCAAACTTTGCAGACTCCTGTCCGCCCAGAACCCCCGGCACCAGTCTTGCCACGGAATCCATGACTGCCATGGCAGCAAGTTCTCCTCCGGTCATTACAAAATCCCCCATGGATATCTCTTCGTCCACATGTTTAAGGCACACTCTCTCGTCAATGCCCTCATACCGGCCGCAGATAAAGATAAAATCTTCACCGGCCCTGGCCATGGCCCGGGCTTTTTCCTGATCAAAGGGAATACCCTTTGGTGTCATTAGCAGCACCCTTGACCCCGGATATCTCTCCTTTGTACTTAAAATTGCACGGTCAAGGATGTCTGGTTTCATAACCATGCCGCAGCCGCCGCCATAGGGCCTGTCATCAACAGTCCCGTGGACATCTGTGGCAAATTCCCTTATATCAATGGCTTTACCTGAAATTATTCCTTTTGCAAATGCCCTTCCTGTCACTCCATAATTAAAAAAAGAAGAAACAAATTCAGGAAACAGTGTTAATATTGTAAATCTCATTACAAGCCTTTGGGCAGCTTAATCTCCATTGTTCCTTCTTTGATGTTCACACCAATAACAACCGACTCAATTGCCGGAACCAGAATCTCTCTTGTTCCTCTTTTATCATGGGATTTTACAACAAAAACGTCATTGGCCCCGGTCTCGATAATATGATCGATTTTCCCAAGGTTCCCCTGCTCTTTATCAAAGACTTCAAGCCCGATCAAATCCTGCCAGAAATAGCTGTTATCTCCTGGTTCCGGCAGGTCATCCCTTTTAATAAAGATCTCCTTACCCTTCAGGGAAACAGCAGCATCTATATCTTCAACTCCCTTTAAAGTGAGCAGAATCCCGTTTTTCTGTCCCACGGCTTTTACTACTTCATACCATAGCCCGTTATCTTCTCCTGAAGATTGAAACTTAAGATTGATACCGGGCCCAAAGGTTTCAACGGGCTCTGAATCGGATTTAACCTTAAGTTTACCCTTAAGCCCATGGACTCCTGCAACCCTGCCGATTAAAAATAGAGTCTCTGCTGCCATCAATCCATTAAACTTGCAAATTATTCAACAATTTCAAGTACAGTGCGCTTTTTTATCTTGGTTGATGCAGCACTTAAAATAGTTCTCATGGCCCGGGCCGATCTGCCCTGTTTTCCGATTACTTTCCCCAGATCTTCCTTTGCAACTTTCAACTCCAGTACAGATGTCTGTCCACCTTTTACCTCAAGAACCTCTACCTGGTCAGGATTGTCAACCAACGCCTTTGCAATATAAGTGATCAATTCTTTCATAGCTTTATCTCCTTTTTCTATGGGGTATTGAAACCACGGAACATATCACTACACTCCTTATGCAGGGTTAATACTTAAACCCTGTTTTTTAAAAATACTTTTCACTGTTGTGGTGGTTTTAGCACCTTCAGCCAGCCAGTATTTTATCCTCTCTTCCTTTAAGGTTATTGCTGCCGGGTCAACCATTGGGTTATAAGTGCCAAGGTTTTCAATGAACCTTCCATCCCTCGGTGCTTCAACATCTGCTGCAACGATCCTGTAAAAAGGCCGTTTCTTTGTTCCCTTTCTGGTAAGTCTGATTTTTACTGCCATATACTCTTAATTCTCCTTAAAATGGAAGCATGTTCTGCAAGGAACGCATGCCTCCTTTATTAAACTTTTTAACCATTTTCATTGTCTGGGTATAGCTTTTGAGAAGCTTGTTCACATCCTGAACCTTAACTCCGCTTCCCCTGGCAATCCTCTTTTTTCTGCTCGCTTTAATAATAGTATGTTTTCTGCGCTCTTCAGGAGTCATGGAATTAATAATGGCTTCAATTCTCACAAACTCCCTGTCATCAATATTGATCCCCTTGAGCTGCTTCTTGTTTATCCCGGGTATCATACCAATGATGTCTTTAATGGAACCCATTTTCCTAACAGACTGCATCTGGTTTTTGAAATCTTCCAGGGTAAACCGGTTCTTTTTAAGTTTTTTCTCAAGTTTTGCTGCTTCCTCCATGTCAACAGCTTCCTGGGCCTTTTCAATAAAGGAGAGGGTATCACCCATACCCAGAATTCTTGATGCCATTCTGTCAGGGTGGAAAGGTTCCAGGGCCTTTGGTTTCTCTCCCACACCAATGAACTTAAGGGGCTTTCCAGTAACAGCATTTATGGAAAGAGCTGCACCGCCCCTGGCATCACCATCCATTTTTGTTAATACAACACCTGTCAGGTCAAGGCGCTTATCAAAGGAGGAAGCAATATTAACAGCATCCTGACCAGTCATGGCATCTGCCACCAGTAGGATTTCCGCCGGGTTCATTCCCTTTTTCAGAAGCTCCAGCTCAGCCATGAGTTCCTCATCCTGGTGGAGCCGGCCTGCCGTATCAAGGAGCATTGTATCATACCCGTTTCTGACAGCTTCATTTCGGGCAGCCTGGCATATCTTCAAAGGTTCCATGCCAGGGTCGGAATCAAAAACCGGGAATCCCAGCTGTTTTCCGATTCTCTTTAACTGATCAATGGCAGCGGGTCTGTAAATATCAACAGGTACCAGAAAAGGCTTTTTCCCTTTTTTGGACAGATAATAGGCAAGTTTGCCTGCGGTTGTGGTCTTTCCTGAACCCTGGAGTCCCACAAGCATGACCGGAACAGGTACCTGGCCGGATAAATCAAGTCCTTCATGGGAAGAACCCATCATCCTCTTGAACTCATCATTTACAATCTTGATTACCTGCTGACCCGGAGTAAGGCTTTTCATTACTTCCGTGCCAAGGGCCCGTGCCTTTATATCTGATATGACATCTTTTACAACCCTGTAGTTTACATCAGCCTCAAGAAGGGCCATGCGCACCTGTTTCAGACCAGTCTCAATATTCTTCTCATTGAGCGTACCCCGCCCTCTGAATTTTCTGAATACAGAATCTAATTTGTCACTTAAATTATCAAACATAAATCACATAAAAACTATTTTTATTACCACCTACTCTAAACCTATTGAAATTAATATAAAAACCATGATATGTCAAGGAATTATTATAAACAGGAGTCAGGGATTTATGCAGGATATTTTAAATTATTCCAGGGATGAACTTGCCCAATGGCTTGAAAAACAAGGCATCCGGCCCTTCAGATCAAAACAGATTTTCAAATGGATTTATCTGCGCCAGGCAGGCACATTTGAAGAGATGACCGACATAGGCAAAGATATGCGCCTTTTACTGAACAAGAACTTCACCATTCCAAGGCTGTACCTTCAAACAAAAGAAAAATCAACCGATAAAACAGAAAAATTTCTTTTCAGGCTCAATGACGGCAATTATATTGAATCGGTTCTGATACCTGTAAAGGATCATTACACCCTCTGCATATCCTCCCAGGTTGGATGCAGACAGGCCTGTAAATTTTGCCTTACAGCCCGGGGAGGATTTAAAAGGAATCTTTACCCCTCTGAGATCATCTCCCAGATCCGGGATATACGCCACTACCTTGAAACCAATAAAAACAAAAATAAAATCCTGAACATAGTATTCATGGGCATGGGAGAACCTCTTGATAATTATGATTCGGTTATCCGGGCACTTGATGTAATGACTGACAGTGATTATGGGTTGAAACTATCTCCCGGGAAAATTACAATTTCCACCTGCGGGCTTGTGCCTGGGATAAAAAAACTTGGATTTGCTACCAATGCTAACCTTGCAATATCCCTGAATGCAACCGATGATTCGACACGTTCAATGCTGATGCCTGTAAATAACAGGTATCCATTAAAACAGCTGCTTGATGCATGCAGAAGCTTTAAAATGAGACCGAGAAACAAGATAACATTTGAATATATTCTGATAAAGGGTATCAATGACACCATTGAAGATGCTGAAAGGCTCTGTAGAATGCTTGCTCCCATAAAGGCTAAAATAAACCTCATACCCTTTAACGAGCACTCAATGTCAGCATTTAAAACACCTTCCAGGGAAAAAGTAAGTGCTTTTCTGCAGATATTACTGGACAACAAATTCACAGCCATCATAAGAAAGAGCAGGGGCAGGGATATCTCAGCAGCCTGTGGTCAGCTTAAGGCTAAACTTTTATCCTGAAACCCGGGATTAAATCATAAACTCTCTGAATTGTGAATTATGACAGACCTTTACCCTGGTTACGCCCTCTGTGCCGGGGCAGGTAATGGTAATATCAATCATATCTCCGGGTGCTGCCTTTGTATAGGAAGCACAGACAAGCCCTCCTGTTTTTTCTGCTTTTTCCCTGTCTGGACATGATACGGCAATAACAACAGGACCAGGTATTGATGCAGGGTGAATCAGAATATCCTTATCTTTTCTGTAAAACTTAAGGATATTATCATTATCCATTTTTGATCTTCCAACTATAAGTTTTAAATCGTTATTAATACGGAAATGACGTCCGTATTTTAATAGATTAAGTTCCCTTATTTCAAAATCTTTCTGCACATACATAAGGTCCCTTAATCTTCCTGAAAATATATTATCAGTTAACAGGCAGCCTCCTGCAGGTGTGGGATAATCCTTTATACCATATTGTTCAGCCATTCCCATCTGCACTTTCCTGGATCTGCCTGTTATGCCCAGTAGTTTTTCACGGTCAACCCAGCCATTCTTTTCAGGAATTGTTTCACAAAGCTGTTTTGCACTTAAGGGACGAAGGATCAGTCCATCATATCCAGAGTTCTTTTCCACATACCTCATGGAGTTTTTAGTCTGGGATTTCGGACGCTGACCCACAACTTCGCCGGAAAAAAGAAAATCAGCACCAACTCTTTCCATTTCCAGGCCTGCCAGATTAAACATCAGGGCATGGCAATCCATGCAGGGGTTCATGTTTTTTCCAAAACCTGCTCTGGGAGCATCAAGTAATACAAGATACTCCTTTGTGATATCCTTTACCAATATTGGAATATTTAAAGATTCTGCAGCCTTTACAGCAGCATGGGAAGAAAAAAACGGTGTTTTAAAACTGATCCATGAGACATCGATCCCAAGATCCCTTAAGACCAGTGCTGACAGGATACTGTCAAGTCCTCCGGAGGTGATACCCAGCGCTCTTTTTGTTTTATTCAATGACGGCATGCCATGGCAGATATGATTATTATTTATTCTTTTCCCAGAAATCCCTGCTCTCTTTCAGTATATCATCAATATCTTCATCATCGGAAAAATCAATATCTTCAGCACTGTCATCCATATCCCCATAGTTCTCCACATCAAGATCCAGCTCCGAAGAGGCACTGCTGTCAGATTCATCCAGGATAATGTCATCTGACTCTTCTTCCCGGACGTCACTTTCCATATCAGCTGCCTCCTGAACATCTTCAGCAACCAGGTCCTGTGCTATATCATGGACATTATCACTGAAATCGTTTTCAGCTGCTGCATCTTCCTTATCATCAGATTCATCAGAATCCTCTTCTGTATCATCTTTTTCCCCTGCCTTATCATCGGCATTGTCTTTGACAATTTCCAGGTCAGGTTCATTAAGAGATCCTTTTGTTTTTTCCGGGCTTGATGCGGTGGCATGATCACCTGCCCTGTCATCAGGGGACAGGTCATCATCAGGTATATAATTTCCATCCCTGTCAAACATGAGACTTCCGCTTAAGTTAAGCTCGAATTCGATCTTAAAGGCAATTTTATTGTTATGGATAACAATCCTGCCGCCCCTGGACTCAAGGTTATTTACTTTTAACTTATCCTTTACAATTTCATGGATGGAATCCAGATCAAGGTCATTTTTAATAGCTTCTATTAAATCCTTTTCTCCTTCTCTGATTATTTCCGGGTCTGTTAGTTTCATTATTCCTCTCATCTGAATTAAAAATTATTTATTATGATTTATCTGCAAATGTCTTATTTACAAATTTTTCAAGATCAATTATTTTACCTATCTCCATAACATCATGCATATATTTCTGAACCCTGTCCAGGTCTTCAAGCACAGGGTCAAGCCCATCCCACCGTATTGCCTGGGGCTGGGAAAAAACATTCTGCAAAACCTGGGATGTGAGACCAAGCTTTCCCCGGGGATCCAGGAAACTCACTGCAATATCAGCAGCCTTTGCCTTATCATCCTCAATATACTCTCCTGTACTCTTTAAAAGTGTGACAAACTCCTGTACTGCTTCGGGATATTTATCCACATACTCTTTCTGTATGGCAACAACACAGCATGGATGGTTATCCCAACGGGTTGCTGAAAAAAATTCAAGGCTGCCGATCTCACCGTATATGGCCTTGGTTGCAATGGGTTCGGCAACCATAAACCCTGCCACATTCTCATTTTCATGCATAATACCGGGCATTTTAACGGGCGGTACAACCTCAAACCTTACATTAATGGCTGTTTTACCTGGAACACCAGGTTTGAGGCCGAGTTCCTTTAGAAACTGATGGGCAAGCATATGGTGTACCGACATTTTATGGGGTATATCCACAACCTTATATTTATAATAGCTTTGCAGAGAATCAAATCTTACATCATAGTGCCGGTTCCTTACAAAGGTACTTCCGTTCTTATGGGCAAACAAAATAAGTTCAATGGGTGAATCATAGGCAAAAAGATCCATGGCAATGGGCGCAAGCACAAAGGCGCAGTCAATCTCCCCGCTCTCCAGGCCCTCCTGGATCGGATTCCAGCCCGGTTTCAAGCTGGTTGTAAGGTCAAAATACTGTGGTTCTATTTCACCCTGGTCTATCCTGTGTTTTAAAACACCCAGGGCAAGGTGGTCAGTAATCTGAATATGTGCGACATTCAATTCCACTCTGCCGCCAATGACCTGTCTCTCTTTTTTCCTTGGTTTATCATCCTCTGCCCCTTTGGGATCAAAAATATTATCAATTGCTTTTTTTATCTGGGTTTCATCAAAGGGTTTTGGTACATGTCCGTTTGCACCGGCACCCATGATCTCATTCTGGGAGGATTTATCAGATTGTGCCGTGGCCATGATAAAGGGCAGTTCTTTGTGCTTATCTGCTTTCCTTAGCTCCTTAAGCAGTTCAAGCCCGTCCATAACAGGCATATTCCAGTCACTGACAATGAGATCCGGTGATTCCTCTTTGATTTTTTCCAGGGCATCCTTACCATTAACCGCAACAACAATATTATCAAACCCTGCCTTATTCAACATCTGTTTAAACATTACACGCATGGTACCGGAATCATCAACTACTAAAATTTTCATATTCAGGTCTGGGACCATAATAAAACTCCTTATTTTATTATTTTAATTTTATCTTATTTATTCTGCCCATGTCCAGCTAAAAATACTCTGTATTTTCTGGAGCATTCTATCCAGGCTGAACCCGATAATACCAATGGCAATTATCATTGCCATTAATCTATCATATTCCATTGTGTCCCTTGCATCGCTTATGAGGTATCCAAGTCCGCTTGACACACCAAGAAACTCTGCAGGCACCAGCACTATCCATGCAATACCCAGGGCAAGCCTGATACTTGTGAGCATATATGGAATCAGGTAAGGAATAACAATGGTTCTTATCAATTGGATATGCCCTGCCCCCTGGTTCATTGCCATTCTGATCCACTGGGGATTGACATTTAAAACTCCTATGGCTGTGTTAAGGATAATAGGGCATACACACGCCATGACAATTAAAAAAGATACTGCCGATTCAAAGCTTGCAAAAACAAGCAGAGCAACCGGCATCCACGAAAGAGGGCTTATCATCCTCACAAACTGAATAGGTGAGTATGTAAAGCTCCTGACCATGGGATAGTATCCTATTACAATGCCCAGGGGAACTCCAATGACAGTTGCTATAAATATTCCCGTGACCACCCGTCTGAAGCTTGCCCAGGCAGAGAGCCAGAAATAACCCTTGGTCAAAGCATTGATAAGGGCTTTGAATGTGGGCAGGGGCATAAACCCCCTGAGGTGTTCACCACCATTTTTTGTAAAAATTAAATAGGAAACCAGGCACCATAACAGAGCAAAAAACAGCATGCCTGTTATTTCCATATACAGGCCGGCGCCTTTTTTCCCAAAGATTGCATTTAAGCCTATTTCCTTTGAATTTGTATATATGAATCGATTAATTGATTTCAACTATCTCTTTCCTTGAAAATATTTTTCTGTTGTAACCTGTCTCTTCCATAGCCTTTAAAACAAACCTGTCATCAACCAGCTCGTCTGCTGCAGAAGATGGATCAAGTTTTTTAATGAAATCGATATTACCCTCCACCCTGGTCTCTTTCATCTGTTTCACAATAAACCTGGTTGCAGAGGGAAAGGGATAGGGCTGAAAACCTATCCTTGCAACATTCCACCGGGGATGTTTCAACCCCTTATCTATTGAATCGTCAAAAACCTTTTCAAGAACAGTTTTTGAAACCGGAAGATAACCACCTCCATCCCGGCTTAAAAGATATGCTGCTTCCCTGAAATTACCGGTTAACCACATCTGTGCCTTTACAATGGCATTAACGGCCTTTTGCACGGATGAAGAATCACGCCGGATCAGATCTTCGGTGCAGACGATCACACAGCAGGGATGTTCCTTCCATATATCACCTGAAAAACGCATGATCCTTGCACCAAGCTTTATCTGCGCCAGTGCATTAAAAGGCTCAGCCACAATAAATCCGTCAATTTTACCCCCCAGAAGAGCCGTAGGCATCTCCGGCGGTGAGAGGATAAACAGGTTGACCTCATCGGGTTCAAGCCTGCTGGACTGGGATTTTATAACTGGCCTTAACCCCATGGTTTTTATGCCAAGCTGGAGTATCAGATTATGCATGGAATACCAGGATGGTACGGCCATCTGTTTCCCTTTAAGGTCGCTGAAATTTTTTATGTTTGAACTTTTACTCACTGTGATTGCACTTCCATTAGTGTGATCCCATGCAAGAACCTTGACAGGAATGTTATGCTTGAACCGCATCCATATGGGAATGGGAAAAAGCATGTGTGTTAAATCAAATTTTCCTGTAAGAAATGATTCTGTAAGTACTTTCCATGATCGTACCATAACAGGCCTGTCAATTGCAAGCCCTTCCTTGGAAAAATAGCCCAGGGCATGGGCAATTAAAAGCGGTGCAGCATCAGTAATGGGAAGGTATCCAACAGATAAGGAACCACTCCCCATACTCCCCTTTACCATGGAAGGCAGAAGCATGCCTGACAATCCTGCTGCCGCTTTTTTTAAAAAAACCCGCCTGTTTTTACAAATAGGACCATGCTCCATTATAACTGCTCCTAAATAAGTGTCCGCTTTGCTATGTATGATCTTCTGAACCGGTTTAAAATATCGCCTCTGATCTCCTGCAGGGATGAAGAGCTTATATCCCTGGGGTATGGGTCATTAATTTTAAAGACCTCCTGGATACTTGCAGGTTCACCCCCCAGCAGAACAATTTTTGTCCCCAGAATGATCGCTTCATCAATATCATGGGTAACAAACAGGGCTGAAAATTTTTCACTGAGCCATAAATTTACAAGCTCTTCATGGATATGGCTCTGGGTAAAGGTGTCCAGGGCTGCAAAGGGCTCATCAAGGAGAAGAAGACGGGGAAGTCCCACAAGGGCTCTTGCAAGGCATGTTCGATGGGCCATGCCAAGGGAAAGCCCATGGGGTTTTTCCCTGGCATACCCAAGAAGCCCCATTATCTCCAGGAACTGAATCACCCTGTAATCAAGGTTGTCAATATCTCCTCTAAGTCTGCATCCATATGCCACATTCTCCTCCACAGTAAGCCAGGGGATCAATGCAGGCTGCTGGAACAGCATTGACCTTGAAGGGTGTACTCCGGTAATCTTCTTTCCATTGGCAAGTATCTCCCCGGATGTTGGTTTTTCAAAACCTGCTATCATATTCAAAAAAGTTGTTTTCCCGCATCCTGACTCGCCAAGAATGATTACGAAATCACCCTTATCCATTTTACAGGAGATATCCTTCAGCACCATATGTTCACTTTTATCAATCTTTTGATAACTCTTGGACAACCTTTTAATCTCTATTTCCAAAATATGGCTATTGCCTCCTTAAATTCTGCACAAAACCCGTATCAATCAATTGGTCTGCATCAATTTTCCCTTCCATGAATCCTGCCGTATCCACCATGTAATCCTGTACAGTTTCAACCGGGGATATATCCGGGAAGAGCATGGCCGGCTTGAACATATGACCTGTCTGTGCCAGCAGCTCTGTTACGATTTCACGATCCAGCCCTGAAAATTCCCGGGCCCATGCCATGATTTCATCACTATTTCCGGAATAAATCATATCTGCACTTTCAATAAACCCATTGACGAGATATCCCATTTTGCCGGGACCTGCCTTGACCACAGACTCCCTTACAGCAAAAACATCACCGGGATAATTCTGCCACAGGGAGTCAAACCTGCACACACTGACTGCCTTCCCTTGTCTGGCAGCCCGGATGCCAAAGGGTTCAACAGCAATAAAACCTCCTGCGCCACCTCTTAAGCCATGGTTAACAACCTCTTCAATAATATCAGAAGGGAAAAACTCCAGAAAAACATCAGCTCCTTTATCCCGGAGCCATCCCAGCCTGAGCCCTGCCGATTGAAATAACCTGTGGAGAAGCATGTTCTGAACCGATATGGTGTACGGTGTCAGAATCACCCTGCCCTTAAAATCTTTAATGGTCTTTATGCCTGTCTCCCTGCCCTTCAGTAACATGCCTCCGCCTCTGTTCACAAACATGAGTACTTTTATCTTAAGGCCTGCCCTGAAAAGATCCATGGCAAGGGCAAGAGGAATAAAAGCGCTGTCAATTTCATCCTGTAAAAAAGAATCCCTGATCTGTTCAAAGGATCTGAAAAAAGACAGGTCCATTGATTTCATGGAAATATCCCCGGTCTTACCGTTAAGTCTGTTCCTTGTGACCAAAGCGATAAAATGATCAATGATTCTCAAACACCCTACCCTGACAACAGATTTCTTCTGCATCCCTGGAGAACCTTATAATTGAAATTAATTATTTGTTTAATTATTCGTCAATTGAAAATTTTTTGACCTTTTATATTTTTAACACACACAATGGGAATTGACAATATTAATTACAAAAATATCCTAGAGCCGGCCCTTTTTTATTATGGCAAAGAGCAGCCATACTCCCATCATTGCAGCAGCTATAAAGCCTACAATACCTATAAGGGATACTTCAAAAATCAAGGGTGGGACATTTGAGTCGATGAGCTGGGCTGAACCCATTATAAGGCTTGCTATAATGATTGCAAAGGCTATTCTGTTGCTTGTCTGATCATGGGTTTCAAGGATTTTATCAAGGCCTGTGATCTTCAGGTTGAAATTCATCCTGCCCTGTTTTGTAATACGCATGAGTTCACGCATATCCGAGGGGAAAAACCGCATCAGTTTTACGGAATCCTTTATGATTTCGCCGGCATTCTCGACCATGCGTGCAGGGGAATACTTTTTGAGTTTCACAGATTTGACATAGGGGCCTGCATGGGAGATAAGATCAAAATCAGGGTCAAGCATCTTCCCGATACCCTCCACTGCAACAAAGGCTTTTATCATGAGAAAAAAACCCGGAGGGATTTTTATGCCGTACTGGGCGCAGATTTCAAGACCCTGATTTATCATAACTCCGGTCTTAATATCCTTTAAAGGTCTTGATGTATGCATGGCAATGAAATCTGAAATATCCCTTTCCAGGGATTCAAAATCAGGCTTTGTATCATACTCAATCAATTCACCAAGAAGACGTGTTAAAGACCTTGTATCGCCTTTTGCAATGCCCGACAGCAGTTCTACGAAAAACTCCCTTGCGCTCCTGGTAACAAAGCCTGTCATACCGAAATCCACAGGGCTTATCACATTACCCCGGGTGACAAAAATATTTCCAGGATGTGGGTCTGCATGGAAAAAACCATTTTCAAACACCTGCTTCATTATAAAGTCAGTCCCGCGTTTTACAATGAGCTTTCTGTCAAAACTTTCTGAATCCATATCATTTATCCTGGATATTTTAACACCTTCAATATATTCCATGGTTAAAACCCTGTCAGTGGAATACTCGGTATATACTTCCGGGATATGGATGGTTTTATCATCCTTGAATTGTGCTGCAATCCTGTGCATATTCACGGCTTCAACAGAATAATCAAGCTCCCTTCCAAGGGTTTTTGCAAATTCCTCAACAATCCTGACCGGTCTGTGGGGAGCCATCTCCTTGATGTGCGTCTCCATGAGGGAAGCCAGGTGGTGCATGATCTGAAGATCGACCTCGACTATTTTCCGTATACCCGGGCGCTGAATTTTCACAGCTGCACGTTTCCCGTTTTTAAGAACCGCTCTGTGGACCTGGCCTATGGATGCCGAAGCAAGGGGCTTTTTTTCAAATGAATTAAAAATATCCTCCACAGGTTTTCCAAACTCAGAAATTATTATGGCTTCAACCTGGCTGTACTTAAACGGCGGTACTCTATCCTGAAGTCTGGAAAGCTCATGGAGCAGATCCACAGGAACAAGGTCCGGCCTGGAAGAAATTATCTGCCCGAGTTTAATAAATGTGGGGCCAAGCTCCTCAAATATCATCCTTATTCTCTCGTTTCCGGAAAGCTTCTCAATTTTTTCGCTGCGGGTTTTTGAAATGAGTTTAAAGCCGATCTCAACATACTGCTCAATATTCAAGGCATCAATGATATTTCCAAATCCATACCTGAAAATAATCCCCAGAATCTGGCGGTAACGCATTACATGGCGGTATTTTCTTGTGATTCCGCTTATCTCTTTTATACTGAGCATGGTTCTGCTATTTTTTATCCTTCTCGATCATCCGGGCAAGCTTGTCAATCCTGTCTGCAAGCTCCTTTAAGTCTGATGCCACAGGCACATCAAGTCTTGTAAGGACGTTTCTGATCTGTTCTTCTATCTTTTCATCAAGTTTTGCCCTTGTGTCATCATATTTTGCAAGAAGATCTTCAAAAAACTTTTTCCCCTGTTCCTGGTCCATTTCAGATTTTTTTACAAACTCCTTTGCAAGCTCTTCAACCTCTTTTTTAGACCTTAAAGCAAGGCCAACTCCTGTTAAAAAACTCTTTTTCATGTATTCAAACATAAATTTTCCTCCTGTTTCTATTTTGATCCAAAGGATGCTTCAGGCATATCCTCAACCGAAGTATCGCCTTCAAACACGGCATCCATCTTACCCAGTGCAGCAGGCAGCAGTTTGCCGATAAAAAATTTTGCCGTCTGTACCTGGCCTGCATAAAAGGCAATATCTTTATTTCTGGATGCTTTGCTGGAAATCTTCTCAACATCAAGGGTTCCAATCTTTTTTAATAATTTGGGCGCTGCAGCAGATGCACGCCACAAAAGCATCCATGCCATACTCAGATCGCCTGTTATTTCTAAAAAAGGATGGGCAAAGGAATAAGCATTTAAAATGCTGCTTGTACGTGTGCGCTCCCTGATTTCATCCACAAGTTTTTCATATTTTACAACAGCGCTTTTAACCTTTTTTGCCATTCCATCAACACCTTTGATTTTTTCTGCTCCTGCAATACACTCCTTTATCCGGGCAAGATAATTATCAAACACTCTGCCCCCTGACATGCTGAGCTTTCTTCCCATGAGATCAATGGCCTGGATTCCGTTGGTGCCTTCGTAAATCATGAATATCCGGCAGTCTCTCATCAATTGTTCAACAGGGAAATCCTTTGTATAACCATACCCTCCAAACACCTGGATTCCATGGGAGCATACTTCCAGGGCTCTGTCCGTTATATACCCTTTAACAATGGGAGTTAACACCTCTGAAAGGCCTGAATATTCATTTTTTTCATCTTCATTATCTGTTGCACCTGCAATGTCCAGGCACTTTGCATTATAGTAAAGAAGGCTGCGCATGCCCTCGACATAAGCCTTCATGGTGAGAAGCTGACGTCTGACATCTGGATGTTCTATGATTCTGACACTCTCATATCCCCTACCCTTGCCTGCCAGAACATGTCTTCCCTGGACCCTTGTCCTTGCATAATCCAGGGCATACATATAGGATGCAGATGCAACGGAAAAACCCTGCAAACCTACAAAAACCCGGGCTTCATTCATCATGACAAACATCTCTGCCATGCCTTTATTCTCTTCTCCAAGAAGGGTTCCAATGGATTCGCCCTTCTGGCCAAGGGCAAGAGTGGCAGTGGCATTGCCGTGGATACCCATCTTATTTTCCAGGCCCACACATTCAACATTGTTAAATTCACCAAGACTTCCATCACTGTTTACACGGTATTTTGGAACAAGAAACAAGGATATTCCCTTTGTACCGGCAGGGGCGCCTTCAATCCTTGCCAGAACAGGATGAATAATATTTTCAACCAGGTCATTTTCACCACTTGATATGAAAATCTTTGATCCTTTTATGGAGTATGTACCATCCTCTTTTTTAGTTGCAGTGGTTATCAATGCACCCACATCAGAGCCGGCTTCCGGTTCTGTTAAAAGCATTGTCCCGCCCCATCTGCCGGAGAACATATTTTCCAGATAAAGGTCTTTCTGCTCCTTTGTACCAAAGGTCTCAACAAGGCGTGCAGCACCATGGGTCATGCCGTTATACAGCATAAAAGACGGGTTTGCACCGATCATATATTCACTTGCAGCAAGGCCCACAGTCTTTGGCATACCCTGGCCGCCCCATTCAGGATCATCTGTCATGGCAAGCCATTCACCCTCCCGGTAAATTTTATATGCCCTATGGAATGATTCCGGGACCTTGACAGAACCGTTCTCAAGGATGCAGCCCTGTTCATCCCCGGGCTTCTGGGTTGGTAAGATCTCTTTTATGGCAAGATTCCTTGCTTCACTTATAATCAAATCAACGGTTTTTTTATTGAATTCAGCAAACTTTTCATGCTCAACCATTCCAATCTGCTCATGCAGTACAAAATCAATATCTCTTCTATCAGAAATAAGCTGTGCCATAACTGCCCCTTAAATATTATTCAGATTTAAATTAACATAATTAAACATTGCAACCTTTAATTCCTAAAAGAATTAAACTGCAAAGTCAATAATTTTGATCAACTATAAAAAACTCTTTTCATGAACTGACACTGAAATGGTATACTTTTTGTTTGGGATCTACATGCAAACAGGTGATATTTACAGATATTTTCCTGAATAATTAAGTATTGTATCCCCTGAATAGAGCTGGACTGGATACTGTTTTTATGTTAAGCCCTGTTCTATGATGAAAAAAATAAAGTTCCTGTCAAAAGATATGTACAAAATCATGTTTTCCTGGAAAATGCTTGCCATGTTTTTTTTTGGCTTTGTCTCAGGCTTTCCCTTCTATATTATAAAAGATGTCCTGAAAGCATGGATGACCGATGCCAATGTTGATATCACCACAATTGGTCTTTTTTCAGCAGTCAGCCTGCCCTATACGTTGAAATTCATCTGGTCTCCTGCCATGGACAGCATTACACCATCTTTTCTGGGACGGCGCAGGGGATGGATCCTGATTGCCCAGATAGGTCTGATGATCACCATTGCATTGACAGGGCAGTTTAATCCGGAAAAATCCCTCTGGTATATTGCTGTCATGGCCCTTGGCATTGCATTTTTCGGAGCAAGCCAGGACATTGCCCTGGACGCATTCAGAAGAGAATACCTGACCGATGAGGAGCTGGGATTTGGAACAGGAGTCTGGATGAACGCCTGGCGCCTTGGCATGTATGTTTCCGTTGGTATCTCATTCTTCCTTGCCGATGGCAGTGTATCATGGGGCAATATTCACATTATTCTTGCCATGATGATGATGATTGGAATTATAACAACCTTTTTTGTTTCTGAACCAGAGGTGGGTGTTGCTCCGCCCCTGTCAATCAATGAAGCAGTTATACAGCCCTTTGTGGAATTTTTCAGCCGGGATGGCGCAATAATGGTTCTGCTCTTTATTCTACTTTATAAACTCGGGGATAATATGGCAGGTGCCATGAACATACCCTTTATACTCCGAATGGGGTTTTCAAAAACCGAGTATTTTGTAATTGTGAAAGGAATAGGCATGCTTGGCCTCTTTGGAGGTGTTCTTGCAGGAGGCGCCATCATGATAAGACTTGGTATTGCAAGATCGTTATGGGTATTTGGAATACTCCAGGCAGTTTCAACAGCTTTTTTTGCACTGCTAATAATAATAGGACATGGTTCACAACTCTGGCTTCTCCATAGAAATCATATTCTTGCCGGAATTGTGGGGTTTGAATTCTTTGCCACAGGCCTTGGCCAGGCAGCCTATGCAACCTACATGGCCATAAAAACCAATAAAAAATTCACTGCAACCCAGTATGCTCTTCTGACAAGCCTGATGGCCATTCCAGGGACAATAGCCGCAGCAACAACAGGATTCATAGTAGAAATATCTGGATGGGCTGGTTTCTATTATATCTGCGCACTGCTTGCAATCCCCGGCATGCTTCTCCTGCTGAAACTTGCACCATGGAATGCTGCCAATAAGGACCTGGATGCAGGCAATTGACAATTGATAAAGGAATATATCAATGGATAACAGGATTGAAATCAGACAATGTGAGATAACAGCCATTAAGGTTGATGCCATTGTCAATGCAGCCAATAACAGCCTTCTTGGCGGCGGTGGTGTTGATGGTGCCATACATGCGGCAGCAGGGCCTGAACTGCTCAAAGAGTGCAGAACATTAAACGGCTGCAGAACAGGTGAAGCAAAAATAACAAAGGGTTATAATCTTGCAGCCAGATATGTGATCCATACTGTGGGGCCTGTGTGGCATGGCGGAGATGCCAATGAGGAGCAGCTCCTTGCAGAGGCATATAAAAATGTAATGGAACTTGCCCCTGGAAATAAAATCAGAACCATTGCATTCCCCAATATCAGTACAGGAGTATATGGCTTTCCAAAACAGCTTGCAGCAGAAATTGCACTCTCAGAGGTTAACAGCTTTCTTAAGAAGGATTCCACAATGGAAAAGGTTATCTTTGCATGTTTTAATAAAGAAAACTTTAATATCTATACCAGTCTTATGTAAAATCTAGATGTTGAGACTGCCTAAACCGAATAGAGATGGTCCAGGAACCCATACATAAGCTCTGTTACCTGCTGGTTTCCCTCAATTGAACCTGCTATGCCATACAGAGCTGTTGTTTCTGCAGTTTCTCCTTCCATGGATTGTGCATATTCAACTCCATCTTTTAAATCACTGACCCACTTTTCTGCAACACCAGGGATAATGGTCTGGGGCATGGTCACACAAAAATGCATGCCCGGGGGAAGCTGCAGGCAATTAAAGCGCCAGTTCCTTGTCTTCATAAAATCATTTACATGGTAAACATCCACATCCTTTGACATAAAGCTTATTATAAAACTTGGATCACCTATCAGGTCAAGCTCTGGGATATCTTTTACCCCCTGTTTCATGACATCTGCCACATCCATGATGGCCCTGGCTGATTTCAGATATCCTTCTTGGCCCATATTGAGCATGGCAGCCCATGTGGCAGCTGTCAGGCCGCCTGACCTGCTTCCTGCAGCAGTGGGCGATGCATACAGGCCCCCCGGCCAGTCAGGAACATCAAAATATTGATACCGCCTGAGTTTATTATTGCGGTATAAAATAACAGAAGTGCCCTTTAGTGCAAATCCGAATTTATGAGTATCGGCGGACATGGAGGTAACGCCCGGCAATCTGAAATCAAAGTGCGGTATATCATATCCGAGCTTTTCAATCCATGGCAGTATAAATCCTCCGAGACATCCATCCACATGCATGCCAAGCCCGTGTTTTAAAGCAATGTCTGAAAGCTCCTCCAGGGGGTCAATGAGACCATAGGGATAATTTCCAGCGCTTCCCACAATTGCAATGGTGTTTTTATTAATAAATGATTCGACCCTGGATGGATCAACTCTGAAATCTGGTTCTGAAACAGGAACATGCACCATTTTTATCCCAAAATATCTGCCTGCCTTATCAAAAGCAGGATGGGCAGTATGGGGCATAATGATCTCAGGAGCATCAATGTCTTTTTCATCCCTGGCAAAATCGCGGTAGGCAAGCATGGCCATCAAAATACTTTCACTGCCTCCGGATGTCATTGTTCCGCATACACCATCACCTGGATTGTGCTCCTTAACTGCGCTGCCATGGAGCATATCAGCTGTCATTGCAATAATATCGCTCTCCATCTTAAACATACTGGGGCAGAGATCAAACTGTATAGTGTTAACATGGGAAAAACAGGAAAAAGCATTGTTCAGAAATTTCCTGTGCTTCTCCCCTGCATGGTAAAATGTACCTGACACCTGACCAGACTGCCATTTTGCATTCTCTTCTTCTGCCATGGCAGATAAAACTTCCATAACCTCACTTTGAGTTCTCCCTTTGTCCGGGATGGAAGTGTAATCATCAAGCTTCCCTTTATAGGGTTTAAAAGGATCATCACTCATTTTGTCCTGTCTCCTGAAATTAATTTTGGTTAAGTGCCCGGAATATTTTTCTGTTACATTTAAACAATTCGCGGTATTGTCTGTACATTTTATCATAAACTGACCTGTTTGACGAATCAGGTGTAAATTCTTTTTTCACCTTTGCAAGTTTTTTGATCCCATCCATGGACATGAGTCCAAGACTGTTGAATGCCAGCATTGCATTCCCTCTCAAGGTTGTGTTCAAAGGATCATCAATCTGAAGTATTTTCCTGTCCAGAACATCGGCATGTATCTGGGACAGCAGGTCTGACAATGCACCTCCACCGGAGAATCTGAAGCTTTTTATCTCTTTTTTGATGAATTTTGCCGCAGGCCCCATGGTCCATCTGTTATTAAATGCCAGGGCTTCAAAGATTGCCCTGGCCATATGCCGTCTGTCAGTGGCCAGGGAAAGATTCATGAACCCTCCCCGGACAGACGAGTCCTCGGCAGGCACAATGGATCCGTTGAGCCAGGGCAGAAAAATCAAACCATCACTTCCCGGAGGCACGCCTGCTGCCATCTCATTAAAAAGCTCATAGGCATTGTCTGGTTTTTCTCCTGTTTTAAACTTATCATGGGGATAAACAAAATTCTTTAAAAAGAATTCAATACATTTACCTCCCGGGCCCTGTTCTCCAAGCAGGTAGTACCTGGATTTAAAAGCGCTGGGAATGGATGCCATAAAATGGGTAAGATCGGTTTTTTTAAAGGGAATATGGCATGTCATGTAAAGTGAGGTGCCAATATAAATTATCATCTCAAAATCATCCACTGCTCCGCTGCCGATGAGAGAAGCATTGGAATCACTTACCCCGGCCACAACCTGTGTTGATTTGTCAAGGCCAAGCTCCCGGGCCACAGAAGGATCAATCCTGCCGACAACACTGTTATTGGGGATAATATCCGGGAATTTATCCCTTTCAAGTCCTGCAAAATTGAGCAGAGTATTGTTATATTCAGATATTTCCAGGTCCCTGTTATCCATGATCAAAAAAGGAGACATGGTCTTCTGGGTGGCTGTAATTTTCCCTGTAAGGCGGGAGGTCAGATAATCCATGGGTTCAAGGAATTTATATGTTTTTTTATAAATATCAGGCCGCTCATTTTTAATGAACAGTACATGGCCCAGGGAATCCACTCCTGAAAGTGTTGGTGCAAGCCCTGTGAGCCTGATCCATTTAAGAAGCTTGAACAGATTATAACCTGAAACCATGGGGAATCCAGCTGTAATCTGCCTGTTATACCGGCCTCCCCGGGTATCAAGCCAATGCACAGCATTCATGAGATGAATACCATTATCATCCACTGGAACACATAATGACCATTGCGAATCGCAGCCAATGGCAACAATATTTTCAGTACAGACAGATGAAGATTCAACCACCTGCCTGATTACAGACTTTGACCCTGACCACCACCTGTCAGGGTCCTGCTCAGCACCGCCATTGGATAAAAGTTCTGTTGGGATATTCTCTTCGGCAGATGCAATCACTTCACCTGTATCTGATACCAGGGCAGCTTTGGGACCGCCGCTTCCCAGATCAAGAGCAAGTATATAAACAGGTGATTTCCTATCCTCTCTCATATCAACAATGAATATCTCTACCTGCTTTTATTGGATTTAAGTTATGGGGGAAAGTTCTATGGTCACCCTCCTGTTTTTTGCTCTGCCAGCTGCTGTTGAGTTTGCAGCAATGGGTTGATCTTCGCCATAACCAATTTTTAACATTCTTTCTGCCAGCACATTCCTTGATATAAGGTATTCACCAACGCTTGAAGCCCTTTCTTCAGACAATCGCTGATTATATGCACGGCTGCCGACACTGTCAGTATGACCTTTAATATCAATATATGTCTTTTTGTATTTGTTTACAACCTTTGCAACGGAATTTAAAACCCCATAGAACTTTGTATTTATATTGGCAGATCCTGTCTTAAATGTAATATTACCCGGCATATTTAAAATAATATTATTGCCGTTCCTTGTCACGCTTACACCGGTTCCCCGGAGTTCTTCCCTGAGTTTTGCCTCCTGTACATCCATGTAATAACCAATGGATCCCCCTGCAACAGCTCCTATTCCAGCACCAATCAGAGCATTTCTTCTTTTTCGTTTACCCGATGCTGTCAGGTATCCTATGAGCGCACCGCTTGCCGCACCAATCCCTGCTCCGATTACAAGTTTGCTTGTCTGCTTTTCTCCTGTATAGGGGTTTATTGTTGTGCAGGCACTGAGAAAAAATATAAAGCAGGCCATTATTGAAATTGCTGTTAATATCTGTTTTTTCATTGGGATCCTCCGTAACTATTAATATGTTTTTCTTTTTTTGTCTATTTTCTATAAATATAACTGCTCATTTATCAAAACAGCTATGACAGATAAAGTCAATATCCGGATCAAATCTGATCTTTCAATAGTTAATAATTCAAATTTTAAGATGCCTGCTTCTTTTTAAACAGTCCTTTAATACCTGAAAAGACCTTTTTTATACCCTTCCATATTTTAGGCAGAATCCATATGGCCGCAAGTACAAACAGGACAAACAGGCCTAAAAAAAGATATGGATGATGCAATGCAGCCCAAAGGCCGCCTATTACCGCGACATCCTCAAGCACAGAAGCAGTCCAGTTGGAAAATGGTTCAGGTGATGTATTTATCAGAAGGCGTGTGCCTGATTTGGTGGCATGGGCACCTGCGGCAATACCGCCCCCCACAATGCCTGCTGCCAGTACCAGGGCTGGATTCACTTCACCCACAGCGCCTGCTGCAAGCAGAACTCCTGCCGGAATACGTATAAATGTATGCAGGGTATCCCAGCCCGTATCAATACCAGGGGTTTTATCTGCAAAGAACTCCACACAGTACATAAGGCCTGCAGCTGCCATCACCATAGGGTCCATAAGGATCTCCAGGTTCGGAGGCAATACGATATTACCTGTGATTCCCATGAATCCCAGCATGAGTATGGCAGCATAAAGGTTTATGCCGCTTGCCCATGCAGCACCCATGGTCAGGGAAAGGGTATTGGTGATCTGATCAAAATGGTTCATGATATCTCTCTGTGTAATTATAAAACATATTCTGCCTTAAATATGTAATTGTCAGAAAACCATACCTGAAAAAAAAATACAACCTTTAATATATTCAGCAATTCTCGGTGGTTATTTTTTAATTGTATAGTTTCAGTATGTTACAATACAGCAAGGCACACTACAGTGCATATTAAAAAAATCCGGGCTTTTCAGTTCTGAGAAAGATGTTGTCAAAACGGTTCCTTCAAATTGAAGATCACCGCAAGGCCAGTATTAAATACAAGCTCCATGATTTTTTCATGTCCGCCTTTGCTATGATATACTTTCAGGACCCATCATTACTTTTGTTTCAGGAAAGACTTCAGACAGCATATAATAAGAACAATTTAAAAACCATGTTTGATATAGAGTCAATTCCAAAA
>CAZQJS010000046.1:0-24882 GCA_964593725.1 uncultured Desulfobacterales bacterium
GCATATCCAGGCCACACTTATTCCTTTGTTAATCTTAAAAATAATTTTTGACCGGAAATTGCTGTGTTCCAGGCCATGATATTGTTTTTTGCACCATGTACTGATATGATCGTAAAAACTAATAATTTTTATATAAAAACATATGGATATTCAATTTCTAGGCACAAAACTGAAAAACAGAATGGTTCTTGCTTCGGGCATTCTTGGGAACAACCGGGATATTCTTAAAAGAGTATATGATAATGGCTGCGGCCTTGTTACCATGAAATCCATTGGTCCGGAACCAAGAGAGGGGCATAATAATCCATGCGTCATTGATCTGGGTCATGGAATAATAAATGCTGTGGGCCTGCCCACACCGGGATTTGAACATATGGAAAAAGAGTGGCAGGAGCTTGAGTCAAGGGATTTTCCATTATCAGCCAGCATATATGGCGGCTCTGTGAAGGAGTATGCAGCAGTTGCACAATTTGTATCCGGCAAAAAGCCTGATATGATTGAAATAAACATATCATGCCCCAACTCTGAAAAGCATGGAATGATATTTGGTATACATCCTGATTCTGCCCGGGAAGTTGTCCGGGCCGTGAAAAAAGTAATTAATGTACCGCTCATTGTAAAGCTTACACCCCAGGCACCTGATATTGCAGAAATTGCAGGGGTGTGTGAACAAGCAGGAGCAGATGCCATTTCTGCCATCAACACTGTCGGGCCTGGTATGGTGATAGATATTGAGTCTGCAACTCCCCTGCTTGCCTTTAAAAAAGGCGGGCTTTCAGGCCCCATGATCAAACCCGTTGCTGTCCGCTGTGTATATGATATTTACAAGGCTGTAAAAATACCAATCATAGGCCTTGGCGGTATTTCAACCGGAGAAGATGCCATTGAAATGATCATGGCAGGGGCGACCCTCACAGGAGTTGGAACTGCTGTAAAATACCGGGGAGTGGATGTATTCAATAAAATAGACAGGGAAATGAATGCATGGCTTGACAGCCATAATTGTTCCGTTGATGACATCAGAGGTGCTGCCCATTAAAACAACTGATAAACATATAATGCTCAAAGTTGCGGCAAATAAAAAAGAGTGCCCCGGGTTTGCAACCATAAGCTTTAACCACCCCATTAAATTTAACCCGGGCCAGTTCATAATGCTCTGGATTCCGGGACTGGATGAAAAGCCCTATACACTTTCCCATGTGTCTGAAAACAGATTCAGTATAACAATTGAAAAAAAGGGAGTTTTTTCATCAAGAGCTGTCTCTTTGCAAAAAGGAGACCTTGTTGGTATAAGAGGACCTTTTGGTAATGGATTTTATCTGCCAGAGAAGGATGAAAAAATTGCAGTGGTTGCCGGAGGATGCGGCATGGCGCCCATAGCGCCTCTCATCCATGAAATCATTAATATAAAACACTATGATTTAAAAAATATGACCTTGATACAGGGGGCAAAATCAAGGGAATATCTGCTGTATAAAAATCGTTTTAAATTTGACAGAGAGTTTTGCACCGATGATGGCAGCATGGGGCATTGTGGTTTTGTCACTGATCTCCTTGAAAAAAAAATTACCCTGGGGCATGGATTTGACCATGTCTATGCCTGCGGCCCCGAGGTGATGATGCACAGAGTATTTGAAATCTGTGAGAAAAACAGGATACATTGCCAGGTCTCCCTGGAACGGTATATGAGATGCGGGTTTGGCCTTTGCGGAGCATGTGTATGTGCTGACCAGGTGGTGTGCAAGGATGGACCGGTCTTTGGGTCGGAAAAATTAAAAAATATGAAGGACTTTAACACAAAAGCCCTGCTGAAAACAGGCAGGGAAGTTACTCTGGAAGAGTATTACAATTATAAAGGAAAAAATAATGACATATAAGGAAGAGTTTATTGAATTTCTGGTTCAGTGCAATGCTCTTAAGTTTGGTGAATTCACCCTGAAAAGCGGCCGGATTGCACCCTACTTTATCAATACAGGCATGTTTGATACAGGATCAAAAATAAGCAGGCTTGGCCGGTTTTATGCAAGTGCTGTAAAGGAACATTTTTCAGATAAGTTCGACGGTATATATGGCCCGGCATACAAAGGTATACCTTTATGCATATCAGCAAGCACAGCCCTGAACGAGATGGGTATTGACCGGGGATATGTTTTTAACAGAAAAGAGGCTAAAACCTATGGAGATAAAAGCTCTGTTGTGGGTATGGAATTAACATCAGAGTCCGAGCTCATCCTCATTGATGATGTGATCACATCTGGCAAAGCTATTCGGGAATCCCTTGAAATCCTTAAATCCAACAATAATCCCAAAGTCAAGGGAATCGTTATCAGTGTTGACCGCCAGGAAAAGGGAAAAACAGATAAAAATGCCCTCAAAGAGGTGGAAGAGGTGCTAAACATCCCCATTTTTTCCATTGTTACCATCACACAAATTAAAGAACATCTGAAAAACAAAAAGATAAACGGCAAAATCCACCTGGATGATATCATGATAAGCAAAATAGATGACTACCTTAAAGAGTTTGGCGCCCGATAGCTCTTCTCTTCCCGGTTTTTATCACCTTATCATCTCCTGGGCTTCGCTGATGCAGTACATAAGGTGCCGTGGAATTTTTGCATCACCAATAAAATTAAATTCAATACCTGAACCTTTCAAAAGTTTTACAGCATCCCTCATGGGGATCATTTTCTCAGCTATTACAACAGTATCAAAATTATCCAGAACCCTTTCCCCAAGTTCACCAGCAGAGGGAGAGGAGCGCCTGATCCTGAATTTTACACCATTGTCTGTGAACTCTCCCACTGCAACATTCTTCATAAGTTCAACAGATTTTTTCTTTAAGTTCTCCCTCAGATAGTATCTGTCATTGGAGGACATCTCAGGTGCAAAGCTCTTCTGCCTGTTTAAAACAACGACTTTCTTCCCCTTTTCAGCAAGATAATCTGCCGTGACCAATGCTGTCACGCCACCGCCCAGAATTATGACATTGTCCATTGTATTGATATCCTTTTCCAGTACATCAATACAGGTTAAAATTTCCATACCGGATTTAAAAAGACCTCTGACAATGGGCATGTCAGGCATGGATCCCGTGGCAAAAACGACCTTGTCCGGATTGATTTTTTTAAGAAGCTTGCTTGACAATCTGGTATTAAATTGAATTCTAACATTTAACCTTTTGAGCTCATTGGAAAAAAACTCAATAATATCACCCAGTTCACCCCTGCCCGGAGCCTTTGCGGCAATTGCAAGCAACCCCCCTTGTACCGGCTTTTTTTCACATATTGTAACTCCATGGCCCTTCATGGCAAAATGCCGGGCACAGGCAAGCCCTGAAGGGCCTGCACCAACAACCAGAATATTTAGAATTCTACCGGGCTTTTCTGTTTTGCAGGATTTACCATGTATTCTGAACTCCCTTCCCACATCAGGATTTACAACGCAGGATCCAGGTTCTCTGGCAAGGACAGCATGGATACACCCAAGGCAGCATCCAAGGCATGGGCGTATCTCGGAAAACCTGCCCTGGCAAGCCTTTTGGGGAAGATAAGGATCGGCAAGCAGTGCCCTGCCCATGGCAATGACATCGGCCTTTTTATCCTTTAAAATCTCTTCTCCAAGCTTTGGATCCTTTATCCGCCCCACAGTCACCACAGGTATGGAAACCACCCGCTTGACAGCCCGGGCAAGGTGCACAAAACAGCCATGTTTACTATACATGGAAGGAATGGTCAATTCTCTTGAACCATAAACACCAGCTGATACATGGAGATATGCACAACCTTTTTTTTCAAGCAGGGGTGCAAGCCTTACCGCATCATCCATGGTCCAGCCGTTGTCCATATAATCATTGCCGTTTATCCTTATTCCCACGGGATAGCCAGCCGGAGTTTTGCTTTTAATATCCTCCAGAACTTCAAACAGAAACCGTGTTCTGTTTTCAAAGGAACCGCCGTATTGATCCTGCCTGACATTGGAATTGGGTGACAGAAACTGATTTATCAGATAACCATGGGCTCCGTGTACCTCAATAAAATCAAAGCCTGCTTTGTGGCATATTTTTGCTGCATTGCCAAAGGAGTCAACAGCTTCTCCTATCCCGTCAATTTCCAGGGCTCTTACCTCACCCTTTACCACGGCAGGTGCAGGTATGGCCGAAGGTGCAACCTTCTGGGGAAGATAGCACTGTCTTCCCCCATGCATTATCTGCATACCTATCCTGACATCATGCTCCTTTACTTTCATAACAAGTTCTCTTAAAGCAGGGACAGCCCTGTCATCCCATAATCTCGGCAGGGAAGGCAGTTCCATGCCCAGGGGATGTACATTGCCGCCTCCCACAAGTATCATACCTGCGCCTCCCCTTGCCCTTTCAACAAGGTACTCTGTGAGTTGATCCGTAACATAACCATTTTCATCAACTCCGAAATTGATACTCATAGCTGACATTAAAATTCTGTTTTTTGCCTTGAAATTTCCAATCTTAATGGGTTTAAAAAGATTCTCAAGTACTGGAGCCATAAATATATCTCCTGTCCGGGTTAGTTGACAAATCCCGTATATATGAAACCATCCCAGGATTTATGGGAAAAAAGAGCTGAAGCAGGAGTGAATGAATAAAGTGCATCTGCCGCCATCATTACCACTGCATTTGTCCATGTTATTCTCTCACAGGGCCATATTGTGCTGTCAGGATAGGTATATCCGCACCAGAAGCTGTTATCTTCATAAATACAGTTCTGAATCCATGAAAAAACCCTTTCAGCCTGATCTGTCCTGCCGACTGCTTCCAGGGCAAGCACAAGTTCAGCAGTTTCTGCCATGGTAATCCAGGGTCTGTCTGATACACACTTGACACCCCGTCCCTCAACAACATATTTTTCCCAGTATTTTTCTATTCTTTTTTCAGCATCTGCACCCACAAGAGCTCCTGTCAGCACGGGATAAAACCAATACATTGAATATCTTGATTTGCTTATATTATAAACATGGGGCTGGTTTTTTATGGAATGCTGCAACTTGAGAAATGCCCTTTCCCATTTTTTTTGCTCCCCTGTTTTCCCAAGGATCATGCCAAGGGAGAGTGCACATTTAAGGCTCATGAGTATGGAACTTGATCCTGTGAGCAATGCCATGGGGTCAACAATACCCATGGGACTTTTTGCCCAGTATATCTCACCCTGCACAGTCTGCAGTGCCAGGGCAAAATTAATTCCCTTTTCCAGAGTATCCCACATTTTTTCAATGAATTGTGTATCCCTGGTTATGAGCCAGTGATGGAAAAGGCCTGTTGCAATATATGTTGACATATTGCTCTCAACGGTTCTATCCAGGGGTTTACCATCTTTATAGGAAGAGAACCATGATCCGTCAGGGTTCTGATTACTCTTCATCCATTCAAAGGCCAGGACAGCTTCCCTGCCATGCCCGCTTATATTGAGCCCCATGGCTGACTCCACAAGATCCCAGGGATCTGTTTTACCATTTTCATGCCAGGGTATTTCACCGGTTTCCCTTTGCAGACCTGCAATGAAACATCCAGGGGATTGTATATTAAAAGACAGATTGTCACTCTTCAGCAGCAGCATTAAATAATCTCCAGTATGTGTTGTACTATGAATACAGATTCATAGCAATTTTTCCAATAATTTAGCATAATAAAGAGCTTGTTTCAATAAGATGATTGGAAATAACCTTTTGAAATTAAATTATATTGTTGGAAAGATATCCAGGGATAGATTTTAATATTTTTCCTTGACACCAGGGATAACTTTCTGCTACAAAAATGAATGAGTATTCATTTATTTAAAAATCCAATATTTTTAAAACATTATACAGGAGGGGGCAATGAAAAGAAAAATCAGAAAGGCTGCAGTAATCGGGTCTGGAATAATGGGTGGCGGAATAGCAGCACTCCTTGCCGGTGCCGGCATAAAAGTACTGCTGCTGGACATACTTCCCTTTGATTTAAAGGATGAAGAAAAAAGTGATCCGGATGCAAGGAACAGAATAGTAAAGGCAGGCTTTGACGCTGCTCTCAACTCAAAGCCTGATCTCTTTATGACAAAAAGAGATGCCCGGCTGATTGAGATTGGAAATCTGGAAGATGATTTTGATAAATTAAAGGAGTGCGACTGGATATGTGAAGTTGTTGTGGAGAATCTTAAAATCAAACAGGAGCTTTTTAAACGCATTGAAAAAGTTAGAAAAGATGACTGCATTGTTACTTCCAACACTTCAGGAATTCCATTAAAAGATATCTGCAAAGGATTTTCAGAAAAGTTCAAAGAACATTTCATGGGCACACATTTTTTTAACCCTGTACGCTATATGCATCTTCTGGAACTGATCCCGGGAGCTGAAACCCTGCCTGAAATACTTGATTTCATGGCCTGGTTTGGTGAAAAATACCTTGGCAAGGGTATTGTCTGGGCCAAGGACACCCCCAACTTTGTGGGAAACAGAATTGGAATCCAGGGCATAGGTGTTATCATGCAGACAATGATTAAGGAGGGCATGACCATACCTGAAATTGACGCGATTTTCGGCCCAGCCCTGGGAAGGCCGAAAACAGCCATATTTAAAACTGTTGACCTTGTGGGTCTTGATACTGTGGACCATGTATGTAAAAATTCATATGATCTCTGCCCTGATGATGAACAGCGGAACACTCTTATCATGCCGGAGTTTGCCTCTAAAATGGTTGAAAAAAAACTTTTTGGCAATAAAACAAAAGCTGGATTCTATAAAACTGATTTTACTGAAGACGGTAAAAGAATAAAAAAAGTTATCAACCCTGAAACCCTTGAGTATGAGGAGCTTGTCCGCCCTACATTCCCATGCCTTGATAAAGCAAAAAAAATGTCAACTCTTTCTGAAAAAATCGATGCTGTTCTCAGGGGCAGTGACAAGGGCGCCCTTTTTGCCTGGAAAATGGCAGCCAACAGCTTTCAGTATGCTGCAAACAGAATCCCGGAAATAGCTGATACCATAATTGAAATCGATAATGCCATGAAATGGGGTTATAATTTTGAGATGGGCCCCTTTGAAATCTGGGATGCCTATGGCGTAAAAGAGGCTGTACAGCGCATGGAAAAAGAGAATCTTGATATCCCTCAGAATGTTAAAACCATGCTTGAAAAGGGGAATACCTGCTTTTACAAACTTGAAAATGGTGTTAAGTTTTTCTACGATTTTGAATCATCATCCTATAAAAGAGTGCCCTGCTCAGACTCCATGCTCTCCATTGCTGCTGCCAAGGGCAACGACAAGAGTGTCATGGAAAATGCCTCTTCAACCCTTGTTGATATCGGAGATGATGTGTTCTGTCTGGAGTTCCATACAAAAATGAATGCCATAAATGCTGAAATTGTAGACTCTTTGAGCAGCGCCCTGGAATATGTTGATAAAAATGGTGCCGGCCTTGTGATTGGAAATGAAGCAGGCGGCATGCCAGGAGCTTTTTCAGCCGGAGCTGACCTGGGATATATTTCCAAATTATGCCATGACAAAAAATATGCAGAGATTGATGCCTTTCTTAAAAAAGCCCAGGATGGTATTCAAAGAGCCAGGTATGCCCCATTCCCCGTGGTTGCAGCCCCCTATGGCATGACCCTGGGCGGCGGATGTGAGACATGTCTGGGTGCTGACAGAATTGTTGCCCATGCAGAGCTTTTTATGGGGCTTGTCGAAATTGGTGTTGGCCTGCTGCCTGCCGGCGGAGGTACAATGAATATGTGGAAAAAATTCATCACTGCACTTCCGGCAGGTGTTGCCAAGGATACAAACCTTGCCAAGCTCTTTATCCCGGCATTTATGAATATTGCCATGGCACAGTTCTCCATGTCTGCTGCCAAGGCCAGGGCCATGGGATTCCTCGGCCAGAGTGACAGGATAGTTTTTAACAGAGACAACCTGATAGGCGAAGCTAAAAAAGAGGTATTGAAAATGGTAAATGATGCCTATGCACCTCCTGTGAAACAACCCTTGAGAGTCATGGGAAATGGCGGCCAGGGCATGGTTAATGCTGAACTGTTTAATTATCTCCAGGGAAAATTCATGAGTGAACATGATGCGTTCCTGGCAAAGCGTATTGCCTATGTTATGAGCGGAGGCGATGTTAATTCCGGCAGTTACGTTGATGAAGAGACAATTCTTAAACTTGAACGGGATGCATTTGTTGATTTTGCAAAGGAGGAAAAAACCGTTGCAAGGATTGACCATATGTTAAAAACAGGCAAACCCCTTAGAAACTAAAGGAGAGATATAATGAAACAGGCATATATAGTACAATCAATAAGAACCCCGGGGTGTAAACAGAACAGAGGCCAGTTTAAAGAGACAAGGCCGGAAGAGCTGTTGTCTTTTATCCTTAAAACTGCTGTGGAAAAAACAGAAGGTTTAACTCCGGATGATCTGGAAGATGTAATGGTGGGATGTGCATTTCCCGAAGCAGAACAGGGCTTGAATATTGGTAGAATAGCTGTGAAAATGGCAGGATTCCCTGACAAGGTCTCCGGAGCCACAGTGAACAGATTCTGCTCCTCGGGACTTGAAGCCATTGCCCTGGCTTCAGCCCGTGTCCAGATGGGATGGTCAGATATTGTCATTGGTGCCGGCATTGAATCCATGTCTTTTGTGCCCATGGGGGGAAATGTTCCAAGACCCCATCCGGAATACTCTGCAACAAACCCTGAAATGTATACATCCATGGGAATAACCGCAGAAAATGTTGCCAACAGATACAATGTTTCCAGGGAAGACCAGGACAAGTTTGCAGCCGACTCCCAGAATAAGGCTGTAAAAGCAAGGGACAATGGTCTGTTTACAGAAATTGTACCAACCCCTGCCTATAAATATGAAAAACAGAAGGATGGCACCTATAAAAAAATCCAATTCATTGTGGAGCATGACGACGGGATAAGAGCTTCGACACCGGAAGGCCTTGCAAAACTTAATCCCGTGTTTGCCGGAGGCGGATCAGTCACTGCTGCCAATTCATCCCAGACAACTGACGGTGCTGCTGCAACCATTATTGCATCAAAGGAAAAATGCGACGAGCTTGGCCTGAAACCCTTTGCAAAACTTGTCTCCTATGCAACCATCGGCTGCAAATCCGATGAAATGGGTGTGGGCCCGCGCTATGCAATACCAAAGGTCCTTGATCAGGCCGGTATGACAATTGACCAGATTGATATTTTTGAAATAAATGAAGCCTTTGCATCCCAGGCACTCTACTGCATACGGGAGCTTGGCCTGGAAAAAAGTATGGATAAAATCAACATCCATGGAGGTGCAATTGCCCTTGGTCACCCCCTTGGATGTACAGGTGCAAAGCTTACCGCAACATGCCTTGCCAATTTAAAAGAGGTCAAAGGCCGGTATGGTATTGTTTCCATGTGTATTGGCGGCGGAATGGGCGCTGCTGCAATATTTGAAATGATATCCGGGTAATTTTTTGTATATCATGGATATTTACCCTGTATTGCAGCAGGGTAAATATCCATAATTTAATGGGATACTAACTTTTCTGTAATTGAAAGCACATTCCTTACCTGTGCATAATCATCAAAAACATATTTTTTATCATTAATAATAAACTCAAGTTCTTTTTTACCATGTTCCATAATATCGTTATCAAGGAATAACTTGAAATGTTTTACTTTACCCTTGTCAAAACCCACGTCAAAAGTTAAAGTCATCAGCAGTTCATCCTGATTATCCAAACTCATTTCAGCAGTGTAACTGACTTTACCATTCATGATGGAATCTGATTTTTCTCCTAAATAATCAACCAGAGTACAGGCACCATACATTTTAAACATGTCACTATTAAGTTCAAGTGTTGTATCCCATTTAATGCTTCCATCATCATTTTCCATCATGGATTTGCTCATGCCGCTTTCCTGCAGGTTCATCGCAAGTATCAGTTAGCACGTCAAAAGAAACTCGTCAATACCATGTTCAGGAAGCAGGGAATAAGAGCGCATCCAATATGCTTTTTCCGGTCACACTCCTTATAGAGAAGTCTCTCTGAAAATTTTTTCTGCATTCTCATTGATTTTCTGCTGAACCTGCCTGAATTTTTCAACCATTATCTTAGCCTCGGGAGTCAGTACTGAATTTCCACCCATGATTCCGCCTTTTTTTCTGATCAAAACAGATTTGCCTGTCCGCTCTTCAATTTTCTTTAATCTCCCCCACATGGAACGATAACCCATTTTCATGGCTTTTGCTGCTGCACTGATTGAACCTTGGGCATCAATAGTTTCAAGGATTTTCAACTGGCCGGCACCCAAAACTGTATCTCCCTGTTCATTTTCGATCCAGATTTTTGTATGAATAGATAGTCTATTGTTTTTCATGATAAAAGAACTTTATCTTAATATCAATTTAATGTCACGACTAACTAAAAATAATTTTTATTTTCGATATGTTTTACTTGACATATCGATTTGCAAAAGTTAATGTAGCTACTTATTAGCTGTTTAATTATATTTAAAAGCACTACTACAGGAGGCCATACATAAATGCTGTTACCTGAATTTGATTTTCATGATCCAGTCACACTTGAAGAAGGATTGATACTTAAAAATATTTATCGTGAAAATGCAAAATTTCTTGCTGGCGGGACAGATATTCTAGTTCATCTAAAAATGAAATTAGCAGCTTGCAATCACCTTATCAATCTTTCAAAAATCAAAGATCTATTTCAAATAAAAATTGAAAATAAATCAATAACCATTGGAGCCTGCATTACAATGAGTAAACTTTCAACAACAGATACAATAAAGGATAAATTCCCTGCTCTTAAATCCGGTGTTGACAACCTTGGTAATCATCTTATCAGGAATCGCGCCACTATCGGAGGGAATGTCTGCAATGCAAGCCCTGCCGGAGACACACTCCCTGCTTTAATGGTCTATGATGCAGTTGTACTGCTTGAAAGTCTTGACAAAAGAAGAGAGATTCCCATTGCCCAATTTTTTACAGGGCCGGGCAAAACCAAAATTCAAAACAATGAAATTATGACAGGCCTCAGGCTGCCGATTCCTGCTAAACATTCCGGTGCCGACTATATCCAGCTGGGGAAACGCAAATCATCTGAAATCAATATTGTTAATGTAGCTTCATTTGTTGAATATGACCCAAAAATAAAAAAAATTAAAAATGCAAGAATCACTCTTGGATCTGTTGCTGCCACACCAATACGATCAAAAAAAGCAGAAATACTGCTCAAAAACCAGATTGCAAAAGAATCTTTGTTCAGTAAGGCAGGTGAAACAGCCCGCAGGGAAGACTGCAAACCCATGGATGACTTCAGAGGTTCAGCAGAATACAGGCGGGCCATGATTGGAGTTTTAACTAAGCGCACACTTTGTGCCGCATTTGAACAAGCCAGAAACACTTAATCAAACAGGAACAGAAAATGAAAAAAATAATTAATCTGACCATAAATGGTCAACCCTATGAACTTGCTGTTGAACCAAATAAAACCCTTGCTGACCTGCTCCGCTGTTGAAAAAGGTGCGATCCAGTGCGGGTACTGCACTCCGGGTATGATCATGTCTGCAAAAAATTTACTGGATACAAATGCAAACCCAACAGAACAGGAAATCAGAAAAGGAATTTCAGGAAATCTGTGCAGATGCACTGGATACCAGAAAATATTTGAAGCAATTAAATCCATACCTAATACACAGGAGAATAAATGAAAAAAACAGATATTATCAGTACCAGAGCAAATCGTATTGATACCCCTGACAAAGCAACCGGAAAAGCTGTTTTTACTGATGATATTTCAAAACCCGGCATGCTTTTCGGTGCATTACTTCAAAGCCCCCATGCCCACGCTAAAATTCTCTCCATTGATACCTCAGAGGCAAAACAATTACCCGGGGTCAAAGCAGTGATTACTTCCACAGAAGCCGGATCAACTAAATACGGAGTCAGCCCTGCACGTTATGATGAAACTGTATTTGCCATTAACAGGGTACGATATATAGGTGATGAAATTGCAGCGGTTGCAGCCACATCTCTTGAAATAGCACTAAAAGCTGTAAAATTAATAAAAGTTGAATATAAAATACTTCCTGCTGTCTTTACAGTGGAAGATGCCATAAAAGATGATGCTCCCCAACTCCATGAAAATTTTCCTAACAATCTTTGTGCCCAGGTGCACCAGGAGTTTGGCGATGTGGAAAAAGGCTTGCAGGAGAGCGATATCATTAAAACAACAACCTTCAAAAATAAACGTCAGGATGGTGCCTGTATAGAAATGCAGGCCTGCATTGCAGAATATGACAATAGTGATGTTCTGACTCTGATAACTGCAACTCAGGTTCCCCACTATGTCCAAAGAACTGTTGCAATGGTTCTCGGGCTTGATATTGGAAAGGTCAGGGTCAAAAAACCATATGTGGGAGCAGGCTTTGGCATTAAAGCCTCGGCAAATCCCATGGAGCTTGCCTGCTGCATTCTTGCCATGAAAACTAAAAAGCCTGTCAAAATGAACTACACAAGGGAACAGGTTTTTATGTATGCAAGGGCAAGACACCAGTTCACACACACCATTACCACCGGCGCAAAAAAAGATGGAACCATCATTGCCTTAAAACATGAATGTTATCTGGATGGAGGTGCGTATACCAGTTTTGGCATTGCCACGGTGTATTACACAGGTTCTCTGCTGGCAGGCCCTTATAAGCTTGAGAACATGAGCTATGATGGCTTTAGAGTTTATAATAACAAACCCGCATGCGGTGCCCAGAGAGGCCATGGAGCTGTAATTGCAAGAGCATGTTTTGAACAGCAGCTTGATATGATTGCGGAAGAAATCAACATGGACCCCATGGAGCTTCGCATGAAAAATATGATGGATACAGGCGATACGACCTGTAATGATCTAAATATGAGTTCCTTTGGTATGTCAGAATGTATTGAAGCTGTCCGCAAAGGCTCTGACTGGGATGCAAAAAAGGGTAACATGCCAAAGGGTAAAGGTATTGGTATGGCTTGTGGTTTTTTTGTATCTGGTGCAGGATATCCCATTTACAGATCAGATACATTCCATGGCACTGTTATTGTCAAACTTACTGAAGATGGCGGCACAGCACTTGTCTATACAGCATCTGCAGAAATTGGCCAGGGTTCTGACACAGCCTTTGCCATGATTGCGGCTGAGACCCTTGGGATCCCTCTGGAAAATGTTCGCCTTGCTTCGGGAGACACAGATATGGGTGTTGACCTTGGTGCTTATTCCAGCCGTCAGACACTTATGACAGGGCATGCCACAAAAAACGCAGCCGAACATGCAAAGCAGCAGGTGCTTGAAGTTCTTGCTCAACAGCTTGACATACCAATAAAAGACATGGATATAAAAAAAGGATTTATTGAATTTAAAAACCAAGCCCCTGATTTTTCACTTTTACGGACCAGATATATCAAGGAACACAAAGGCTGGACCGACAATCCTGATTCAAACAAGCTTACTTTTAAAGAAGCTTCAAGAATTGCTTTTCTTGAAAAAGGTTCCATTGTGGGGACAGGAAAATATAAACCACATAATCTTGGCGGTAAATTCAAGGGTGCTGCCGTGGGCACATCTCCTGCTTACGGCTGTGGTAAAGCCATTAACATGACTTCGGTTGAAGGTCAGATGGAAGGGTCTGTTTCCATGGGGATTGGAGAAGCCATGCACGAAGAGATTATCTTTGATGATCAGGGTCATATAATGAATAATAATCTGGCAGAATATAAAATGGTAACATCCATGGATATGCCAGAGGTTAATGCCATTGTGATTGAAAGTGACGAGCCCAACGGACCATACGGTGCCAAAGAGGTTGGGGAAGGCGCTATCATGCCCACCATACCTGCGATACTCAATGCGGTTCATGACGCAACCGGAGTAAGAATTTTTGAGCTGCCCTTGACTCCTGAACGTGTTTACAATGCAATTGAGGAATATTATGGAACCATTGCATAAACAGATACTAAAATGCCTGAGACAGGAAGAAGTCTTTGCTGTGGTTACTATTATGACCCATAATGGATCCACGCCACGGACATCGGGCAGCAAGATGATTGTATTAAACGATCGAACCATTTATGGCACTATTGGTGGTGGATTAGTGGAAGCCCTGATAATTGATGCAAGCCTTGACATGATTTTTAAAAAAAAATGCCAGATTAAAGAATTTACCCTTAATAAAAAACTTAAAGATGGGTTAGATATGGTGTGCGGCGGTGACCTTACTGTGTTAATTGAGACATTTGTCCAGTCCTCCGACAATACCATTAACCTGAACTCTGCTCTGGAATCTGTGTTTAATGCCCTGATTGCCATGGAAAAAACCGGAGAAAAAGGGTTTATAGTTTCAAAAATCAAAGGGTTCAGTAAATCTGAATTTACTACTGACAAATGTCTTATCCACCATGATGGAGCTATAACAGGCAATAGCCTGTCAATACCAAAACCAGTCATTGAAACGATTCAAAGCGGCCGGTTTGCTGGGTGCTCCCCTGTAATATATAACCATAAGCTTGGTGAATATATTATTGAACCTGTCCTTCCCCGGGATACTATATATATTTTTGGTGCCGGCCACGTGGGATTCCAGCTGGCAAAAATTGCAGATTTTACAGGCTTTCAAGTTGTTATCACAGATGACAGAAAAGAATTTGCTAACAGGCAACGCTTTCCACATGCCAGAGCAGTTCGCGTGATAAACAATTTTAACAATGCCTTTGATACTCTTACCATAAATGAAAATTCTTATATTGTCATTCTCACCAGGGGGCATCTTTACGATCAGACTGTTCTTGGATTATCCCTAAAAACAAAGGCTGCATATATTGGTATGATTGGAAGTGATGGCAAACGAAAACAGATTTATGCTCACCTTAAAAAAAAAGGGATCTCAGACAAAACTCTTGATAATGTTTATTCACCCATTGGTATTGAAATTCATTCGGAAACTCCTGCTGAAATTGCTGTAAGCATTATCAGTCAGATTATAAAAACAAGAGCGGAAAAATGAACAACCCATTAAAAAACAATATTTATGCAATCATTCCTTCCGCAGGGTTATCATAGGGAATCCACTCAATAGAGCTTTTTTAAATCATTGTTTTTCATGTTTTAAATTTTTGCATTTAAGAAATAACTATTATAGATTAAAGCAGGTTTTAATATTTTGGCTTGAAAATATTTCCATGGAGAGCCTGTTATGGATTTTTCATTCTCGATATTCTTAAATGAGCATAAATCTCTGATAATTCATAAATGGGTTGAAAAACTTCATACTGAATGTGGTGAGCAATATGCTGCAAGGCCTGTAGAGGAACTTAGGCATACAATTAATCAGGCAGTTGATGCAAATTACCAGATGCTGGTACATGATAATTATCAACCCATTAACACATTTATTGATAAGATCACTGATATGCGTTTGAAATCAGGCTTTTTACTGTCTGATGTCCAGAAAGCATTTGAATTATATCGTCTGGTTTTGACTGAGTTATTATTTTTTAATGCTCCTGCAACCGGGTTTTATGAAGTTTTTACTCAGTTGAACCATTGTCTTGCCTATACCATGCACAGGTTCAGCGACCATTTTCAGGAGATGCACCAGAAAAAAATTATTGAGCAGAATGTTGAACTTGAAAAAATGGTTAAAAAACGTACTGCTGCGCTTCAGGAATCTGAGAAAAAATATAAAACCCTGGTTGAAGAAATCAATGACGGGTATTTTGTTATTCAGGACGGTGTGATTGTATATGCAAATCAGGCTTTTTGCACCATGCATGGAGATAATTTCAAAAGCATTCAGGGAAGTAAAATTACAAAATATGTTGCTTTTTCAGACAGGAAAAAGATCCTTAAAGTATACTCTGATCAACTTGATAATAAGATTATGCCCCAGGTGTTTGAGTATAGACGTCTTGCAAAATCAGGCCAGGAGTTTCCCACTGAAATACGAGGCAAGACAATATCCTATGACGATAGAATAGTGAGCATAGGTATTTGCCGCGATATAACAGAACGGGTCAGAATGGAAAGAAAAGTTCGGGAAAATGAACGGATGGCTTATATAGGGCAGATTACAGCATCCCTTTCCCATGAAATAAGAAACCCCTTGTCTGCAATCAAGATGAATTTGCAGATATTGAGCAGCAATAAAAAAATAAAAGGGAATGACAAAAGAAGAGTGGATATTTCGGCTGCTGAAGTAAAAAGGCTTGAACAGATTTTAAATCAGCTTCTGGATTTTGCAAAACCCCTGGAAATGAACCTTAAAACCTGCAATATCTGCCATATTATGAATTCCTATATTGAGCTTCTTGAAATGAAATTCAGAGAAAAGAACCTTGTTGTAGAAACAATAGCTGAAGATGAACTGCCACCTCTTCTGGCAGATGCAGATAAGTTGGGGCAGGCATTTATCAATATTTTGATTAATGCAATTGAATCATCTGATCCTTTTGGGAAAATAAGAGTAACATTTAAAAAGATGATTAAAAAAAAGCGTGCATATGCAGCAATCCTTATTGATGATGAAGGAGCAGGCCTTGAGGAACAATGTAAAGAAAAAATTTTTAAACCTTTTTTTACAAACAAAACAAAGGGAGTTGGCTTGGGACTTGCAAATGTTAAAAGAATAATAAAAGCCCATAAAGGATTTGTTAAGGTGGAAAACAAAGAATCAAAAGGAGCCTGCTTTTTAATAATGATTCCCATGGGAAATATTGTATGACAAAGATACTTGTAATTGATGATGAACCTGCAATACTTGAATCCCTGAATATGTTTCTCACGGAAAAGGGGCATGAGGTCTCTGTTGCAGAAACTGGCGCTAAAGGTCTTAAATTGTTTTCAGATAACCTGTTTCATATTGTAATCATGGATATCAGACTCCCTGATATTAATGGACTTGACGTTTTAAAGACAATGATTGAAAAGAAAAAAATGTCAAAGATTATTATGATTACGGCTTTTCAGGATATGGATACCACAATTGCAGCCATTAAAAGAGGAGCTTTTGATTATATCCATAAACCCCTTGATGTTGAAAAGATTGAAAAAGCTGTCAACCGTGCCATTGATATCCTTGAGATTGACAGGAATACCCCTTCCCTGGAATCAGTAAAAAACCCCTCTGACAGCCCCTGGGTAATTATTGGCCAGAGTGAAAAGATGCGGAAGATTTTCAAAATGATCGGGCTTGTATGCACCAGCCGTGTCAATGTATTGCTTCAGGGTGAGACAGGCACAGGAAAAGAGCTGATTGCAAGAGTTATTCATATGAACAGTTTATTTAAGAATGAACCTTTTGTAGTTTTTGATTGTTCAGCAGTGGTGGACACCCTTCTTGAGAGTGAACTGTTTGGCCATGAAAAGGGGGCTTTTACAGGAGCAGATACAATGACCAGGGGCAAAATTGAACTTGCAGGCAGCGGCACCCTGTTTCTGGATGAAATTGCCCAGCTTCCTTTAAATATTCAGGGGAAACTTCTTGGATTTCTTCAAAGACGGGAATATACAAGAGTCGGAGGCAATAAAACATTGAAATCATGCTGCCGGATAATTGCTGCCTGCAATTGCGATCTTGCAGATAGTGTTAACAAAGGGCTTTTTAAGGAAGATCTGTTTTACAGACTTAAAGTGTTTATGATAGAAATACCCACTCTTAAAGAAAGATTGATGGATATTCCATTACTGGTGGAGCATTTTTTGATAAAAATCAACAGAGAGCTTGGAACCATGGTTACCAAACTTCAGACAGGTGTAATGGAGATTCTGGTGAATCATGCATGGAAAGGTAATGTAAGAGAGCTTGAAAACACAATTGCTCAAGCCTTGGTTGTATGCAGAGGTAATGTGCTTCTTAAGGAAGACATTTATAAATTATTAAACACAGAAAACAGTTCTTCCCAAATGGGGCTTGAATCTTATTCTTTGTCCCATGTCGAGAAGGCCCATATTGAAACAACTCTTTCAAGACTTCATTGGAATAAGACCAGAACTGCTAAACTGCTTGGTATTTCCCTTCCTACCCTGCGGTCAAAAATTAAAAAATATAATATCAAACCGGTCAAACTTTTATGAAAATTTTTTTCTTTGGATAGAAAAAAATTTTCTAGTAAAACCATATAAAACACAGATTAATTTGTTAAATGAATTTTTATTTTGTTCTTTAACAGCTCCTGCCATAAAGAATTAAAAGTTTTTTATTATTCTTTGTATTTTCTCCGGCATACTCTTTGCTCTTTTTTGAAATCGTCATGTATCAATGGAATCAGCCGGCCTGATCACCATGACTCTTAAATGTTGTCATTTAAGGATAATGATTTTTAAGAAAAGGAGAATCAAGAATGAAAAGCTTTAAAGTAAAGGTTTACATCGGTTTTTTTGTATCTTTGTTGTTTTTTTTGTGGACAAGCAGTGCTTTTGCTGAAAAGCCTATTGTTTTGGGAGCGCCTCTGTCCACAGCTTATCTTTATGGATGGGATGCTAAAAGGGGTATTAAACTTGCTGTGGATGAAATAAATGCTGCAGGCGGTGTAAATGTGAATGGGGAAAAAAGGCTTTTCAGGGTTGAAGTCATTAACACCAGAGATCTTGAACCCGGAGTCCCTGTGAGTGAGGCCTTGATGGCAGTGGAAAGATTGATTTTAAATAAAAAGGCAGATTTTATTCTGGGCGGGCCTAATCGCTCTGAAGCTGCTCTTGCTGCTATGTCTTTACTATCCAAGCATAAAAAAATATCCATTGTTACAAGTGGTGTTTTAACACCTAAATATCATAAAATGGTTGCAAAGAAATATGATAAATTCAAATATTGTTTCAGAATCCATGGAGAAGCAGTCAATCTGATAGGTGAAATGATTGCAAATTTTGCAGATTTAAAAGAAAAACATGGTTTAACCAAAGTATTTATCATGGCTCAGGATGTCTCCCATGCAAGGGGTGCTGCAAAAGTTATGGGTAAAGTCGCTGGCTCCAAAGGGTTTGAAGTGACAGGAACTGAAATATTTCCCACAGGTACTACAGATTTTTCCATGGCACTTTTAAAGGCTAAAAAAACAGGCTCGCAAATCATTAATATATGGATGGACATGCCGGAAAGCGCTATTCTTTTAAAACAATGGTATGACTTGAAAATTCCTGCACTCCCTTTTGGCTCAACCCTTGCAGCAGCAGAGCAGCCCGGGTTCTGGAAAGCAACCCAGGGCAAGGGACAATATACCTTGTGTAATGTTGTTAATGCCGGGAATGCTCCTTCTGATGCCACACCATGGACTATGAAATTTTATAATGCCTATACAAAAAAATGGGGTGTTGAACCTGAAGGCCTTGGCTCATCAAGCTCTTATATGGCTGTATATGTATTAAAAGATGCCATTGAAAGAGCAAAAACCCTTGATTCAGATAAAGTTGTGACTGCGCTGGAGCAGACTGATATTATGGGTGTTTACGGCAGGCTCAAGTTTGATCCTAAAACCCATCAGGTAATTGTTGCACAGGATCCTGAAAAAGGGGCTGTGGGTTCCATTCTCCAATGGCAGAACGGCAAACGCATTGTTGTATATCCAAAAAGTATTGCCAAAGGAAGTATTCTTCTTCCTCCATGGATGAAATAATTGATTTTTTTACCAACAAATACTTTAAATTTGGGAAATTTTTATGGAAATTTTAGTTTACGGGACCATTAACTCAGTATCCCTTGCATTAATGGGCCTTGGATTTGCCATGGTATATGGAATCAGCCGTGTGCCTAATTTTGCCCATGGTGCATTATATATTATCTGCGGGTTTGTGACATGGATTCTGCTGCATAGGGCAGGCCTGCCTTATTTTGCAGCAATTATCCTTTCCCTTGGCATTAATGGTATCCTTGGAATGTTAATGTACCGGTTTGTTTTAATTCGGGTAAGGGGTATGAATATTTCTGAGATCATAGCTTCCTATGCAATCGGGTTGATTATCCTTGAAGGCCTGCGTTTTGGAGGTTTTCGCGGGATGACCTATACACTGCCTGTGTTTATGGAAGGAAGCTTTATGATCGGGGATGTTCCTGTGGATTATCACAGAATTATTATGACTGTTATCGGCATTGCTCTTGTGGCAGGGTTGTGGGTTTTTACCCACTATACAAAAATCGGACTTGCTCTTCAGGGCATGGCTCAGGATGAGCGTGCAGCACTTATGCTTGGCATAGATTCGGATTTCATGGCAATGCTTGCCATGGGGTTTGGGGCAGTACTTGCCGGAGTTGCTGCAACATTGATCATGCCCCTTGGGAATATTGTGGTGGAATCGGGATATCAGGTTTTGATCATGTCCATTGCAGTCTGCATTGTGGGCGGCCTTGGATCCTGGATGGGTGCTTTTTTTGCAGCTTTTATAATAGGCTATGCCCAGATTCTGACTGTTGTCTATATTGGCTCACATTTTCAGATGGTAGTAGCACTGCTTGCAATAATTCTGACTTTGATATCAAAACCGTCAGGCCTGTTTGGACAGCAAAAAGAATTGGAAGAAAGGGTTTGATTATGGTTAATGAACAATTGAGAAAAGAGCGGATAGATCGCGGAATCAAGGTCAGGTCAGAAGGGCTGTATGCATTGATGTCATTGCGGGAGCTTTCCTATTTAACATTGCCAAGATTTATTTTAATTGCAGGGATGCTGGCTCTGCCATTAATAATGCCGGGTATATACTGGCAGAGGGTTTTTTCCATTGTCTGTATTTATGCCATACTTGCCTTGAGCTTTGATTTTTTAGCACATTATGTGGGCCTTGTATCTCTGGGAGGGGCGTTTTTTATTGGCACTGGTGGATATATCGCCGGAATTTTAAATTCATACTATGGCCTTTCACCTGTTTTTACTGTTCCCCTTGCTGCAATTATTGGCGGTGCAATCTGCACCTTACTGCTTTTGCCTTGTCTTCCTTTAAAAGGCGTTTATTTTGCCATTGTCACATTAATGTATCCTTTGTTTATGGCAAGGATAATTGAAGCCTTTGATATTTTTGGCGGCACAGACGGGCTGGTTGGTATTGACAGTTTTTCTTCATCTCTTTTTGAGCAATATCTTGTAGTGGCCATGGTTCTGGTCTTTTTATTCGGGATCAGGAGATTTGTCACAACAGACCAGGGACTTATTTTTACAGCAATCATGGATAATGACCAGGCAGTAAGAGCATCAGGCATTAATATTACTAAGTATAAAGCCATGGCTGTATTCATGGCATCTGCCATTGGATGTATGGCAGGTGCATGTCTTACCCATATTTATATGTGGTCAGGTATATCCCAGTTTGCCCTTGATTTTTCCATATTACCCATTGCTGCTACAGTTATAGGAGGAGCAGGAACTCTTGTGGGACCAATTATCGGGTGTCTGATTCTGGTTCCGGTATCTGAACTTTTAAGGGATTTTGGAACCTTGAGAATTGTGTTTTATGCAACAATACTTGTGGGATTTATCCTTTTCAGAAGTGATGGCATCATGGTCTCACTGCAGAGAAAATATGAACAATTTGAAAGGTGGACAAAAATATGAATAAGGACAGAACCAAACCAGTTTTACAAATTGATGATATTTCTAAATCTTTTGGCGGTGTTCATGCCCTTGAAAATATAAGCTTTGATGTATTTCCAGGGGATGTACTTGGAATAATCGGGCCAAACGGGTCAGGCAAGACCACAATTGTCAATTGCATCACAGGCTTTGTAAAACCAAGTTCAGGCAGGATTTTTTTCAATAATCAGGATATTACAGGCAGGCCCCCCCATAAAGTAGCAGACCTCGGTGTGACAAGGACTTTTCAAATCATGCGGCCATATTATAGTTTACCTGCCTATAAAAATCTTGTTATTCCCCTGTTTTCCCCCAGAGCCAGGAGGACAGGCGGTTGGCGTGGTGGCGGCCGCCTTGGGAACCGGCAGACAATTGCCATTGATATTCTGGAAGAGATCGGATTTGAAAGGGATTCTTATATCCCTTATAAAAAAACATCAACCCTGCCAACAGGTTATTTAAAACGGTTGGAACTTGCTCGATGCCTTGCATTAAAACCTGAGATAATTATTTGTGATGAAGTTTTTTCAGGGCTTTCCATGAGTGAAATAGCTTCCATGGTTCCATTGATCCAAAGGCTCCAGGATGAAGGTATCACAATAGTGATGATTGAACACCGGCTGAGGGAGCTTTTTCAGGTTGCCAATCGTGTCATGGTTTTAAACTTTGGTAAGAAATTGATCGAGGGCACACCAGAAAAAGTAATGGCTGATGAAAAAGTCAAGGAAGCCTATTTTGGATCAAAGAAAGTTGAGGAGGTTATGACCTATGCTTAAAGCCATGGACCTGATGGTTTTTTATGAAAATATGCTGGCTTTGAATAATATCAGCATTCAATGCGATAAGAACCAGATTGTGGGAGTGTTTGGTGCAAACAGTGCCGGGAAATCGACTCTTATGTATTCTTTGTCAGGCATTATGCTGGATATTAAAAAAAAAGAGAACATGGCTGGGGGAGAAAGAATTACTTTATCCGGGGATGTATTGTTACAAAATCAGAGCATAATGGATATGAAGCCAAGCCTTCGGGCAAAAGCAGGAGTTATTCTATGCCCTGAAAGGCGAAGATTGTTCAAGGAAAGTTCTGTGCTTGAAAATTTACGTATCGGTGGGTATCTTGCAACCAAAGCCCAGGCAGATAAGACTCTTGAGTATGTTATGGAGGTATTTCCTGCTTTGAAAAAATTAAAAAATCGTTTAAGCGGATTTTTAAGCGGAGGTGAACAGCAGATGGTGGCCATTGGCAGAGCTTTAATGGCACAACCAAAAATTCTTTTGCTGGATGAGCCGCTTTTGGGTTTAAGTCCTCTTATGCAGGCTACACTGGTTAAAGCTGTTAAAATTATTCAGCAGGAACAGAAAATTGCCATAATTGTATCTGAACAATATGCAAGACCTGTTTTCCCCATTGTGGATTATGCCTATATTCTTGAAAATGGAGCAGCAGTAATGGAAGGAACCAGAGAAGAACTTATGGATAACCCCGATGTAAAATCTGCATATTTTGGTGTTTAATTAAAAAGGAGTTTTGCCAGATGGTAAATAATAATATTCCCCTTGAACAGGAATTGTCATTTTCTAGATTTGATATGATGAGTGAAAAATATCCGGGAAATACAGCTGTATTATATCTGGGTGAACATTTTACATACAAGAATTTAAAAAACTTGAGTGAACGATTTGCTGCAGGGCTGCATAAACTTGGAATTAAAAAAGGAGACAGGGTTCTCTTGTATATACCCAATTGTATCCAATGGGTTATAGCTTATTTAGGTATTCAGAGGGCAGGAGCAATACTTGTACCGGTTTCGCCCATATATACTTCCCATGAGATTGAGTATATGCTCAATAATTCAAAGGCAGAGACCATTATCTGTATGGATACAAATTTTGGTTATGTCAAGGAAACCTTTAAAAAATCCTGCCTTAAACAGGCAATAGTGACCAATATTGCCGATCTTGTACCAGTGTGGAAACGCGCTTTGGGTTTTATGTTTGACAAGATTCCCAATGGCAAGGTTGATTATGATGATAAAATTATACCCTTTAAATCAGTTTTAAAGGCACAGCCTCTTGAAACCCCTGTAGACATTGATCCTGTCAATGATCTTTCCTATATACTTTATACAGGAGGAACCACTGGTTTTCCTAAAGGTGTTCCGGGCAATCATATTGGCTCCACTTCCTATATTAATGACGTAACAAATGATGTGGCAGGGGGTCATTTAAAGGAAGGAAAGGATGTTTATATTGCTGTTAATCCATTGTTTCATATTATGGCTTTGGGCTTTTTCATGGCTATTGGGCTGAACAGGGGGAATATGGTTGTACTCATGCCCCAGCCCCATGTGGATGCAATTTTAGAGTCCATCCAAAGATATAAGGCAAGGTGGTTCCTTGGAGTTCCTGCATTATATCGGATGATCCTTGAAAACGACCGGGCAGATCAATATGATCTTTCATCATTGAGATATTGTTTCTGCGGCGGTGATGTATTGCCTGGAAAAGTCATGAACCGGTTCAGAGAAAAATATGATCTTCCCATATATCAGGTTTACGGATCTACTGAAGTGGGGCATGTTACATACAGCAAAATAGGAGTTGAACCAAATTCAGGTTCCATTGGATATCCTTTGAAAAGCCGGGAATGTATTGTTGTAGACCCGGTTACCCTGGAATGCGTTAAAGACGGGGAAAATGGTGAGCTTTTTGTCAGCTCGGTCTATGCAGTGCAGGAGTATTATGAAAAGCCTGACGAAACTGCAAGAACATATGTAAGTGTTAATGGAAAAGTTTATTGCAGAATGGGCGACTTTGTCAGCCGCAGGCCTGATGGCGAGCTTGTATACATGGAACGGTCAGCTGACGTAATCAAACATAAAGGATACAGGGTTTCAGCTTCTGAAATCGAGGCAGTACTTCAGGATCACCCAACAGTTATTAATGCTTGTGTAATAGGAATTCCTGATGAAAAAACAGGTGAGCGCATTAAAGCTATTGTTGTGCTTAAGGAGGATTCAAGGGGTGTTGGCGGTGTGGAATTGATAAGATGGTGCAGTGAGAGGCTTGCATCATATAAAGTTCCGGGTTATGTAGAGTTCAGAGATATGCTGCCAAAATCAAAGGTGGGAAAATTATTACGGCGTGAAGTCAGGGATGATGAAAAAAGGCGGCTTAAGAAAACTGTTAATAACTGATACTGATAAGTAAATACTTTTTCCCTTTTTAAGCCGATGGCACCAGTGCAGCACAAATATTTAAAAGTATTGGAAGGTCTTACCTGAAAATTTTGCC
>CAZQJS010000047.1:0-23502 GCA_964593725.1 uncultured Desulfobacterales bacterium
CGGTGGTATCCCGGACGGTGCCGACCGCATTATCTTTGATGCCAGCAGCACCGCCAACCTAGGCAATCTCAACAACCTGGGTCCAGGCACCCTCACGGGGATGCAGGTTCAGGTTATAAATCCGGCGGGTGATGTGCTCATCGCCGGAGATATGATGGGCTTGAGCACTGCCGTACCCGCCATCGATCTCTCTTTGGCGACCCGGGACCTTGCGATCAGTGTGATTTTGGTGCAGGACGGCAATACTGTCTACAATGTGGGCGCCGGCCGGACTCTCTCCCTGCTCAGTTCAATTTTAGGATCCGGCGACCTGATCAAACGGGGCGATGGAACCATCACCCTTTCAAACGCCAATGGATACAACGGATCAACACTGATCCAGGGGGGGACTCTGGCCATTACCGGTACTGGTTTTCTGGGAGGAACCAAAACAGTTGTTTTACAGGATGCGCAGCTCCTTGCCCTGAATACGATTAACTTTGTGTATCATCCTGCTGATCATGACCAGATACAGTTTGGCAGCAACAGCTCTGCAAATATTTCGGTACAAACAGGGCGCACCCTGACCATAGGATATCAACTCCGGATTGGAAATCATGCAGCCCTGTCCTTTGGCTCACCAGGTAACAGCGGACTGACTGTCCTGGACCCGGACAGTATATCATATGTCAGTAATAGTCATACAGTATCAATAAACTACGGAACCCTCCGGCTCAACAGTGCACTGACAACAGACAATTTTTTTGATCGTTCAGCAATCGGCTCAGCTATGGTCACAACAACAGTAAATGCCGGTGCAACCCTTGACCAGAATGATCAGGATGAATTGAAAATACAAGCTCTCTACGGGGGCGGAAACATTGTTACAGGCACATTGGCAGCAACAGATCTGCTTTTGGGCAGTGGAAATTTTTCAGGTATTATTTCCGGAGCAGGTCATGTTGAAAAACGCCTTTCCGGCACCCTGATCCTGACCGGCGCCAACACGTACAGCGGCGGAACTACTGTAAGCAACGGCATATTACAGGGAACCACAACTGGTCTGCATGGCAATATTATCAATAATGCAGCAGTGGTCTTTGACCAGGATACTGACGGAACCTATGCAGGCAATATTTCCGGCACCGGCACCCTGACAAAACAGGGCACAGGGATAGTGACCCTTACCGGGACCAATACATTTACCGGTATGACCCGGGTCAACGCAGGCACCCTGGCTGTAACCACCTCTCTTGGCAATGCAGTCACAGTAAACAACGGAGGCACCCTGGACGTAACCGGCAGCGCGGGAGCTGTCACAGTGAACAGCGGCGGCACTCTTGAGGGAACGGGCAACACAGGAACTGTCACGGTTAACAGCGGCGGTACCCTGGCTCCAGGAAACTCCATTGGAACCATTAATACCAGCAATCTGACCTTTAACGCAGGGTCAATATATGAAGTGGAAGTGAACTCAGCCGGCAACAGTGACCTTATCAATGTAACCGGAACAGTGAACCTGGGAAATGCCACACTGAATGTCCTGGCAGAATCAGGCGATTATGCTGAAACCACTGACTACCAGATTATTACCAATGACGGCGCAGATGCTGTGACTGGAACCTTTGGCACCCTGAACTCCAATTTTGCCTTTCTCAATCCATCGGTGAACTATGCAGGTGGAGACGGCAACGACGTAATTCTAACCCTGGTGCGCAACAATGCAAGTTTTAACAGCGTGGCCCTGACACCCAATGAAAGAGCTGTGGCTGCAGCTCTGGACAGAATATCACCCGGGGCAGCAGGTGATATCCAGACTATTCTCACTGCCTTGACAGGACTTTCTGCTGCAGATGCCTGCCGGGCATACGATGAAATGGGGGGAGCCGGCAGTGCAGTTTTTTTTGAAACGGGAATTCTCGGAATGACCCGATATCTTCAAACCATGAGTGCAAGGCTCAATGCCCGCCGGGCCAATGCTGATATGGAGCTGGTGACATTTTCTCCCCAGCCGGTATACCTTGCTGCAAACACGAGTGATACAGCCAGCGACATGGAGCCGGCACTGTTTGCTTCGGGCAGTGCCAATACCCCGGCCCCGGGCAGAGACTGGGGGCTCTGGATCAGAAACACAGGGGTATGGGGCAGCCGGGGCCGTGATGACGTCACATCTTTTTATAAATACTCTCTGGGTGGCTTTACTCTGGGTATTGACCATCGGATCTCCGATGAATTCATTGCCGGGTTAAGTGCCGGGTATATACATACCAGACTGGATTTCGAACGGATGGCTGATAAAGGCAGCAGTGACAGCTATAAAGCTGCGTTATACGGCAATTACAGCGCAGGATCATGGTATACCGATGGAATTTTATCCTATGCTTCAAACAGCTATGAAACTGACCGCGTAATAACTGTAGGTGGAATTACCCGCACAGCCAAGGGTGACTTCAACGGGCAGGAGCTTGCAGCATACATTGAAGAGGGGTATGTCCTGACCTGCAAAAAATTTTTCATCCGTCCCATGGCAGCCATTCAGGTTACCCATATCCGTATGGATGACTACACCGAAACCGGCGCCGGAGCACTGAATCTGGCTGTAAAGAGCCGCAGCGTTGACTCTTATCTCGGGTCTGTTGGTCTGCGGGTCTCGCGGCCTGTAAAAAAATCCGACAATCTGTTCATATCCCCGGAAGTACGTATGAACTGGACACACGAATTCTCCAATGACGACCGGGCCATAAAAACATCTTTTGCCGGAGTGCCCGGCAGCAGCTTTGTGGTTGCAGGCGACAAACCGGTCAGGAACAACGTTATTCTCGGATTGGGGATCAATGCCCTGTTCAAGGAAAGCTTCAACTTCTATATCAATTATGATGTTAGCCTGAGCAGGGATTACACAGACCATGCACTGGTGTGCGGACTGCGTTATACCTGGGATTAGGGCATATACTTTTTAAATAACAGATTTACCGGGCCCGATGGTCAGATTTTAAATTTAATCGAATAAAAGAGCACTCCTTTATCATTCAATTGTAAAAATTTTTCATTGCAGATTCAACAGGAGAGCAGTTGTCAGACCCGCTGAAAAATTATCCTGAACCTTTTGATATTCTATACACACCTGATTGTTAAGGCTGACTGCTAAAGCCGATAATATAATAAAACATCTACTGTAATATGGAGAAAATACCATGAAAAAATCATTGACTATTTCAGTTCTGATTATTTTTTTTATATTTGATTTTATCATTTCCGGGCCTGTTAATGCAAAATCAAATCAAGTTCCCGGCAAAAAAGCTTTATCATTTAAAAGTAAAGCAATAAAACCCTGCAAGGCAGCCCCCATAGCCCAGGTAGTAAACAACAGCGGGATAAGTATCTTTAAGGTACGGGTGGGATCTGTAGAGTTTTCCCGCCATCTTTCTTCCTGTTTTTATGGTTGTTCAACACCCTTTAAAAGAGTCAGATCAGGCAGAAACTCTGTGCAGATAAAATTTTCAAGAACTGCTCCATGGAAAAGTATTGGCAGCCTTGGCAGTTTTGAGGTCTGTAAAAAATATGCATTAAATATTACAAAAAGAGGCAACAGGTTCTGTGCAGCTCTTGCACAGAGGTTTCAGACTGATTCCACATATAATAATGACAGAACAAAAAAGGTCATAACTGAAACCTGTGCAGCTCCTATGAAAAAAAATATTCATAAAACAAAGGCAGGAATGTCAACACCAGGTAAAAACAGAAAAAAAACAAAGCCAGAACTCGTACAAAGGGGCAAAAAGGTATATCTGAAATTTCCAGTAAAGGTAAAAAGGCTTATTGTTCGCAGTTCAGAAAACAAAATTCTGCAGACCTTTAATTCAGGCAATCAGTTTGATGTTACAAAAAGCATTAAAGAGAACAAAGGTAAGGATTTAAAACTGACTTATTTCCCTGCAAAAAGTGCTTATTATAAACAGGGGAAAAAACCGGGCAATATTATTCCCTTTGAAGGCGAAGGCATATCTTTACCCATGTCCACCATCATGTATTGCAGAAGTACATTCAGTGCCAGCAGCCTGCATGATCTTGACAGAAACGAGCCGTATAACAACTCAATAGATGGTGCTGTTACCGGTGTCACAGGCATCCTCACAGGCAATGTGGGTGGAGATGATCCTGCAGATTTTTTCAGAGTGAATCTGAACAGATCAGGGTATGGAAAATATATAAAAATTACAAGGAGAAGCGGCAATGTGAATCTTCATCTTTATGATCCTGCAAAGCATTACCTTGACTGGAACAGGGACAGTATCTGGATAGCAATTACTGCTGGCAGCTCTTTTTATGTTAAAGTTGAATCTGTGTCCGGGGGTTCAACTGAATATGAACTCCGTCTGGAATCTACCAATGTAACAGATGATATGGAACCCAATGACACTTTTTCACAGGCGCGTGTTTCTGGTGCTGCCGGCAAAAAAGTACTCTGCAACCTTATTACAGACACAGGAAGTTATACAGGTCTGAAAGATTACTATAAGTTTAACCTTACCAGTGAAAAACTGATACGAATAAATGTGGGTAATGCAGATCTTGCAGCAGGCAGAACAGTTTCCATTTCTCTGTATGATAGAAACAATACCCTTCATTATACTGCAGAAGGAAACAGTAACAGTGCTTTTCTGGAATATGACCTCAGAGGTATGTACAGTGCTTCATGGCCGCCGTTTCCTGCAGGTGAATGGAAAATTCTTGTAACCTGCCACACTGAAACAAATGCTGCTGCATATGGTACAGGAAATGGCCCTGCCTGTTATACAGATGCTGCCGGGTATTCACTGCACCTTGAGCTTATTGATTAAAAACTGTCACTTTTATCTGTCTTGTAAAAAAACAGCTCCTGAATCTGAAGTGATTTTTGTACCACTTAACTCCAGCTGAATTTTGCGGTTTTTATATTGAAAATCCCATAATCTTTATGTTACAAAGTATCAGTGTAAAATCTTTTTCATTGTTGAACAGCTGGATCATAACACGCTTCAATGATTCTGCTGTCTTTTTTAGAGAACCGGGCTGACAGAATTACCTGGAAGTGATCTTATCTTTAAGTTTAAGGATGATTTTCCATGGAAATACTTAAAAAAACAGGCCCGGAATTTTTACTGACCCAATTTATTGTGAAAAGGAGTTATTATGTTAAAAAAAATTATTTTTATGATAATTGCACTGGTCTTTTGTCAGAATCATTTTCTTTTTGCAGCAAACAACACTCCTAATGATATATATTTACCATACTCATGGGATTGTACTTACTATTTCAGGACCAGGGGCGCACCCAATGGATGTGGAGCTGAGGCCTGGATGACACTCACAGGAAAGGGAGATTCCATATATGCTGCCAAGGGGACAAAACAGCAGTTCATTACAATGAAATTTTCAGTGGAAGATGCTCTTAAGATGAACAGGCAGCTTGCCGGAGACCAACAATTAAAAATAAAAAATAAATTTATAATGGTTGAATTTACAAAGCACAGGATACAAGCCCTTGCCGGATATATTAATAAGGACGTCTTTGGATTAATTCTTCTGCTGCCTGAAAAAAAAGGCCTGGTTAAACTTGAAGGCTCCAGGGAGAGTCTGGAAAAACTGGGATTTGCCGTCACAACAATCAGCAATACAAATCTGAAAAAGAAGATTCAGATATTACAGAATATCCAATCAAAAACCTGGGGTATCATTAATATGAATAAAAGCGGGCACGTCAATATCAGAATGAAGAAAAAAGGACAATCCAGGATAGAGTCTGTTTCCATTGAAAAATTTATTAACAGATAAATATAATATGCCGGGAGAGAATATCAACACATAAAACAAATGATGATATAATAACTTGTCATTATAAGGAGGAAGATATGGAAATAACCATACCGATCATTATTGATGCGGTTAAACAATCAGAAAATTTTAATTTTTCAAGATGTTCCTTTTTTTCCATTGAGTGTGATGAACTTACATCCCCTGTATCAGAGCACCAGGATATACGCTCAATTCCTTTTTATCAATCAAACGTTGCAAGCATGCCGCGAGTCATATTTAAACCCATGGATGGCAGCCCTCTGTTTGATTCTGTTAAAAAAATAGATGACCTGTTTGATCTTGTTGAATATGATGATTCTTTTTATATTGATACCAATGATATCTGGATACCCAATACATTTTTCAATGACAGCAGCAGGCCGCATCCCTCAGGGGAAGACCTGTTCAGAATACCTGGGAATGTGTTTGATGCAGCGCTCTGGGCCCGGGACAAAATCTTTAATCAGGACTGGTTACTGAACACTTGTTCGGCCCATTCAAAAGGCGCCCGGTACGAACCTCTGGAGACAAAGGCCTTCCAGGACTGGGGAGAACAGCATATCAGAGAAGCCAGTGACCAGTACCATGCAAACCGCAGTAAATATCTTGCAGATAATGATTATCCCTCTTCAAAACAATAAAATAAAAGGAGACTTTCATGTCCAGACTTAACATTACTCTGATTGATGTTGGATGGGGAGATTCAATTTTTATCGAATCCATTGATTCTAACAACAAATCTTCGTATGCTCTGATAGATTCCAATGATACCAAATTCTACAGATCTTCTTTTATCTATCTGAAACGATTCTTTGAAAAGAAAAAAATCGACTGGACCACACAAAAACCCATGTTTGACTTTGTTCTTTTAACCCATGCCCACACTGATCATGGTCAGGGCCTTAAATCAATTATCCGTGAATTCGGCACCAGGTTTTTTTACTACCCAAAATCCAACAAAAAAGCTGTGTTGTCCAACCTGATCCGGTTTGCAAACAGATCCCGCACCATAGGTCTGCACCAGGCAATCGACGTTACCCGGAGCATGCCTGACCTGGGGGATGCATCATTAAAGGTATTATGGCCCCGGAAAAACCAGATTGAAAAAAATGAAAATAATAACTCCATTGTACTTCAGATAAAACTTAATAATAATTCCATCATTCTCACCGGAGATGCTGAAGGCGATGCCTGGGCAGACATTGATCCTTTACTGCCAGACAATATAAATTTTTTTAAAGTACCCCATCACGGTTCAGTCAACGGAGCATTTTTCTCCGGTAACATATCCAGACCATGCTGGATTGACCGGCTGAACCAGCAGGACACCAGGCTTGGGATCAGCTGCCACCTTGTACCCCATGACCACCCCCATAAAGAAGTAATTGATATGTTTGATAGAGAAAACTATGAATATTTTCGAACAGATGAAGGATTCCACTTGACCTATCAGTTTGATAATCAGGCTGGTACTCAGACAATGCGGTACTATCATTAATAAACTCCGGGATCTATGAGCCCTTGACTTCCAAGAAATCTGCATCAGAAGGGTTTTAAAAAATCTCAATAATTAAGGTAAAAAAATGATTGAACTTCTAAAAACAAAGAAAAAGGAAGGCAGCCATGAATAAATTTAAGCATAGTCTAGCCAGAATTGCTGTCTGGAACCTGGCTGGCTACAACCAGCGTAAACCCTCCACAGGCATCGGGGCTAACAGTAATCGGGTGAAGAAGCAGGCTGAGGGATTAGCTCTATTGGATGCTGAGTTAGTAACCCTTGTTGAAGTCAGTCCCATCATCCATATTAACCGACTGGCTAAAATTCTATCCAGTAAATATGGTATTACTTATAACCAGACCATACTTGAGCAGCCCAATGGCAATATCCATATCGGCTTTCTGCACAAAGAGGGACTGGAAGTGAGCAAACCTGTGCTTATTCCAGGATCTGAGGGTACATATCAGAACGGCAGGCAGGCGATAAAGGCAGATATCAAGATCGGAAGATTCAATGCAACCATAATAGGAGTACATCTTAAATCGGGCCGGGAACGTCACGAACAGCAATTGCGTGACAGCCAGTGCATTGCAATTGGTAAGCACATTGCCAACCTGCGGCAGACACCGGGCATGAAACGGCGGACAATATTGCTGATGGGGGATTTTAATATGATACCCGGCCAGGATGTAAGCAACTTTCACTATCTGGGAGGTAATGATTTGATGGATTTTATATCATGCTGGGATCTGCAGGAACGATATTCACATATTCTTGAAAAGGGACGTGCTGATCTGCTGGATGGTTTTGCTGTCTCAAGAACCTTTTCTAAAAGTTACGTACGCGGCAGCCTGAGACTTTTCCCAATGCATTGGACCATGGGTCTGGGACGTGAGGTATTTAAAAAACAAGTTTCTGATCATTTACCATTTGTAGCAAATTTCCGGATATTCTGAATCCGGGTGTGGAGAATCTGATCTATATGCTTTTAAGTATCTGAAAATGACAGAAAACATTCCAATTTTTTTGAGCGCATTACTCCTTGGAATAAGTGCTGGTTTCTCACCCGGGCCATTATTAACCCTGGTAATTTCAGTGAGCTTACGGCATGGTTTTATTGAAGGGGTCAAGGTTTCAATGGCACCCCTCATAACTGATCTTCCAATCATAATTGTATCTGTTCTGGTTTTATCGAGACTCAAAGAAGTGAACATCATATTATTTATTGTTTCTTCCCTTGGCTGCGTTTTTCTGCTCTATTTAAGCCATGAAAGTCTAACATTTAAAGGCGAAGATTTAAATATAAAGGATGTGCGGCTGCACTCTTTCCATAAAGGCGTGCTTGCCAACCTGTTCAATCCAAACCCGTATCTGTTCTGGTTTTCCATTGGTTCTCCCATTATTATAAGATCAAATAACAGTATTATCTCAACTTTAATATTTGTCTGTACATTTTTCTCATTATTAATAGGCGCAAAGATAATAATATCATCAATTGTAAGCCGGTTTAAAAATTTTTTATCTGGAAAGGTTTTTATCTGGATTAACAGGCTGTTGGGGGTGGTGTTATTGTTTTATGCGGTTTGGTTCTTTAAAGATGCTCTGAAATATATACGATTAACAATCAGCCAGGTATAGATTGAAATTATGGTGTAAAAAAATTGTGGTTGACTTTATGGGAATAATACTAAAAAATACAGAGAAAACAGTGGAGGCACAATGAGATACTGGTTATTCATAATAGTTATGGTTTTTATCAATCCCTGCATATCCAATGGTATGGATAATGATGTCTGGACCGCATTCAGGGATAAAAGTACTGGCCTCATAGGATACAGGGATTCCAATGGTATTGTTAAGATTCCCCCTAAATTTATTTTTGCCGATGCAAAAAAATTTAAAAATATAATTGTAGTTGGAGAGCAGATTAACAGAACAACCAGTGAAAGTTACTACCTTTTAAAAAATGGTAAAAAAATAGGTGTGGGCAGCATTTATATCTGGGATAACACACCTGATTGTGAGAGTGAAGAAAAAATCAGGTTCAGGGATAAAACAACTGAAAAGGTAGGGTTCTTTGATAAAAATGGAAAAATAATAATACCGGCTGTATATAATGAAGCACTGCCATTCAGAAACAATATGGCTGTGGGGCTGAAAAATGCACAAAGGGTTTGCTGGAGTGGGAAAAAATATTCAGAACAGAATAAATGCGAACACTGGAGCTGGAAAGGCGGAAAAACCTTTCTGATAAATGATAAAAATGAAATCCTCATAAAAAACTTTAATTACAACCGCAATCTTGACTGGTTTTCCCTGAAAATAATGGATGACAAAAAAGAAGAGCTGAACAGGGAAGTATTTAAAGGCACAAACGGAAAATATTATTCATTTATCAATTTTGAAACTGAATTCAAGAACTGGTTTAAATCAACCTTTTTATTATCTATAAATTCAGATGCCTTGAAAAAAAACTGTGCATCTGAAATTGCCTTCTGGTCCAATGCTGAATCTGACTGGATCACAAAGCAAGCAGATAAATTCCTGGCAGAAAATAAAGATTGCATGATTCGCCAGATCAATGATTTCCGCATGGGAAACATGGAGTATACAGTCCATAAAGAGCCATTAAATCCTTATATTTTTAATAATGAAAAATATGCCATATATTTTGATTCATGCGGCAATGCCAGGGAGTGGCAAAACCCTGTATTTACCGTACTGTCCTCCCATGAGAATGACAAAGGTATTTTAGAACTGGATTTTAAAACCTATTTTCAATTTTTGAGAACCAGAAAGGGCTATAAAATGATCAGCCTGGGTACAAAAAATAAAGAATTTAAACATTAGCTGATATCATCTTTAAACACAAATGAGTATTGCAGGCTATTCAGCAGCTCTTACCAGGGATAATTACCAAAAAAAATCAATGCGCAGAAAAGACAAAGAGATAACTGATATAAAAAGCATGGAAGAAATTATTGCCAAAGCAGAGGTCTGCCGTCTTGCCCTGTGCTTTGATAACCTGCCCTATGTTGTCCCGGTCTGCTTTGGGTATAAAGATAAAACAATATACTTTCACTCTGCAAAAAAAGGCAGAAAAATTGAAATATTAATAAAAAACAACAGAGTATGTTTTGAGTTTGATATTGACCATGAACTTATTGAATCTGAAAACGGGTGCAGCTGGGGCATGAAATTTAAGAGTGTAATAGGCTCGGGCAAAGTATATTTTATTGAAAAAGCAGACGAAAAACAGGCTGGTCTGGATATTATAATGCAGCAATACTCTGATAAGATTTTTAAATTTCCGGAAAAGCAGCTTAACAATACACTGGTTGCAAAAATTGATATTGAACATATGACAGGGAAAAAGTCTGGCTGTTAAACATTAATATTTAAGGGTATGGATAAAAAAAAACTTGACAGAATAATGCATGCGGCCCACAGAGCTGGTGCAAGCGCACTTAAGGTCATTGGAGCAAAAGAGATTGTTGTGGAACAGAGGCTTGCTGATATGTGCATAAAACCGGGATGTGAGAACTATGGATTATCAAAAAGCTGCCCGCCCCATGTTCCAGGACCGTCAGGATTTATTAAACTTCTTAAAAACTATACCATTGCAGTTTTTTTTAAAATTGATCTTACATCTGAAATTCTTTTTTCCGATGAACGCCATGAATTTTTCCGCCTGCTCCACGAAGTAGCCGCAGGTATTGAAACAGATGCAGTCAGGCTCGGCTTTGTAAAGGCAAAAGCTTTTGCAGGCGGATCCTGTAAACAACTTTTCTGTAACGAATTTCCTGAGTGTCTTGCGCTTTCCGGAAAAGGAGAGTGCAGAAATCCTGACCATGCACGGCCTTCCATGTCAGGGTTTGGTATTAATGTTTCAAAGCTGATTAAAGCTGCTGAATGGGGAAAACCGACTGCTGCCCTTGGCACAGGCCTTAACAGGGACACGGTAAAAAAAGCAAACATCTATGGCCTGGTTCTGATAGAGTAAAAAAATACTCCCATTGCAGGCTCTCTTTAATACCAGGCAATGGGAGCATTGTGTTAAAATCAGATATTATGATGGAAATGATGCAGTATCTATATCCACTGCAACGGAGCTTGTTTTCATAAGGCTGTTCATTCTGCCAAGTGTTACTGGAGCTTTTGTCTCTGTGAAAAATGTCAGGGATTTTAACATGCCTTCATAAAACGGCTTATCTTTTTTCTTTGCCTTTTCAAGCTTTGCTGCAGCAATTGCTGCCCTCCAGAGCAGCATCCATGCCATCATAACGTCACCCGTTGCATCCAGAAAGGGATGGGCATTGGCAAAGGCACTCAATACCTTTTCAGACATGGCAGTCTGTCCCATGTGCAAAGCAACTTCGGCAAGTTTATTAAAAAGCTCTTCAACCTTAACCGTATCTGCTTCAAGGGATGGAATTTTTTTGGCAGCAGCAACGGTTTTCTGCATTTCACCAAACAGATCCATGATTGGCTTGCCTTTTTTCAAACCAAGCTTTCTGCCCAGAAGATCCATTGCCTGTATGCCATTTGTTCCCTCATAGAGCATTGTAATTCTGCAATCCCTTAAAAGCTGTGACATGGGATACTCTTCAATAAATCCATAACCGCCGAATATTTGAACACCCTGGCTGCAGATCTCAAAGGCACGGTCAGTTATATAACCCTTTGCAACAGGTGTGAGAACCTCGATAAAACCTTCCCACTTTTCCTTTTCTTCCTCTGTTTCAGCTATTTTTTTCATGTCTGCGCAATAGTTAACGTAATAAAGAAGGCTCCTTGCACCTTCCACAAAAACCTTCATCTCCAGAAGCTGTCTTCTGACATCGGGATGATTTATAATTGGTACTGATTTTGCCCCCGGGTCCATCATCTCAAGGAGATTTTTCCCCTGGATCCTTTCCTTTGCATAATTGACTGCATGTATATAGGAAACTGAAGCACAGGCAAATCCCTGGTAGCCGACAAGCAGTCGGGCTTCGTTCATCATTAGAAACATGGCTTTCATGCCTTTATTCTCTTCACCAAGCAGGGTTCCGATGCATTGCCCTTTACTGCCAAGGGCAAGGGAGCAGGTGCTGTTGCCATGGATTCCAAGCTTATGCTCAATACCTGTACAGACAACATCGTTATGCTCACCAAGGGAGCCGTCATCATTTACCCGGAATTTCGGGACAAGAAAAAGACTTATTCCCTTGGTGCCTTCAGGGGCTCCTTCAATGCGGGCCAAAGTAGGATGGATTATATTGTCGGTCATATCATGCTCGCCACCGGAAATAAAAATCTTCTCACCCTTGATTGAATAGGTGCCGTCTTCATTTCTTGTTGCTGTGGTTGTAAGGGCGCCCACATCCGAGCCTGCACCTGGCTCTGTTAAAAGCATTGTGCCTGTCCATTCTCCGGAATAGAGCTTTCTTAAAAACAGCTCTTTTTGTTTCTCCGTACCAAAAGCATGGATAAGTTTAGCCGCACCATGGGTAAGACCCGGATACATCATGAACGGATAATTTGCACCATTAAAATATTCATAGGCTGCTGATGATGTTAATCTGGGTATACCCTGTCCTCCCCATTCAGGATCTTCAACCATGGCAAGCCATTCGCCCTCATTCAAAAGGTCATAGGCCCTTTTAAATGAATCAGGGGTTTTAACTTTGCCATTGTCAAATCTGCAGCCCTGCTCATCACCCTCTTTATATATGGGTAAAAGCTCTTTTATTGCAAAATTCCTTGCCTCTGAAACAATCAGGTCTATTGTTTTTTTATTAAATTCAGCAAACTCTTCACTTTTATCGGCAAAATCACCTGCCATGAATTGTTCATGGAGAACAAAATCAATGTCCCTTCTATCTGTAATCTGTTGTGCCATTTTTCCCTCCCAGACCCAAGGTCAGTTAAGATCTTAAAACTATTTTATTAAAAAAATGAATTCCGACTCATTAAATATTTATATTAACCCATGCTCTGAACTGATATAAGCATAATCTTTTTTCGCTATAAAAACAATTTGTTGTGCCTTGGTTTCAGCTCTCTTCACTTCCATTTAACCCGGGCAGCAATAAATGAATCTTCATTCATTATACTTTTTTAAAATCCAGAGTCAATGTTTTTTTTGATTCAAGGTAAAATTTGATGTAAAACTCTAAAGATGTTAATTGTAATCCATGGGAAACATTGTGCATAAAACAGCTGAAGGTTATATATTTAAAATTCAGAGATATTGTCTCCACGACGGCCCTGGCATCAGGACTACAATCTTTTTCCAGGGGTGCCCTTTAAGGTGCCAATGGTGCCACAATCCTGAAAGCCAGGTTTTTATTAAAAAAGCCGGCAGGGCAGATAAGGGTCATATTACTTCCATATCCACAGGTAAGATAGTTGAAGAGATTGAAAAAGATAGCATGTTCCATGACCAGTCAGGAGGCGGAGTTACTTTTTCCGGAGGTGAGCCCCTTGCCCAGCCTGAATTTCTTATCCATATGCTTGACCAGTGCAGAAAAAGGGCTGTTCACACATGCGTTGACACCTCAGGATATGCTTCCAGAGGCATTATGGAAAAAGTCAGCCGGAAAAGTGACATAATTTTATTTGATATAAAACTTACCAGTAATGGGGATCATATAAAATATACTGGCAAGCCTTTTAAGCCTGTTCTTGAAAATTTACAACTACTTGCCGGAACAAACAGGGCTGTAAAAATACGAATACCACTGATACCTGGTATTACAGACAAAAAAAATAATATAGATCAAATTATTGCCCTGCTTCTTGAGCTTAAAACATTTAAGGAGATCAACCTGTTACCCTTTCACAATACAGGGAGTGCAAAATATGAAAGACTTGGTTTAAAAAATCAGCTTAAAGATCTTATGCCTTATCCGGCAAAAAAAACAGACCAGATAAAACAAAAATTCACAGGCCATGGGTTCAATGTTACCATTGGCGGTTAGACCTGTGAATATTTTACAGGCAGGTATACATGAATTGATAAAAAAACAGGAGGATTGATGATTAAGTCAATACTCCTGTTTATTTTTTTTAAGGTTTTATTTTTTTTTTGAACTTAATTGGGGAAAATCCCAGTAATAGTATTCACTGGTTTTATCTCTTTCATTAATACCATCTCTTTCAGCTTCATTGTCCCTTAACTCCACCCTGCGGATCTTTCCGCTTATGGTCTTTGGCACTTCATCAACAAACTCAATAATTCTTGGAATTTTAAACTTTGCAAGCACGCTGATTGTTTTTTTAAACAGATCAAGGGCAAGCTCTCTGGACGCTTTATAATCCTGATTCAGGATCACATATGCCTTTACAAGCTGGTGCCTTTCAGGGTCAGGAACACCGACCACGGCTGCCTCGGCCACAGCACTGTGCTCCATGAGCGCGCTTTCCACCTCAAAGGGGCCTATTCTGAAGTCAGATGATTTGATAACATCATCAGCCCTTCCCACAAACCACCAGTAACCGTCCTTATCAATGTATGCCCTGTCCCCTGTATAATAACAGCCATCAATAAAAACATTTTCTGTCTTTTCAGGATCACCAATATATTCAATAAAAAGACCATAGGGACGCCATTTAGTAAGATCCACAACGATATTACCTGATACAGCTGGTTCTGTTATCTCTTTTCCTGTATCATCCACCAGCTTTACATCATACATGAATGAAGGATATCCAAATGAGCCGGAACGCATCTTCCCTTTCATCCAGGGCGGATTTCCTATCATGGCCGTGGATTCGGTCTGTCCGTAAAAGTCACGGATTTCTGTTCCGGTGAGTTCTTTCCATTGTTTGATCACTTCGGGATTAAGCGGTTCTCCCGCACCAATGGACTGGTTGAGGGCAGAGAGATCATATTGTGTAAGATCAAGATTGATGAGCATTCTCCATGCAGTAGGCGGAGCACAGAATACATTCACCCTGTGCTTTACAAGGGCTTCAAGGTATTGCCTGCCATCCAGGGTAACAAAATTAAATCCCGTTGCAGCTGCACCCACATTCAATGGAGCAAAAAAACTGCTCCATGCCCATTTAGCCCAGCCAGGGGAGCTTAAATTATTGTGTATATCACCGGGTTTGATCCCGGTCATCACAGAGGAAGACAGATGCCCCAGGGGGTAGTAAAATGCTGAATGTCCTACTCTTTTCGGCAGGCCGGTTGTGCCCGAGGTAAAAAAACAAAACATAAGATCCTCTGGTGTGATCTTTGCGGGTTCTGCTTTTGAAGACTCTTTTTTAAGTTCGCTGTAGCTTAACCATCCCTGTTTTTCCCCCACAACTATTTTGATTTTCGGATTGGAACCTGTTGCAGCAATGGCTTTATCAACCATGTCTGCATACTCTTGAGCACATATGACAGTATCAGGGGGATAGGATTCAAACCTGAATTCCATCTCCCTTAATGTCATTGATGTTGCAGTTGGTATGGCAACAATTCCACCCTTTGCACAGGCAAATGTTGCAAACCAGGTTTCAGGGACAATGGGAAGGACCTGATACATATTGTCACCCTTTGTCACACCTGCTGCATAAAGTGCATTTAAGCATTTGTTACCATTGGCAGCAAACTCTTCATACGTAAACAGCTTTTCCTCCTTTGAAGCAATATCTGTCCAGATGAGCGCTGTTTGATCTTTCCTCTCCTTTACATGGAGATCTTCAATAATCTCCTTTGCCCAGTTAAAATTTTCCGGCAGTTGCTTATGATTTAATTTTTCAAAAAAGTCCCTTGCCCTTTTTTCCTTGTTTTCATCATTGGCCATGCTGTTTATTGCCATAACTTCCCGAAAAAGCGACTGCATACTCATATAATTACTCCTTTTTATTCTAATGGTAAAAAATCCACGTAACTAATTACGGAAAGGCCGTGGTTTTGTCAAAGGATTTTTTTTAAATTTAAAAAAAATCCCAATTTAGTAAAACAATAATTTACAAACCTGTATTTTCAATGTAATAATTGAAAAATAACCATAACAAAGTGGAGCATAGAATGAACAGGCGGGTTCAAGCCCTGAAAGAAAAAAGTAAAAACACCAGAGTCTCAATATCCCATGAAAGGGCTCTTATTGTTACTGATTTTTACAAAACAGGAATTGATTTAAAAGAATCAGTGCCTTGCCAGCGTGCCCTGTGCCTTAAACAGATCCTCTTAAATAAAGAGATCTATATTGATAAAGATGAACTCATCGTGGGAGAAAGAGGTCCCTGCCCCAAGGCAGTCCCCACATACCCGGAAATATGCCTCCACTCCCTTGATGATCTTGAATCCCTTGATACCAGAGAAAAAATTCCCTATAAGGTATCAAAAAAGACAAAAACCATATACAGGGATGAAATCATCCCCTTCTGGACAGGAAAAACCATCAGGGAAAAAATCATAAAATCCATGGATGAAAAATGGCTTGATGCCTTTAATGCGGGTATATTTACGGAATTCCAGGAGCAACGTTCTCCTGGTCATACTGCATGTGGGGATATGATTTACTCCAGGGGGTTTTCAGATCTTAAAAAGGATATCAATCTTTCAAAAAAAAGAATCGATTTTTATAATGATCCCATGGCCTATAACAAATTTGAAGAACTTAAGGCCATGCAGATAGCAGCAGATGCCCTGATTCTCTTTGCCAACAGACATGCTGACAGATTGGAAGAGCTTAGAGCAGAAGAGAAAAATGCAGAAAGAAAAAAAGAGCTTAAAGCCATGGCCAGGATATGTAGAAAGGTTCCTGAACATGCTCCTGAATCTTTTTTTGAAGCCCTGCAGTATTACTGGTTTCTCCATGTGGGTATTATCACCGAGCTGAATCCCTGGGATGCATTTAACCCAGGTCGTCTTGACCAGAACCTCCATCGGTTTTTCATGCATGACCTGGAAAAGGGAGTACTGACCATTGAACAGGCAAAGGAGCTTTTATGCTGTTTCTGGATAAAGTTTAACAACCATCCTGCTCCTCCCAAAGTTGGAGTAACTGCAAAAGAGAGCAGTACCTATGTTGATTTCTGCCTTATAAATCTGGGAGGAGTCACGCCAGATAATAAAGATGGTGTCAATGAGCTTACTTTTCTTATACTTGATGTCATTGAAGAGATGAGGCTTCTCCAGCCAGGCTCCATGATCCAGGTATCAAGGAAAAACCCGGACAGGTTTATAAAAAGAGCCTTAAAAATCATTGCTACCGGGTTTGGCCAGCCTTCAATATTTAATACCGATGCCATTATCCAGGAGCATCTGCTCCAGGGCAAATCAATGCATGATGCCCGCAAAGGAGGGGCCAGCGGCTGTGTGGAAGCAGGTATATTTGGCAGGGAGGCCTACATATTAACAGGGTACTTTAACCTGCCGAAAATTCTGGAAATCACTTTAAATAACGGTATGGATCCGGGAACAAAAAAAAGGATGGGAATAAAAACAGGAGATCCTGAAAAATTTAAGACCTTTGAGCAATTGTTTGATGCGTTCAGGGCCCAGCTGGAATACTTTATCAATATTAAAATCAAAGGCAATAACATAATAGAAAAAATAAACAGTGATCATATGCCTGTACCTTTACTCAGCCTTGTTACTGAAGACTGCATTAAGAACGGAATGGATTATAATCAGGGAGGTGCAAGATACAACACCTCCTATATTCAGGGCGTTGGACTTGGCAGTGTCACAGACTCACTTATATCTTTAAAATATAATATTTTTGATAAAAAAATCATAACCATGAAAGAACTTTTAAAGGGACTTAAGGACAATTTCAGCACAAGCAGCAAACTGTTGAAAATACTTATACATGAAACCCCCAAATATGGAAATGATGATTCCTATGCCGATGATCTTCTTATACTTGTTTTTAAAACATTTTTGCAAAGCGTTAATAACAGGCCCAATACAAGGGGTGGTGTCCACAGGATTGCACTGCTGCCCACAACATGCCATATATATTTTGGTGAAGTTACAGGTGCCCTGCCCGATGGACGGAAAAGTAAAATGCCCCTGTCCGAGGGGATATCCCCTGTCCAGGGAGCTGACATCAATGGTCCTACAGCTGTTCTTAAATCAGCATCAAAGATAGATCATATTAGCACCGGAGGAACACTGCTCAACCAGAAATTCATGCCTGACCTGTTAAAGGATCCCAAGGGCATTGAATCCATTAAAAACCTTATACGAACATATTTCAGCCTGGACGGACATCACATACAATTCAATGTTGTGGCAAAAGAAACCCTGGAATATGCCAGGAAAAACCCGGACCAGTATAAGGATCTTATTGTCAGGGTTGCAGGGTACAGCGACTATTTTGTTGATTTAACCCGGGCCTTGCAGGATGAAATAATTCAAAGGACAGATCAATACGGATTTTAACAGTTTAAGTAATTGATTATAATATAACAAATGAAAGGAAAATCATGAAAGTCATTAAATCTCTATTGTTTTTAAGCTTGTTCGTCTTATTACTCATGGGCTGCATTGGCTCGCCATATGAAATTTCCAGGATGGATCAGACAGAATTGTCCCAGGTGTCGGATTATCAACTTCTCGGAGCATTATCAAACTCTGCATACAGGACTGAAATGATGTTCAACGAAGCAAAAAGACGGGGACTTTTAAATGATAATGATATCCGCATAGTTAAAAGCGGAAGGCTGCAAACCGGCATGTCTGAAAATGCCCTTATTGCAACCTGGGGTCACCCGGTAAATATCAAGACAGATACCTGGCACCACCAGGTTATTAAACAATACATCTATGGTTTTAAAACAAAATATACATCCCAGACCTATGTAATTGTTAACCAGGGCACAGTACGCAGCTGGCATGAAAAAAAGAAATAATTTATAAACTGTGCGTTAGTTAAGCTTAAACTCCCCTGCCATATTGTTAAGATTTTTAGCAAGACTTGATAATTTATCTGCATTGGAGTGCACCTGGAGGCTTCCGGCATTTACTTCATCAGCTGCATGGCTCACCTGATTGATATTTTCCGTTACCTCCCCTGCCACTGCCGATGCCTGGTTGACATTTTCATTGATCTCCTCAACCCCGGCAGCTGCATGGCTTACATTATTGGATATCTCACTGGTTGTGGCAGACTGCTCTTCCATGGCAGCTGCCACAGATGTGACAATGGTATTTATTTCATTGATTATCTCAACAATGGATTTAATGGCTGACACTGATTCAGTGCTTGTTTTCTGCACTTCATTGATCCTTGATTCAATCTCCTTGGTGGCATTGGCTGTCTGGTGGGCAAGCTCCTTGATTTCGCTTGCCACCACAGCAAACCCCTTGCCTGCTTCACCTGCCCTTGCAGCCTCGATTGTGGCATTGAGTGCCAGAAGGTTTGTCTGCTCAGAAATATCTGCTATGGTTTCAGTTACTTTGCTGATTTCCAGGGCAGCATTGCCAAGGTTATTAACTTTACTGGACACATCTTCTGCTTTTTTAACAGCTTCTGAGGTTGTCTGGCTGCCCTTTGCTGTATTTCCTGCAATCTCATTGATCGTGGCTGACATCTCCTCGGCTGCTGCAACAATGGTCTGGAGGTTACCCGTGGTCTCTTCCATGGCTGAGGCCACACTATTCATATTGGTTGTCATCTCCTCGGCTGCAGAAGCTACACTATTGGAACTTTGGGATGTCTGCTCCGAATTTGCTGATATCTGCCGGGAAACTGCTGACAATTCAGCAGATGATGATGTAAGTTCTCCGGCTCCTGCTGCAATATCTGCAAGTATTTTTTTTAATGAACCTGACATGCCATTTATTGATTTTACAAGCATGCCCACTTCATCCTCCTGATCAATATCAATTGACCGGGTAAAATCACCTCCAGCCATACTATCTGATATTTCAACGGTTTTCAAAAGAGGACGGGTAATCCACTGTATTGTAAAAAAGGAAAAGACCACACCTGCCACGGCTGCAATACAAAGCACTGTTACCAAAACCATTTTTGCCATTACCCCTTCATTCACCATACTCTTTTCCATTTCAAGTTCATGTTCACCAACAAGTTTTTTTAAATTATCAAACAGGGAAAAAACCCTGTCAAGGGCTGGCAGGGTCTCCTGGTCAAAAACACCTTCTGCCCTTTGCTGGATCTTTTCAAGGCCTGTTTCAAGGGCAATGATTTCATCAAACAGCTTTTCAAGATGATCATACTCCGGAACAACAATGGTTTTAAAAATTTTAATTTTCTTCTCCAGTGTCGGGGCATTGTTAATTTTCACAGCAGCACCATGGAGATTGTTGTGAGGGCTTTTAATCTTTGCCACCAATGTTGCAAATTCAGGCCACTCTTCCAGCTTTTTTTTTGTCTCTCCGGTTCCCAGCCATTTGCCAAGTTTGCATTTGCCGGGGTCTGTCTGCACATCAATCCTGGTGCCTGCCATGATAGAGGCTGATACTGCCTGGACCCATTTAACATGGGCTGTCAGCAGATGGAAAAGCTCCAGGCTTAATCCTTCATGCTTCTGCACCCAGATATCTTTAATTTTCCCTGCTGATTCATGGAGTTTTTTATGGACAGGGATTACTTTTTTCAATATTTTTGCAATTTCAGGATCCATTGCACCAAGGTTTTTCGCATCCCTGCTGTTGAGGAATTTTCCCAGGGTGCATTGTGTATGGTCAACTTCAACTGTTAACTTTTCCTTGTTTTCAATAAACAGTTTTTCTATGGAGCCTGCCCATTTCAGATGACTTATTTCAAGTTCCAGTACTTTCTGATTATAACCTGCTCCCACGCTGTATTCATGGCTGCTTTCAAGGATGGCACCAATGAGATAAATTGAAATTATACTGGCAGTTAAAGTTGCAGAAATCAGAAAAACAGTTAGTGACCATAACTTTGTTTTAACCGAAAGATTTTTTATCCATGCTAACATGGCAAGCCTCCTTTATCCATGCAAAACCGGAAAATTTCGCAGAGAAATTTTTCAAAATATAGATTGGTTTGAATTGATTGAAAATATTAATAAAAATTATAGATGACGATCTGTTTCATGTCAATAGAAAAATTACGACGTGCCGGGCAATAGGATGATTATACCTGATCAAGTGCTGTTTTTACTGCTGCGGCTGCATGTATCAAAGTTGTATCGTATAATTTTACATTGGTATCATCCTGGCTTACAAGGGTTCCAATTTCCGTACAGCCAAGTATGACTGCTTCTGCTCCCTCCAGGGCAAGAGCGTTGATAATCCTTTGATATTCTGTTTTGGAATCTTTTAATATTATCCCCTTACAGAGTTCATGGAAAATAACATTGTGAACAATTTTTCTGTCAGAGCTTTCCGGAATAATAACTTTTAAACCAAATCTCTTTTTCAGACGTTCCTTATAAAAATCATGTTCCATGGTAAAGGAAGTGCCCAGCAGACCAATCGTTTTTATACCTTTGTCAACAAGGAGTCCTGCCGTTGCATCGGCAATATGCAGCACAGGTATATCAAGGACTTGTTCCATTTCCGGCACAACTTTATGTATGGTATTGGTGCAAATCAACATAAAATCAGCACCAGCCGCCTGGATACCAAGGGCCTCCCTTGTTATGATTTCTGCAATGGCTTTCCAGTCACCTGCTTGCTGCAGTTTTTCAATGGGTTCAAAATTAAGGCTGTGAAGAATGATCTTTGCTGAGTAAAGGCCTCCAAGGGCACTTTTTATCCCCTTATTTATTAAACGATAGTACTCAAGTGTACTTTCCCAGCTCATACCACCAAGAAGTCCAATTGTCTTCATAAAATCCCTCTTTGATATAAAATAAGCAGATTAAATAACTCCGGTAACGGCACACCAAGGTTTAATCCGGGTCTGCAATTTAACAAAACTCCTGTAAAGATCTCTTGTACCAGAAAAACCATGGAATTTTCAAGGTGTAAATCCATAGCAAACCAATATAACTATTTTGAGATTATTGTAATACAGGAGCAAGGGCACAGTCTTTGACTTAATATTATCTGTCTGTTATTGCCGGAAACTTATATTATTGTTTTACAATATTGATCTGTTTTGCTATAAAGACATTAAGTAATTAGAAAAAAGGATAACTGCTGCAAAATGATATGAACAGGAACAGATAATGACTGATTTATACAATGTTGTGATCAAAGGAAAATGTATCGCTGGTCTGGATAGTGAAGATGTTAAACAGAACCTGGCTGCTATCTTTAAAGCTCCCCCTGAAAAAATGGAACGTCTGTTATCCGGAAACCCGCTGGTGGTTAAAAAAAATATCAGCCATGAGCAGGCAGATCGTATATTACATAGCCTTCGGAAGGCAGGGGCTGAATGTAAAATAGTCAAACAGGAAACAATACTCCCTGAACCTCTGGTCATGGAAAAAAAAGAGACGGTTGCTCCAGAATCAGATGTTGACAACAATTTCTATAAACCCCCGGAATCAAACCTTGTTAAAAGCAGCAGCAGCAACAATTCCGGACAGGGTAAAGGTATTGATATTCCTGATGGTGTAAAGGGTTGGAGCTGGGGTGCTTTTCTTTTGAACTGGATCTGGGCCATTGGAAACAAAACCTGGATCGGACTTTTTGCTCTGATACCATATGTTGGAATAATCATGTCCATTGCCCTTGGCATTAAAGGCCGTGAGTGGGCATGGCAGAACAAACATTGGGAAAGTATTGAACATTTCCAGAATGTTCAGAAAAGGTGGTCTTTCTGGAGTGTAATAATACTTGTAATCTCAACCGTTGGTATTGCCGCATCAATTATAATACCTATTATTATAGACCAACGTCCATATTAAAATAACATAATAAATAATGGATCAATGCCATTTACAGGTGTATTTTGTTCCGGCTGCCTTTGTACGGGTAGTTGCTGTAAAAATCACAGCAATTCCCGGTCAAAAATTATTTTTAAGATTAATAAAGGAATAAGTGAGGCCTGGATATGCTTTTTCCGTTTAGGTTTCACTTGAAACAGATGCACTCCAAAAGCATATCCAGGCCTCACTTTGCCCGATCTTATGCCCTGAAAGACAATATAACATTAGGTTCATCAGGAAATTGCGTACTTTATCTAAATTAAAGGATAGCTGAAATTTAATAACAATGGAATTTTAATCTTGAAATTTTAGAGTGGACATGATCATTATCCTGATTTTTTGCATTACCCATACAATTTTGAGGAGTAAAACCATGTCCACTAGTTTTA
>CAZQJS010000048.1:0-22658 GCA_964593725.1 uncultured Desulfobacterales bacterium
GAACTGACGCAGTCAGCACCGCGTTCTCGGCGGCGGAGCCGCCGAGAACAAGTAATTACATAGTTTCTGTATATCATTCAATATGTTGATATTTCTTAATATGTTTTCTAACTGTATATCATCGGTTTTCCAATAATATTAACTTGAATATATCATGATGACTCAAATTGTAAAATCCAAAGGATGTTTGCTCTGCAAAGGCCCTATGGCATAGCTCCGCTTTGTTAATTTTTTAATCAATCTTTATAACATACCGAAACAAAAGGATAAATGTTCTGCATACCTTAAATCCTTATATTAGTTTACAAAAAAAATGTCAAGTCTGTAAAAAAAACTGTTGGCAGGAATTACTGAACTTCTGATTGGTTTATACCTGGTTAAGGGTTTTATTTAATCGGTAAAATATGTATATACAACCAGAGGGCCTTATGATAAATTTATGTAAACTCAAGATAACCATTTGAAAAGAGGTCATATAAATGAAAAAGATTGTAGAATGTGTTCCAAATTTTTCCGAAGGAAGAAACAGTGATATAATTGATAAGATTGCCCGGTCAATTAAAAATACAAAGGGCTGCACACTCCTGGATGTTGATCCGGGAAAGTCAACAAACAGAACCGTTGTAACCTTTGTTGGCTCTCCTTCAGCAGTTGTTGAAGGTGCGTTGAACTCTGCAAAAAGTGCAAAAAAGTTGATTGACATGTCCCGGCACAAGGGTGAACATCCCAGAATGGGGGCAATGGATGTCTGTCCATTTATTCCTGTTGCCAATGTGACAATGGAAGAATGCGTTGAAATATCAAAGGAGTTTGCACGGAAAGCGGCAGAGGAGATCGGCATCCCCATCTACCTGTATGAAGAGTCAACTGATGTTGAGTATAGAAAAAAACTGCCCCGGATACGGGAAGGAGAATATGAAGGATTAAAGGAGAGGATAACAAGTGAAAGGTGGAAACCTGATTTCGGGCCTGCCAGGTTCATTCCTGAATGGGGAGCAACGGTCACAGGGGCCAGATTCTTCCTTATTGCTTATAATGTCAACCTTATCTCAACACCCAACCAGGCACACAGGATTGCCCTTAATCTCAGGGAAGCCGGAAGGGGCAGGGATCAGCCCGGAAGACTAAAGGAGGTTAAGGGCATGGGATGGTATGTTGACGAGTATAATCTGGCCCAGGTTACGGTCAATCTTAACAATTACCTTGTAACAGCTCCCCATGTCCTTTTTGAAGAGGTTAAAAAGGAAGCAGCCAGACTTAACATTGCTGTTGCAGGTTCTGAAATGGTTGGTCTTGTTCCCCTGGAAGCAATGCTCCTTGCAGCGGATTATTACATTGAAAAGGAGAATCTTTTTATCATTGATGAGGATCAGAAGATCAGGCTTGTAATTGAACGCCTTGGTCTCAATTCTGTTGCTCCTTTTAATCCTGAAGAAAAAATCATCGAATATATTGTCAATGGGAAAAAAAACGGGCCCCTGGCCGGCATGGGGCTTGGGGATTTTATCCAGGAAGTTGCTTCAAGGAGTGCAGCTCCGGGCGGAGGTTCGGTCTCAGCAGCCATTGCTGCCCTGGGGGCAGGTCTTGGTTCCATGGCAGCAAAACTGACACTTGGTGTAAGAAAATTTGAAGATGTTGATTCAAAAATGCGAAGTATAATTCCAGCACTGCATGGTGCAGCCCGGGCTCTTATACCGATGATTGATGCTGACACTCAAGCATTTAACCAGTATATAAAAGCCCTTGGACTTCCCAGAACAACAAAGGAGGAACAGGAGCATAGAAAAGATCAAATGGAGCTTGGCCTGAAGCAGGCCATTGAAATACCTCTAAGTGTGATGAAGGAGGCTGATAATGCATGGGATGCCCTTGAAACAACTGCAAAATATGCAAATATAGCTTCAAAGTCTGATATGGAAGTAGGGGCAAAAGCCCTTGAAACAGGAATTTTCGGTGCATATAAAAATGTTATGATAAACATGGAAAAAATCAGAGATAAGGAGTATAAAAAAGAGACAACTGCCCTTTGTGAGGGCATCAAAAAAAGAGCCGGAGAAATGTGCACCAGAATATTGAATATCCTTGAAAAAAGGGAGTAAGCCCATGGCACTTGTGGAGATTAAAAATGTTTCGAAATTCTATAAAACAGGGGATGTTACAATAACTGCTTTAAAGGATATTAATCTTGCCATAGAAGAATCTTCCTTTGTCTCCTTTGTGGGCCCTTCGGGAAGCGGTAAAACCACTATGTTGAACATGATAGGATGCCTTGACACACCAAGCAGAGGACAGGTGTTTGTCGGCAGCCAGCAGATTGATGTTTTAAACCGCCGCCAAAGGGCGGCTTTTCGCGGTGAAACCATTGGATTTATCTTTCAATCCTTTAATCTTTTCCCGGTACTCACGGCTTATGAGAATATCGAATATCCCCTGGTCATGGTTCAAAATATCCCTTCTGACAAAAGGAAAGAGATGGTGTTGGATGTCCTTGAATCAGTTGATATGATTGACCAGATGAATAAACTTCCAGACCAGCTGTCCGGAGGCCAGAAACAACGCGTTGCAGTTGCAAGGGCACTGGTAACACGGCCCAGGCTTGTAATGGCAGACGAGCCCACGGCAAATCTTGATAAAAAATCTTCCATTAATATAATACGCCTCATGCGGAATATGAAGGATAAACTGGGCACAACATTTATATTTTCCACCCATGACCCTGAAATAATGGACGAGGCGGAAATCAAACATACTTTGAGTGACGGTACACTTGTGGAGGAGATATAATGATCAGAATATTCAAACTGGCCCTTCGCAACCTGTTGAGATACAAACGAAGAACAATACTCACTTCACTTTTAATAACATTTGGTGTTGTACTTGTGATACTGTTTTCAGGCCTTGCAGGCTCCTTTAAAACCATGATGATAGGACAGATCACAGACTCAAATCTTGCACAGATGCAGATACACAGGAAAGGATATGTTTCCTCCATTGATACCATGCCCCTGAACCTTACAATGAACATGAAACAATATAAAAAGATCACCAGGCTTCTTTCAGACAACCCGGAAATCAAAGCTTTTGCACCAAGGATCAAACTCAATGCCATGCTGAGCAATTTTGCCGACACAACCAATATACGTCTCAATGCTGTTAATCCGGAAAAGGAAGTTCTGGTATGCCCTGATGTGGGTGCACGAATGACATTTGCCAGAACCAGAAAGTCTGAAGCCCTGATAAACCCGGGAGAGGTTATCATTCCTGAAAAACTTGCCCGGGGGCTGAAACTTAATATTGGTGATCCTGTTGTACTTGTTGCCAACAACAGGGACGGCAGTGTAAACGGTCTTAACTTCAAGGTTGCAGGCATTATTGAAACTGTCATGGGACCCCAGGGAAAGGAAGGGTACATGCATATAAAAGATGCAAGGGAGCTTCTGCGAATGGAAAACCCTGAAGTGATAGAGATTGCCCTGCGCCTGAAAGATTTTAATAAGCTTGAAAAAGTTTACAAATCTCTTCTGCCCCGGATAAATAAACTTAAAAATAAAAAAGGAAAAGTACAATTTGAAATACATCCCTGGAGTAAACTATCTCCATTTTCCAATATTGCAATAATGATAGATTTCATGACCATCACCATGAAGATAATCATGGTGGCCATTGTTTTGATAAGTGTACTCAATGTGATGATGATGTCTGTATACGAGCGTGTAAGGGAAATAGGGACCATGTCGGCAATTGGAACTCCTCCTGGACGTATCATGGGCCTTTTTGTCACAGAAGGCCTGCTTCTGGGTCTCATAAGTACAATGGCAGGCAATATCCTGGGACTTGGAGGCATCTATATTTTAAATATCCATAAAATAAGCTTCTCCTTTGGACGTCAGGACAATCTGCTGTTGTCCCCTTTTGTTAATCTGTCCGAGCTTTTATGGGTCTCGGGTATTGTGCTCTTAATTTCAATATTTGCAAGTTTACAGCCGGCATTCAAGGCTTCCAGAATGGAGCCGGTTGATGCCCTCGGCCATGTATAATTAAAGGTTAATTTATTCTTTGACAAGGCAAAACAGATGAAAAATACAATTGCAGCAAATCTATTGTGTATCTTCTTAACGGTCCTGATGTTTCCCCTGGCAGGCCTTGCCCTTAACGGCAATGAAATCCTCAGACAGGTTGATGCAAACCTTAATCCTCCAAGCTTTGAGATGTACAGGAAACTTATCAATATTGAACCCGATGGTACAAAAAAAGAATTTGTGATGTTCTCCCTGAAAAAGGGCAGGGATAAAATAGCATCAGTATTTTTATCACCTGCCAGTGAAAAGGGCAGATCCACCCTGCGCATTGGTGACAACATGTGGCTTTATATCCCCAATGTGGGACGACCCTTGAGGATTACGAGTCTTCAGTCTGTGACCGGCGGGATTTTTAACAACTCAGACATAATGCGTGTTGATTACAATGCTGAATACAATTGTGAAAAGATTGAAACAGTGGGTAGTGAATATAAGCTCCGGCTAAAAGCAAAGCGGAAAAATATTGCCTATGAAAATGTTAACATGTTCATTGATTCAAAAAAACTTCTTCCCAGCATAATCCAATGTTATGCAGCATCAGGCATGCTCATTAAAACCCTTTATTTCAAAAAAATAAAGGACTTTGGCAATAATATTGTAAGGCCATCCCTGATTGAGACCAGAAGTCCCTTGTACAAAGGTTATAAATCCTATATTATTTTTGCAAAAATAGTGCCGAGAAAACTTGATAATGAGATCTTCAGCCTCAACTATATGGATAAAATTAATAGTCTGAGATGATACTTAAAAAGACCTTTGCTGTTTTCAGCATCTGCCTTACAATCCTCTGCTTCAATGCCATGGCATCTGCTGATACTGACTCTGATATTGAGGCAGATCTTGACTCTTTTATCAAGGAAGTTGAGAAAAAACCATACTCAATCAATGCAAGCCTTGAAATAAAAGAGACAATGAAATATCTTGACCCTGACATGCCCTTGTTCAGGCAGAAATATCCGGGCAGGAAAAAAAGAAAAATTTTCCTGCAAACCGACCTGGATTTCACCATTAAAGGGTGGTATGAATGGGAGATGTTCCGGCTCTATGGACGTTTCAATGCCCTTGCCTTTTATAATGAAGATGTGGCATTGGACCATGAAACAACAGCTGAAGAAGCATATATCACTTTTCAGCCAATGATCTCTCTCTCTTTTGATGCAGGAAAGAAAGTGCATAAATGGGGCAAGGGGTATGCATTCAACCCATGTGCATTCTTCTCCAGAGCAAAAGATGTCAATGATCCTGATGCAGAACTTGAAGGATATTGGTCCTTTGATCTTGATTATATTAAAAGCATGGACAGCATCATCAGAACAATCTCCATTACACCTGTGGTCATGCCTGTTTCCAGAAATATCAACCATGAACCCGGTTCAGAAGACGAAATGATTTACGGAGGGAAAATCTATTTTTTCACCTTTGATACAGACTTTGATTTCATGTTCATATCAAGTGATAATATGAATGATAAAATCGGAGTTGATTTTTCAAGAAATCTTACACCTGGCTTTGAAATCCATGGAGAGGCAGCATGGATAAAAGACTTTCACCGCTATCCTGCCAACACTCCTGCCATTATAAATAAAAAGAAAAATGTTTTTGATCTGCTCTTTGGTATAAGATATCTGTCAAAAGCCAATACAACTTATATTCTGGAATATTACCGCAACGGCGGCTGGCCCATGAAAAACTATCTCTATTTAAAAATATCTGAAAAAGAGCCCTTTGATATTTTATATCTGACCCCGGAGATAAGCTTTCTTTACAATATTGACGGCAGAGGAGTTACAATAACCCCTGGAATAACCTACTCTCCTGTTACAAATCTTGTCTTGAAGTTAAAACTATCCTTTATTTCAGAAAAGAACAGCGCTCAATTTAACAAAAGAGTCAACAGATACAATATTGCCCTTTCCATGAAATACTATTTCTAATTTCATCAGGGCTTGACATTAACAATGAGTTCCCTTGTATTATTGTACTCCACTGATTCATTGTTAGTATTTGTTGAATCAATTTTCATGGTGCAGTGTTTAATGCCCGGTGTATCCCATTTAAGTATAACATTGTAACCTGATATCCCATGGGGTTTGTTACATGGCTTTATTTCAGCAAGATCAAGTATTAAAGGACTTATACTCGCGCCTGTAATACTGATTTTGCCCTTTTTGGATTTACACCATCCATTATTATAGAAATCAAAATGGAAGTGACAGGGTTTTCCCGCCTTTGCTTCGACCCTTAAGGGCTGTCCCGGATTTGCCTTCATGTGATGATCAAAGGCAAGGTCAGGTTTACACATGACATGGAAATCATATGTTTTTTCATTGTTTGTTTCATCGGTCTCACGAAGCTTGTTATGGGGATCGATTTTCAATCGCAGAGCTGCATTGTCACCAAACATGATAAAGCGTGTGTTTATCTTAAAAGCATATATATCTCCGGGTTTAAGGGGTGGTATATCAGGCACGGATTTGAAAAATCTGTACCCTGAATAATCTGCACCCGGTGTGGTGTCCCAAAACTCCATGGACACTTCCACTGAAGGTGTCCTTGATTTGCCACTGTTTTTAACCACACAGGTGAACGTGACATTTTCTCCTGCAACAGGAGGTTTTGGAGGCATGCTGACAGTGAGAACTTTTAAGTCCTGGAGTATACGAAACTTTCTTTTTTGAACAGGTTTTATTCTTTTCAAATTATGGTTTTTCATAAGGACAGTAAATTTAATGGATTTTCTATTATTATTTTCAATGGATTCATCCACCTGGCCCGGGGAAGTATCTGCATCAATAATAAGGACATATCCCCCTGGCACCCATTTTTCCGAAGACAGGTTTGGCCATGGAAATCCAATGCTCTTGCCAGGGCCCAGGGGAGGGATGTTCCGTATTCCCTGCAAAACAGAAGGACAGACACCTCCAGATGAAGCAATACATCTGATTTTTACTCTGTTTGCACCTGCAGGGGCTGTGCCTCTGTTTAAAACAGCAATATTGAGGATGGAGGATGCACCCACCAGATCCCCTGCTCTGGGATTGGATGACCAGGCAGCTTTTGTTATGACAAGATCAGGTTTGTTTGATACAACTCCGGGAGTAATAACAGCTTTTTTCTTAAATTTGAAATCTGCTGCATTGGAAATCGATGTACACATGAACAGGACCACAAGTACAAGTATACTGAACAGTATATATTCGCTTTTTCTCATAACTTCAGCCTCCCTTGAATTAAAATAAGTTTCAAATCATATACCCACTTGGTAACACGGGCAGGTTAAAAGGTTCATAAATAATTCACATTATTATTCAAGCCTGCCTGAATCTGAAAGATCAACCAGACCATCGTAGTTCTTCAGGGTGATGGCCCTTCCTTCAACTTTTATGTATGAGTTGTCTGTCATTTTTTTTAATATCCGCGAAATGGTTTCAGGTGTTGTGCCGATCAGATTTGCAAGCTGGGCCTTGGAAATGGGCAGAACAATTCTGCTGGCATCATTATACTCCTGTGACAGGGTAAGGATATATGAAGCAAGGCGTGCAGGCACCTCTTTTAAGCTTAAATTTTCAATCTGGGTTGTAAAATCACGCAGCCTCAAAGAGAGCATGCCAAGCATGTTCATGGCAAGGCCGGGGGTGTCAGATATCAGTTTTACAAATCTATCTCTTGGGATGAACATTATCTTTGAGCTGGTCATGGCCATGGCCGAAGCTGGAAAATTGTTTCCCTCAAACACGGGCACCTCTCCAAAGGGTTTGCCAGGACCGTAGATATGCAGAATATGCTCCCTGCCTTCAAAGGAGAGTTTGAAAATTTTCACCTTACCTTGCTCAACAATATAAAACCCGTTCCCCGGGTCACCTTCATTAAAAATATATGATCCTTTCCCAAAATCGAGATGCTGAACCAGCTGAAGAATCTTTTTAAAATGTTCATCTTTTAAATTGGAAAAAAGCGGTATTGTTTTTAGTTTTTCAATCATGTATAATTCTTTTTGTCTTCAGATTTATTAAAGTTTCAAAAAATATTTTAAATAAAAACGAAAATTATTAAATTACTTGATCCAGATCAAGGATTTACTTTTTTGTATATAATAAGTTTACATCAAGAAGTAAAGATGTATTGTAAGTAACTTTAATATAAAGGAGAAAATATTATGTTTTGTTTTCAATGTCAGGAAACTGCAAAAAATCAAGGATGTACAATCAAGGGTGTGTGTGGAAAAGAAGGAACCACAGCTAATCTCCAGGATCTTCTGATCTATAATCTAAAGGGAATAGGCGTAATTGCAACCAAGGCCAGGGCTGCCGGTGCAAGTGTTCCAAACAGTACAGGCCTGTTTGTATCCCAGGCTCTGTTCACCACCATTACCAATGCGAATTTTGATGACAAGGCTTTGATCCAGTGGATTAAAAAAGCCCAGAAAGTTAAAAAAGAGCTGTTTGAGAGTGTAAAGGACAAAATAGGTTCTGACCTTGATGCAAGTGCCACCTGGTATTCAGATAATGAGGACGATTTTGCAGCCAAAGCTGAAACCGTAGGAATACTTACCACGGAAAATGAGGATGTCCGCTCGTTAAGGGAGCTTTTAATCATAGGCATTAAAGGTATTGCAGCCTATGCTGACCATGCTGCAGTGCTTGGGATTGAAAAGGATGAAATATATGATTTTCTCTTTGAAGCCCTTGCATCCACAACTGAAGACCTTTCAGTGGATGATATGGTTGCAAAGGTTCTCAAGGCAGGTGAAGTGGGAGTCACCACCATGGCAGCCCTTGATGAGGCAAACACAACCACCTATGGCCATCCTGAATTAACCGAAGTAAATATTGGTGTGGGATCAAACCCTGGAATTCTTATTTCCGGCCATGATCTTAAAGATATGGAAGAACTTTTAAAACAGACTGAAGGCACTGGCATTGATGTGTACACACATGGTGAGATGCTGCCTGCAAATTACTATCCTGCCTTTAAGAAATATGACCACCTCAAGGGTAATTACGGAAGTTCATGGTGGCATCAGAATGATGAATTTGAGTCCTTTAACGGCCCTATTCTCATGACAACAAACTGTGTTGTTCCCATGAAAAAGAAAAACACCTATCTTGACAGATTGTTCACAACCGGTGTTGTATCATATCCTGGAGCAGTCCATATCGATGACAGGGAAGATGGCAAAGCCAAGGATTTCTCAAAAATTATTGAGTGCGCCAAGGGCTGCTCTGCCCCTGTTGAACTTGAAACCGGAAAAATTGTAGGCGGTTTTGCCCACAACCAGGTTCTTGCCCTGGCAGATAAAGTTGTTGATGCAGTCAAATCAGGTGCAATTAAACGATTCATAGTCATGGCCGGATGTGACGGACGTCAAAAGGGAAGACAGTATTTTACCGAAGTTGCTGAAAAACTTCCAAAGGATACCATTATTCTGACAGCAGGCTGTGCAAAATACAGGTATAATAAACTCGACCTCGGTGATATCGGCGGAATCCCAAGGGTTCTTGACGCAGGTCAGTGTAATGACTGCTACTCCCTTGCAGTAATAGCATTAAAACTCAAAGAAGTGTTTGAACTTGATGACATTAATGACCTGCCGCTCTCCTTTGACATAGGATGGTATGAACAAAAAGCGGTTATTGTTCTTCTGGCCCTTCTTCACCTTGGTGTAAAAGGTATCAGACTTGGACCTACACTTCCTGCCTTTATATCACCAACCGTACTTAACGTACTTGTGGAAAACTTTGACATTAAACCCATAACCGAACCTGATGCAGACATTGCTGCAATGATGGAAGGAAAATAAAAAGTTGATCTGCCGGGGTATGAACTCTGTTCAGCCCCGGCAGCCAAACCCCTTTGGTTAAAACAAGAAGTACTGAACAGGAGATAACCATGAAATGCCCCGGACAAGATACCCAGTACTGGACTCAAAATGCAATCTTTGAAACAGAATGTCCTGAATGCGGTCATCCCATGGAGTTTTTTAAGGATGATGCAACCAGAAAATGTGCAAATTGTAAAAAAAAGATTGTCAACCCCAAGATGGATTTTGGCTGTGCCTCCTATTGCCAGTTTGCAGAGGAGTGCCTTGGATCCCTTCCCGAAGAGTTCATAGGAAGCAGGGAAGATCTTTTAAAGGATAGAGTAGCCGTTGAGATGAAAAGATACTTTGGCACAGACTTTAAAAGAATGGGCCATGCAGCCAGGGTTGCAAATTTTGCTGAAAAAATTGGCAGGGGTGAAAAGGCAAACCTGGCTGTGGTAATGTGTACAGCCTATCTCCATGACATTGGCATTAAAAATGCCGAAGAAAAATATAACTCTTCTGCTGCCAGATACCAGGAGCTGGAAGGCCCCCCTGTTGCAAGGGGCATACTTGAAAAACTTGGTGCCAAAGAGGAGTTGATCAAAGAGGTCTGCGATATAATAGACCATCACCACCACCCGGGTGAAGATGAAAGCCTTAATTTTAAATGTCTTTACGATGCTGACATGATCACAAACATGCTTGAATGCGATGGGAAAAAGGCCCTGGATAACAAAGAGTTCGGCAAAAAACTGGATCGTATACTCATGACAGATTCCGGCAGAAAACTTGCCAAACAGGTACTGATGGACAAGGCATAAAGGAGAACAAAATGAAGAGGAAAATAATTGAGATAGATGAAGAACTGTGTGACGGATGTGGAAATTGTGTACTTGCCTGTGCCGAGGGAGCAATCCAGATCATTGATGGTAAAGCAAAGGTTGTTGCGGATAAGTATTGTGACGGGCTTGGCGCATGTATTGGCGACTGTCCCCGGGATGCCCTGAAAATTATAGAAAGGGAAGCAGATGAATTTGATGAAAAAGCAGTTGAAGAGTATTTAAAAAACCTTGGAGAAAAGGATGGTGAAAAAGCAGATGGCGGACAACAGGACACCCTGGCCTGCGGCTGCCCCTCCACCAGCATACAGACTTTTCCCATGGCAGGGGATTCCTGTGCCCAGGCAAACAAGCCTGTGACACAGTCAGGCTCTGATTCCTGCCTTGGCCACTGGCCGGTCCAGATAAGACTTGTCCCTGTTGGAGCGCCCTTTTTAAAAAATGCTGACCTGCTTGTGGCTGCAGACTGTGTGCCTGTGGCTTACCCAAATTTCCACCGGGATTTTTTACAGGGTAAAACCGTTATGATAGGCTGTCCAAAGTTTGATGACGCAGACGAATATGTTGAAAAATTTGCTGAAATATTTAAAAGTGCCGGCCTTAAAAGCATAACTGTTCTTGTCATGGAAGTTCCCTGCTGTTCTGCCATGCCGGTAATTGTTAATAAAGCCATGGAAAAAGCCGGAGTAGACATACCAGTTAAAAAGATAATAATAAGCTCAAGGGGTGAAATCATCCAATGAAATGGTCCGGGGATGCAGAGAAAGCCCTGAAAAAAGTCCCTTTTTTTGTAAGGAAAAAGGTGAAAAAAAAGGTTGAGGCCTTTGCAGCAGAAAAGGGAAAAACATCGGTTGAACTTACTGATGTGGATGAACTTAAGGCAGAGTTCCTGTCCAGAGGCGGGATGGAAAAGCATATAAAAGGATATGAAGTTGCAGTCTGCTTTGGAAGCTCAGGCTGCCCCAACCCGGCAAACTCCTGTACCATGCTTGCACAGGACATTGAAGACATCATGATTGAGCAGGACCTGCTCTCTTTTTTAAAAAAGAGTGTCTCAGGTGACTTAAAGTTCCACCATGAGTTCAGAATTGTTTTATCAGACTGTCCCAATGCATGCTCAAGACCCCAGATTGCAGATATCGGAATCATTGGTGCATCTGTTCCTGCTCTTTCAGAAGAAACATGCAGCCTTTGCAGAGCCTGTGTTGAGATATGTGATGAAAAAGCTGTCCTGCTCATTAAAGGGGATGATATCCCTGTTATTGACCATGATAAATGCCTCATGTGTAAAAAATGTATAAATGCATGCCCCACAGGAACAATATTTGAAGGTGAAAAGGGTTTCAGGGTCTTTCTCGGGGGAAGGCTTGGTCGTCACCCCCGCCTTGCCATGGAAATGCCTGGGCTTTATACCCATGACCAGGTACTGGATATTGTCAAAAAATCCATAAAATTCTACAAAAAGAATTCAAAAAACGGACAGCGGTTTTCCCATATTCTCCCCTCTGTTGATGTGATTGCAACATAGCCCAGTGCCGTTTAAAACCTGCCCTGCTCATTTTCCCTGGAGCAGCTCTTTGACCACCATTCCAATCTTTTCCATGGTGTATGGTTTTTTAATATATGCACCTGCACCCATCCTCTGTACCTCCCTTACCCTGTCAGTTGCAGAAAACCCGCTGGCAATGACAGCCTTCTGGTCCGGGTGGAGTTTAAGAATCTCTTTATACGTGTCAAGGCCGTCAATACCCGGCTCCATGATCATATCCAGGATAAGCAGATCTGCTGAACTTTCTTTCATATATTCAATGGCAGCCTCACCGCCTGGTGCAGTTACCACTGAATACCCTAATCTGGTGAGCATCTTTGATGCAATTGTGCGCTGTTCTTCAATGTCATCAACCACCAGGATTGTCTCGTTACTGCCCATATATGCAAGGATTGACGGCTCTTTTTTATTGTCAAGGGTATTTTCCCTGGTAACAGGAAAATAGAGGGTAAAGGTCGTTCCAATACCTTTGGTACTCTTAACATCAATATATCCATTGTGATCTTTAACTGCTCCCCACACCACAGCCATGCCAAGGCCTGTGCCGCTCCTTCCCATCATTTTTTTTGTGAAAAAAGGTTCAAATATCCTTACAAGATCCTGCTCTGATATGCCTGACCCTGTGTCTGACACGATCAGGACAACATAATCACCTTCATTGATATCATCATAACCGGTAACCGGCTTGTCAAGATATCTGTTTTGTGTCGAGATAATAATCTCACCACCATCTGCCATGGCTTCGGCTGCATTGGTAACAAGATTCATGACAGTTTTTGAGAGATGAACAGGTGAGCCCATTATATTGAAAAGATCAGGGTCAATCCGTGTATTGATGACCACTTCAGGGTGAAGTGTCTCAAGCTCTGCAAGTTCAGGGGATTGAAGATAGTCCTCAATGATCTGGTTTAAATTTGTTACCTTTGTAAGAACAACTCCTCTCCTTGCCAGGGTAAGAAGATCCTGAACAACTGCGGCAGCCCTTTTACCCGATTCCTGGATGGTTAGTATGGGTGCCCTTAAAGGGCTGTCTTCAGGCAGGTCCATGAGAATCAGGTCTGGATAACTTACTGTTGCACTTAAAATATTATTCAGATCATGGGCAACACCCCCTGCAAGGGTGCCAATGGCCTCCATTTTCCGGGACTGGGCAAGCCTTGTTTCAAGGCTGCGCCTCTCCTCTTCCATCTCCTTACGCGCCTTTATCTCATATCTTAAATCGATATTGGTTCTTAAAAGTTCATCTGTGCGTTCCTTAACTCTTTTTTCAAGGTCTTCCCTGGCTTTTCGGAGCATGGTATAAGCTTCTTTTAGTTCCTCCATTTTCCGGTTCAATTCATTATTCTTGGAAACCAGTTTCTTCTCTGCCTCTTCCCTGAAATACTCAAAAGCATAGGCAAAGATGGAAACAACTATCATGGAAAGAACAAATCTTAAAATAAAACCTGTTGGGTAGTGGGTTAAAAACGGCAGATCAAGGTTAAGAAGATAAAATATAATGGTTAAAACCAAAAGCAGTGCTGTTGCAAAGGCTCCTCGTTTTGCACCAATAACAAAGGACGAGAACAGGGGAAATGTAAAGTACCAGAAATGGGTTGTATTGTTGACTCCGCCTGTTATAAAGAGATAAAAATAGAGTATCCCGACTATTGTAACACCAAAGTAACAGGCAAATTTATAATTCCTGCTCTTTCTCAGATATACCATATTTAATAAAAGAGCCAGTGCAGCAGTGTGATCAAAAAACCCCATCAGGATATGTCCATTCACAAGAGAGAGTGTCCCGAACACCAGCATGAAAATAATGCCTGTAATAATAATTGTGGTTCCAAGCTTTACCTTGCGGGCAGCTTCGATTGCATTTTCCTGTTCCATCTCAGTATCGATGATGCCGTTCATATATGGGAAAAAATCTTTTATTTTTTTATCCATTTTTTACCCTGTTCTTCCCTCTGAGCATGTTGTGCCGTCTGAATTTTCATACTCCTCTGCAAGGGTGGAAAGTCCGTTGACAAGTGATTTTTCAATCATTTTCTTTAAAAGGGGACCCAATAATATAAAGGGCAGCTTTACTTTAAAATCAATTGTATAATAAAGATAAGTAGTGTTGTTCTTACTGAAAAATTCCATACGTCCTTTATGGTTTTTAATGGGGCTTCCTTTACTTAATCTGTACCCCATCAATTTATCCTGTTCAAATTCAGTCACTGTCTCCTCAAAAGCAGGAATTAAAAAATTTTTTATGCGCCGGACCGATCCTTTTCCATTTTTGTTATTATCCTGACTTTTTACAATGCATTTAATATCTGTATTAATCACCCTGCCAAATTCCCTGTGATCTGTCAGCCTTGCAAACACCACATCCACAGGTGCATTAAACGATTCTTTTATCTCTATATGGTACTGGTTCATCCCATGTTCCTATGATAAATACAAATTGATAAAATTAAAAAGATAGCATTTTAACAATATTTTTAGTACATATATTTTGTTAAATTCTTTACTTAAAAAAGGTATTATAATGCAGAAACACAATGGAGAACAATTATACGGTATTAAAAAACTTCTTACCATATGGAAAATGAGCATGCATAAAGAGCTCAGAAAACTATCCTTAAAACAGAAACTTGCCTTAAATTATGTCTCAAAGGAGAGCAAGCTTACAAGGATTGGAAATGAAATCTATACAAATACATTTACTCCTTTTTACCCTTCCCTGGCCTATGACCGTTTTTTAAAAGGTGTAGTCACTCTTTCTTCAGGTAAACCCCTTCCTGTTGTGACAAATTTTGCTGTCACTCCCAAATGCCCCTGTAACTGCTGGCACTGCTCATTTTCCCACAGGTCAAAAAAAGATGTTCTCTCCCTTGACCAGCTGAAAAAAGCGATCTCAGATGTCCAGGATTCAGGTGCAAGTGTAATCGGTCTTACCGGAGGAGAACCACTTTTAAGGGATGACCTTGAAGAGATAATTGCATCCATTGATGAACGATCCATGCCCATCTTTTTTACAACCGGATACAAGCTCACAAAAGAACGGGTTAAAAGCCTTAAACAGGCCGGCCTTAAAATCCCGGTCATAAGCCTTGACCATTACACGGCTGAAATCCATGATAAAGGGCGCAGAAAAGAGGGTATTTTCAACCATGCCATAAATGCCATCAAACTGTTCCAGGATGAAGGTTTTTATGTGGCTGTATCATTTGTACCGGACAAACCCCTTGTTAGTGATAAAAAAGAGATATTCAGGGTCATAGATTTTTTTAAAGATATCGGAATCAATGATATGAGGCTTACTTCTCCCATCCTGAGCGGAAAACTGACTGCAAGACCAGAAGAGAGACTGTCAGATGAAAACATAAAAACCATTTTTGAAATCCAGAAAAAATGCCTGAAAACCAAAGGCTATCCTGGTGTATTTGCCTATGATTTTTTTGAAAGTGAACAATACTACGGGTGTGGTGCAGGGTTTAACTATATGTTCATAGATTCAGAGGGCAATGTATGTCCCTGTGATTTTACAATGCTCTCCTTTGGCAACATCCTTGAAAAATCCATCAGGGAGATATGGGAAGAGACAAGTGAACATTTTTCTGTTCCGGGCCCTGCATGTTATGCCAACATAAGCAATGATGTGATCTTTGAGAAAAAGAAGGCTGAAAAAATATCTGAATGGCCCCTGAAGAAAAAGGCTGCCATTGAAATCCTGGACCAGTGCCCTTCCCACGACATGGCAAGGGTGCCTGTGTTCTATAAAAAAATGGGATTTCCAGGTTCAAATGAGTGACCCTGCTGCAGCCTCTTTTTGAACCTGGAAATGGAAATTTCAACCGCTACTTGAGTGTGATGCCGTTTTTGCTTATTTTTATAATACCTTTTTTGAACAGATTGCCAATGGCCCTTTTAAACTCTTTCTTACTCATGGCAAATATCTTCTTAATCTGTTCAGGGGAACTTTTGTCATGGCAGGGGATAAAGCCTTCCGCCCTTTTCAGAATATTTACAATGGTTTCAGAAGAACCCTTTACAGAACCATAGCCCGGCTGCTTTAAAGTAAGATCAATTTTATCATCGTCACGAATCCGCATTATATAGCCCTGGCACACATCTCCCGGGGACAGGTTCCTGTAAGTTTCATTAAGATACAGCATACCATAATATCTATTGTTAACTACAGCTGTAATACCGATTTTTGTTAGGGAGTGGACAAGGAGATCCACTTTCTGTCCCTCTTTCAGATCACCGATATCTTTATCGCAGTTAACAGATATTTTTGTGGTGCCGTAAATCCTGCCTGTCATTTCATCAAAGCAGATTTTTGTAAGGTATTTCTCACCTGGAACCATTTTATCACGCTGCTCACTTTTGGGAACCAGCAGATCCTTTTCAAGCCCCCACTCCATGAAAGTTCCAAAGGGTACAACATCCTTTGCTTTAAGAAAAACAAAGTCTCCCACAATACCTTCAGGCTTTAATGTCGTTGCAACAAGCCTGTCCTCGGAATCAGTGTGTATAAACACATTAATTGTATCCCCGACACTGACATCTTCAGGAACATATCTTCCCGGCAGGAGAACTTCCCCATCTTCATAATCAAGGTAGAGCCCGAACTCAACACTTTTTCCAACAACCAGATCATTATACTTTCCAATTTCCAACATGTTTTTCCTTTTATTTATTAGGCAGTGCATCGGTATCATCATACCACTCAAAATACTTTAATGCACCTTTTTCCCCTGACTCTTCCAGTTCTTTTTTCTTTGCATGGGAAAGATCAAAATCAGTTGTTTTAACGTCCAGGGTGTCTATGTATACAGTTCTTGCCCAGTCATCATTGTGGAGGTGGATGCTCTGCTGTGCATCCATTATGGTATCTATAAATGCCCATGTGTAATCAAAAAAGCTGTCAATTTTTTTATGTCCGGGTTCTGCATGGTCCCGGAAAACAGAGATCTCAGCCTTTGTATCAAGCCTGAAACCAAGGGTCTCCTTATTATAGACATAGCTTGATATGGGTCTTTCAAGTGCTTCTATACTATCATTGATTGTTTTGTAATACTCAGTTTCTGTATAATTCTGTGAGCTTATATATTTTTCCCTGTCAAACAGCTTGATGGGGTAATTATTTAATACACCTCCGTCAACATAGACATCTCCACGTATACTCCGCTTTGAAGCAAAAAACAGTGGTATGGACATGGATATCCTGACTGCATCGGCAATGCATACCCTTGGCGTATGCTCGGCTGAGAAAATTTCTGAAAATGAAGTTGAAAGATTGGTTCCCAGGAAATACATGGACTTAAAATTCTTATTATCTTTCATTGCCTCGACATCGGCAAAAGTTGCTTCACTGTTCCCGGTCTTTGCCTTTATCAGCTTTCCGATCCAGGCTCGGAAAAAGTCACCTTTATACCATCCGTATTCCTCAATAAGCCGCTTTGTATCTTTGATTATTCCCCAGGAATCATCCATGAAATCATTGAAATTAAGTGTCCCTAATATATCTTTGGTCTCCTGCAGGCTGAACCCAAGCCCGATAAGCACTGCATTGATTGCACCGGCAGATGTGCCTCCGATCCTCTCAATTGCTGAAATAATACCCAGGTCATCCAATACCTTGAGTGCGCCAACATATGCTATACCCTTAACTCCACCGCCTTCAAATACTAAATTTTTAAAATGATAGGACATATCCCCTCCTCCTGTTTAGCAATTAATGGATAAAATACTTAAATGATGAAAAATAAGACTATTTGTTTACCTACACTTTTGACAAATCCACTTTTCCGGCGTTTTTCAACCCTATCATGGCCTTGAGCACATCCCGCCAGAACGGTGCACCAAATGTGATCAAAACACTTGTTAGAAGCAGCCCCCCAAGCTTTGGCACCAGGAACCCCAAAAGGGTGGATGACCAGCCAATGATTTTATAATCTTTAAAATCGTTGCTCCATCCCAGAGGCAGTTCCGTGTCTGTTACACGTTTCAACTGCTGGTCCACGGTCTTTTTCTGGAATGAAACAAAAAGGACAGCAAGTTCAGAATAATATGATTCAAGTGTATCTGAATAATCATCAAACGTGGCAGGCTCTGCTTTTTTATTGCCACTGCATTGTTTGTCAGTGGCTGAATATTTTTCTTCCATGTCTTTAATTTTACTTTTAAATCCTTTTAATAAATCATTCAGAGGAATAACAGGCAGGTTGAACTGTTTATAATCTTCTATTAAGTTTTCAACATCTTTAGAAAAAGTGTTTGCTATTCTTTTAAGTTCACCATAATCCCGGGGCGTTTTTTCTTTCTCCCTTGCAATATCTGATTTTAATGAATTCAACTGTTCAACCTTGAATTTAAGTTCTGTTTTATCTGTCTTGTCTGCAAGTTCAATAATGGATGCCCTTAGTTCAGGGTTTACACGCAGATGCCTGTATATGGAGAATGCATCAGCATTACAGATAAACACAAATGTAAGGCCAATAAAAAACGTCCATTTGTGCATATTTCTCTTATAATTATGGTTGACCTGCTCAAGCCAGGCATCTGCTTTTAGTTCAAGTTTTAATCTGTATTCAGTAATTTCCGGAATTATATTATCTATTTGGGTTTTCAAATCCTCCAGGCAGTTATTAAGATTTTTCTTTAAATCATCCTTCTGTTCCTTTAAATACCCATGAAGCAGACTCTCAAGAATGATAACTGCCTGTTTGAACTTTACAAAGTCTGATTTACTGAACTTATCAAATATGTTCAAATGGTGATCAAGGTTTAATATTTTCACATGCTGCACAGCCTTTAAAAGCTCTTCAATTTTTTTGAGGTTTAAATCTTCCAGGTTGATGTTATCAACTTCTTTCATAAGTTCCCTGAAGGAGGTATCTGCCTGGATAATAAGGCGTTTCAGCCGTTTCATACGTTCTTTAAACCCTCCGATAAAGGGACGTGACCAGTAATTGGGAATAAGAACAGGCTTATTATCCGCTGTTTTACCAGCGCCAAACTCTTTTTTATATAATGCATGGAAAAAACTTTCCCAGACTCCTGTTCTCAGTTTTAATAAGTTTTTAAATGTCTCCTGAACCGAAGTTACAAGGACACTGAAAACCACCATAAATCCTGCAAAGGCTATAAAAGCAGATAATGTATTATTCATGGGCACCTCCTTCACTGCTGTTTTATGATTAACTACCAGTAATTATAAATCAAGATCAATTCCCAGCCGGCGTGGCAGTTCCTTATATTTCCCGGCCATCTCCTTTAAAAAGAATAGATACCTGACCTGGGCAAGACCTGGTGCTTCAGCAATAAAATCATTAATTTTATTATTGTTTAAAAGCTCAATTTCATGGGCGCTGAATGCGGCCAGAAGATCATTATAATCATTTTGCACCATTGCTTTTGCCTTTTCCTTTAAAGCCGGAGTATTGGTAGCAAGCTTTGAATTTCGTCTATATGTCACCTGGGCTTTTAAAATACCAAAATATTTCTTCAATAAAGGGTCGACAGTATTGGAGTTAATGGTCTTTCCAAGGGCTGCAAGATAAGGCTCAAATTTTTCCACCCCATTGTCCAGACCTGAAGGGTCACCTGCACGTGCATACCACCATACAAGAAATTTCCTGTGGCTGTACAGGGTTTTGTCCCTGCCAGATGCAAGATGTGCAGGATCTATCCCGGACCATTTTTCCGCTGCCAGGGCCTTTTTCTTATTAACCGTGAGAAGCACTGCCTGGCGCAGCCGCAGCTGATTCACAAGGTATGCCTGGTCTCTATTGATTATAATCTGTTTTTCAAGGGCATTATAGGCTGCAATCCATTCTTTTCCATTGGAAGGATCAACAGTTAACAGGGAATCAATGGTTGCCACATTACTTTTTGCTATGATTGCCTTTACCTGGGCAGCTGTCACGCACGAACTACAGCTTGCTGCAAGCAGAAACAGAAACAGCAGGTTTATAATAATTCTTTTAAACTTCATCCGGAACCTCCTTTATGCAGCTTTTTTCACAAGTTCGTCAAAAAATATTTTAAATTCATTGCTGTCAGGATCGACCTGATGCAACTCACCATTTACCCAGGCTTTAATAAGTTTACCAAGTAGAGGGGCAACAGAGCTTACACCAATGCGTTTCCCAAGTTGTGACCCGGCCCTTGACACACCTGCCCTGAGCACCTGGGCAAACTGATCGGTCAAAGCAGCAGAATTATTATCAAACCGGGTCATGATTTTACGTCCATGGGCAGCAAAACTGCCAAGGATATCCTGTACAAGGTTCATAACCACACCACCGCTTATCAGTAAAACATCCTCCTGTTTTGATATGGTAATTGTAAGGGTGATAATCTGTGATACAATATCATCACCGAGATCATTAAAAAGCCCGGGGTTTTCCTCAAGAGACATGGAAACAATGCCAATCAGATCAGTCCCGTGAATTCCTGATATTTTTTTCTCCTTTACCAATAATCCTATTTTACCTGCAATGGATGCAATGAGCCGGGGGTAGTTCAGTTTTATCAATTCAGGATGTTCTGAGATCCCTTTAAGACTCGCACTGACCGCTGCAATTGCCAGGGCCTCCCTGGAAAAACCATCCATATTTTTAAACTCAGTCAATATTGATTTAAGCAGCTCCTGTGGGATACCTTGTCTTTCAATAATCAGTTCAGGGTGCAGGGCAAATGTTCCGAAAAGATCCTTTGCCATTATTTCAAGCCCCTTTTTTGTAAAAGCCGCCCTGATTCCGGCATCGGCAATGGACCCTGTGACAGAATTTACCAGGGCAGAAAGCCAGTCCTGATCAATCAGATCACAGGCCAGGTCAGGGTTTTCAGCTATGGCAGATATGCCTGCATTGACAATGCCTGCAACCATATCAGAACTTAACAGAAGATTGTCATCACACCCTGCAAGGTTCTCTGCCACTGCTCCAAGCACCTTTGCAAGCAGTGGAGAGTCGCCTCTGATCAATTCAGGGCCATAGGCTTCAGCAGATTTAAAGCCTGCACGTAAAATATCTCCCCAGTGATCATTGAAAAAACCGGAAAATTTGGTATTGCCTGTATTAATAATCAATAAAGATACTTGTTTAAGAAAATCAGATGCTATGTTTGTAAATTCAGAAGCAGTCGTGTCATCAAAGCTGTCAGCAGAGCTGGATAAAATATGGGCCACAAGCACTGGATAGCTTTTGCCCATGATCAGACCCATGAGAAATTCATCCTGCCTGTCCAGGGGCAGGGATTCACGTGCATTGGACAACGAGTCAATAATCACGCCGGCCCACTTATTATCAATGTCAAAATTTTTCTCTGCATCCAGTAAGCCATTAAGTGTTGCACTGATCATGGACTTAAAAACCTGTCTGTTTGAATCAAGTTTCTGCATGTCACTTTCAGCAAAACGGGCAAGTATTGCTCCGATAATGTTCTGAAAATTTTTGTCCCTTGTGAAAAGGGCCATGTTCTCCGCTCCGAACTCGGCAAGCACATCCACAACAGTTAAAGCCAGGCGCCACTTATATGATTTATTCCGTTCATCCTTTCCTGATCTGATAAAGTAAGCTGACAATATGATATCATTGTCACCTGCCCATTCAGGACGTACCTCTTTCATCCTTTTAATAAAATCAGATTCCAGATCAGTATTTTTATATAATAATAAATCAGGAAGATAGGTCTCAACCGCTCTTTCCAGTTCAGCTGGTATTGATGCAGTGCAGATATCATTGATTTGTGTTTTTTCCTGTTCTGTCAACTCCGGGTTATTGTGGCAGAAATCAGTCAATTCAGTAATAATCTCATGGGGTGTCAATCCCGATACAAATACCGGGACAGCCAGAGCAAGTTCACCCTGGACAGCATATTTTTCAGCCATTACTAAATCGATCTGTCTTGTGAGTTTTATAATTCCTTTGGCTATCTTTACTATAAGACCGCAGGCTTCAGATGAAAGCATCTTTTCCTCCTTTCCCGAAAAAATGAGTATTGGCTAAACTCCAAAACAATCCGATGAAGATCGCAGAAACACTTTTAAATATTGTATTGACTTTTTTTGAAAAGAATATAAAAGGAGATGGTTTTTGTCAAGGGGGGTTTAACCCTTTGACGATATTCTTTGGTTATATTAGTAAAATGCCCTTGCAGCACACATTGTAAATATGCTTTGGAAAACCATTGTCTGACAGATTCATGTAAACTTTTTAAGTTTTTTCAGCAGTTCATCATACTCATCTTCCAGAGCAAGCAGTTCCATCATGATGGGCGGCTTGGCAGAATGTGCCGGAATACGGCCTTTGGCATCTTGAATAAGGATTTCAAGCTCACTAAGTCTCTTTTTTATACTGTCTGATTCATCTTTCATATCAATATTTCACTCCTGTTACTTT
>CAZQJS010000049.1:0-22326 GCA_964593725.1 uncultured Desulfobacterales bacterium
TTAATAATATCAACAACTCCTGTTTTCCTGGCATATGCTGTGACAATTGGAAGATACTGAATAGTATTCATTATGGTTGTTTATCACAATAACTATCTAATATTATACTAAAAAATAGTTTAAAATAAATACTTTATTTTTCTTATTGAGGGTGCGGAATGTAGGATGTTATATTGTCTTTCAGGGCATAAGATCGGGCAAAGTGAGGCCTGGATATGCTTTTGGAGTGCATCTGTTTCAAGTGAAACCTAAACGGAAAAAGCATATCCAGGCCTCACTTATTCCTTTGTTAATCTTAAAAAAAATTTTTGACCGGGAATTGCTGTTTATCTTTAGCAGCTCTTGACAATAAATTAAATGGTTTGTATAAAGCAAAAGAAGTTGTTTGAGAATTATAATGGCGGAAACTGGCAGGTTTTGATGAAATTCAGAATGAAAACATTAATAAATAGAAATCCAGCAATGCCTGGAATATTCAGCACCGGACGTTTCTTTATATTTTTTAGGAGCGTTCATCCGGTATAATAGATAGATAAATATACTTTTATACCCCGGGTGAACTAAGGTTTGCCCGGGGTTTTTTTATTAAAGCCCTGGGAAAAATTTTCCAGGGCTTTTTTTATTTTATTAAGGAGGCAGCATGTTACTTGTACTTGAACAAGACATTACCCGGGAGCGGAAAGAGCAGCTTAGGGCTGAATTACATGAACAAAATTTTATTATCAGAGAGATACGGGATTCTGGTAAAGATGTGATGGGAGTTACCGGCAATATACAAAAGAGTTGTGATTGGTTTAAGGCAATGGATGGTGTGGCAGATGCCGTACCCATTTCAACATCATTTAAATTTGTAAGCCGGGAGTTTAAAAAAGAGGATACAAAGATTAAAGTCAGGGATGTTGTTGTGGGAGGGGACAGGATAGTGATTATGGCAGGTCCTTGTGCCGTGGAGAGCATGGATCAGGCCATGGCCATTGCAGAATCGGTGAAAAAATACGGTGCTGTTCTTTTCCGGGGAGGGGCCTATAAACCCCGTTCCTCTCCCTATTCCTTCCAGGGACTTGAAGAGAAGGGTCTTAAAATACTTGCAAAGGTCCGGGACAGGACCGGACTTGGGATTGTGACAGAAATGACTTCTCCTGCCCAGGCTGACCTGATGATGAAATACATTGATGTGGTACAGGTCGGAGCAAGGAATATGCAGAATTTTGAACTTCTTAAGTGTGTCGGCAAAATGGGGATGCCGGTTCTGTTAAAAAGAGGTCTTGCATCTACAATTCAGGAGTGGCTGATGTCAGCCGAATACATTGCAGCTGAGGGAAATGACAGTGTGATACTATGTGAACGCGGCATAAGAACCTTTGAGCCGTCCACAAGAAACACCCTGGATCTTTCGGCAATTCCTGTTTTAAAAAAATTGACACACCTGCCCATTGTGATTGATCCAAGCCATGCAACCGGTATAAGGGAGAAGGTCAGTCCCATGGCAAGGGCAGCCATTGCTGCAGGAGCCGATGCATTAATGATTGAAGTTCATAATGACCCTGACAATGCTCTGTCCGACGGACCGCAGAGTCTTTATCCTGAACAATTCGGCAAACTCACAAGGGATCTTTATGTTATAGCTCCGGTTGTTGGCAAACAGATGGATTTTGATTATCTGAAAAAATCGGAAACAATGAAGAATTCTTTGGGCAGCGGAGCAGGAACAGCAGCATTTATTGGCGCTTTGGGGGCTTACAGCCATAAGGCCGGCATACAATATTTTGGTGATGATGTAAAACCTTTACCTTTGGAAACGTTTAAAGATGTATTCAGGGCCGTTGATATGGGAGATGCAGAATACGGGGTAATTCCCCTTGAAAATTCTCTGTCAGGATCCATCCATGAAAATTATGACCTGCTCCAGGAGTATGATCTCAATATAACAGGGGAAATTACAATTCGTATAGAGCACTCCCTGATTGCACTCAAGGGTGCAGCCAGAGAATCCATTACTAAAGTTCTTGCACCTCCTCCTGCTTTTTCCCAATGCAGGCATTATCTTGAGCAGCATCCAGAATATAAACAGGTCCCTGCCAGGGCAACGGCAAGTGCAGTAAAAACAGTTGCCCGCTCCAATGATCTGACTTTGGCAGCCATTGGGAGCGCCATGGCAGCTGATATTTTTGATATGGTTCTGCTTGAAAGGGGTGTGGAGGACAACCCGAGGAACTATACAAGATTTGCAATAATATCAAAGAGTGGTAAGGCAAGTGGCCCAGGGAAAAAATCATCCATAATCTTTTCAACAGTGAACAGCCCGGGAGCGCTCTTTAATGTTATGAAGGTGTTTTCTGATTATGGCATTAACCTTGTTAAACTCGAATCCAGGCCAATGCCGGGAAAACCCTGGGAATATTTGTTCTACGCTGACCTGGAACTTGATATTAAAAGTGATGAATCAAAGGAGATGCTGAAAGCACTCAGAAAAAGGACCGATTATCTCCGGGTTCTGGGGGTGTATTAGGTTCAGCGAATTCGTCGGTTGACCCTGTTCGTAAATATCAGAACAGGGTCAGACCGGAGAGGATTTTTTTATTGACAAGCATCAAATATCAATCTATTGTAAGAATATAACAAAACAATCAATTCGTCATAAGTAAGATGACTTATCATACATAAGAGCTAAGCGAAATGTTTTGGTCGTATATTTATATAAATTCACAACTCAATGTTAAACAAAGGAGATTGATTATGAAGCGGCTTTTAATGTTTGTCCTGTCTGTTTTCATCCTTATTTCAGTTGATTATTGTTTTGCCAAAGATAGTTACAAAATTGGTGTTCTTGCAAAAAACGGCCCTGTCAAAGCATTGAAAATGTGGAAGAGTACAGGGGAATATCTGTCAGCAAAGGGCATGGGTGATTATAAAATTGTACCACTTGATTTTGATGCAGTTTTTTCTGCCATTGAAAAAAACCAGGTTGATTTTTTTCTGGTTAATTCGTCAATGTTCATAACGGCAAAGGTAAGATACGGGGCAAAGGCAATAGCAACCATGGTTAATTCAAGGCAGGGTAAAGCCCTGAAATCATTTGGCGGTGTGATCTTTACCAGCGAAGAAAACAACGAAATAAATTCTGTAAAAGACCTGCCCGGAAAAACTTTTATGGCGGTAAAAAAATCGTCCTTTGGCGGATGGCAGATGGCCTATATGGAACTTCTTAATTCAGGCATAAACCCTTTAAAGGATTTTGCAAAGCTCGAATTCGGGGGTAAACACGATAATGTAGTGCTTGCTGTGCAGAACGGTGTGGCAGATGCAGGTACTGTAAGGACAGATACGCTTGAGAGAATGGCAGCAGCAGGAACAATTGAGCTTTCAGAGTTTAAAATTATAAGTCAGAAAAAATATGGAAATTTTCCCTTTGTCTGCAGTACAGCCCTTTATCCTGAATGGCCCATTGCAAAAACAAAAAAGACTTCAGATCAAGCTGCAAATAAGGTGGTTGAAGCATTGAAACAGTTAAAACCAGGTGACAGGGCAGCAAAAGATGCAAAAATTATCGGCTGGACAGATGCCCTTGATTACCGGGGAGTGGAGGATCTGCAGGCCAAGCTTAAGGTTGGAGCCTACAGATAGAGTGTTAACCTGTTTTAAATTTTAAAAGGAGCGCGGTTATGTTCCACTTGTTAAAAAAACAAAGCATGCGGGCAAGATTGTTAACCCTGGTGTTTATATCATTTGTATTGGTTGTTGCGGGTCTTGGAACAGGTGTTATCATAATCCAGAAGAAATTATTGAATCAGATGGAAGGTTCGGTTGCAGCACTTTTAAAATCCAATAATACTAAAATAAATGAGAAGTTTGCTATCCTGGGTAAAGAGGTCACAAACAGCCTGAACAAGATGCCAAAGTTTGTCGGCACACGCATTATTGCTAAAACCACCAATGCCCTTAATAAAGAGAAGGATATCATTGCTTTTGATTTTGAAATGTCCCTGAAGAATAATATGGAATCATTGGCAGCTCTTTTGGCAGAAGTTGCACCGGCAGCAATTTTATCCAATGATTTTTCAACATTGATATCATATGTGAAATCAGCTTCTTTAGGCAGAGATGTGGTCTATGTGATTTTTCTGAAGCCTGACGGCAGACCCCTTACCCGTTATTATAATAAAAACAGTATCAAAATAAAAAAATATATCAAAAATGGCAGTGCCAGGAGAAAAATCAATAAAATACTGGAGGAATCCAGGACCGATAAAGAGGTTATGATTATAAAAAAGCCTGTAAAGTTTGAACAGGATGTTCTTGCAACAGTTCTCTTGTGTGTAACCAGGCAGACCATGAATAATCAGTTAAAATCCATGGACAAAAGGTTTATTAAACTTATTAAGAGCAATGATAAGGAGACAACAGATACACTTAACCTGGAATCAAAAAAGATAACTGAACAGTTCTCATCCATGCTGAATAATATATCTGAGAGCAATTCCACGGCAGTCAAAAATGTTGGAAAGGAGATTCGGAAAAGTATTATTGATATTAAAAAACAGATCAGTAATCTTCTGGTAATTATCAGCATCATTTCCATTGTAACTATTTCAACAGTTCTGTTTTTTGTGATCTCAAAAATAACCAGGCAGATAAACAATATTGCCGGGACAATTAATACAGGTTCGATCAAGGTGGCTGGTGCATCAGATCAGGTTTCAACTGCAAGCCGGAATCTTGCAGAATCAACAGCAAACCAGGCAGCATTTATTCAGGAGACGTCAGCATCCATGGAAGAGATATCCTCCATGACAAAGATAAATGCAGAAAACGCAGGCAAGGCAGACAGTTTAATGAAAAATGCTGATGAAACCGTTTCCAGGGCCAATGCTTCAATGGATCAATTGATAAGATCAATGCAGGATATATCAAAGGCAAGCAGTGAGACATCAAAGATTATCAACACCATTGATGAAATAGCATTCCAGACAAATCTTCTGGCATTGAATGCAGCTGTGGAAGCAGCCCGGGCCGGGGAAGCAGGTGCTGGGTTTGCTGTTGTGGCAGACGAGGTTAGGAATCTTGCCATGGGTGCTTCAGAAGCTGCAAAAAATACAGCAGGCTTAATAGAAGATACAGTAAAAAGAATAGATAATGGTGTAAAGCTTGTAAGCTCGACAAATGAGGTTTTTAATGATGTAATAACTGTTACTAATACTGTTGGACAGCTTGTTGGGTCAATTTCATCGGCCTCCAGGGAGCAGGCAGAAGGAATAGAACAGATCAACAGAGCCTTGATTGAGATGGACAGTGCAATTCAGAAAAATGCAGCATCTTCCCAGGAGTCTGCAGGTTCGTCAGAGGAGATGAATGCCCAGTCTGCCACAATGATTAAAGCTGTGGAAGAACTTGTAGCCATGGTACATGGAGTAAAATCCGATAAAGTTATCAGGGGGTTTGATTGATAATGGTATCAACTGTAAGATTGGCAAGCATCAATCCGAAGATTCCTGTTATATACGGTACAGTACCAAGGGAGGATCGTTTTCTGCCATGATCCGGTTTTATGCCTGATTCATGTTCAATCTCCATGGATTGAGTATTCATTATAATACCAGTTGGTTTTTCTTCTGAATAGACACATTGAACATCTCTGAAAATGCCTCGTCTGCGGAGCCTGCGCCTTACAAACCGTGCCAGGGGGCAGACACTTGTTTCAAACAGGTCTGCTGTTTTAATCATGGTTGAATCCCTTTTTCCGGCAGCTCCCATGCTTGATATAATTTTCAACCCCCTTGTTTTTGCTTTTACGATAAGGTTTACTTTGGAATTAAGTCCGTCAATGGCATCAATTACCACATCAAAACCTTTTGATAACAGAGGGTCTATGCTGTTGTTGTCTGCAAAGGAGTCATGAATTTCAACAATGGCTTCAGGGTTTATATCATTTATTCTCCTTTGGGCAAGTTCTGCTTTTTTTTCTCCAATAGTTGAATAAAGAGCATAGATCTGACGGTTGATATTGCTTGGCTCTATTGAGTCAAAATCGATGAGGCTGAAGGTGCCTATTCCGGTTCTTGCAAGGGCTTCCACTGCAAAAGACCCAACAGCACCCAGGCCGAACACAGCAACCTTTGCATGTTTGATCCTGTTCAATGCTCTGGTTCCCAGAAGCTGTCTTGTCCTTGAAAATTGATCCATGGTCATTGATCTGTTTTTTATGATTTATATGCAATCTGGAAACCAATAAATGCTGCAAAAAGTCCGGCTATCACTTGCAGTGCAATGTTAAGCAATGCATGGGAAGTGTTTCCGTTCTGGAGCATTTTAATGGTTTCAAAGCTGAATGTTGAAAAGGTTGTAAAACTGCCAAGTATTCCCACAAACATGAACAACCTTATTTGAGCTGTGAAAAAGCTGTGATTCTCAGCAAATCCGTTTAACAGCCCAAGAATAAGGCAGCCTGAAATATTTACAATAAGAGTGCCAATGGGAAAGCTTAAGTCCTTTAACAGAGCCTGGGACCATGAAGCCGCAAGATAGCGCATGACAGCTCCGAAAAACCCACCGATTCCAACCAGCAAGATACTCTTCATGGTTTTTTGTTATCCTGATACATTAAATAATCTTAATCCATTTTTACAGGTTAAGGCTGCAATCTCTTTTACCGTAATTTTTCGTATTTGTGAAGCAATATCTGCTATGAATACCAGGTTTTCAGGCCTGTTCAATATATTTTTTTTTCCATTGCAAACCATGCCTGGAGTGATATCCGGGCTGTCGGTTTCAATCAGTATACGGTCACAGGATACTGCATTCAGAGATTTTATCACCTTTTTTGCCCCCTTGTATGTTATGGAGCCTGAGAAAGATATGTAAAGTCCATATTTTTCAAAGAGCGGTATCATATCAGGGGAGCCTGAATAGGAGTGTATTAAGCCTTTTCCAGGAAGGGGACCTATCTTTTTTATTATATGGATGAAAAGATCCCAGGCTTTTCTGATGTGTATGGAGATGGGAAGCTTAATCTCCTTTGCAAGGGCAAGCTGGTCAGTAAAGATTTTTTCCTGAAGGGCTCTGTCCGGTTTTTTTATTGCAAAATCCAGCCCTGCTTCTCCCAGGCCAGGTGTAAATTTTTTTTTAACTCTTGATATTTCAGCTTGTAAGAAAGCTTTAAGTTTTTCTTTAAAGTCGATAGAGGAACTTGCGGCAAACCATGGATGTATCCCGTAACAGGGAATAACAGAATCATGGATCAAAGAGAGGTTCCGGGTATCAGTCCAGTCCTGTTCATGGGTTGAACACGATACCATATACTTAACTCCGGCATGTTCAGCCCGCCTGACTATACTGCCATGGGCTGTAAATATTCTTGGGTCCTGCAAATGGCAGTGGGCATCAATCAGTTTCATTGGAAAATTCCTGCAATGCTTGGTTAAAATACTATTTTATACCATCTGCATTAAATAAGGTTAATAAAAATCTTTTTTAATTTGATTTATATTTGTGTTAGTATCATAACAGTTCTCATTTAAAGTGGATATCAGGGGGAGAAAAATTGAAACTGAAAGTGATTATAAGACGATGCAGCGGGTATGATCCTGAAATGATTTCAGGGATTATCAGCCAGGGCATGGAAGAACTTGGGGTTAAACCCTTTGGAAGAGTCCTTTTAAAACCAAATACAGTGATTGCACACCCTGAAATCTTTCCCCATGCCTTTACACGCAGGGAGTTTCTGGACGGTGTTCTGGATGCTGTAAAAGGAGCTTCCAGGGGTGTAAAAGAGATAGGTGTGGGGGAGAGATGCGGAATAACTATCCCCACAAGATTCTGTTTTAAGAATGCAGGCTATATTGATGTTATCAAAAGGCATGGGGTCAGGACATACTATTTTGATGAAGAAAAGAGCGTTCCTGTAAAGCTTGAAAAACCCGGCAGACTCAGAGACAGGGTCTTTATTCCCCAATCTGTTGTAAAGAGCGACTTTTTAATTAATCTGCCCAAGTTTAAGGCACATCCATGGACAAGGCTGACACTCAGTCTGAAAAACTTCATTGGTATTCAGGATGACAGACACAGGCTTGTTGACCATAATATACATCTGGAAGAGAAAATTGCCGATCTCCAGGAGGTTGTTCAGCCGAAATTCATTGCCATTGACGGTATTATTGCAGGTCAGAAGATGATGCTGACTCCTGATCCGTTTCCACTGGGGGCAATCATCATGGGCACAAACTCATGTGCAGTGGACACGGTGTGCTGTCATATGGTTCATGTTGATCCCCTGGACCTTGAACATCTGAGTCTGACATCAAAAAGAGGGTTTGGCCCCATTAGCCTGGATGATATTGATGTAACAGGTGATTACCCCCTTGACGAAATCCGGGAAAAAACAAAAAATTTTGCCTTTTGCATGGAACGCATTGATAGTTATTTTAAAAATCATAAAGCTGTTTCATGTACTGTGGGTAAATTTCCGGAAGGCCGGGACTATTGCTGGGGAGGATGCCCAGGAGCTCTACAGGAAGCAATGCATATTTTTAAAGGCTTTGATCCCGGGATAGAAAATAAAATGGGAAGAGTGCGTGTTGTAATTGGTAAGGTGGACAAACCCCTTGACCTGGAAGAGGGGGAAAAAGTTCTGTTTGCAGGAGATTGTACCTCCTGGGAAGGCAAAATCCATGGGAAAACAATTAAAATAGAATCAAGCTATAAAAAAAAATCAGAGATTGATGAGGGCAGAACAAAATCCAATGATATGCTTTTAAAGAATATAAAACCGTTAATAACGCGGCTTACACAGGGGAAAAAGAGATTTATACATGCCAGGGGTTGTACCATCAGTGTTGCAGACCAGGTTCACTATCTCTCCCTTCTTGGGAAGACAAAAAATCCCAATTATGATAAAAGACTCTTTTTTAATGTCACCATCAGTTACCTGCGCATGGTATTTTCCAGGTTTCTGAATATAATTAAAAATTAAAATACCGGGAAGTTGAAGATATATAAATAATGAGAATAGTCACCAGACCAGATTTTGACGGTGTGGTATGTGCAGTTTTACTGGAGCTTGCAGAGCATATCACTGAACCCATAAAGTGGATTGAACCAGGGGATGTTCAGCAGGGCGCAGTTGAAATTAAAAACGGAGATATTATGGCTAATCTGCCCCATGATGAAAGATGTTCTGTCTGGTTTGATCACCATGTTTCCAATACCCCTGCTTTAAAAACAGCTGGTGCGTTCAGGCTGGCGCCTTCGGCCGCGGGGATTGTTTATAAATATTACAGGGAAAAAGGGCTTTTAAAAAGGGATTTTGATGAACTTGTGGCCCAGACCGATATTATTGATGCTGCCAGACTGACAGAAGATCAGGTGGTAAATTTTCAGAATTATCCCTATATTCTTCTATCCATGACCGTAAAGAACAGGGATGAATCTGACCCACCATACTGGAACAGGCTTGTATCCCTGCTGAAAAGCATGGGTATTAATGATGTCATGGAGGATAAAGAGGTGAAAAAAAGAGCTGCCTGTGTGAGAGAAGAGAACATGGTTTTTGAACGACATTTAAGAAAATATACAAAAACCAGGGCAGGTATAACCATAACCGACTTCAGAGATCTTGATACAGTTCCCATGGGAAACAGGTTCCTTGTATATCATCTTTTCCCGGATACAATTGCAGGTATTACAATAAGAAAAAAAAACAGAGATAATAAACATATACTTTTAAGTGTGGGCAAAAGTATTTTTAATAATAAAAGTCAGGTAAACATTGGCAGACTTCTTTCAAATTACAATGGCGGCGGACATGATGGCGCAGGCGGCTGCACCCTTGATGTTGAATCGGCAGATGCAGATATAAGGGAAATTATAAATATAATGGTGGAAAACAGGAAAAATCAGGATTGATCATCCTTGACTTTTCTTTACATAGTAATTAATTTTTTAATCTATTATACATGAAACATCTATGATGGACGGGGAATAAAATTGAATATAGTTTCTATTGTGGGTAAGTCAGGGGCAGGCAAAACAACTCTGATTGAAAAACTAATCAGGAGATTAAAGGAAAAAGGATATATTGTCGGCACTGTAAAACACACCCATAACGGTTTTCACATGGATAAAAAGGGCAAGGACTCATGGCGGCACAGGGAAGCAGGCGCCAACGCAACCCTTGTGATTGCTCCGGGAATAGTTGCCCTGGTAAAGGATGAAGAGCTTGAACTTGTACGGGAAATTCAAGCCTATTTATCTGATATGGACATTGTTCTGGTGGAAGGGTTTAAGAAAAAAGACCTGCCTAAAATTGAGATATTCAGAAAAGATGACAGACATAAAGAGCCGTTGTGCATGGAAGATGAAAACCTGGACGCTTTTGTTTCAGACTCAGACTATGCCCCTGATGTCCCAAGGTTCGGCATAGAGGATATTGATGCCATAACCCGGTTTATTGAAGAGAAATATTTAAAAATCTAAATGAAAAATAATAGTGCAGGATATCTTGAAAAAACAGGTTTTAAAAGTGTAATTGTGATTCTTGCCGGTCTGTTTTTTTTTCCTGTGCCGGTGGCGGCAGGCCGGGCAGGGGGCTCTGAAGGCGGATACATTACAGGGTTTGCCAGGGGAACCATTAACTGGAGCACAGGATTGATAACAGCAAAGGGTAATGCATCTCCATCCAAGGAAGATAAGACCAGACCATCCAGTTCAATCCCTGGTGCTGCAAAGGCAGATGCCATTGTAAACCTTATTTCAATACTTAAAAAAATAAGAATTGCAGAAAAGAGCGTAAAGGAATTTGTTGCATCCAATGATACTGTCATGGCACAGATTGAGAACACAATCTCCCATGTTTCTGCAGTGAAACAGCGCTATACTTCCGACGGTGCCCTTGAAATAAAAGTCGCAACTTCAATGTATGGCAGTTTTCTACAATTTATTCTGCCCCGGGAGATAGTTCAGATTCCTGAAATAGAATCAATTGATACCAACAGCAGTACACAGAAACAGAGGGGAAAATACACTGGATTTATTTTAGATGCCAGGGGCCTTAAATTTGAACCTGTGCTCTATCCTGTTATAAAAAATGAATATGGTGATGAAATATATAGTTCGGTCTATATTAACAGGGATTATGCGGTTCAATACGGTGTGTGCAAGTATTTTTTAAGCTTGAAAAAAGCATTAGCCAATGAGAGGATTGGTGACAATCCTTTAATAGTAAAAGGTCTGAGAACAGGTGAAGATAAGAATTCACTCATTCTTAACAAATCAGATTCTGAAACAATAGAAAAAATAGTTGAGCGCCACTCTTTTTTTAAAGAGTGCAGGGTAATTATTGTACTTGATCAGTAAAAGGCCCGGGTAGCATATTGCTGTTCAAAGGGTTTGCGATCAGGGTTACTATAGTCTGTATTTTGTAATAATGTCACTTTTTTGACACCTTTTTGTATTAATTTTTCTATTTTATACTACAGTTATAGGAATAAATATTCCTAATATAGCATATTTCATACACATTATACCCTGTGTCCTCCGTTGGCATCATAATTGCAAATTTATGGGGCTGAGTGTTTTGAAAGTATATAAATAATTAAAAAACAGGTGCGGGGATCTAAAATAAAATGGCAATGCTCGATTTATCCGGTAAAATATCCATGATTTTTTCATCCATGCTTAAACCCGCTGGGAAACAGGCAGACCATAAAAAACTTACAAATTATATCATCAATATACACCAGAAAGAGTCCACCAGGGAAATAATCAGCGAGTTGTCCAAGTGTCTTAAATCCATTATTAACTATAGATTTTTTGCCTTTGCAATAAAACAGAATCATCAAATGGATATCTGGCTTGACCCGGGGAAGTGCAGGAAACCTTTTGAAAGGAGAGTTAAAAGGGATTTTAACATAGGGGATAAAGAGAGATTAAATTATTTTAATTGTGCTTTGATGCAGGATTATTCAAAAGATCCGGAGGAAGATGAAAACAAGCTTGATATGGGTGACATCACATCCTGGAAAATAGAAGTCAATGGCTGTTCAGCAAGGGTCTATATAGTGACCTGCAAAAGGGTGCTTGACTTTTGTGCAGATGAGATGGATATGGTTTTAAAAACAGCCCAGACAGCTATATCCCGGCGGATCGGAATGAAAAAATTGTCCGATGCTGCTGCCATTGATCCCTTGACAAAATGTTATAACAGGCGCGAGCTTGAAGTACAGCTTAAGAGAAATATCTCCAGTGCTGCAAGGCATGGAAAAGAGTTGTCGGTTTTCATGTTTGATCTGGATCACTTTAAGAAGATCAATGATACCCATGGGCATCAGGCAGGGGATCTGGTATTAAAAAAGGTTGCCCTGCTTGTGAAAAAGAATATCAGGGTTTCTGATGTTCTGGCACGCTACGGAGGTGAAGAGTTTATCTCGATTCTTCCCGGAACCGGCAGACAAAAGGCAATGGAACTTGCAGAAAGAATCAGGCAGAGCATTGAAAATTGCAGAATAAAACTGGAAAGCGGTAAAATCATAAATGTTACGGCAAGTTTTGGTGTCGCCTCAGGGCATGCCATGTCATTGGATATGGCCCGGATTATACATGATGCCGATGCAATGATGTACAAGGCAAAACTAAATGGCAGAAATACAGTCATGCCGGGCATTATAAAAGTGTGCCCCTCCTTTGGTTCCAAAGCCTGTTTCTGATTTTTGTGGTATTTCTCTTTAAACCACACCTGTCATGAGAAAGATATCAAGGCCGCCATGGTAAAATGGCCGTATGTTGGTTTTCTGGAAGCTGCATCTTTTTAATAATCTTTTTTCAGGTGCTATGATTCCAACCCGCCACCCTTTAAAATCCTTTTTCAGTTTTGATTTAATCTCATTATAAAAGCAGGATATTTCAAGGTCCTTTCCAACCCTTTTCCCATAGGGAGGATTTAGTACAACCACTCCTTTTTTTTCTGTAAACTGTTTTGGATTAATGGAAAAAAAATCATGGGCGTTAAGGTCAATATTGTTGTTTAAGCTGTGCCTGGAAAGGTTTTTTTTCAAAGCTGATACAGCCTTTATATCAATATCAGATGCAAATATTTCTACATTGTCACAGGATCTGAACCGGTCTTGTGCCTGTTGTTTTATGTATTTCCATTTTTCTTTTCTGAAACACTGCCACGATTGAAACGCAAAGTTTCTATAAAATCCCGGGGGAATATTATTTTTAAAAAGGCATGCTTCCAGGGAAAAAGTCCCAGACCCGCACATGGGATCAATGAGAATATCATTTTTGGAAAAACCTGTGAACATAAGTACTGCCCAGGCAAGGTTTTCCCGCAACGGTGCATGGCTTGTCAACTTTTTAATACCTCTTTTGTGCAGAAGGCCTCCGCTTGAGTCAATGGATATCTCAAAATGATCATCTTCTGCCCGTATGAATATATCCTGTATTACTGGTCTGTTTTTTTCTTTTGTTATTATACCCCCGGGGGTTTTTGACAATTTGCAGGTAAGTATTTTATCGGCTCTTTTGGCAATGGCACTGGTGTGGTACAGCCTTGATCCCTTTGCTGAAACATAGAAGTTAAGTTTTGTATCTGTCTTCAGTATAAGCTCAATATCAAGATCCATGAGTTTTTTTTCAAGGGTTGAAAAATTTTCCGCTTTAAATCTTCCGATTCTCATCAAAATTCTAATGGGGCATCTTAACTTCAAGTTGGCTGTGTAACAATCATGGAGTTTGCCGGAAAACTCAAGCCCGCCCTTTTTTATTGCTATTTTTTCTGATCTCATGTTCAGAGCCATGATTTCATTTGCAAGAAGGGTTTTTAAACCCGGGGCACAGGATGCAAAGAATGTATGTTCCCTTGCAATTATTTTTCTTTTCACTCTTTTTTCAAAGGCTGTTTTTTTCAAGGTATTGGTTTTGCTATTATATTTTAATTGGGCCGGGCCTTACAGAAAACCTGTGAACAGTGAAAATCGCACCGCATTTTCAGTTTGTTCAGGGACAATAGCAAGTTTTTGATCCAAAGTCAATAATCGGGTTTAATATATTTGTTTGACACAGATTTTATATTCGGGTAATACTAATGGTCAAATAAATGATCAAATAAATGGTCAGATATTTGATTAAATTATTTATTATATAACAGGAGTTATACATGGCAGGGATAAATAAAGCTATTATTATCGGACGGCTGGGAAGGGATCCTGAAATAAGGTATTCCCAGCAGGGTACAGCAGTAGTTAATTTCAGTGTTGCCACCAGCGATGAATGGGTTGACAAAGCTTCCGGTGAGAAAAGAGAAAGAACCCAATGGCATAGAATCGTTGTTTTTGGCAAGCTTGGTGAGATTTGTGAAAAATACCTTGCCAAGGGAAGACAGGTATATATTGAGGGAAGAATTCAGACAAGTGATTATGAAAAGGATGGCCAGAAACATTATGTCACTGATATTGTAGCAAATAACGTTCAGTTTCTGGGGGGAAGACAGGACACAGGAGCAGACAGCGGATCCTATTCAGGCAATTCCAGCCAGGGCTATTCCGGGCCGTCAGATCCGGGTCAGACTGGAAATGTCCAGGGTGATACGGGCAGTGGTATTTCCGGTGGCAGCATAGAACCCGAAGATGATATTCCCTTTTAGTTTGAGATAGTGTGAAGCATTCCATTATTTTCTGGGATGCTCTTTTCTCCATTTCCCCGGGCTTTTATACTCCCCTGGATCTAACGACCAGATGCCCCTGCGGTTTTTTCTGGCCCGGGCCTGGGCCTTAAGGTAGAGGGATTTTTTAATACCTTTTGCGGTTTTACCCCTGTATACTTCGGCAAGGCCTTTTTTAAGTATTTCAAGGTTGATATTTTTATTATTAATAAAAACTTCGGCAAGCTGCCTGTTATAGCCTCCAAGGCCATAACTTTTCAGAGCCACTTTTTTCCCTTCTATACTGTCCTGAAGAAATTTTTTTGCCTGCATGCTAAAGGGCTGGCCAGTATATGAATATCCCCCTGTTTCCGGGGCATCAATGCCCACAAGCCTTACAATGAATATAAGTTTGTGTCCCTTGACCTTGATGGAATCTCCATCATAGACCTTGATAACTTTATAGATGCTTTTTTTACTGATTTTGCAAGAAGGGGCTAAAGTAAGTTTTTCCTCCTCTTTTGTTACTTTTATGTTTGATAAAGGCATGGAAACATTGGAAAAGTGTTTTATCCCATCTTTGTCAACCCAGTAATAGATATCTGCAAACAGAACTGTGCTGAAAAGCAGTATTATGGATATTACAAAGCAATGCCTTGACATTTTATTCAATCTCCCGGATTATCATGCTTCTCCATTGCAATACATGACCAGTTTTTTTCATCTTTTGCAAAAATAAGTTTAAACCCATTTTCAGCATACAGGGTTATAAGGCTTTCTTTCTCATGGGTTCTAATGCCGGACATGATTAAAACAGTCTCTTTTTCAGACAGGTTAGTTATAATTTCCCCAAGCTTTTTTAAGGTCGGGTATCTTAAGTTTGCAAGAATAAGGGAAAATTTTCCCGTTATTTCTGCTGCATCTCTATCTGAAACCCTTATTTTTGTTTCAAGATTATTAATTATAGCATTGTTTTCAGCTTCTGCAATGGAATTTGGATCAATATCCAGGGCAAGGCATTTGGATACACAGGTTTTACATGCTGCAATGGCCAGAACCCCGGAGCCCGTACCAATGTCCAGCCCTTTATGCCCGTCTGTTTCAGGCCCGGGCTGGCTTTTTCCACCGGATACTGCCACATGATCCAGGGCCTTGAGGGCAAGTCTGGTTGTTGAATGCCTTCCTGAGCCAAAGGAGATGCCGGGAGCGATAAAGATATTTATGATGTCTGTGCTGTCTGGCTCATTTATACCATGGGGAGTCAGGACAAAATGTTCAGATATTTGCACTGGTTTACTAAAGCCTGGTTCTATATATGTGGAACCGAAAAAACAGGTATAGGCAAGTTCTTTTTCGTCCAGAAGTTCTTTTAATAATTTTTTGACATGGTTTGGTGTTATGCCTGTTTTTTTAACAGTCTTTTTAATAAGGTTCAGGGGGGTAATTCTGGTTTCTGAGTTATTAACAATTTCAAAAATTATCTTTTTTTCATAGGTTGTCTTCATGGCCTTCTTTTTTTAAAAGTTTTCTGTACCACACTGAAAATTCAAACATACCCCTTATTTTTTCATCTTCATTAACAATACCAAAGCACATGTCCAGAGCACCCTGGGCAAATTCATTGGAATAACCTTCATGGCTGGTCTGCTGTAAAAATTCTCTTAACAGTGCCTGGGATGTGCGTTTTGTTTTATCTTTTCTTATATCTATCGGGTCCTTGGGATCGGCAAAAGGGCTCCACTTTTCATAACCTATTTTTAAAATCTGTCTCTGGCCGCGTTTGCCCATGCTTTCAAAGATCAATTTTTTCTTTTTTTCTATCTCTTCCTTTGAAAAAGTTTCCATTTTTTATATTGTCCCCCTTTTATTTTTCCACTCCCAGATAATCTTCATTAAAGTTGGAAATCAGCGCCATGGAGATGGGTATGAGCATTTCATGCATCCTGATGTTTTTTGATTTTATTGCCTTGATCATTTCAGCAGAAATGAGCTGAAGCTGGGAATAGATTTTATCTGTATTAACGGTTGGATATTTTTCTCCTTCCTTGAAATTGGTTCTTCCGCATATATGACTCATACCTGCACTGGATGTGGGGATGCCGTAGAGTCTGCATGTGATCGGCCTGTTTTCATACATGATGCAAAGGTCATTATCGCCTAAAAGCGGGCATCTGACCCGTTCCTGTCCCATTTTTGCAAGGAGTTCCACCTCATTTTTACCCTGGTGCAGTTCTTTTTGGATATTTCTTTTCAGCTTTGCAAGCACCCGGTCTGTTTTGGATGCCTTGTCAATAATTTTCTGTTTTTCAGTGCCGGTAAACTTTATTTTAAATTTACTATTAATATATAAAGCTTCTATTATTGTTATATCAAAGATCGCATAGCAGCAGTCACTGCACTTTTCCCTGCAGAAAACCTCCCTTGGGAATTCCTGTTTTACCCGATTAAAAATCTGATCAATCATTGTAACAAGTGCTTCATATTTTACAAAATGTTCTTTTAAGTCCAGGGTCATAATTTTATTCCTCTATTTTCCTATGCAGAAATTATTGAAAATATTGTCAAGAATATCTATTTCAGCGGTTTCACCTGTAATTCTGCCCAGGGCATTGATGCTGTTTTTAATATCAAATGCTATGGTCTCTTCAGGATCTTTGTTAAGCATTGCCTTTTCTGCAGACTCAAGGTTAAACAGTGCATCCTTTAAAGTCTCCCTGTGCCGCAGATTTGGAACAATGCTGCCGGAATTCACATCCAGGTCTTTGACAGCTATATTTATAATCATTTTTCTAAGCTCGTCAATTTTAGTCATTTTAAGTGCTGATATCCCTATACTGGGAATATTTTGAAAAGGCCCGGGCAGGTCAGGCAGACTGAAATTATCTTTCCTTTCCACGAGGTCGATTTTATTTATTACAAAAATAACCTTTTTATCCTTTGGAATTACATGGTCAAGTTCTTTTTCTCTGATTTTCTGGTTTGCCTCTTTCATGTATAAAATAAGGTCTGCATCTGCAATATGCTCCCTTGCCTTTTCCATACCTATGATTTCAACAAGGTCATTGGTGGAATGGATTCCTGCTGTGTCTGAGATGGTAAAACTTACACCGTTTATATTAAGGCTCTCCTGGATCGGATCACGTGTTGTTCCTGGAATGGGTGTGACTATGGATTTTTCCTCTTCAAGGAGCCGGTTCATGAGGCTTGATTTCCCTACATTGGGAGCACCGCATATGGCAAGCTTAATGCCTTCTCTGATAAAACATGTATCATCATATAGTTTAATATATCTTTTGCACTCTAAGGCAATTTTTTTTACAATCCTGAGTCCCTGGCCGGGTGAAAAAGTAATATCTGTGTCATCGGGAAAATCTATGGCAGCTTCAAGTCCGGTCAAAAGTTCAAGCAGTTCACTTTTTAATTCTTTAATACTTTTTTTCATGATACCGCTGTTCTGAGCTGCAGCAGCTTTTAAAGATTTAGAAGATTTTGCATTTATAATGTCTGCCACAGCCTCTGCCTGGGTAAGGTCGATCCTGTTATTAAGGAATGCCCGTTTTGTGAACTCGCCTGGCTCGGCAAGTCTTGCACCCTTTGAAATCACCTGGTCAAGGATGGAGCGCATGACAATATTTCCCGAATGCGCCTGTATTTCAACTATATCCTCTGTTGTGTAGGAAGATGGCGCAAGCATGGGTATGACCAGGACTTCATCCATGGGCAGTTCCATGTCAGGGTCGAAAATATATCCATGGTATACCCTGTGGGATTCAAAGGTAAAGGATTTTTCTATCCCTGCCTTTGTTCTGCCAAACAGCTTTGATATGATATCAAGGGAGGCTGGACCTGAAATCCTGATTACACCGATACCTCCATTGCCGGGGGGAGTTGAAATCGCGGCTATGGTATCTTTTATCATTTTTCCTGGGCATGTTTACTTTTTTCTTTAAAGGACCCGGTTTTTTTCGGCAGTATTATCAATCTTCTGTAATAGCCGTCACCCTTACTCTGGGTTCTGACTCTGGGATCTTCCTTTAAAGTAAGGTGTATTATCCGCCTGTCCTGGCCGCTCATCTGATTTATGGTAGCAGGCCTGCCGGTTTTCTTGGCTTTTTCAGCCATCTTATGTGCAAGCTGGATCAGATTGGTCTTTCTTGCTTCCATGTATCCTTCAATATCTACTTTAACCCTGACCCTGGCCTCGCTTTTTCTGTTGACAATTTTATCAGTAAGGAACTGCATGGCCTCCAGGGTCTGACCTTTCCTCCCAATCAAAATACCTGAGTTACCGCCGCTTACCTTGAGCAGAAGCCTGTCCCTGCTGGTTTCAAAATCAACACTGGCTTCATCTGTAATAAGGTCAATCATTTTTTTAATTGCCTCAAGGCCTAAGTCAATGGATTCCCGGGTAACATCAACAATCTCTCTTTCAAAGCGCTCCTTTGGCCTGTCAGCAGGTTTTTTAATCCCTGGTTTATCCTGTTGTTTATCCTGCTGTTTAGTCTCTTTATTTTGCAGTGCTTTTTCCGGTTCTGGTCTGTTTGTTTTTGTCCTGGTTTTCTCTTTTTTAGCTCTATTGTTTTTTTCAGGCCTGCCTGTTTTTGATTTTACACCAAATGCTTCGTCAACAATGGATTGCACACCATTGTCATCATTTTTGTTTTTCCCGGTACCAGAGCCGCTGTCCGGCAATGCAACCCGGATTTTTGCATTTTTTCTACCGACAATTCCAAATATTCCTGAAGCTCCCGTGGAAATAATATCATATTTAAGGTCAGATTTAGACAGGTTTAATTCAAAGCAGGCATTTTTTATTGCACTGTCAATATCTTTGCCGGCAAATTCTTGAGTCTGTTTCATTATAGATACCTCCTTTAAGAGAATTTCTTTTGAATATAAAGTTGCTGTCCCATGGAAATAAGGTTATTGGCAAAAAAGTATAATACCAGCCCTGCCGGGAAATTGATAAAAATAACAGTCATGAATATAGGCATGAGCATCATCATTTTAGCCTGGGCAGGATCACCTGTTGTCGGTGTCATCTTCTGCTGCAGAAAAAAGCTCGCTCCCATGATAATTGTCAGCACAGGAATCCCGTAAGGTGCCTGCATAAAGGGAATGGAAACATCAAAGTGGAAAAGTCTGTCAGGGGCAGACAGATCCTGAATCCATCCCATGAACGGAGCATGCCTTAACTCAATGGCCTGGTAGAGCATCCTGTAAAGGGCAAAAAAGATGGGCATCTGGGCAAGCATGGGCAGGCATCCGCTCACCGGATTAACCTTGTATGTCTTATACAATGCCATGACTTCCTTATTCATTTTCTGCTTATCGTCTTTGTACTTTTCCCTTATTTCAGCCATGAGGGGCTGTACTTTTTTCATTTCGTTCATTGACTTGTAACTTTTTGTGCCCAGTGGCCATAGAATCATTTTTATAAATATTGTAAGCAGGATTATGGCAATGCCATAGTTGGGTATTACTTTATATATCATGTTCATTGCCACGAGAAGGGGCTTGGCAAGAAAAGTAAACCAGCCGAAATTAACAGCTTTTATCAGGGAGGCATTGGTTTGTTTAAGAATAGTAAGGCTTTTTGGCCCCATAAAGCAGCCAAGGGATATTTTGAGCATTTTCCCGGGATCAATGCGTTCCATGGGGTGATACAGGGTTGATGTAAGAATATCATGGAAATTAGTGATTTTAAGCTCGGCATTGACTGGCTTTTCAGGTATTACACATGACATGAAATATCTTGTTGTATAGCCTGCCCAGGCAATGGTGCCTATATAAGTATCTTTTTTTTCAATCTTTTTTTTCTTAATTTCTTTAAGCTCTTCGTCAACAAGGGCCATGGGGCCGGTAAAAGTAAATCTTGCAGCTTTTTCAGCAGCCTTGTTGAGAAAACCTGCAACTGAAATCCCAAGGGAATCATTCAATGGTACAGCAGAACCGTTTTTAATGATGATGTCACAATCCATCAGATATTTATCGGCATGGAGGGTGAATATTTTTTCAACAACAATGCCCTGGCTGGAAGACCATGTAAAGGTTATTTTTTTTTCACCATTGTTTAATACTATTTTATCCTGGCCTGTATCTGCTTTAAAAACAGCTGATTGAAAGTCCGGGATCGATTTTGCCTGGAGATTCAGCCGGAATATGCCCTGTGTAATTTCACGGGGTATCAGCTCTTTCAGGGGAGAGTCCTTTTTGTTGGTCTCCTTATATTTGTTCAGTGTGAAACTTGTTATGGCAGCTCCATACTCGGAGAATTTGACACTGTATAATGGCGTGGCAATGGATATTGTCCTGAAATCACCCATTGAAAAATTCTGGGCAGTCCCGGAATTTTCTGAAACTTCTGCCACATTGACAGGTTTATAATCAGATAGTTTTGATTTCTGTTCTGTCTGGTTCTGGTTTGCCGGAGTTTGATCAGTTTTTTGCTGTTGATCAGTGGATGTAATATTTTGTGCTCTTTTTTGTGCCTGGGGCTTAACATATAAAAAATTCCATCCAACAAGCACGACCACTGAAAGGACAATGGCTATAAGCAGCCTTTTTTCATCATTCATTTTTTCTCCTAAAAATAAACCATATGCAGTAATAATTCATAAAAACAATTCAAATTTTTTTTTGAACCTGACCTGAAAAAGCATTGTTAATCAATCTTTTGTCTGGCCCGGCAGGAGAAAGCAGGGTTTTAAGAATAAAAAGTCATGGGACAGGGTCAAAGCCGCCGGGGTTGAAAGGATGGCATCTTGAGATTCGCTTTACTGCAAGGAAACAGCCTTTAACAGGGCCATATTTTTCAATGGCTGAGATTGCATATACAGAACATGTCGGATAAAAGCGGCATGACGGTGCTAAAAATGGTGATATGCAATATTGATATGTTTTAACAAAAATTATTAATATATGTTTAATCATTGTAATCGTGTAATCTTGCTGAAAATCTTTTCAAGTTCGCTGTTAATTTCCTTATTTGATAATGAAACAATGCCTTTTCTTGCAATAATGATAATATCCTTTGTCCCGGTCTCTTTTTCTATCCTGTGTCTGAAATATTCTCTGATTAACCTCTTGATCCTGTTACGCTGGGGGGCATTACCGACTTTTTTTGATGCAGTAATTCCGATTCGATTGTTGTATCCTGCACCCTTTGTAATAATTGCTATGAAATAGTTGGTTAATACCTTTTTCCCCTGTTTTGAAATCCTTATGAAATCTTTTCTTTTAAGTATTCTTCTGTTCTTTGGAAATGAGAATTTTGTCAATACTTAAATTCCATGCCTAGAGAGCAAGTCTTTTTCTTCCTTTTGCCCTTCTTCTGTTGATAACGTCTCTTCCTGCCTTTGTTGACATTCTTTTCAGAAATCCATGTTTTCTGGTGCGTTTACGCCTGCTTGGCTGATAAGTTCTTTTCATAAATCAAATCCTTAAAATTAAATATTCAATGCTTTGCCTGACTATGCAAGCCTACTCTTTATAGCAAATGGAAATAATAGAACTTTTTTTCAAAATTGTCAAGGAGCGGATGATTTTTACCAGCAATTCTCGGTGGTTATTTTTTATTTGTAAGTCCCAAACAGACCAGGACTCTTTTCAAGTTTCAGCCTGATTGCCCAGACACAGCATTGTCTGAATATTTTAAAAAGGAATAAGAGAGGTCTGGATATACTTTTTCCGTT
>CAZQJS010000050.1:0-22076 GCA_964593725.1 uncultured Desulfobacterales bacterium
AGCTGTTCCGGAGTAAAAGCCACGGCTTTGTCAATGGATATTAAATTGCAGAATACCATGACAAGCCTGTCAAGCCCCATGGCAATACCAGCTGTCTCAGGCATATTTTCAAGGTCTTTAAGGAATTTTTCCGGCATGGGTATATTTTTTCTGCCCATGCCTGCCCTTGATTTGAGCTCTGTTTTAAACCTTTTTTTCTGTTCCTGTACATCAATCAGTTCTGAAAACCCGTTGGCAAGTTCAATGCCTGCAATATAGAGTTCAAATCTTTCAACCAGTAAAGGATTATCTGGTTTTGCTCTGGCAAGGGAGCCTGTGGACAGAGGATAATCATATAGAAAAACCGGCTGGTCAATTCCAAGATTTGGCTCTATTTCAAAGGCCATTATTTCATCAAACCTGCCGCTGGCACATGCTTTTTCCATTGTTTTGCCTGTAAATTGTAAAAAAGCATCTTTAATTGTAAGCTTGATAAAATCCTGTTCAATATCAATCCTTGTGTCCTGGTATTTTATAATTGTGCCTGTTTTCATCCTGGCTGCAATATGCCGTATCAGGTTCTGGCAGGTGTTCATAAGGTCAAGGTAGGTTTCATTGACAGCATACCATTCAAGCATGGTAAGCTCTGGCAGATGTTTGTCACTTCTTTCATCTTTTCTGAAACATTTGCATATTTGAAATATTTTATCATATCCCCGGGCAATGACTCTTTTCATGCATAGTTCAGGTGATGCCTGGAGGAACCAGGCCTCAGATTCAAAGGGATCAATATGGGCTTCCGGGATGACTGCAGGGAGCCTTATGGGGGTTTCAAGTTCAAGGAAATTATTTTTTTTGAAAAAATCTCTGACACAATCCAGGATTTCAGCTCTTTTTTCCAGGATACTCACAGCAGTGGTTTTTATCCTGCCTTAATTTGATATACATCTTTTGGCCTGTCCTGGAGAAAGACATTATCATATTCCCGGACATCTGCCCTGTCAAATATTTCGTATCCTGCTTCAATGCACTCAGTGCATGCCTGGTGGGGGATATGCACGGCAAGGACATGCTGGCCAGGGGTTGCCTTTGAGTCTATCTCAAGGGTACCTCCGCAGTTCCTGCAAACTCTTATTCTCTCTGTCTGCCTTTCATACAGGTTGTCTGTATCATAGTAGATCTCCCTTATCTTCTGCTGGATTTCGCCATGTATACCGGCATTTGCCCGTAGTTCTTCCCTGCGCCGGAAACTTGAGTTTATCTGCTCTGATGTGGATATTATCCTGTCTGTTATGGCCCGGGACTGTCTCAGCTTTTCAGGGTTGAAATCAGGTTCTATCACGCCGGAGTAATCAAGCCCTGCAAGAGCAAGTATAATGCCAAGGTTTACATAGGGCAGGGCACCCTCAATGGAATATCCACCCTCCAGTACTGCAATGTCGGGTTTCAGCATGGTTGTGAGGTCAGCATATCCCTGGGCTGAAAAGTTCATATTGGTCAAAGGGTCGGTGTAGTGGTTATCCTGCCCTGCTGAATTGACAACAATATCCGGCTTAAACTCTTCTATGGCCGGCATTACAGTGTTTTCCATGATATAAAGATATCCCTCTGCCGATGTTCCCGGGGGAAGGGGAATATTAAGGTTAGTCCCCATGGCATTGGGGCCGCCAAGTTCATTGGGAAATCCAGAGCCGGGATACATGGTTCTGCCATCCTGATGCAATGAGATAAACAGTACATTGGGGTCGTGCCAGTAAATATTGTTGGTGCCGTCTCCATGGTGGCAGTCTGTATCCACAATGGCTATTTTTTTAACACCATATTCAGATCTGAGATATTCAACCATGATTGCTTCCATGTTTATGTGGCAGAACCCCCGGCCGCCATGGCTTACCCGCATGGAGTGATGTCCCGGCGGACGTACCAGGGCAAAGCCTGTTTCAACCTCTTTTTCCATGACAGCCCTTGCAATTGCCTTTGCTCCGCCTGCACTTATGAGGTGGGACTGGGTTGTAATGGTCTCTTCATCGGGCACGGAAAAATGGGCACGTCGGATATCTTCCCTGGTTACAATATCAGGTTTGTATTCCACAATATCCTCAATATCAAAAATACCCTCCTCTTCAACCTGATCCTGGGTGTAAAGAAGTCTTTCCTCTCTTTCTGGATGTATGGGATCAATTGCCCAGTCAAAGGCCGGGAAAAAAACAAGACCGGTTTTATGTTCTGCTTTAAGCATCAGGCCACCTTCATTTTTCAAATTTCATCCCTTCAAAGCCGTGGGTTAACCCGGGTTTGATCTGGATTTTCATTCGGAATATCTTACCCTTGGGAGAAAAATTACGGACAATATTGAAGCTTTGAGATTCTATCACTTCAACCTCCTTGAGTTCTTCTTCCAGGGCACCCATTGCCAGGGCTTTTTCTTTTAAAATCGTATATGAAGTCTCCACTGCATCTTCCTGTGTATATGAGTTGGAGATCGGTTCAGCATAGTCTTCTTCATGTATTGTGGCAATACCCTGTTCAGTATCGGCAATGAGGGAGACCTCACAAGTTGTTCTGGCCAGGGCTGCACCAATGGCATTGGCCACGGAAGAGAGGGGGACAGCCTTTGTCTCAATGCCTGATACTTCTTCTATTATTCCGGCAAGGGATTCTGCAGGGCCTCCAAGGAGGAGTATCTGTTTAACATCTATTTTATAACCCTCCATGAATTCATGCACCGTATACACAGGTTTTTTATTGATACGTTCCACCATGTCCATGGAATGGTTGATAATCATACGGGCAAATGTCTTAAGTATCTGGTCAGCTGCATTGTCACTGGAAATACCAAGTTTATCTGCAATCTGTTTAATGCCCTGGCCTGCAAGCTCTTTATCGCCCTGATCCATTAGTCCCAAAAACACCATCGCATCTGTGGGTGTGGGATATGAGCCTCCAAAGGCCATGGCGCTATCTTTTCTTTCAGGGCCTATTATAAGGGCATTGTCTTTCACCTGTACATGGCTGTCACCTCCCAGGCCCTTTGAATATGTTTTTAAAGATCTTATAAGGCTTTTATATATGCCCCTTTTTATCCCCAGGGGCTCAAGAATCGGAGTTTTATCCACAAGGATTGCGATATCAGTTGTGGTTCCTCCAATATCAAGGACCAGGGTATCAATATTCTCTTCAGCATGGGGAATTGAGCCGATTATACTCGCAGCAGGGCCTGAAAGGACTGTCTGGGCAGGGAACTCAATGGAAGCATCAAGGCTCATTGTACCGCCGTCAGCCTTGAGAACCTGGATGGGCGCTTTTATTCCCATTTTATCCAGGGAATCTTTTACACCTGTAAAAAAGTCTTTGTGCATGCTGTACACTGCAGCATTCAGATGTGTGGTTGCGATCCTCCTTGGAAAATTTAAATTGCCGGAAACATTGTGCCCCATGAATACCTTTTTAAACTGTTTGTTCATTATTCTTTTAATCAATATTTCATGGGATGGATTTCTAACGGAAAATTTTCCAATTACAGCAACATATTCTATGTTGTCCTTTTTAAATTTTGCCGTAATATCCTCGATTTCCTGTTTATTTATTTTTTCCGTTTCCTTGCCCCGGTGGTCAATGGCCCCCTTTACCTTATAATAGTGATCTGTTGTTGAAAAGAGGTCAGGATCAATACCAGGGCCGCATGATACTACAATGCCCACGGGTTTGACATTCTGCTGAACCACGGCATTTGTTGTCAGGGTTGTGGAAAGAATGATTTTATCAATTTTTTCAGGGTCAATATCCTTGAGAAGATCAGTTATCCCCGTAAGAACAGTGTTGAAAAGATCTAAAGGCCGGGTTAAAACCTTAACTTTTTTTATAAAGCCTTTATTGTTTAAAAGAACAACATCAGTATGGGTGCCGCCCACATCAAGTCCAATAATCATATAGTTTCCCTAAATTAAATTAAAAACAGTATAACCCTCAAAAAAGTTGAATAATACTGTATTAGAAATCCTACTAAGTCCTGTCAGAAAATGATAATGATGTCAATCAGATTTTTAATTTTATGATGTCAACTTATTGGCATCCACTTGTTCCATCTACTTATTGGCAACAAAAAAATCCTTTATCAGTCCTTCCTGTTTGAGTTTTTGTCCATAGGCTGCTGCGCTTGATTTGTCTTTAAATTTTGATATCCTGACAAGGAACCATGTCTTGCTTTTTCCTTTAACTTTAACAACCCTTGCATCAAGGCCGCTTTTTATTAACCGGTCACTATATTTCCGGGCATGGGGTTTGCTGAGAAAAGCTGCGATCTGTATGGTGTAGAGCATTTCAGGAGCAGGAGGAGCTTTAACAGGGGCTGTAACCTGATCTGGTTTTACGTTTCTGGTTTCAGACTTTGGTCCCATGACAATGGAAAAAGTATTGAATAATATGCCGGTTGCAAGCAGCAGGCAGAGGAAGATAAGGGAATATCTGATATAGGTTTTTGATTTTTCATTTGTGGAAATAAGCTGAAAAAATTTTTTCCCTGTTGATATGACAAGTTCTGGAAGTTTAATAAAAGGTGAGAATATTTTTTTTAAAAGATTTGATATATTACTCTTTTTTTTTGATCTTTCCCGTGTGACAGGAGAAGATTTGGCAAAGGATAGTTTTGAAGGGATTTGTCCGTCTTCTTCATTGTCCCTCACAAGTTTCTGTATTATTACCCTTTTGCTGCTGTCTTTTTTCAGATAGGTAAGGGCCTGTTTATACACTTTCTGTGCTGTATAATCTGTTCTTTCAAGCTGAATAAAGATGTTTGTCAGCAGGGGCAGAATCCGGTTGCTGGTGTGGTGGTTTTCCGCAATAAGGGTGAGAATGTCATGATCCATTGTTTTTAAGTCAAGATCCTTTGTCTGAAAAAGCCGTCGGAGCCACAAAAGGGTCATGTCCTCATCATGGGGTGAAAGCCTTAAAAAGAGGGTTGAAGCCTTTTCAAAGGCTGTATCAGTAACATCTGTAACAGCCATGAACTTTGCAACAGCCCCTGAAATCTTTTCTGCAAGGGATCTTGCTGAAAAAGGTGAGATAAGAAAGGAGTCGTATATTCTCAGTGCCTTATAATATTTTTCCTCACTTCTTTTGAAAATTCCTGCCCTTTCCCAGGCAACCCCCTCTTTTATGTATTTTGAAATCATTTTCTTCCCGATGAGGTTGAGGATGCTGCCGAAAACAATAAAAACAAGTAAAACAATTGAGAGAAACAGAACAACCGGGTTGATTAAATCCGGGACAATCCCGGGTTGTGAGACAATATAGAATGACACAGGCATACTGATAATGGCTGTGAGCCATAATCTAACACTTATATGCCTTAAGAGCCAGATCAATTTCCCTCTCCTTTATTGAATGGTTCTTCTTCATTTTTTTCTCTGTTTACCACCGGTTCATTTGGTTTCTGATCTTTTTTCAATGCAATGGTATATATCTCCTGATTGACATCAGACGTTTCAACGCTGTTGCTCAAGGTTTTATTCCCCGGGGCATACCCTGTTACTGCATTTACTGAAACAAAGTGTATCCCCTTTGGGATGGGGAAATCTTTCCTATGGGAGTTTTTTAAGGCTTTTTTCATAAACTCTGTCCATATGGGGGCAGCTGCACGGCCTCCGGTTATGCCGCCTCTGTTTTTGTTGATAAGTTTCTTCTTTTTATCAAATCCTGTCCAAACAGCAGTTGATAAATCCGGGGTAAATCCTATGAACCATGCATCATTATAACTGTCTGTGGTGCCTGTTTTGCCTGCTGCAGCCCGGGTGAATCCGAGTTTTCTCACTGAGGCTCCGGAACCCCGGTTAATTACAGCCTTCATCATATCAATGATTTGATAGGTGGTGGCAGGATCAAGGACCTGTTTTTCCTGGACAATGTGTTCATGGATTACACGTCCAAAATGGTCTTCAACCCGCCATATCATGAAAGGCTCATGTCTTATGCCTTCCTTTGCAAGGGTTGCAAATGCCGATGCCATCTCCAGCGGAGTAACCGGAGAGGTGCCAAGGGCAACCGAGTAAACGTTTCTGAGCCTGCTTTTGATCCCGCATATTTTTGCGGTTTCTATTACTGCTTCAGGTCCTGTCTGTTCAACAAGCCTTGCTGCAACCGTATTTACCGATTTGGCCAGGGCTTTTTTCAATATCATATCTCCCTGGTTTCTTTTACTGAAATTTTTTGGTTTCCAGTCAGGTGCACCTTTGACATGTATTGAAATCGGCATGTCAGCAACCACGGTTCCAGGATGCATATTAAGTTTTTCAAAGGCCGTATAATAGACAAAGGGTTTAAAACCTGATCCTACCTGCCTGTGCCCGTTTACTGCCCTGTTATATTCGCTCTTGTAATAATTTCTGCCTCCTACCATGGCCTTGACAGCACCTGAGTTGGTATCAATGGCTGCAAGGGCGGCCTGGGGGCGTTCCAAGGCATCTTTTTTCAGTCCCATTAATTCATCCAGACGTATGAGTCCGTTCTCAACAGATTGCTCTGCTGCAAGCTGGAGGTCTGTGTCAATTGTTGCAGTTACTTTTATGCCGCCATGGTAGACAACTTCTTCTCCATATTTGCGCACAAGCTGCTTGATCAGTGCATCCAGAAAGTAGCTTCCGGTCCTTGAATCAGCATGCTCTCTGGACAGTTCAGGTTTTGTCTCCAGAACCGCCATCTCCTGGAGCTGGGAGATGAACCCGACCTTTGTCATTCGTTTTAAAACAATGTTTCGCCTTTTAAGGGCTTTTTCATAGTTTTTATAGGGGTTATACTCGCTGGGGGATTTTGGAAGTCCTGCAAGGAGTGCTGCCTCACTAAGGGAGAGATCTGCAGCACTTTTGTTAAAATATACCCTTGATGCCTTTTCAATCCCCTGGGTTCCTGCTCCAAAATGAATCTGGTTGATATAGGCGTGGAGTATTTCATCTTTGGTGGATGTTGTTTCGATCTGCAGGGATACCAGAAGTTCTTTAAATTTACGCAGATATGATTTTTCAAAACTGAAGAATAAATTTTTTGAAAGCTGCTGGGTTATGGTGGATGCACCCTGGATTTTACCAGGTTTTACAAGTGTAATATAGAGTGCTTTTAAAGTCCTTAATTTATTAATACCATGGTGTTCATAAAATTTGTGATCTTCCACGGCCAGGATTGCATTTATAAAATTTTTTGAAACTCTGTTCAAAGGAACTGACTCCCTGACACCAAGGGCTATCAGTCTTTGACCCGAGGCGGCAAATATTTCAGTTCTGGGGGTTTCAATGATCCGGCTTAAGGGATGGGGCAGCTTTGGCAGATCCTTTGAGCATATGAAAATCAATAAGGTTAGAACAATGGCTGCACAGCCGGCTGCTGCAAGGCTGCCATAAAAAAGAAATCTTATTATTTTTAAAAAAACAGGGAATAGTTTCATTGGCTGCTCCCCTTAAGATTTATTACAAGCTCCCACACAGCCCACTCTTTACCGTTTACCAGAAGAACATTTGTCTTTAAGCCATCCTTATATTCAAATCCGAGTTTGATATAGCCTGCTTTTGTCTCGTTCCATATACCTGCCCGCACAATCTCACCATTTTTTTCAAGCAGGATGTCAGGGTCTTCAATAAGATCATTGATTTTGTCAAATGACAGATCAATAAGAGCCTTAAAAAACCGGTCAGCCGGATAGATGCGGTCTTTAAACTCCTCAAAGTCATCAAGGCTTGCACCCATTACAAACCTGGTTCCCATCTCAGGTGTTTCAAACAGATCATTTGAGAGTTCTATCTTTTCCAGGACAAGGTTGTCACCATTGAGAAAAAATATTTTCAACCTCTGATTTCCCTGGCCTTCAACAAATATACGGTCAAGCTCTGTGCTGTTGAGAAGATAGATAAGCTTTACAGAGGGGATTAATCTGTCTGCTGCATAATCAGGGAGTTTTAAATACATTTTTTTAAACTGATCTTTATCAAGATTTATCCATTCCCCAAGGTTAATACCCGAGGCAAGTTCCTGAAATGAGGTTGATTTTCTGGCGTGCTGTGTAGTGGAGCGCTGTTTGTCAACAATTTTCTTCAGATGGGTACTGGCCTTGGAAGCCTTGTCTCCGGTCTGCCAGATTGTTCCGGTTTCAGGCCTGGTGGAATTGGTCAGGGCAAGATATGAACCAATGGATTTTTCACACCAGTTATATTTGAATTCGGTAAAGACAAATATAAATGTCAGTAGAACAATGGCCATGTTTAAGAGAGAAAAGAGTCTCTTAAGCCATTCTGTAATCGTAAAAGGTTCATACCATTGAATCATCATCATATTCTTATGCCTTAAATCAATTGATTTTGCAAGTGGTAAACTTAAAACCCGGTGATTTTCGGGCAGGAACAAGCCTGGCTGTTCTCTGTCCGATACACCCTTATTCCCTGAATATGCAATATTTTTTTACTCAGAACTGCTTTTGTTGCCAGGTTGCACTTGACATTTTTAAAATAACATCAATTTTATTTGAAAAATCTTTTATTTAATAAATTAATATAAATGAGGATGGAAAAATGGGTAAAAAACAGAAAACCTGTGAGTTTAAAACCGAAGTCCAGCAGTTATTGCATCTTATAGTTAATTCCCTTTATTCAAACAAGGAAATTTTCCTGAGGGAGTTGATCTCCAATGCGTCTGATGCCATTGATAAAGCAAAATTCAAAGAGCAGACAGAACCTGATCTTTTTAAAGATGATAATGATTACCACATCAGAATATCTGCTGATCCGGATAAAAAGACCATTACAATTGAAGACAATGGAATCGGAATGACATATGACGAGGTGACAGAAAACATTGGCACCATTGCCCAGAGCGGTACAAAAGCATTCATGGAAGCCCTTGAAAAATCAAAGTCTGACAATGTCATCTCACCGGATCTCATCGGTCAGTTTGGAGTCGGGTTTTACAGTGCCTTTATTGTGGCATCAAAGATTATCTTAGAGACCAGAGCACCCGGGGAAAAGATGGGTGTAAAATGGGTTTCCGACGGCAAAGGCTCCTACACCATTGAAGAGATTAAAAAGAAAACCCGGGGTACTGAAATCACCCTTGAACTGAAAGACCCTGAAGATGGAGAACAGGATTTTACCCAGGAGTATACACTCAGGCATATTGTGAAAAAGCATTCTGATTTTGTGCAGTATCCCATAATCATGAACGTTGAAAAGATAGAACCGATTCCTGAAAATGAACAGATCAAGGATAAGGACGGTAAGGTAATAGGAGAGACCACAAGGAAAAAAAGGGAGGATGAAACCCTTAACTCCATGAAAGCCATATGGTCAAGGAGTAAAGAAGATGTAACAGACGATGAATATGAAGAGTTTTATAAACATATAAGTCATAACTGGGATAAACCTGCAGCTCGCATCCATAAAAAATTTGAGGGTGTGACAGAGTATGATGTACTCATGTTTCTGCCTTCCAAGGCACCTTTTGACCTGTTTCAGCCCAATAGAAAACACGGCATGCAGCTCTATTGCAAGCGCGTTTTTATCATGGATGACTGTAAAGAACTTCTGCCCGAGTATCTTGGATTTGTCCAGGGTGTTGTTGATGCTCCTGATCTTAATCTCAATGTAAGCCGTGAAATCCTTCAGGAGGACCGTTTTGTCAGGAGCATCAGGAAAAACCTTGTAAAACAGATTTTTTCCACTCTTGAAGCCATGGAAAAAGAAGAGTATGAGAAATTTTATGAAGAGTTTGGAAAGGCCCTCAAAGCCGGAATTCCGACAGATTTTGAAAATAAAGATAAGATTGCCTCTCTTTTAAGATATAAGACAACAAAGTCTGATGGTAAATATATCTCCCTGGATCAATACATTGAGAACATGAAAGATGACCAGAAGGAGATATATTTCATCACAGGGGAAGAACTCTCATCCCTTGCCAACAGCCCTCTTCTTGAGGCTCTGAAGGAAAAGGATTATGAAGTGCTTTTAATGGTTGACCCGGTTGATGAATGGGTTGTTCAATCCCTTACAGAATATAAGGACAAAAAACTGAAAAGCGCTGAAAAAGGCGACCTTGATCTCAATAAAATTGATGATAAACAAAAAGATGAGTATTCGGCATTATTGAAATTTATCAAAGATAAACTCGGGGATAAGGTTAAGGATGTTGTAATATCCAAAAGGCTTAAAGAATCTGTCTCATGCCTGTCTGCAGATGATTTTGCCATGAGTTCCTACATGGAAAAAATACTCAAGGCATCAGGCCAGGCAGCACCTGATCAAAAGCGCACCATGGAAGTAAATACAGCCCATCCTGTAATGGAGAAAATCAAGAATGTCTTTGAGACAGATACAAATAATCCACTACTCAAGGATTACAGCAACCTCTTGTTTGACCTTGCCATTGTGAGTGAAGGCGGTAAGGTTGAGAATCCTTCCAGGTTCAGCAAACTTGTGGGTGATCTTATGGTTAACAGCCTGGGAGATACCAAATGAATAAAACAGTATAGATAATGGAAATCTATATTGAAAGCCTCGGGTGTGTCAGGAACAATGTAGACAGTGAAGTTATGGCCGGTTATCTGGAACTTGCAGGTCATACAATTGTTGATGATCCTGCAGGGGCCCTGATAATTATTATCAACACCTGTGGATTTATATCAACAGCTTCCCGGGAAGCTGTTGATGTAATTCTTTCCATGGCTGAATTGAAAAAAAGAGGCAGGTTAAAACGGCTCATTGTAACAGGCTGTCTTGTGGAACGGTATAAGAATGATGATCTTCTGCCTTCTCTGCCCGAGGTGGATGCTTTTCTTGGTACAGGTGCAGTGAACCGGATTGTACATGCTGTTGAAGACAGATCAGGGGGAACCCTGGCCCTGTTACCTGACCCGGCAGACAGGAAGCAGGAGGATGAATTTGCACCCCTGCCCAGAAAATTTGCTTCATTAACTCCGGCATATTTAAAAGTGTCAGAGGGGTGCAGAAGAAAGTGCACCTATTGCATTATCCCGAAACTCAGGGGCCCCCAGAGGAGCAAACCTGTCAGGACGGTTTTAGCTGAAACAGGACAGCTTCTGGCAAAGGGCTCCAGGGAGATTGTTCTGGTGGCAGAGAGCACAACAGATTACGGTCTGGATTTAGATGAGAAGGTCTCCTTTGCAGATTTAATTGGCAATGTTGCAAAGCAGATAGGGAATTTTGGAAAAAGCCCGGAAAAATCATCATGGTTAAGACTTCTTTATACCTACCCTTCAACCCTGAATAAAGATATTATCAATACTGTTTTAAATATCCCTGTAATCTGCCCCTATTTTGATGTCCCTGTCCAGCACGCATCATCAAAAATATTAAGGCGGATGGGGAGAGACTATTCAAAGGATGACCTTTTAAAGCTGTTTGGCTTTATAAAGGAGAAAGACCCGGATGCTGCCCTGCGTACAACTGTTATTACTGGGTTTCCCGGTGAGACAGAGGATGACTTTAATGAACTTCTGGATTTTATCAGACATGTTAAGTTTAATCATCTTGGCGTGTTCACCTATTCTGATTCCCAGGATTTAAAATCCCATAATTTTGACAACCATGTTCCAAAGGATGTTGCCAGAAAAAGGCATGATATTATCATGGAGACCCAGGCCGGGATATCCCTTGGGATCAATTTAAAATATATCGGCAGAACCTGCAGAGTTCTGGTAGAGGGAGAGTCTGACCATGGAATATACCTTGGAAGGACTATGTTTCAGGCCCCTGAAGTGGATGGATTGACATTTATTTATGGATTTGATCTTGAAATCGGCACCTTTGTTGATGTAAAGATTACTGAAGCATATGAATATGATATCGCAGGGGAAGTTGTATGAAACAGGATTTGTCAGGAGATGATCTTAAAACCATGTTAATGGTTAAGATCAGGGATGATCTTGAAAAAATTGAAGAATCCCTTAGACTAAATGTAAATGCCAACCTTGAGCTTGTGCGGAAGATTGCAGGCCACATACTTTTTGCCGGGGGTAAAAGGTTACGTCCTCTTTTGATGATCAATTGTGCAAAAATGTGCGGTTACCAGGGAAAACAGGGAGAAAGAAAAGCACTTGTTGACTTTTCCATAATCTTTGAGTATCTGCATGCTGCAACCCTTCTCCACGATGATGTCATTGATGAAGCAGTTGCGAGACGGGGCAGAAAAACTGCCCATCATATCTGGTCTGCCCCGGAAGTAATACTGACCGGTGATTTTCTGCTTGCACGTTCCTTAAGTATTACAGCCGATACCCGGAATCCGGATATAATATCAACCATTGCAACTATTACAGAAGAGATGTCCCAGGGAGAGATAGACCAGCTCATGTACAAGGGCAGGCTTGATCTGTCACGGGAACACTATTTCAGCATCATAAGGCGGAAAACAGCAGTTCTGATTGAAGGTGCATGCAGATGCGGAGCCCTGCTTGCAGGAGCAGCAAAAACCCTGGAAGATGCTCTGTTCAACTATGGCCATAACCTTGGCATGGCATTCCAGATGGCAGATGATCTTCTTGATTATACATCTGATGCACAAACCCTGGGAAAAAAGCCAGGTGCTGACCTGCGGGAGGGGAAATTAACCCTTCCTTTGATAAAAACACTGGAAAGGGCTTCACAAGAGGACAGAATTTTAATTGAAAAGATAGTTATGGCCAAAGAGTTCAGCCAGACAGGGTTTGGGGATCTTGTTGCCTTAATTCGAAAATATAAAGGTATTGAATATACTGAAGCAAAGGCATTGGAATATGTAGAGAATGCAAAGAGATGCCTTGACATGTTCCAGGCATCGGATCAGAAGGAGTTGCTCACAATGCTTGCAGATTATTCGGTAAAAAGAGAGGTATAAAAGATAAAATGGTAAAAAAATTAATGGTTTACACTCAAAAAATATCAATTTTATTTGTTTTGGCAGCAAGCCTGATTCTTTTGATCAACAGTGATGGCGAATCCAGTCAGAACCAGAAAATTTTTACAACTGTGGCAACAGGAACCCAGAAAATAACCAAGCGGTTCTCCTCCAAAATAAAAAGGGATGCAGTTTCCATGGCTCTTAAATACTCAGTGGAGAGGGCAGTGGCACGGATTCTTTCCCCTGATCTGTTTACATCGGGCTTTAGAGCACTGGACAGCAGGGTTTTGACAAATTATTCAAAATATATAGTGGATTATATTGTTGTGGCTGAAGTGCACAATGAAAAAAAATATGTTGCAGCTGTTAAGGCAAGGGTTAACATGGCACTTCTTAAAAAACATCTGAAAAAGTATGGGATAGCTGGGAAAAAGAGGAAAAAACCCTCTGTACTTGTTTTAATAAGCGAAAAAAGTCAGCCGGATAACCTGCTTAAGTACTGGTGGAGCAGTATTCCCATGCTTTATGATTCATACGCGGCAGATGCAGTTATTCAGTCCATGGCAGAGGATGAATTTGTAATGCGGGGCGTTGATACGGCAAATACACAACCTGAAAAATACGGTGTGGTTTTCAACTCTGTGTATGACAGGAGTGCTGCCTTGAGATTCGGAAGAGAGCTTAAGGCTGATATTGTAATTATCGGCAGGGCAGAATCTTTTGAGGCAATGAACAGAATGGGGGAAGAGAAGATATATGAAGCAGATATTACCCTTGATATATTCAATGTCAGTACAAAAAGAAAGATTAAAACCATTGGTATAAAAACAACAGTTAAGGGCATGGATGCTGAAGAGGGTAATATCAGTGCATTGAAAAAAGCAGGCCTGCTTGCAGCACAGGAGATCACAGCTGTGACAGACAGGTACTGGGCAGAGAATGTCTTAAAAAAAGTTCAGAGGATTGAGACAATAATCAAAGGTGAAAACTATCTTTCAAATTTTATTATGCTGAGAAAAGCATTAAATGATATATCAGATGTTAAAAGTGTAAAAACCAAGGAACTCGGGGCAGACCAGGCAATAGTCAGTATCCTCTTTAAAGGCAATGCTGAGCAGCTTGCCCAGGCTCTCTTACTTAAGACATTTGAGTCATTTGGTATTGAAATTTATAATGTGAAAGAAAGATCCTTTACAATCAAGTTTGTCTCCAGGTAATTTACAAATCTTAAATTATATTATATGTTCGTTTAAGAATTTATTTAAAATATTGACTATTTTTTGTAAGGTTTACAGGTAAATTAATAAAATGATGAAGATAATAAAGGGAAAGCCTTTAAAGGAACTGCCGGTTCCAGGCAGGACACTGCCTGAAATTTTTTTAAAACAGAGAAATAAATATGGCAGCAGCAGGATTGCTCTCAGGACAAAAAAGGGTAATTCCTGGATGGAATACTCCTGGAATGATTATTTTGACAGTGTTGAAAAGGTGGCAGCAGGGTTTCTTGCTTCAGGGGTTAAACCCTTTGACAGGGTCTGCCTTTTATCTGCGAACTGCCCTGAATGGCTTTTCATAAGCCTTGCCCTTCAGAGCATTGAAGCATATCTTGTACCTGTTTACCCTAACAGCATTTCTGACCAGGTTAAGCATATTGTTGAGCACAGTGAAGCCCATCTGATCATTGTGCAGGATCATGACCAGCTGAAAAAGATTGAAAAATGGCGGGATTCTGTAAACACCCTCACAGAAGTTATTTTGATGTCAGGAGAGCCTGCTCCAGACACAATCGGCTATGATGCCTTTATTGACAGAGCAGCTGCCTGGATGGATAATAATCCTTCCGGCTTATTGGAATCATGTATTGCAAAACTGACACCTGAATCACCCGTCGGCATAATTTATACTTCAGGTACCACAGGGCCGCCCAAGGGGACAATTGCCCTCCAGAGAAATTATATTTTTGAAGCCCAGAGCCTGCTTACTTTGTATGATCACATATATGAAGAAGATACCATCTCGTTTCTTCCCCTGTCACATATAGCAGAACAGATTCAGACTCTATGCTGCGGGATAGCAGCTGCATTTAACGTATCCTTTGCAAAAAGTATTGAATCTGTAAAGGATGATCTGGTTGAGATCAGGCCGACTCTTTTTTTTTCAGTTCCCCGTCTTTATGAAAAAGTTCATGCTGCAATATTGGATTCTGTTGCCTCCTCTTCTTTTGTCAAGCGCTCTTTATTTAACTGGGCACTGAAAACAGGAGATAAAATACGGCTTTACAGGAACAACAACCTGGCAATTCCTATTCTGGATAAGATGCAATGGACCCTTGCAGATAAACTGGTTTTTTCAAAAATGAAAAAAAAGATGGGGCTTGACAGGACTCATTTTTATATGAGTGGTGCAGCCCCCCTTTCCATTGATGTTGCAAGGTTTTTTGGATCCATGGGCATGGATATAAATGAAGTTTACGGCCAGACCGAATGCACAGGTATTGCCAATGCAACAAACCCTGGCAGGGTTGTGCCGGGAGCCATCGGCCCTCCCATGCCGGGGTGTGAGGTTGGCATCCTTGAAGATGGTGAGATTGTTATCAAAGGTGATAATAATTTCATGGGATACTGGAAGGATCAGGCAAAAACAGACAGGGTGCTGAGGGATGACTGGCTCCACACAGGAGATATAGGCCATTTCCATGATGACGGCTATCTTGAGATAACTGACAGGAAAAAGGATATCATTGTCACTTCGGGTGGTAAAAATACAGCTCCCCAGAGCATTGAAGGCCTTATTAAAGGATATCCCTGCATATCCCAGGCTGTGGTGATAGGAGACAGAAGAAAGTACCTGACATGTCTGATTGCCCTTGATCAGGAGAGTCTGCCAGGCTTTTGCAGCCGTGTTGGTATTGAAAAACTTGACCCGTGTGAAGCTGTTAACAATGAGACCATTATATGGAATATCCAGAAATATATTGATAAAATTAATGAAGGCCTTGCACGGTTTGAAACAATTAAATATTTCAGACTTCTTCCCAATAATTTTTCCATTGAAACAGGGGAATTAACACCAACCATGAAAGTTAAACGCCAGGTTATCAATGAAAAATATAAACATATCATAGATTCAATGTATGAGTATTGAACCCTGGTATGGATGACAATAGTATAAAAAAAGGTTTTATTTCAAGATTTGCAGTTACCCATAATGGACCGGATTGCGGAATATTAAGGTGCGTTTTTGCAAGAACATTGATGTGGCTGACCGGCTGGAAAGCCACTGGCACGCTTCCCCGTGATAATAAATTTATTCTGATCGGCGAACCCCATACAAGTAACTGGGATTTCCTTTTAATGTTCGGGGCTGCATACTCTTTCAGGCTGAAAATTTCATGGCTGGGTAAGAATTCCATATTTAAAAAACCCTTTGGAACACTCATGAAGTATTTCGGCGGAATACCCATTAACAGAAACATAAAAGATAATCTTGTAAAAAGAACAGTTGAACTTTTTAATGAATCTGAAAAATTTGTTCTTGTCATCGGGCCTTCAGGAACCCGGAGCAAAAGATATTACTGGAGATCAGGTTTCTACTGGATTGCACACACAGCAAATATCCCTGTATTATGCGGGTATCTGGATTTTGTAAATAAAATTGTCCATGTGGGGCTCTGTTTTGTTCCCACGGGTGATGTCAAAAAGGATATGGACAGGATCCGTGAATATTATAAGGATATACGCGGAAAACATCCTGAGCTTGAAAACAGAATCCTGCTCAAAGATGAATAAACTGTAATTGACAACTTAATTTTCATTTGCTATCACTTTATTCATAATTTTATTAATTGGTAATAATTGATAAAATTATTGATTTTAATGACGATAAAGAAAGAAGAGATATAAGAATATAACCCGTATTAAATCGGAGATTACAATGAAAGATGAAAAAACATGGGATTGGCAGACAGAGAAAAAAGAGATACCCGTTAACGAATGGAAGGATCGTTTTAACTGGGTGGAAGAGTTTCATGTCAGCCCCGACGGAGAGAAAATTGCTGCCATTGTGAACAGTGATGAAGCAGAGTTCACTGTCTGCGTGAATGGTGAAGCCTGGGAGGAGACACTTGAAAAAGCATGGTCTTTGAGGTTCCTGCCCGATGGAAGACTTGCAGCCTTTGCAGCAAATGATGAAGAGTGGACTGTCTGTGTGGACGGAACATCCTGGGAAGAGAAATTCGACTATATCTGGGATTTAAAGTGCAGTTCAGACGGTTCTTTCATAGGTGCAGCTGTACAGCTGGAAGGCCAGTATGGAATGGTTGTAAATGACAAAACCTGGGAGACACTCTATGAGAGTATAGCCGGAACTGCTTTAAATGATAATGGCACTTCAGCAGGTGTTGTTCAGGTGCTTCCCATGGGCCAGGGTGATATTGACGGTTTCAGGGACGGACTTTTTTCCGTTGCTGTAAATTCCGTTGCCCAGCCTGAGATATTCATGAACATATGGGATCTCTCCTTTGCAGGCAAGAGTGACAAAATTGCAGGTGCTTTAAGAAAAAACCGCATTGATTACTCCATATTGAATAATGGCCAGGCCTGGAATAAGAATTTTCAGTTTTCCTGGAAACCTGAGTATGTTGACAATGGTAAAGCATTGGTGGCACCTGTGAGAGAGGGGGGAAAATGGTTTTTGTTCAAGGACGAAGTTCCTTTCTGGAAAAACAGTTATGGTCAGCTCTGGAAGCTTGCTGTGCATAATGACGGTGAGAAAATTGCAGCAATAGTATCTGACAGCTATGGCCAATGGACTGTCTCTGAAGATGATAAAACATGGACCACCCATTGTGACACCATGATAACCGACCTTTTCTATTCAGACAGTGGAAACTCCCTTGTGGGCATTTTTAAATACAAGGATTACTTTGATGTTGCAGTTAATTCCAAACCATGGAATATCAGGGCCGATAAATTATGGAATCCGGTAATAAGCCAGGATGATAAGGTGATTGCTGCAAGAATGGAAAAGGAGGGTAAGTTTTATCTCATTGTTAACGGCAGGGTTTACAAGGAGGCCTATGATATGGTCTTTGAACCGGAAATCAGCCCTGATAATGATAAGATTCTTTTAAAAACCATAAAAAATGGCATTTATACAAGGCAGATACTTGCCCTGGACAATGTTCTGTAAAGGAGAATAATATGCATGCTTTTATCAATTTCATTATGGGGCCCATGGTGTGGATCTCATTTTTGATATTTTTTGTGGGAGTTGTAATAAGACTCTATAATATGTTCACACTGGTCAGCAAGACAGAGAATTTTATTTTTTCATATATGTCATTAAAATACAGTTTAAGGTCGATTTTTGCATGGCTTACACCTTTTCTGCCCCGCAGCACAAGGCAAAGCCCTGTTTTCTGGACAGTTTCCTATGTTTTCCATCTCCTGCTTTTTTTAGCCCCGATTTTTCTTTTGTCCCATATAATTCTCCTTGAGGAGTCAATGCAGTGGTCGTGGTTCTCATTCAGTGACTCAGTGGCTGACATTTTTACGATTATAGTGATTGCAGCTTTGGTTTTCTTTATAATCAGGAGATTTGTGGTGCCGGAAGTAAACTATTTAACCAGGGTATCGGATTTTGTTTTTATTTTGATTGTAGCCCTGCCTTTTGTAACAGGATTTCTGGCTTTCCATCAGGTGTTTGCTTATAAATATATGGTCATAGCCCATGTGTTATCAGGGGAGCTCATGTTGATCCTGATACCTTTTACCCGGTTTTTCCATATGTTTATGGCACCGTTTACAAGAGCATATATCGGTTCTGAATTCGGCAATGTCCGTCATGCAAGAGACTGGTAACAAATATTGAAGGAGATATCCATGGAGGATACAGTAAATAAAGAAAAAGAACAGGAAACAATAGAACAAGAGATTGTTGACGACGGTATTGAGAAAGGGTTGGAAAGGTTGACCGACGAGAAAATATCCCAGGTCATCAATCAGGTTATAACAAAGGAAACAGGCGCAAGATTTAAAGCTTACGTTGAAACATGTATGCGGTGCGGATTGTGTGCCGATGCATGCAGTGTGTTTCTCTCCAATGACAGAAAACCTCAGTATTCACCCGCTGCAAAGGTAAAACAGACCGTTCTTGAAATGGTGGAGAAAAAGGGAAAAGTTTCAAGGGAGTTTTTAAAAAATGCAGTGAGAATATGCCATACTGAGTGCAATGTGTGTAAAAAGTGTGCCATGTACTGCCCCTTTGGTATTGACATTGCCTATATGATGCTCACTGTCAGGCGTATATGTCATAAACTTGAAATAACTCCCCTTTATATCCAGGATACTGTTAATTCCCATTCAGCCACCATGAATCAGATGTGGGTTAAAGAGGATGAGTGGATAGATACACTGCAATGGCAGGAAGAAGATGCCAGGGAAGAGTTTGAGGATTTGAGGATTCCCCTGGATAAAGACGGTGCTGATATCATGTACTCTGTCATAGCCCCTGAACCCAAATTCCAGGCAGGCTTGATCTATCAGACAGCAGTGATAATGCATGCTGCCGGTATAAACTGGACAATGCCTTCTGCACCGGGCTGGGACAACAGCAACATGGCAATGTTCACAGGTGATTTTGAAATATCAGGACGTATTGCCCAGGCACATTATGATGCAGCAGCAAATCTGCATGTGAAAAAGGTTGTAATGGGTGAGTGCGGACACGCTTTCAGATCTGTTTATGATGTGGGGAACAGATGGGTAGGATGGGCAATGCCCCCCTTTGAACTTGTCCATGCCATTGACTTTTTCCATGGCCTTCTTAAATCAGGCAGAATAAAGGTAAAAGAGAAGTTTAAGAAGACCGTTACCCTCCATGACCCATGCAATGTATCCCGGGGCAGAGGACTTCATTTTAAGGCCCGGGAGATGGTTAATATGCTGTGTGAATCCTTTATTGAGATGACGCCGAACATGGAGCATAACCACTGCTGCGGAGCCGGAGGCGGTGTAATCAATTGCGGACCTCCATGGAAGGGCACAAGAATGGTTAATAATAAAGAAAAGGCAAGACAGCTTGAACGGACAGGTGCTGAAGTTCTGATTGCACCATGCCATAACTGCCATAGTGGACTTGAAGATATTGTGCATCATTATGACCTTGGCATGGAGATCAAGTTTTTCGGAGATATCATTTATGAGGTAATGGAAAAGACAATTTTTCAGAAAGGTAATTTAAAATGAAAGTAAAAAAATGCATCTTAATAATAATAGCCTTTATCTTTGCAACCGCATTTTTTACATATTCGGAAGAAGATAAGCCGCTGCAAATAGGTAATTCAGCTTTTAATCATCTTCAAAGATCCCAGGTTTTGTTTGATCATGATGGTCACAATGAAAAAGCAGCCCTGGAAGATGACTGTGGTACCTGCCACCATGTTTATGATGATGATAAACAACTTATCACGGATGAAACCTCAGAAGACAGCCCTTGTTCCGACTGCCATACATTGAAAAAATCAAAGAGTAATTCCATATCTTTGAGGGCAGCATACCATAAAAGGTGCAGGGATTGCCATTTTAAGGTTAAAAAGGGACCGGTTCTATGCGGTGAATGCCATGTGAGAAGCAAGGTCTCAACAGTTTCAACGCAAAAGGAATAAACACGTAAGATTTTAACTGCTGTAAGGCTCTCCGGGGGCAGTATTGTTCAAATGCTGAGTCTCCCGGGAGCCTTTTGTCATAGTCTGTTCACAGGTACATCAGCCAGCCTCTTTTCAAAATAATCATCCATCATATCTTTATATTTCTTTTCAGGGTATTTTCTGCCGCAGGACCTGCAGCACAGAAAAACCTTTGTTCAACTTTTTTTTAAAAACAGCTCTGAGTTGCAGAACAGGCACTTTGCCTTAAAATCATCCATTTTTTCTCCTTTATATTCATATGATAGGAAAAATTGGATTTTATGTCAATGGTGAAAATAAAGTATAGAATTTCGTGGAAATTCTCCATGCTGATCTGTAGCAACCATTTGAATTATAAGCCTTTTTTTATATTTTTGCTTCTTTTTATGGAATATCCGTGATAGAGATTAAAAAAATTACTTTTCAATTATATTTTTTTTTGATAAAAGGAACATGTTATGGAAACAAGAACAAAACGAGAGTATATTCAAATGTTTCATGAAACAATCGGTTCTGTAATTACTTTGATATTTACTGGAGAAAACGCCGTCAGATGCGGTTTTACAGGTATTTAAGGGGAATGATATTGGAGGTAAGTCTGTATATTTATTTTTAAAAGGACTAATCCTGCTTTAATAGTAACTGGTATTAATTATTTAATCTGGGAAGAGAAAGGAAATAAAATGAAGGAAAAATTAATTCACCGTGTCAGCAGAATCATCAGTGGAAGCGTGCACTCTTTGGTTGATTCACTGGAAAGTGCAGCTTCAGATTCAGTTTTATCAGAATCAATCAGGGAAATAGAATCAGCCATTGATGAAGTCAAAACAGAACTTGGACAAATCGTGGCAAAACAGCATCTTGCCAATACAAAATTAATGGAAGAGAACAAAAAACATGAAGATCTGGGTGAAAAAATCGAGCTTGCAGTAAAAGAGGACCGGGATGACCTTGCCGAGCCTGCAATTGCAAGGCAGATGGATATTGAAGCTCAAATCCCGATCCTTGAAACAGTTATAAATGACTGCAAAACAGAGGCAGCAGAACTTGAGGGGTATATAAAAGCCCTTCAGGGTAAGAAGCGTGAAATGAAAGAGGAACTGGCACAATTCCGTAACAGCATGGAAAAAACTAAAAGTTCAGGTGAGCCTGCCAGATATAAAACCGGGCATGGAAATGTTGAGAAAAAAGTAGAAAAAGCAGAATCAACCTTTGAAAGGGTTATTGAAAAAAGTACAGGCATTCACGGTAATAATTTGATGTTTGATAAAAAAAGTGCAGCTCAGTTAGCTGAGTTAGAAGAACTTGCCAGAAAAAACAGAATACAGGAACGCCTTTCAGCAATTAAGGGCGATATACAGAGCAAATGATAGAGTTTATTTTTTTAAATCAAAATTTTCCCTTTACAGTTGCATTGACAATAATGTTGTTCATTGCATTATTGGAAGGTGTGTCCACATGCCTTGGTGCTGGTGTGTCCCATTTTATTGATTCGGTAATACCGGATATTGATGTGGATGCAGATATTGATATAGATGTGGAT
>CAZQJS010000051.1:0-21994 GCA_964593725.1 uncultured Desulfobacterales bacterium
ATTCAGGTCTTGAAATTGTTTTTAAAGAAGAGGTCAATGCCCTGTTATTCCTTTGTCCTATTTCTGGTACCAGGTGCCGTCTTCCTTTTGAAGAAAATCTCCGGGGTTTGCATGCTCAGCAATCTTTTTTGCCCTTCTCTGGCCCACAAGTTCAATGGTAGCGCCCTCTTTTTTTGCAATATATGAATATATCTTTTCCCTGTCACTGTTTTCATCTTCAACAACCTTAAGTCCCTCTTTATTATCAGATAAAAAGGCAAGATAGCCCTGATAATTTTCACCAATAATTCCCTTGGCCTTAAGCTCAATGATCACAGGGAGTCTCTCTTTCATTCTCTCTTTAATGCCCTGGGCAAAGAGCATGGCTGGTATAAGAAAACAGATTATCAATATAATACTTATGGCAATTTTTTTCTGGTTCATGGTTACCTCCTTATGGCGCCTGATTTATTTATCCTTGATTTCATCGGCTTCTTTATCAATATCACTGAAAAAATCATCCAGAGCTTTGTCAACTTTGATGTTCACATCAATAGTAATATGTATTGGTTTGATTTCAACGGGTTTTACCTCGACTTCATGTTTTGTACTGCAACCTGGTGCAGCCACAAAAACAAATAATAACATAGTTAAAACTATTATTTTATGCATATTATCTCCTTATCTATTTAAATCCCTGCTTAAGTTTATTACCAAATTTTAAGACCTGGTTAAAGGGCAGTTTTAAATTCACATCAAGTTTAATCCCCTGGAAATGGGAACCACGGCTTGCAGCATCGACCCTTACAAATCTTCCAAGTTCTTTTTTGTATTCAAAGGGCAGAACCTGGTTTGAAGGCTGTCCATCAAACTGCATGTGCACAAGCAGAGTATCATCAGCAGTATTAAGATTCAGCTTTGCCCATTTATAGTTATAGTTCTTTAAGGCTTCCTTTGCAAGGTCAAGCTGGGAAAACTGAGGTGTATCCATGGGAATGCCCTGGGTCAGTTTATCAGCATTATCAACTATTATTTTTCCGCCCTTTCCCGGGCTTGAAAAGAGAAAGCCATTGTTAAAGGCAATTTTACCGTTATTATATGTGACAGGGATTCTTCCGCTTAAGGTGCCGCTGCCTTCGGCATGGAAAGCTCCCAGCTGTTCCAGGATTCCTGTCAGTTCAAGCCTGTCGCAGTAAAGTATCAGGGAATAATTATTATCCTTGTCAGGTATGCGGAAAGCCTCGGAGGAAACAATGCCGTTGCACCATTTTATTTTTGTGTTTTCTATGAACACAGAAGAGGCAGATTCAATATTATATTTTATTTTTGCACTGGTCATGTTAATATCGCCAAGCCTGATTGAATCAATGGACAGAACCTGGGCAGGCATGCTCCTTAAGTTTATAAGATCACAGAACTCAAGGGTAGTTGATATTCCTTCCATATCAAGGTCAGAGTCAGGTATTTTAAGAGAGCCTTTGTTCATCTCTATTTTCAGGTATGATTTAACCTTTTCAGGGGAATACTCAATCCTTCCTGCAGAAGAGAGATTAGCTGTAAAATTAATACCCTTTGCCTGTTGAGGAATAAACTTTGCAACTTTTTTCAGAGTAAATGCATAAGGTTTTGAGTAAAAGTTCAATTTAACAGTTTCACTGTCTTCTGTACCAAGGGAAAGTTTAGTATCAAAACCAAGTATTAAATTTTTAATATCAGGCAGGATCACATTACCCTTAATCAATAAATCTGATTTTATCCTGGAGAGATTGCCCTTTATCCTGCATTGATACTTGTCATCAAGAGTACATTTTTTTATGGTGAATTTGCCGTGGTTGACCTGTTCTAAAGGTTTGTTTGAAATTGTAAACGGAAGACGGGCTTTAACCCCTGCAATATTAATTTTATGTTTGCCTGTTTCAACACTGATGTTATAAATTCCTGCATGGGTTTTACTGTTTATTTTTCTTCCAGGCCGGGTTAAATCATAATCAATCCTGGACTTTATATTGATATTTTCAGCAAGGATTTTACCATTTTCCAATTGAGTCTCACTCTGCTTAATGAAAACCGAGCAGCTGCCTGATGCTTTTAAAGGCGTGCCTGCCAGGTTAAAAAACGTCCTCAGCCCTGTCAATGTCATATTCTGGTTATTATGGACGACTTTGACAGGTCCTGAAGGACAGTTAAAAATTTTAAAAGCAAATGTATTATTGTGCAGCAGATCAAGGTCAAGATCATATTCCATGGGTATAGCAGGTATAGTAGGATTAAGGGCTGTAAAGTTTCCCAGGGCCTTCAGTCTGTCCTTGTCAATCAAAATATCTGTTTCAATATTAAGGCTTGTTCCGGCAGGCAGGTTTATTCCAGGTGAAAAATATTCAAGGGGCTGTACAAGGCGGCAGAGGTCAAATGATTTGGTTTTAAGCTTAATGTCAGCACTTTTCCTGCCCGGGTCCAGGGAGATTCCGGCGTTGATTTTTTCCCCAAAGGGCATAAGGGCGATATCAGTCTTGATTTTATTTTCCCGGCTGTTTATTGAAGACATGGCTTGAAAGGGAATTGGTATTTCAAAAGAGGGCAGGGCAAAAATTATTTTTGAATTTAAAAGTTCAATTTTCTTTGGTAGAAACGGAAGCGAGGCAATGTCTATCGTTTTATTATCCTCCTTTGTTTTACCTATAGCTTTAAATTTTTCAATATCAAAGTCTGAAAATCCAATTTTAAAATTTTTATCCATATTTATTTTTATTGTAAGCCCTGAAATACGGATATAATTAAGCTCTTTATTGAAAAGGGATTTAATTGAGTAATCAATTTCAATTGTATCCACGGCAATAGTATCCCCCGTTGAAATGGCAGATGCAAGGATATTAGAAATACCGATCTTTTTTACAGCTATCTGGAAATTATTAAGTCCGAAATTGTCTGATAATTCCTGTCTGATCCGGTTCTCAACAATGGAAGGCAGGACAAGGGAAGCGATGATGAAAAGCAGCAGTAAAAAAGCCAATACCAGGGATAAGGGGAATAAATATTTTTTTATTGAGAGCTTTTTTAATGCCATGCTTAACAATAACTTGCTGATTATTGAGTGTAAAGTCTTTTTTAGGTTTGCAATATTTTAAAGATAACCTTTTCAAATTCTTGATCTGAACCCCTGGCCCAGTACTTCATGGACATTGTTTATGATTATAAATGCGTGGGGGTCGATCTGTTCCACAATTTCAATGAGAAGGCTGATCTCCTTTCTGGTTATTACAGTATATAACACTTCTCGTTCCTGGTTGGAATACAGACCTTTTCCATGCAGGGCTGTCGCCCCCCGGCTGAGCTTGTTCATAATGCTTTTTGAAATCTTTTCATATTGCTGGGAAATGATGATTGCGGAATTTGCATAATCAAACCCTTCAATGATGACATCAACAAGTTTTGCTGCACCAAACAGCAGTACAAATGCATAAAGAGTGAGTGTCAAAGCTGGTTTATCAGGAGATATACCTGTCATATGTATTATAATACCGCCAAAGGAAATTATGAAAAAATCTGTAAACATAAAAACATAGCCAGGTTTAAGCCCCAGCTTTTTCTGGGCAATTGCAGCCAGGATATCAGTGCCCCCTGTGGTACCCCGGAATTTAAATACTATTCCAAGCCCTATTCCAATTAAGATGGCGCCTGTGATAATGAAAAGAAGAAAATCATTGGACAGCATATTCTGAATGGCATCACATTCATAGGGTTTTACATTGGATAATCCCGGAATCTGTCCCCTTAAAAGATCAATGAAAAAGGAAGTAATGGAAAAGCCGAAAAAAGTCCTTATGCCAAATTGCCTGCCAAGGACTTTATACCCCCATATAAAAAGAGGAATATTGAGCAGCCATACAGCAGCTCCGATATTGATATATCCATGAGTGGCATAATTTATTGCAACCCCCAGTCCTGTCAATCCGCCGGGCACTACCCGTGCCTCAACTAAAAATATGGATATTCCCGAGGCAAGGAGGAAAGAACCAATGGCTATTGCTGTGTAATCCCTGAAAACTTTAATATTGAATTTCATAACAGTTTTCCTGTCTTTAAATAGTTTTGTAATATAGTATAGTAATATAGTATAGTTTAAACTGAATATTGAAAAATATTTATTTTCATACACTTTAAGTTGTTATGGAATAATGTCAACCATAATTTAGCGGGTACAGAAAAGGCTGAACAATGGAAAAAGATATTAAAATGACAGATCTGCCTGGTAATTCCATGAAGCTCGACGGAGGTGCCATGTTTGGCAATGCACCCAGGATATTGTGGCAAAAATGGATCAGACCCGATGAAAATAATCTCATTGATATAGGGGCACGTTCACTTTTAATTGAATCAGACAGGTATAAGATTCTTTTTGAAACAGGCCCCGGAGCTTACATGTCTTCAGAGATGAAAAAACGGTTTCAGATTGTACAAAATGACCATGTGCTTTTAAAATCATTGGAGAAGCATGGAGTAGAACCACTGGATATAACCCATGTTATTATTTCCCACCTCCACTTTGACCATGCAGGTGGTATGCTTGAACAATGGAGCAAAAAAAATAAAGAGTTAAAACTTGTTTTTAAAAATGCCTGTTACATTACAGGCAGATTAAATTTTTATAGATCCTGTGCACCACATTTACGGGATAAAGCATCCTTTATACCGGGCCTTGACTCTCTTCTCAGCAAAAGCGGGCAGCTTGATTTAAAAGATGACAGTGATACTCTGGAGCTCGGAGGTGTTCACATCGAATTCATTGAGAGCCACGGCCATACGCCCGGCATGATTCTTTCCCATATTAAGGCAGGGGGCATAGATATCATATTTATGGGAGATCTCGTGCCTGGGACGTCATGGGTGAATCTGCCAATTACCATGGGGTATGACAGAAATGCTGAGTTATTGATAGATGAGAAATCCAGGGTGCTTAAAAGAGCTTTTGACAATAAAGCTCTGCTGTTTTACACCCATGATCCTGTATATGCTGTCTCAAAGCTTGATTTTGACATGGAAAAACAAAGATATATTCCGGTTGACTTAAAAAAAGAGTTCTGTGTGCCAGAGGTTTTAAGATAAAAACTCCACAGTTTTCTGTTCCGACCAGTACATATTTTCCCGGTTAAATGAGATAAATCCGACATGCCCGCCTGATTCTGGCATTAAAAGAGTTATATTTTTATTATTTTTACTCTCCTCTTCTGGATAGCATGGGTCTGACAAAAAGGGGTCGTCCTTTGCATTTATTATGAGTGTCGGTATTTTAATATTGTGGATAAACTGCTTTGAACTGCATTTATCCCAATAATCAAGGGCATTTTTAAAACCATGAATGGGAGCTGTATACCTGTCATCAAACTCCTTGAAATTTTTAATTTTATTAAAGTTTTTATCATCAATCCTGCCCGGCATAAGAGCCATTTTATCTTTTATTTTTTTATGGAACATTCTTAAAAACCGTTTCATGTAGAATCTGTTTTTAAATTTTGCAAGGGCATGGGCACTTGACTTTAAATCACAGGGCACAGAAATTACAGAGGCTTTTTTTACAATTGGGTCAACATTATCCCTTCCCAGATGGACAAGGGTCATATTGCCGCCAATGCTGAAACCCACAAGGGCAATCTCTTTATACTGCTGTTTGTTTTTTGCTGTTTTAACAGCAAGGGCAATATCATCTGTAAATCCACTGTGGTAGGTTATTAAAAGTTTATTGGGCTCCTGGCTGCACCCGCGGAAATTCAGGGCAAGAACATCCCAGCCGGTTTTGTTCAGGGCATTTACCATGCCGGTGACATAGGCCCTGGTCGAGTTTCCCTCAAGTCCGTGGGAGATTATGGCAAGCCTGGAAGAGCCTGCCAGAGACCAGTCAATGTCAATGAAATCGTTATCATCAGTGGTGATGCGTTCCCTTATGTAGTGCGGGGGAACAGGCTTCCGGAACAGACTTGGTATAATGGTCTGTACGTGGGCATTATTCAATAAAAAGGGCGGCCTGAAATTTGATTCACATTGTAAAGTCATCTTCTTCTCTCTTCTCTTTTCCTCTGTTTAATAATTTTTCTATTTGTTATAATATATCCTTTATGAAACCGAATACAAGATTTGAGGAAAATATAGAGATATGAAAGTTGGAATAATCGGCCTGCCCCAGACAGGGAAAAAGACCCTGTTTCAGATTTTAACTGGTATTGAAATAAAAGAAGGAATGAAAAAGTCAAGGATCGTTCCCGGTACTGCAGATATTATAGATTCACGCTTTGATGAGCTTGTCAGGATCTATTCACCAAAAAAATCTGTCCATGCACGCATCGATCTTGCCCTCCTTGAAACCATGGAAAAGGAGGCGATCTCCAGGGGGAGCATTTTCAGGGATATAGCTGATATGGATGCTGTCTGTCATGTGGTGCGGGATTTTAAAGATGATTCCATATACCATGCTGATGGCTCTGTTGATGCCCTGCGTGATGTGGAGATGGTTAACAGCGAACTTATCATCCATGATCAGATTTTTGCAGAAAAAAGGATAGAACGCATAGGTGATATGGTCAAAAAGATTAAGGATGAAGATCAGTTAAAAGAACTTGAGTTGATGAACAGAATCAAAGAGCATCTTGAACTTGAAAAGCCATTGAGGTTTATGGAGTTTTCCAGTGACGACAAAGCTTTAATCCGAAGCTACCCCTTTATCACAAGAAAAGAGATGATACTTGCTGTAAATGTTTCAGAGGATGACATTGGCAGCAGTGCCGTTAAGGATACCTTTTCCACAATTTGTAAAAGGGATAAGATGGAAGCCATGCTGGTCTCTGCAAAGGTTGAATCCGAGATTGCAATGCTTGATACAAAGGAGGAAAAAGATGAATTCCTGGTTGATCTCGGCATAAGAGAGACTGCCCTTGAGATGCTGACCAGGCTGTGCTTAAAAGCTCTTGGTCTGGTATCCTTTTTTACTGTTGGAGAAGATGAGGTGCGGCAATGGCTTGTAAGAAAGGATTCAAAAGCACCAGAAGCTGCCGGAGTAATCCATTCTGATCTTGAAAGGGGCTTTATCCGTGCAGAGGTCTTCAGATATAATGACCTGATGGAGTATAAAAGCGAGGCAGAACTGAAAAAAGCAGGCAGGATCTCTGTTGAGGGCAAAGAGTACATTGTGGAAGATGGTGATATTATTAATATCAGGTTTAAAGTATAGGCAAAGGGTTCTATATTGGGAATATTAAAAAGCTATTTTGCAAAGGCAAAGGAAGAAGCTTTAAAAGAGTATGACATACCATTAAAAGAAAAGGGATGGGTAGGTGTTGACCTTGACGGCACCCTTGCTTTTCATGAACCGGATTCTCCCATGGTCAGGATAGGCAGGCCCGTGCCCCGTATGATAAAACGTGTTAAGGATATGGTATCAAAGGGTATTCGTGTTAAGATTTTTACAGCCCGTGCCCATGATTCAGAACAGATTGTTATGATCAGAAAGTGGCTTTTGGAAAACGGGCTTCCTGCTCTTGAAATTACCAATATAAAAGATTATAATATGATTAAACTCTTTGATGACAGAGCAGTGCAGGTAGAACCAAATACAGGCAGATTAATAGTATCCGAAAAATAAATTTCGCGGAGGTTTGTTTGATATGAGATATATTTTTTATATCGCTATCATATTTCTGGGAGTTACAATGGCTGCCGGGTGGAGTATTTTTTCCAATACAAAAGTTGAACTTTCCAGGCCGGCAATTGTGATAAATGACAGAATTATAACAGAACAGGAGTTTGATAGATTATTAAATACAAAACCTGCATATTCAAGTCAGGAAGATTTTATTGATTCTGTAATAATCAAAGAACTCCTTATCCAGGAAGCCATAAAGCATAAAATTAATAAAGATGAGTCATTCAGGGCATCTGTGGAAGATTTCTATGAGCAGTCCCTGATTAAAATACTCATGGATGAACAGTATAAACAGTATGATCCGGTTGTAACAGATAAAGAGATTAAGAAATATAAAACCCTTGCCGGAATGAAGGTTTCTGTCTTAAAAACGATATATGTAAAAAAGGAGGATGTGGCTTCAGGTAAGGCTTTAGAGACAAAGACAATCAATTCAGACTTCCTTGACCTTTCAGACACCTTAAGATTTATTGTTCTGAGTCTTGAACAGGGACAATCCACAAAACCCAAAAAAATCATGGAAGGTTTTGTGGTTTATACCTTAATAAAAATTGAACCTGTGGAAATCGGCAATTCAACAGAATTACAGGATAATAATGGGATAATTCAATTTATCAGGCATGGTAAAAAAGAGGCTTTACTTGCAAAATGGGTTGACGGACTGAAGAAAAACGCCGAAATATGGAGGCGCAAATGAAAAAGAGCGGGTATAAACGGAGAAATTTTTTTATCAACAAGGAATTCCAGGGTAAAATTATATTCAACTATTTTATTTTAGTTGTTCTTGGCAGCATTTTTTTCCTTGGTGCCATTACATTTTTTTCTTCCAATACCATTTCCATTGTTTATGAAAATTACCATCTCTCCCTAGGCCTTACTCCTGACATTCTACTTAAAAAATTTTTCACTGCCCAATGGTTTTTCATAATATTCGGCGGCGGTGCAGTTATTGTGATCACATTGTTTTTAACCCATAGAGTAGCCGGGCCATTTTACAGATTTGAAGTAACTCTGGATGAAATGATCAGCGGCGATTTATCCCATATCATTCATTTGAGGGAAAAGGACGAGGGGAAAGAACTTGCAAGAAAATTAAATCTTTTCAACACCAGGCTGTCTGAGAAAGCTGCAGCCCTGAAGAGTTGTAAAAACAGTATTCAAGAGTGCATCCGTGAGATTGAAACAGAGCTATATCCTCCCTCTGGCAAAGATGTTACCCTTATTAAAAATTTAAATAAAATCAAAGAACAAACCAATAAAATTGACTCTTTAATAAATTTTGTTGATTCGGCAAAAGAATAATTTATTCATAGATCAATCAGGTTAATCAAGGGGATTTTTGGTGAATCGTTTCTTAATGTTTTCGCCTGTATTTTTTCTGCTGGCAATTCTTTTGCCTGTGCAGAATTCCTGCGCCTTTGAAATAGTGACTGAATATGCAGTTGTTGAATACCCTGATAAGAAGGTGCTAAAGAGTTTTAATCATGAACTGTACATGGGCAGGTTTAAGTACAATCTCAGGAAAAAAGGAAATGATACAATTGAAGATGAAGTAAAAAATAAAATTGATTTTATAGTTGAAAAGGTTATGAAAGTCTTAAATATGTACCTGCCTGAATTAAAATTCAAAATCCGTATTATTTTGTCAAAACGCGGTGTACATGATGCATTTAAACGTATTTACAATGTTGAAGTTAATTATATAGCCTTTTATTCACCTAAAGAAAATACAGTTTTTTATTCTGCCAGGAATGCAGATTTGCGTGTTGTCACCCATGAAATAGGCCATGTCGTAGCAGAGCACTATTTCACTGTATCACCGCCCAGAAACATCCATGAAGTTATTGCACAGTATGCGGAAAAACATATTACTGATTGAACATTTTAAGACGGCTTTTTGCTCCTCTGCTTCTTGGGTTTAAAAGAAGAGCTTCTTCATATTTTTCTCTTGCTTTAAACAAAATACCCTGCTTTCTATAAAGATCCCCAAGCCTGATCCGTATGGTTGCGCTTAAAGGAAGAAGGGTTTCTCCTTTTTTCAATACCTTTGTTGCCTGGAATAAATTTCCCTGATCCATGAAAAATCTAAATATTCTGATAATATCTATTTCCCTGATTTGTTCACCACTTTTAAGGGAAGCAAGGATTTTCAAATATCTTTTTTCAGCTTTTACAGTCTCCCCGATCTGATCCAAAAAAACAGTAAAAAGGATTTCAGATTCAGGGTTTTCAGGTATGGCATGCTCCATCTCTTTAAGGCTTAAACCAGAGGCAATCATGGTTGTTAATACAGGGCTGATCATATTTTTATCAAGATGGACAGCCTTTTTAAGGTATTTTATTCCTTGCTCCTTTCTGCCAAGGTTTAAAAGCAGGCCGCCATATTGAAGAGCATTATCTGCACTGGCAATATCAAGTTTAACACTCTGTTTTAACACTTTTTCAGCAGCAGCTTTATTGTTCCTGGCGAGAAACAGTCCAAACCGCTTGGCATGGCTGCCGTTGGCAGGGTTCAGGGAGATTGATTCCAGGTAATACTCTTCTGCCTTGTCATATTTGTGAAGAAACCAGGATATGTTTGCAAGTCTATATATGTATTCTGCATTAAGGGGATCAAACCAGGAAGCGCGCCTTGTGATTTTTTCTATCTTTTCAAGCTGTTCAACAGGGGTTGTAAAGCTTATTTTCATCTTTTTAATGTGTGAATAGTAAAATTGTGCCAGCAATATGGAAATATTGCATAAAACAATCAGAAAAAAGATTATGCCTGCTCCGGCAGGTAGAATTTGCCCGGCTTTTCTGGACTTTACCGTGGAAAGGTTGGTTGCAACATTTTTTACACGTATCCTGGTGTTTGATGCAGAAACGGCCAGGGCCGCTGACAAAGCAAACCAGAGGCCATTTGCTCCGACATGGAAATTAAAATCAGATAAGCTGTGCAGTAATATGCATATCATTCCGGTTATGCTTCCTAAGTATAGATATATTGCATAGGCATCTTTCCTGGTTGTAAAGGATTTATATGTTTCCCTGAAAAATATGAATAAAAAGGAGAAAATCAGAATAATACCAGGCAGTCCTCCCTCAATGGCAAGTTCAATATAATCATTGTGTGCATGTTCCAGAAGATTTTTCCCATCAACTGTCTGATAGGAGCGGTAAATATCGGCAAATGTACCAAATCCAGAACCTGTAACAGGAAAATCCCGGATGATTTTTTCACTGTCCTTCCAATATTTGAATCTTCCCAGATATATTCCGCCTTCAGGTGCTTCAAGCTTAACAAATCGATTGTTAATAGGTCCCCAGCCAAACCAGGCAATGGAAAGTCCTGCAACAACAATAAGGGTCATAATAAGGGTTAAATTTTTTTTGCTTGTCTTTTTTTTAAGGGATATCAGCAGGAAAAATATCAATCCTGCACCTGTGCTTATCATGCCTCCCCTGGACAGGCTTATAAAAATGGATATAATGATAAGAAGGGCACCTGTGCCAATCAGAATATGTATATTTGCTTTTTCCTGCTTGAGAATTTCAAGAATTGCTGCAAGAGTCCCTTTATCGTCTATCCTTGGTCTATGGAATAAAAACAGGGCAAGTGTTATGGGAAAGATCATTTCCATGAGCCCTGCATAATGGTTGCGGTTAATGTATGGTCCCATGACTGCGGCATTTTCAGGAGTATGCCTGAACCATAGTGCAAGATTGTCTGTAAGATAGAGTTGGAGAATAGAAGAAAACGCAAGAACAGAACCAAAAACAGTGATAATTAATACTGTTTTTTTCAACATGATTTTATGGGTAAGAAGCTGTACTGACAATATATAAAAGAGCACATATGTTGAATATCTCAAGAATTCCAGAAAGGTTGCCCTGGGATGGATGGATATGGTCATTGCAAGGGCATTGTTCTGTATCCCGTAAGATACGGGTGAAATAATTCTGATTATCTGGGCAGGCAAAGGAATTATCTGGATCAGGATGTAAGCAAGGAATAATAACAGAGGAAGCAGGCCAGGGACTTTATAAAGCAGTGCATCTGTTTTGTATATATGGATAAAGTAAAGTAAAAACCCTGAGGCAGCACTTATTTCCATTACAGCATATGACCAGGGTTCAACCGTGCCAAAGGCCAGGGGAGAGAAAATAATTACAAAAAAGAAAAACTTTTTTGATAGATTTTCAAGCATTGTTATTCACTGCCCATGGTTAACCGTCATTAGTATCATTGGATGAATAATAATAATCACCATAATGGTTATAATAGTATCCGCTCTGTTTTGAGTTGAACCGGTTTAAAACAATTCCTGTAATGGGGGCTGTTACTTCATTTAATTGTTTAAGTACTTTAGTGATTAAGTCATAGGGTGTTTTACCGGCAGAAGTAACAAGGATTACACCATCTGTTTTATTACTTATAATTACAGGATCAGTTACACCTGTTACTGGTGGAGAATCTATAATAATAACATCGTATAACTCTTTATATTGATTGATCATATCTGTAAACCTGTTTGAATGAAGGAGCTCGGAAGGGTTTGGAGGTATTGGCCCTGATGTCATTATATCAAGGTTTTTCAGGCACTCTTTTTTAATTGCATCTCCTGCTTCGGGCAGTGTACCGGCAAGATATGAGCTTAATCCGGATGAATTATCAAGGTTTGAGAGAATATGCTGGGTTGGACGTCTCATATCAGCATCGATTAAAAGGATATGTTTGTCAGTTTGCGCCATTGTTGCTGCAAGGCAAATGGAAATCGAAGACTTGCCATCCTGTTTTGCAACGCTCGTAACGATCAGGGTTTTAGGCGGTGTCTCTGCCGAGGACAAAAATACAGATGTTCTCAGGCTTTTAAAGCTTTCTGCAATGGAGGAATCAGGCTGTTTCATAAAATTTTCCACGACTGATTCTTCTTTTTTCTTAAGTAGTTCAATTGTTCCAATCACCGGGATATCAAACTTTTCTTCAATATCTTCGGGTGTTCTTGCAGTATTGTCTAAATATTCAAGAAAGAAGGCAAGCCCTATGCCGCCAAAAACTCCCAGAATTATTCCTAAAAGGACATTTCTTTTTTTCTTTTGTCTGTTAACAGGCATTACAGGGAGTTCTGCTTTTTTTAAAACCCATACATTAACCAGCTGGTTTTTTTCAGTCAGGCCTTTTTCTTTGATATTTTTTATCAAAGCATCGTATAGATATTTATTTGTTGTAACTTTTCTTTTCAATATATCAAGCTGGATCGATTTTTCACTCAGCTGCTCAGCCTCGAACTTTGACTGGTTAAACATATCCTTAAGTTTCTCTTCATTGGCTTTGGCAAGAATGTATTTATTTTGTATTATTTTTGCAGCTTTGCTCAGCTCCTGATGTTTTTTGGTTTTCAGGCTTTTAAGTTTATTTTTGGCCGTGATCATTTTTGGATGTTTATGTCCGTATTTTTTTGACAGGTCGGAAATGCTCTGTTCAGCAAGGAGGATCTCCTTGTTAATTGCATCCACGGAAATATTTTCAGCAATTGCGGGAATGGTTTCCAAAACAGAGTCGCTTGTTGTTTCTGTCTGGCTGTAGATCAGTTCAAGTTCTTTTCTATGGGCTTCTGCCTGGGTCAGACGGGTTGAAAGGCTTGAGAGACGTTCCGGAAGTATTGCAAGCCTGTCTTCTATGGTCACAATATTATATTTTTTTTTATAATTGTGCAGGGCTTTTTCAGACTTTTCAAGCTCCTGCCTCTGGGAGTCTGCTTTTTTTTTCATCCACTCAATACTGTAGCTGGAAGTCTGCATGCGCATATCAAGAAGGACATCTATGTATGCTTTTGCAACCGAATTGGTTACCTGCATTGCAATGGCAGGGTTTGGCGAAGTAAAACTGATCTGTACAATTTTTGTATTTTCCATTGGCACGACAATAATGCCGTTCTGTATGGCACTTTGAAGCTGTTCTGCCTTTGTGGGGGGAGTATAGGCAGAAGATCTGGAATCTGGTCCTTCCAAATTATTATTCATGTCAGAAGAAGATAATTTTTCAATACCTATGATTTTTTTTATGGATGTAAACACACCTTTTAACCAGGATGCAATGCTGCCGAAAAGGGAGGGCTTCTTTTCAACCACAGGGAAAAAAGAGTCATATATTTTTTCATACCCGAGAAAATCCACTACTTTTTTTGCAACTCTTGCACTGCTTATAATATGGGACTGGGTTGCTGTAAAAAAAGGATCATAACCATATCCTGCATACCTGAATCCCGTCAATGACAGGTTGTTGCTCTTTTCAATCATTACATCGGTTGTGGCTGTATACATTGGTATTGAAGAGGATGTAAAGGCAGTAATGATTGTTATAACCACAGTTATGATAAAGAATGTCAAAGCACTGTTTTTATGTTTAGCAATTACTCGCAGATAGTCCCTGATATGTATTTCCTGGGTTTCCATAATACTCCGTATATTTAGAAAAAGCTTTCCGGTACAATGATCACATCATTTGCAAGAATTTTTTCATCCATATCCACATCCTTAAGTACTTTTTTTTCACCATTGATTTCCCTGATAATCCGTACATCGCCCTTGGCGGCGATGCCTGTAAAGCCTCCGGCTTTTGTAATGGCTTTAATAACAGTGAGATTGGATTCAAACTTATATGAATCAGGGCTTTCCACTTCTCCTGAAACATAGTATACATCGGCTTTTGATATATAGATGGTATCGCCGTTTTTTATGTAAAGGTTAAATGATGTATCACCTTCCCGTATCAGTTTGTCAAGGTCAATGTTGATTATCTCCTGTTTATTTTTTTTTGGGCCTGCTCTCTTTATTGTGGCACTGTTTCCTGCATTGGATGTTAAACCTCCTGCCTTGGAAACAAATTCAAGGAATGTAATTTTCCCCCTGAGTTCGTACTGCCCGGGAGATCTTATCTGTCCAAGAATAACAGCTGTTTTACTTTTAAATTCCTTTATAAAAACATCAATCTGCGGGTTTACAAGGTATCCGTCGGCAAAAAGTTTTTCAAGTTTGGATGCAATTCTGGGAACGGTCAGGCCTTTAATATTAACTTCTCCCAACAGAGGGACTCTGATTGAGTTGTCTGCATTAACCCTTACGGTCTTGGAAAGGTCTTCATTCTCATAAACATATATGCTTAATACATCCCCTTCTCCGACAATATAATTTTCAGAACTTATACCTGTACCAGGGAATAACAGCGCAATAATATAAAAAATTAAAAAAAGAGGTTTTATATTTGGGCAGCATTTAAAGGTCAATCTTCATCCTCAGGTAAATCATTTCATTATCATAGTCATAAATACTATAATTCGAGTTCCTAGTAGTATAGTGATAACCTGCTTCAAATACAAGCCATTTCTTTGCATCGAATTTTATGGCAGGACCGATTCCAAAGATATCATCGTCCCTTTCATCAATGGCTCCGTGCATTCCGCTGCCTTCATAGCGCTCTCTTGTGTAGGATGCATTAATTGCTCCTGACCATTTCTGGGTAAAACGGAGTAGAAATGCTGAGCTTATACCCCTTGTTCTTATGAAATATGAATCTGGCAATGTTGTCTCATGGTATTTCTGAAAAGCACTGAAAAGTACAGAGGATTTTGGTGTAATGGCATGTTGAATCTGGGCTTCCAGGGAAAAGTCTTCTTCATCCCTGCTGTTGTTTTTATCAAACTTTTTTTCAATATATCCACCTTTTACCTGACCCTTTGATTTTGCCGAGATCTCCCAGTCAATACCAGCATAATATCTGTTTTCAATAGAGTCATCATTTGAGCGGTTATCATAGTTAATATATGTCCGTTCATATTCCATGAAAACAGAAGTTTTGGGCATGAATTTATAAAAAACATAGGCTGCAATGGAATTATCTTTTCTATCCCTGAACTGGTTCACATTTTTATCAAACCGTGTGATATAATTTGAGAAATCAAATCTGAACTTAAGTTTGGGGGAAGGCTCATAGGAAGCTACAATGGTTGCAATATTATCATAGTATTCATCAAGTTTTTTACCAAGGCCGTCATCATTAATATCACTTCTGATATTATACTGGTCAAACAGTTCAAGGGAAACATCAAAACCAAAATTATAATTAAAAAATCCTTCAGCAGTGTGGTTGGTGTGGTTATATTTAGAAAATCCAGAGTAATAGACAAAGGATGGTGAGTATAAAAAATATGTCTGCATTCTCCGTGATTTATCTGCCTGCATATGACTGAATTCAATTCCACCAGGTGTGGAAGGTGAAGTTGATATGTTTAAAAGTTTTTCACGGCTTTCCGGAAGAGCAAGCCAGATGCCGGGTGCAATGGTTGTAATAAAACTTTTATCTTCATGCCCATGGGTGAAAAACAGATTGCTTGTGTGAACAGTCTCAAGGGATATGAACGGATGAAAATAACCTCCTTTATCTCCAAAAACATCGGCAGTAATCCCTTTTGTCGAAGCTTTTTTTGTTGTTTCAGAGGATTGGCCTGATGGGACATCCTCGGAGGAATAAGCGGTTTGGAAAGAAGTGAAGAATATACATAATAAAGCTAAGAATATAATTATTGTCCTGTTCATCATCGGTACTATCCCCTAAAGCTTGTTGGTTAAAATTTTTTTGCGGTATAAATATTATGTTAGGTATATACTATCTAGGAGAAACAGTTGTCAACAAAAAAAAAGACCCTGTATTTCCATACAGAGTCTTTTTATTTTTCTCATGGCCTGATGGGCGAAGTAGGTGTCGGCGGTATGGGCTCAGGCGGATCTATGGGATCAGGAGTATCAGGGTTCGTAGTATATGCCAGTCCTTTATCTCTCAAGCATTTCGCACTTGCAATCTCATTCTGTCTGAACACAGGATTGTTGTCCGCTGTCCTTGCATCGGCTGCAGCTTTGGAAATAATCTGCTGCTCAATGCCGTCACTTGTTGCACACCAGCATAGTTCGTCAAGTTTTATTTCCTTGCTGTGTTCATAAATATATCTCATCACAAAGTATGGCTTGTAATCAAGGCCAATGGCAATTCTCATGCACTCGCAGGGCGGTGCATCGCCGTCTAAAGCCTTTGTAATAGCCTTTTTCAGAATAGCTCTTTTTTCAACAACGCTATTGCTGCTTTGGGTCAGCATGGCAGTATACTCTGCTTCCCATTTTTCCATTTTCTGTTTTTCTGCGGCAAATCCACTGGGAGCAATTCCAATAAGAAATATGGTAATTGTTGCCAGGCAGTATATGGTCATTCTGTTCATAAAGCACCTCAAAAAAGAATCTTTTTTTAACCTTTATAACAAACATTACATACTTTTGCAAGGCTTATTACATAATTTTGTATAATTTAGTTATAATTTTTGTAAAATGATGCTTCCAGGTGCATAAGTTTTTTGAGGATTTGAGGTGAATTCTGATTTCTTCCTTTACCATAGGTATTAAAAGAAACTCCTGTTTGAAAGCGGTAGCTCTCCTCACGATTTCTCGCAATCCACCTTGTGGTGGCAATGATTTCAAGGGGATTTTCCATCCCGGGTATTATAATTTTAACAATAATTGATGAACAAGGTTTGATACGCTGATTGCACAGAAAGCTTGCACCTCCTTTACTCAGATCGAGAACAGGGTAATAGTTATTTGAATATTCTGTTTTAAAAAAGAAAAACTTTCTTTTTTTAAAAAACAGAGTTGTACCGGGAATCGTAAATCTTTTACATTTTCGTTTCTTCAATGCAGAACAGACCTTTTTTGATTGAATTTTAAAATAATTTTACCATAGGTGCCGGGTGAATAAAAGGGCAAGTTGAAAAAAGTGATAAATTAGCGTATTATATTTTTAATGACAAGGCCCCATTGGATAAATATGAAAAAGAAAAAAATAATTGCATACCCTGGAATAATTCTGCGTGAAGAATTTGATGACTGGGCTGTTCTTTTTAACCCTGATAATGGTGAGGGATTTGGGATTAATCCCCTGGGTGTATATATCTGGAAACTGCTTAATGGTTCAAACAGTATATCAGATATTGCACTTGAGATCCGAAAAAACTGTGAAGGGGTTCCGGAAGATGCTGAAAAATATATAGAAGAATATCTGAATTCTCTGGTGCAAAAGGGTCTTGCCGGAGAAAAGATTTAAAACAGTTTGGCAGCAATGGAGAATTACCTGGTGCATGAATATCCTTTGACAAGCCTATATTTTTATTTGACCAGCGGGTGTAATTTAAAGTGCAGACATTGCTGGATCAATCCGGAATATCAATCCGTGAACAGGAATGCTTCTTCAATGGCTGTTGAGGATTTTACTCAATGTATTGAACAGGCGTTACCCATGGGGTTAAAGGGAGTCAAGCTGACAGGCGGTGAACCTTTTTTACATCCTGAAATTGACCAGCTCATTGATATTGTTCAGAAGACGGAGTTAAGACTTGTAATTGAGAGTAACGGCTGCTTGATCACACCTGCATTGGCAGATAAAATCAGTAAATGCAGGTCTCCTTATATATCAATCAGTCTGGACAGTACAGAAAAAGAGGTCCATGAATGGCTGAGGGGGGTAAAAGGATGTCACAAAACCGCTGTGAATGGTTTGCAGTACTGCCTTGATGCAGGTCTGCCAACCCAGATAGTAATGAGTCTTTTGAAAAGAAACAGATATAATATTGATAACATGGTTAAGTTTGCCATGGATATCGGGTGTGAGTCAGTAAAATTCAACATTGTGCAGCCAACTGAACGGGGAAGAACTATTTATGAAAAAAATGAGAATTTAACCATTGAAGATTACATAAGTATTGGCCGATATATATCACATAAACTGCAGCCAGAAGTTAAGATCAGGTTGATTTACAGTATCCCGCCTGCTTTTCTGCCTCTAAGCTATATGCTGGGCGGGTATAAACATGGCTGCGGCAGCGGTTGCGCAATAAAAAATATTTTGGGGATCCTGTGGAATGGAAATATTTCCATATGCGGTATTGGTGAAAATGTTGAGGAACTCATCCTGGGAAATATTCAATCCGTGGGACTTGAAAAGATATGGAAAAAGAGCGGGATAATTGATATAATCAGAAACGGGCTGCCGGATAAAATTGAAGGTATATGTTCAGACTGCATATTTCAAAAAAAATGTTTTGGCTATTGTCCGGCAAACAATTATTATAGTACAAGAAATTTATTAGCATCGGGATGGTTTTGCACTAGTGCATATTCAGATAATTTATTCCCTGCTGTCAGGTTGAAAAAAAATGAAGAATAAACAGGAGAATAAAATGAAAGTATTGAAATGGGAGAAACCTGTTCTGGAAAGTTTTGAAACAGTTGACTCTCTGGAATGTACTTGTCAATCAGGTTCTGCTGCTACAGGGCAGTGGGAAATATGTAATTCCAATGGCAGTTCTGCAGGATGGTGGTGTAATGCCAGTGGCGGAGCAGCAGGAAGCTGCCATAATTCAGGTGGAAGCCCCAGGTGACAACCGGAGGATATGGCATTGCATTGAAAGAAACTTCTGATTTCTCAATTGCCATAAAGATAAATGACCTTCCTGGTCAATTCAGGGATATAACAACTCAGCTTTTAAATTTTAAAACATGTGACAAGTCTTGCAGGCCATTATTGTATGTGGGCTGTAATGAATCCTTTGCAGAAAAATATGATCTTGTAGAAAATGCATTAATAAATAATATTTTCAAATACAGATTCAGAGAGGATCTCTATTTTCTCAGGGTTCCGCCTGATAATGGCAGAAAGCTGTGGTTTGAAAGTTCAATTCAGCAGATACTCCTTGCTGTCTCTTTTGTGATTCAGAATGAGATAATGCCCCGGGGTGGACTGCCAGCCCATTCCCTGCTTCTGGAATATAAGAACAAAGGGATATTGTTAGTCGGAGGAAGCGGCACTGGTAAAACAACAGCATCTAAAAGGGTGAGACTGCCCTGGAAAGCCTTGTCAGATGATCAGGCGTTCATAGTAAAGAAAAAGGGAGCGTTCCGGGCACATCCCTTTGTTACCATAAGCGAATGTCTGGACATAGGTCTGCCTGTACCCCGGGACCTTAATTATTCCATCCCTCTTACCTCGATTTTTTTTCTCAACAGATCAGATAGAGACAGGGTTACAGGGATTAACAGAGCAAAGGCGGTTTATGAATTTTACAATGCTGCTGTCCTGCTTGTGAAATTCTATTATAAAAATTTCAGCACCAGCCCGGAACTTAAGTATTTAAGGACAATAATATTCAGCAATGCCTGTGATATAATACAATCAATACCTTCCTATAAACTTGAAGCAAGTCTTACTGGCAGGTTCTGGGAAACAATCCAGGAGGTGGTGGATTGTGATACCTGAACAAAGTGATACTGATTTAACTTTTGTGGTTGGTTTTTCCATGTTCCCGACCCTTCAACCTGGTGATGAAGTGATTGATTTGAACCATGGTGTTTTCCATGTCGGCGATGTTGTTGCCTTTTGTGCAGAGGATCGATATTTTCTCCATAGAATAGTTAAAATTGAAAATAAAAAGATATTTACAAAGGGTGATAATAATACAGATATGGACCCTTTGCCCATTAAAGAGAGTGATATAATGGGAAGGGTTGAAAAAGTCAGAAGGGATAAGAAGATATTTAAAGTCAGAAACGGTTTGCAGGGCCGTGCAGCAGGTATGAAATGTCAGGTTGTCAGCATATTAAAAAGAAAACTGGTGGATGCAGTTAAGTCTGCCGCTAAAATCAGACCTGTCTCCCTGCTTATTAAAACAATCGGGCAAGCAGTCTGTAATAATCATTTTTCAATTATTAAACAAAAGGAATATCTTTTTATGATTTTTTGCAGAAAAGCATTTTGCGGGTATTATGATTCTGACAGGCAGGAGTGGCTGTTAAGAAGAAGATTTAAATTAATACTCTCCCATACTCAATTAAATAAAATAATAAAACAGATTGAAATGAAAAAAAAATAAGGGAAAATCATGCTGGATGATTTTCCCTTAAACAGTTATCTATCTGACAGGTTCCAGTTCAACCCGTCGATTCTGGGCCCGGCCCTCCTTGGTTTTATTTGTGGCAATTGGACTTGATTCGCCAAAAGCCTTACATGTAAGCCTTGAAGAATTAATCCCCTTATTCACAAAGTATGTTTTAATGGCGTTGGCCCTGCGCAATGAAAGATCTTTATTATAGGCAGCAGCACCTCTGTCATCAGTATGTCCTTTAAGAATTATTTTCATATCTGGATTTTTTGTCAGGATTTTATATGCATCATCAAGGTTTTTATATGCAGATGGTTTAATATCTGCCTTGTTTGTGTCAAAAAGAGCATCACCAAATGACCAGCATCCTTGTACATTAACCTTTGCACCCAGAGGAGTGTTCGGACACATATCGTTTTCATCAAAAACTCCATCATGGTCAGAGTCTTTTCTTACTTTTTTTGCAGGTTTTACTTTTTTAACTTTTTTTGGTTTATGGCCGGATTTTCTTGTGAGGAACACCTTTTCCACAAAATCAGCCATTGCATCACTTGCAAGCAGGCTGTCACCATTGGTTGAAAAACCGCAGCCTGTGGTATTTGCCAGATCATTCATGAATTGAGCACCTTCAGCAGCTGCACCCACAGAGATAGTGTAAATACAAAGGGAGGAACCGAACCTGGCCTTAAGCTCCTTTGCATAATCAAGGGTATTTGGCACTATCATATCTGTTTTCTGGCCGTCACTTATGATAATTATAGCTTTATTGCCGGAAAGGGGTTCAAGATCTTTACCGGCAGCTGTGAGAGCATTATATAATGGGCTGCATCCACCAGGAACAGTCACTTTGTCAATGCCTTGTGTAAATTGGCTGGTTGAGTAATTACTCATTCCATAGAACAACTCAGTGTCATTTTTTGATACTGAAGGATCGTGTCCAAAAGACCTGAAGCCAGCTGTCTGTCCAAGCTGGGGTATGGTCTGGTTCATTCTTTCAGCAACTGCTTTTGCAATGGCAAACTTTTGATTGCCATTGTGATAGTCAAGCATGGAACTTGATGCATCAAAAATCACAAGGAAACTATCAACTTTTGGCGCATACTGACTTGAGCTGAACGAAACCGGTGTAAAAGACGGCAATGGTTTTACAGGACCGGTTGCAGCACAGCCTGCTAAAAAAAGAATGGCAGCAATGCCTGTAAAACATCTCATAATAAATTGACGGGTCATTTTTCCTCCTTTGAAATTTTAATTGTTTATATTGTTTAAAGTGTGTTGCTTAATACTATATCTAATATAAGATGATGGTTCTTAAAGCAATCTTTTTTTACGAATTTGGTTTCATAATTATTATTTTTATATCAAA
>CAZQJS010000052.1:0-21904 GCA_964593725.1 uncultured Desulfobacterales bacterium
TATTTTTTAAAAGTATTGATAAGGTTTTCAGCTGATAATTAAATTTCTTTTTCGCATAAAATTTTCCAGGCATGGCGTAAGTATTTGATATTACAGAAAAATAATGAGTCCAGATTTTATCTTAAAAATATTGTATAGTTTCAGTACCAAAAATGCCGGACAAAATAATTTTAGCTTGATTTAATTATTAATCATTATTATAAGTAAGGTTTGTCTTTAACTTGGATCATGTATTTTATGCAGTTTTATTCTGCTTTAGTTTATATCATATTAGGAGGTTTTATTAATGGCTAACAAAATTATACGCCGTGAAGAGATGGCCCAGGGAACCATCATTCTTAACGAGATCGAAGCACCACGCATTGCTAAAAAAGCAAAACCCGGACAATTTGTAATTCTCCAGGTTGATGAAAAAGGTGAAAGAATCCCTCTCACCATGGCGGATACTGACCCTGATAAAGGAACAATTACTATTATATATATGGTAATCGGAAAATCCACTGCAGCTTTTAAGAATTTGAAAGTTTCAGACGAATATTATGCAGTGATCGGCCCCCTTGGCAAAGCTACCCATATTGAGAAAAAAGGCAGGGTTGTCTGTGTGGGCGGCGGTACCGGGATAGCAGTGCTTCATCCCATTACACGGGCTTTAAAAGAGATCGGCAACCATGTAACAACAATAGTCGGGTCAAGGAACAAAGATCTTCTCATCCTTGAAAAAGAGATGGAAAAAGCTTCAGACTCCTTTAATATCTGTACTGATGACGGTTCCAGGGGCCATCATGGTTTTGTCACAGATGTATTAAAAGATGTTCTTGACAAGGAGGATATCAGCCTTGTTGTGGCAATAGGCCCCATACCCATGATGAAATTTGTATGTGACATTACAAAGGAACGCGGCGTTGAAACCCTTGTCAGCCTGAATCCAATTATGGTGGATGGCACAGGCATGTGCGGCTGCTGCCGTGTAACTGTGAACGGAACAACAAAATTTGCCTGTGTTGACGGCCCGGAATTTGATGGCCACAATGTTGATTTTGATGAACTTGGCAAACGTCTTCAATCTTATATAGATGATGAGAAAACAAGTTATGAAGCTTTTATGCAGGCTGCACAATAACAATTTACAAATTCTTAGTTTTGATATACGGAGGAATTAATGGCTGAAAAAAAATCCAAAAAAATAACAATCCCCAGAGCTGTTATGCCTGAGCAGAAAGCTGAAATAAGACGACGTAATTTTGATGAAGTACCCCTTGGCCTTTCTGAAGAGATGGCACAGCAGGAGGCAAAACGATGCCTGCAGTGTAAAAAACCGGCCTGCCGTGAAGGCTGCCCTGTTTCCGTACTTATTCCCGATTTTATTAAACTCATAGCCCAGGGAGAATTTTCCAAAGCTGCCCATAAACTCTGGGAAAAGAATGCACTTCCGGCTGTGTGCGGCAGGGTATGCCCCCAGGAAATACAATGCGAGGGCAAATGTATTGTGGGTAAAAGAGGAGAACCCGTTGCAATAGGTTATCTTGAAAAGTTTGCTGCGGACTGGGAGAGAAACAATGGTTCAGGATCAATACCTGAAATACCTGAAAAAACAGGTAAAAAAGTTGCTGTTATCGGATCAGGTCCCTCTGGCCTGACCGTTGCAGGTGACCTGCTCTTAAAGGGACATGATGTAACAATCTTTGAAGCATTCCATAAACCGGGCGGTGTTCTGGTATACGGCATCCCTGAATTCAGACTTCCCAAGGCCATTGTTGCCTCGGAAGTTGAAACCCTTGAAAAAATGGGCGCAAAAATAGAGTGTAATTTTGTGGCAGGTGCAACTGCCACCATTGACGAACTGTTTGCAGAAGGGTATGATGCCGCATATATTGGTGTTGGTGCAGGGCTTCCACGGTTCATGAACCTTCCCAATGAGAACCTTATCGGAATATATTCTGCCAATGAGTACCTGACCCGGGCCAACCTGATGAAGGGCTATCTGTTCCCTGAATATGACACTCCTGTTGCCAGGGGTAAAAATGTTGTTGTGCTTGGTGCAGGAAATGTTGCCATGGACTCTGCCAGAACCGCCATGAGACTTGGTGCCGACTCTGTAAAAATTGTGTACAGACGTTCCAGAGAAGAGATGCCTGCAAGGGTGGAAGAGCTTCACCATGCTGAACAGGAAGGCATTGAATTTGTTCTGCTTACAAACCCGACACAGTTTTTTGGTGATGAACAGGGACGTGTAACAGGTATGGAGTGCCTGAAAATGGAGCTTGGTGAACCTGACGATTCCGGAAGAAGAAGACCCATCCCCATAAAAGACTCGGAATACACAATTGACTGTGATCTGGTTGTTGTTTCCGTAGGTTCCAATGCAAATCCACTGCTTACAAACACAACCCCTGACATTGAGCTTAACAGATGGGGCAATATCGAGGCTGATCCTGTCACAGGCAAGACATCCAAAAAAGGTGTATGGGCCGGAGGTGATATTGTAACAGGCGCAGCAACGGTAATACTTGCCATGGGTGCAGGAAGGGATGCTGCAACATCAATGCATGACTACCTGACCCGGGGCTGGTAAAAACAAATAAAGCCAAAAATAATAATGTAAAAAATACTCAAAAGGAGTAGGGGAAAACTCTACTCCTTTTTTTCTTTAAGATAGACTTTATTGTCAACAAGTGACAGGGAATGTACATACCCGTTAATGAATTTCTGCTCTCCGAAAATACTTTTTATGCAGATCCCCTCCTCCTCAGGTTCAACCCGGTCAACGGCTTCCATGAGAAGTATCTCTTCATTATCCTTTAATAAATAAGCATTTGCTTCACACATATTTTTACTCCTTTATATCATCAACAAAACAGTCCCCATGGTTTTCAATCAGTTCATCCACGAGAAGCGGCAGGGGTATATGGGGCAGCCCCACAATGGTAATATTATCCTGGGTCAGGGGTAAAAGCATTTTTCCGGCAGGAGAAACAGCAACCGCTTCAGCCATCTCCCTTGTGACCTCGCCCATCATTGCATGGGGCATGATTATACCCACAGGCCCGATAATAAGATCAACACCCTTTACAGTCTGAACAATGGCATTAGTACCGGAAGCTCCCCTGTTTGCCCTGCTTTTCAACATCTGGGATGTTGCAATGGCATTGGTACCAAGGGCAATGATTTCAATATTTTCTTCAAATTTTTCCTTTAATTTTTTAATAATAACCGAACCTATACCACCGCCCTGCCCATCTATTACACAAACTTTCTTTTTTTTTATTTCCTGCATAAAGACTCTTGGGTTTTATTGTTTATCCATGTTAAAGTTTAAACTGATCTCTTTAAAAATGTTCTCCTCAACCATATCTTCATCACCATTACCATCAATAATAACAATATGCTCATTTTCAGCAAGTTTGTCAAAAATTGTGAAATATAATTGCCTCACTTTATTTAAAACCTCTATTTTTTCATACAACTCCAATGTTTTCCGGCGTGCCTTAAGCCGTTGAAAACAGCGTTCAGGGTCAACATCAATGAAAATATGCAGGTCCGGCTTTAAAAGGTCTGCGTTTATGGAATTTATCGCAATTACCCAGTCCATATCCAGGTACTGGCTGTGGTATGCATAGGAAGAAAAATAGTATCTGTCACATAATACAACCTGACCCTTCTCAACCATGTTTAATATCCCGTTTTTTTTGTTAAGTATATGATCTGTCCTGTCTGCTGCAAATAATAGTGCAATGGTTCTCTGGTCGATTTCAAGCTCGCCCTGAAGCATCTTTCTTATCATCGTACCAACAGATCCGTCACTTGGTTCAAATGTCTGATAAACATCAATGTCATTTGTTTTCAACTTTTTTCCAAGGCGTTCTATCTGTGTACTTTTACCAGACCCGTCTATGCCTTCAAATACTATGAACCGGCCTCTTCCGGAATGGGCAATATCAATTGGCAACTTATGATTCCTTAAATGTTTTTAACTGCTGTTTCAGCCACATGTCTGAACGGCCGGGCAACAAGCTGAACCACCTCATCAACTCCACACCAGCGGCGTTCCCTGTCATCTTCCCAGATCCTGTTCTCACCCGTTACAAACCCTTGAAAAAATATAAACTTAAAAGATATCTCTCCTGAATCAAGCAGAAAGGAATCAATCTCTTTTACCGGCTCTTCAAGTTTGACAACATACCCGCTCTCTTCCAAGCATTCCCTCAGAGCGGCATTGGCAAAGCTTTCATTCTCCTCAACAGTGCCCACAGGAAAGACCCACTCTCCAGGGTATTTCCTGGAAGAAACAGTTAATACCTCAATGTCTGATAATTTTTTACCATTCCCTGTTTTTCTGAAAGGAACAACTCCGGCCTTGTATATTAACTTCTGATCCATGCATGATTTATTAACAAACTTTGCCATCTTTGTCCATATACAGTCTTTTATATTGCTATTAATTCCGTAAGAATGTACGATAAAAAATGGATTGAAAATTTGTTTAATTATTTAATAATCAGGTGACCATGGGTTATGATGTAATTATTGTTGGTGCAGGGCCTGCCGGACTCTTTTCTGCATACTATCTTGCTGAAAATTCCAACCTTGATATTCTTGTCATTGAAAAGGGAAAATCTTCCTTAAAAAGAAAATGCCCCAACCACAATACCCAGGTCTGCGCCGGGTGTGATCCCTGCAACATACTCACAGGTGTTGGAGGCGCAGGGCTTTATTCCGATGGAAAGCTTAATTTCATACCAAAACTCGGCAAAACCGACCTTACACAGTTTATGTCACTTTCCAGGGCTGAAGACCTCATCGATGAGACCGAAGCCATATTCAATAAGTTTAACATGGATGGCGATGTTTATCCGTCAGACATGGAAAAGGCAAAAGAGATCAGAAAAGAGGCAAAAAAATTCGGTATTGACCTTCTCATCATCCGCCAGAAACACCTGGGAAGCGATAATCTTCCCGGGCATATATCTAAAATGGCTGCCTATATTCAAAAAAAGGGTGTTCTGTTCAAAACAAGGGAAGATGTCCTTGATATCACCTGTGAAAAGGGCAGGGTCACAGGAGTCATAACAAAGAACAATACCTATAAAGCACCAAATGTTATCCTTGCTCCCGGCCGTATCGGTGCAAACTGGGTTACAAACCTTGCCCAGAAACATGGCATAAATATTTCCCAGCGGGGCATTGAAGTAGGCATAAGGGTTGAGGTGCACAATGACATCATGGATGATCTGTGCAATATTATTTATGATCCCACGTTTTTCATACAGACATCCACCTACGACGATCAGACAAGAACATTCTGCACAAACCAGGGTGGTTACATCAGCCTTGAAAAATATAAAGATTTTGTATGTGTCAACGGCCATGCATTTTCCGATAAAAAATCGTGCAACACAAATTTTGCATTTTTATCAAAGGTTGTTCTTACCGAACCTGTCACAGACAATCAGGCCTATGGAGAGTCCATTGGAAGGCTTGCAACTCTCATTGGCGGAGGGAAACCGATTCTCCAGCGATTTGGTGATCTGAAAAGGGGAAGACGTTCAACCTGGAACAGGATTAACAAGGGCTATATTGAACCCACCATGAAAAATGTTGTGTGCGGTGATATTGCAATGGCCCTGCCCGAAAGAATTCTGTCAAACCTGAATGAAGGCCTTGAGGCCTTAAACCTTGTTGTCCCGGGAGTCTCAAATGATGAAACCCTGCTTTATGCACCGGAGATAAAATTTTTTGCAACCCAGATTAAGACAGATAACAACCTTGAAACAATCATCAAGGGCATGTATATGGCAGGAGACGGTCCTGGAGTTGCGGGTAATATTGTATCTGCTGCTGCAACCGGTCTTATTCCTGCAAAAAATATTATGGAAAATATGTAGCTGACGAGTCTTTGGATTCCCAGGCTGTAACACTTGAGACTCTGACCTTTTCATCAAGCCTGTCAAGCAGCTTCTGAAGTCTTTTTGCAATATAAACTGCAATACGCTCTGAAGTTGGCTGCATATCATTAAATATCTCTATTTCATTCAGATATTTATGGTCAAGTTCCTCCATGATTTCATTGACAAATTGTTTTATACTGCCAAAATCCACAAGCACGCCTGCCTGGTTCAGATTTTCACCTGACACCCTGACTTCAATATGCCAGTTATGACCATGGAGATTTTCACATTTTTCACCCACCATTGCAAGTTTATGGGCTGCGGAAAAATTATTCTTTATTTTCAGCTCAAACATCTTTAAGATTTCACTCCGAAAAAGTTACTTTATAAATTCTTAAAAAGATTCTTTAACTTATTAGATATTTTATTTGAATCAAGTCTGTCAAACTCTTTTAAAAGTTCTTCCTGCTTCTGGGATAATCTTTTTGGTGTTTTTACAATTACATTTATGATCTGATCCCCCCGCCTGCCTGTTCTTAAAGAAGCAATTCCTTCTCCTTTAAACCTGAATGTGTCACCATACTGGGTTCCCTTTGGAATTTTAAGCCTTTTTTCACCTGTCAGGGTTGCAATCTTTATCTCATCCCCCAGGGCTGCCTGGACAAAGGAAATATCCACGATACAGACAATGTCAGTATTATCACGTTTGAAAAATTTATGGGACTTTACTTTAAGTACAACATAGAGGTCACCCGGTTCCCCGCCTTTTACCGGTGGTGCTTCTCCTTCTCCTGTAAGTCTGAGTTTCGAGCCTGTATCAACACCTGCCGGGATCTTAACCTGAACTTTTTTTGAAATCTCAACTCTGCCTGCCCCCCTGCACTTCCTGCATGGATCTGATATTGTTTTTCCCTGGCCTTTACAATAGGGACATGTTGTTTTTACCTTGAAAAAGCCCTGGCTCTGGATAAACTGGCCCGAGCCATGGCAGTGCCGGCATGTCTCAGGTGAGGTTCCTTCACTGCACCCTGATCCTCCACACCTTTCACATGTTTCAAGTCTTGGAATATCAATGGTTTTTTCAGTACCAAAGGCTGCTTCCATGAAATCAATGGTCATATTATAACGAAGATCAGAACCGCGCTGGGCCCGGCGGCCCTGCCTGCCGCTGCCAAACCCGAAAAACTCCTCAAAGATATCACCAACATTGGAAAAAATATCCTCAAACCCCCTTGCACCTGAGCCGCCCATGCCTTCAAGTCCCTGGTGGCCGAACTGATCATATATCTGGCGTTTGTTGTCATTGCTGAGGACTTCATAGGCTTCACTTGCCTCTTTAAATTTATCTTCTGCCTCTTTGTTGTCAGGATTTTTATCAGGATGATATTTAATTGCAAGTTTTCTGTACGCTGACTTCATCTCCTGTTTTGATGCATCTTTAGACAGGCCCAACACTTCATAGTAATCACGTTTAACAGACATAGGTTCCCTAAGATTGTATTTACACTGTTATTATGCTATTTTCTTTAATCCTTTATAAACTATATAAAATAATTCAGGATTGTGAGTTGTCAACAATGAATAAAGAACTTGATTTTACCCGGCCAATGTTTGACAGTATTGCCCACAGATATGATTTTCTGAACCGGCTGCTGAGTCTGAGACAGGATGTCTATTGGAGAAAAGAGATGGTCCGGGCAGCAGAACTTCATGAAAACTGTCATGTACTCGATGTTGCCTGCGGCACATGTGATGTTGGCATTGAAATACAAAAACAGCACAGGGAGCAATATGGGACTGATTGTAAAATTTTTGGAGTTGATTTTTCCCATACAATGCTTTTATTTGCAAAGAAAAAAAATATTGCCGCAATAGACCTTGCAGCAGGAAATGCTCTTTTGCTGCCATTTAAAAAAAAAATGTTTGATACTCTGTTTATTGCATTTGGGATAAGAAATATAATGGACAGGGCAGGTGCATTAAAAGAGTTCAGAAAATGCCTGAAAAACAGCGGCCGGCTTGTTGTACTGGAGCTTACAACGCCGCGGCCTGGTGTACTGAAAAACCTTTACATTCTATACTTTAAAAAAATTCTTCCAAGGCTTGGAGCCTTTTTTTCAAAAAATAAAAATGCATACACCTATCTTCCGGAATCTGTGCTGAAATTCCCGGAACCCCGGAAATTTGTACAGATTATGAAGGATGCCGGGTTCACTGATGTAAGATATAAAACCATGACCCTTGGTATTGTCACACTTTTTACAGGGAAAAAACAGGAATAAAAATTTTAAACCTGCTTATTAAGCTCCTTTTTTACTGCAAAACCGATCTTTTCAAAGGAGTAAGGCTTTTTAATATACTGACCGGCACCAAGTTTCTGGGTCTCTTTTACCCTGTCTGTCTCGGAAAACCCGCTTGTGATAATTGCCTTTTGATCCGGATGGAGTGCAAGAATCCTGCGATAGGTTTCAAAGCCGTCAATGCCCGGGTCCATCAACATATCCAGGATTATGAGATCAACCGTGTTGCTCTGCATATACTCCACAGCTGCCTCACCGCTTGCCGCCGGAATCACAAAGTAACCAAGCCTGGTAAGCATATCCTTTGCAATATTACGCTGGGCTTCTGAATCATCAACAACTAAAATTGATTCTCCATGTCCCATGTATTGTTCCATGGGCAGTGCTTTTTTCTGCTCTTTCATATCTTTAACAGTCACAGGAAAATAGAGAGTAAAAGTTGTACCCTTTTCCCTGGTGCTCTCTACATCAATATAACCTTTATGATCTTTTACGGTTCCCCACACAACAGCCATGCCAAGACCGGTTCCGCTTCTGCCCATAACTTTTTTTGTAAAAAAAGGTTCAAAAATCCGTTCCAGATCCTTAGGGTCAATGCCAATGCCTGTGTCAGCAACCTTTAGAATGGCATAGTCCCCCTCCTTAATCGGATCACCGCTTTTCAAACGGTGATCAACGTACCTGCCCTGTGTTGAAATTGTAATGTCACCGCCATTGGGCATTGCTTCTGCTGCATTGTGAAGCAGGTTCATGAGAATTTTAAACAGATGAACAGATGAACCCATGATATTCAAAAGGTCCGGGTCAAGGCTGCTTTTTATGGTTACACCCGGGTTGTATGATTTCAACCGTTCATATTCAGGAGAGTTGAAAAATTTTTCAACCACATGGTTGAGATTTATAACATCAGCTGCAACTACTCCCAGCCGTGCCATGGTCAGAAGATCCTGCACAATGGCAGCAGCTTTCTGACCTGACTCTTTAATCATGAGAATAGGTTCTCTCAAGGGACTGTCCTGGGGAAGATCCATCAAAATCAAATCAGGATAACCAACCTGGGCACTGAGAACATTATTAAGATCATGGGCAACACCTCCTGCAAGGGTGCCAATGGCTTCCATTTTCTGGGCATGGGTCAGCTGGAGCTTCAGCTTTTCCTGCTCTCTTCGGGTTCTGTTCAATATTATTATCTGGGAGATCAGACTTGCAAAGATCTCCAGGGGCCGTACAGTTTCATCGGTGGGTTTCTGCCCTGATTTTGACTCATCAACGGAAAACACTCCAATCAGATCACCATTCCGGTTAATCATTTTAACAAACAGATTATCTTCAGGATGCCAGGAATCTTTTTTTGAGTCTTTGATACTGCCTTTTCCATAAACAACTGCTTCCTGGTTCAGTATCTCCTTCATGGTGTGGGGTATATAATAACTCAGCTGCCCGATCTTCTCTCCCCGCTCAAATACTCCATCATACCAATACTCGGGCAGCTCAACCTTCCTCAGTCTGTCAATGGTCTCATTGTCAACCCCGTCAAAGCTGATAATTTCCCTGTAGGGCGGCTCTTCCTTAAATAAAGATATGAGAACCCGTCTGAAATCAGAATGCTGAACAATGGCCCTGCTGATATTATCAAAAACTTTCTGTTCATTCTGCATTGACAGCATTGAGACTGCTGCAAGGCTGAACTGTTCTATCTGTTCTGAAAGGTTAAGAAGCTTTTTTTGACTCTTTTTCAGTGCGTCAGCAGCTCTCCTGCGTTCAAGATCAACTTTTTCAAGTTTTTTAATCCTAAGCTCAAGTTCTTCATATGATAGCTTTTTTGTCATATAAATAAACTTCCTGTCAACGCCTTATACAAATGTTATTATCACATACTCTCTTTTTTAAGTATTGTATCTTTAAGCCAGTGCACATTGTCAGTTTCAGGATATTCAAGATTATAATGAAGCCCGCGGCTCTCTTTTCTTATCAGAGCTGACCTGATGATCAGCTCTGCAACCGTTGCAAGGTTACGGAGTTCAACAAGGTCTGAGGTAATTTTAAAATTCCAGTAATACTCCTGAATCTCCTGCTGAATATTCTCAATTCTTCGCAATGCCCGGGAAAGGCGTTTATCAGTACGCACAATCCCGACATAATTCCACATGAGCCGCCTGATTTCATCCCAGTTCTGGGTAACAACGATTGCTTCATCACTGTCATCAGCTCCCATGTTGTCCCAGGGCATGGGCTCTGCTTCAGATTTTATATCAAGAGATACAATTTCAGAAACAGCAGCCCGGGCTGCATTTTTTGAATAAACAAGGGCTTCAAGAAGGGAATTGCTTGCAAGGCGGTTTGCACCGTGCAGCCCCGTACAGGCAGCCTCCCCTGCAACATAGAGCCTTTTTATATCTGTCTGCCCGTCCATACCCGTTGCAACCCCGCCGCACATGTAGTGGGCAGCAGGTACCACAGGAATGGGCTCCTTTGTTATGTCAATACCGAGATTCAGGCATGTACCGTAAATATTTGGAAATCTCTGTCTGATAAAACCAGAGTCCTTATGGGATATATCAAGGTATACAAACTCATCGCCATTAACCTTCATCTCATTGTCAATGGCCCTTGCCACAACATCCCTGCATGCAAGCTCCCTGTCAGACGAATATTTATGCATGAATTCATTGCCGCGGACATCTTTTAATATTCCCCCTTCACCTCTTACTGCTTCGGAAATCAGGAAATTTTTTGCCTTGGGATGGTAAAGGCAGGTGGGATGAAACTGGACAAACTCAAGGTTTGCCACGGCAGCCCCTGCCCTGTATGCCATGGCTATACCGTCTCCTGCTGCAATATCAGGGTTGCTTGTATAAAGATATACTTTTCCTGCACCGCCTGCTGCTATTAAAACAATTCCTGCATGAAATGTTTCTATCTCACCTGTGTCATTATTCAACACATATGCACCACAGCACTGTTTTTCATACTCTGTAACAAGGGTACCGCTTCTTATACTTTTTGACCGGGTGATCAGGTTTACTGCAATATGATTTTCAAGGATCTCAATATTTTCATGGGCATGGGAGTGTTTTACAAGGACATCTTCAATTTCCTTGCCTGTAAGATCATGGGCATGGACTATTCTCTTCCTTGAATGGCCGCCCTCCTGACCCATGGCAAATTTTGAATCTGATCCTTTTTCCTTATTAAACACTGCACCCTTGTCAACAAGGCTTTTGATCATGTCTGGTGCATCTCTGATTACCATTTCAACCACTTTACGATTGCAGAGTCCTGCACCAGCTGCAAGTGTATCCTCCACATGGAGGCCAAAAGAGTCGTCTTTGCCCATGACCGCAGCAACCCCTCCCTGGGCCAGGGCTGTATTGGTTCTGTTAACCTTTTTTTTTGTAATTACTGTAACTTTACCTTTTTGAGCTGCAATGAGTGCAAAATTGAGACCTGCTATACCACTGCCGATAACAAGAAAATCAGTCCTATGAATCATATTAAATAACTTCTCCGCCTCTTTCTGGCACTCATCCCCAGAAGAACACCAAATACAAACACACCAGCCCCAATAAGAAACCATGTCATTATTTTATTTTTCCGGTTATCTTCAAAGGCTGCAATCCGTTCCTGCCGTGCTTTAAATTTAATTAAAATATCATTGTATTTTGCTTTGAGTTCAAAAAAAGACTTTGAATCCTTTTCAAGTTTGATATATTTTTCCTCAATTCCGGCAAGTCTCTTGTTTTCCTCTGTGATTCTCTTATTTTCAGATCTTAGCTGAGCAACTGTATCCACAAGCGTTGCTGTTTTTCTTTTCAGCTCTTCCACAACAATGACAGCAGGCTTTCTGTTCACAAGGAACCTTGTTAAAGCCCATCCAACCCTGCCATCTGCTGTTCTGACCTTTGACCATGCACCGGATTGTTCCAGAACAACCAGGGCTGAACCCGAATCAAGCATTTTAATAATTTTATGCCCAGGCCCTGGGGTGCTTCGCATGGATATCTTTATTCTGTCCGAAACATAGACCGATGCAGCAGAGCAGACTGCAGTACAAACCATAAGCAATAAAAACACAACTATTACATATTTTAATTTTCCATACATAATATCACTCTCCAGGGTTCTTATTAACAAAATCTGAAAAATTCATTGTTTTATAACTTTCTGTATTAATAAACTTAAGCATATATAAAAGCTCCTTTGCCTCCACATATCCAAGATGATAAGTTAAGACTGAAGCATCTTCTTTCAGAAAATATAGCATGGGAAGTCTTTGAGCATTGAACTTTATGGCAAGCTTAACCTCGGCATCAGTATCCACCATAATGGATATAAAATTTTCATTAAGATAATCTATTACCTTATCATTGGTAAAAGACTCCTTTTTTATCTTGTCACAATATTTACACCAGTCTGCATGGAAATAAATAAAAGCCTTTTTCTTGTCACTCTTTACAAGTTTTACACCCTCTTTATAAGTTTTGAAATCTATCTTGTCTGCCGCAGATAAAACCTGACCTGGCAGAAAACAAAGGCTGAAAACAAATAAAACAAGCGATAAAAACACCTTCTCTCTTTTCATAAACACAAATCTCCCTTATATACCGGCAAGCAGTTTAAATTTATCTGTTATTAAAAGGATACCCACAATCAATAACAAAATACCGGTGGCTTTGTTGATATATATAATATATTTTGTCGCCTTTTTAATTGTTTCAACCATGCGTGTGATGAAAATTGAAATCAAAATAAAAGGAATGGCAATTCCCAATGAGTACAAGGCCAGAAGCAGCATTCCATCGAATATGGTATTCTGATTTGAAGCAACTATCAGAATCGAACCAAGCACTGGCCCGATACAAGGGCTCCATCCGGCACCAAAGGCCATGCCGATTAAAAAAACACCCATGAGATGGAGAGGTTTCTCCTTTACATGGAATCTTTTTTCAAAATTGAGCCCCTTAATATTTATTATTCCAAGGAGGTGAAGGCTGAAAATAATAATTATGGCCCCGCCCATATATCTTACAACCCATGAATACTCATGTATAAGGTTTCCTAAAAAAAAAGCAGAAGCTCCCATCATAATAAAAACAAAGGAAAAACCTGCCACATATACAAGGGTTGAAAGAATTACCTTATTGCTGGTCTCCTTTGCACTCTCTGTCAACTCATCAATGGAAAGGCCGGTGATAAAGGTAAAATATGCAGGTATCAACGGAAGAATGCAAGGGGAAAAAAATGATAAAAGCCCTGCCAGGAAAGCTGCATGAAATGAAATTGTTTCACTGAACATTATATTATTATCCTAAAATCAATGGTAAACCAACTATCCTTCTGTTATTTAAAACAGCACCCAAATCTGTAATTATACATATACTTAGCTTCTATTATCAATTACTTTTTTTGTTCACAATCAGAAAATTAAGGATAGCTGTACTGACATATTATAAGGACAGGACAACAGGAAAATAATTGAATTTTAAAAGACTCTCTTTTCTATCTGGGAAGCATACTTACGGTGACCATGCCGGGCCCCATGTGAGCCGTGGTTGTGGGGCCGCTTTCCACAAGCGGTATCCTTGATTCTTTAATCTTAAAAACCGATGCAAGCTGCTTTCTTGTATGTTTTGCATCCAGCAGGGAGGATGAATGGGCAATCCATACATCAACACCTCTTTTAAATTGGGGGGTATTCTCCTTTAGAATTAATATCAGATTATCCAGTGCAGTATCTTTACCCCTTGGTTTATCCACTGGCACAGCACGCCCTTTTTCAAGCTTTATAATTGGCTTGATATCAAACATTTTACCAAAAAAACTTGAAAACATGTTTAGTTTACCTGCTCTTTTAAGCCAGTACATATCATCAACAACAAAAAACAGCATGGCATTTCTGACCAGCCATGCAATATATTTATCAAGTTTGGCAGCATCGTAATCGGTTTTTATTATATTAGCCACACGGTTGGCTATCTGACCAAGGCTGATGCTTGCAGCCCTGGTATCAATTATTCTTATGTCAACAATACCTTTACCTTCTGACTTCTGCTTCTTTTTATATAGTTTTAAACCGTGCTGGGCATTGTCATAGGCTTTTGAGAGCAGACTTGAGGTGTGCATTGAATATATTCTATCATATTTTTCAGCTATTTCTCTGTATGCCGAACAGTATTCAAAGGGCGTGGGGGGTTCAGTACCCACTTCATCCTTCTGGGCAATATGTTCAATCACCTCCTGATTAATCACCTCAATCCCATGGAGCCTTGATTTATCATTAATCAGAATATGAATAGGAATTGTGTGAATGTCTTTTTTTCTAAGCAGCCCTTTTGGCACATCTATTGCACTCTCTGTAAATATACCTACTTTTATAGCCATGTCCCATCCTTTCTTGAAAACACAATTTATTAACCCAAATTATGATAACAATAAAAAATGTGAGCAAAATCATTAAAGTTTTTATTTACCCCATTCCTGAAATTATTTCAAACTAAAGTAAATATTTTTTTAAAAAAAAAATAAAGGCGTGACTAATCGGGCTGAACTAGTAGGGAAGGATACTGACACACACAACACCAGGACCTGTATGTGCTACCATTGTAGGCCCCATGTCAACTATTGGTATTTTATTCTCTTTTATTTGAAAATTTACAGCAAGTTTTGTTCTCACATATTTTGCATCCAGCAGTGATACAGAATGGCCGACCCATACTTCCACACCCCGTTTATACTGCGGCGTAGTCTTTTTAATAAGGTTAACCATGATATCAATGGCACTGCCTTTACCACGGGATTTATCCATTGGCACAAGTTTGCCATCATCAAGTTTGATAATGGGTTTAATATCAAGCATTTTACCCATAAAACCTGAAAACACATTGAGTTTACCTGCTCTCTTAAGCCAGAACAGATCATCAACCACAAAAAACATCGTGGCTTTTCTGGTAAGCCATTTTATATACTTATCAAGCTTTGCCTGATCATGATTGGTTTTTACTATGCCTGCAATTCTATTGACTATCTGGCCCTGGCTGATACTTACGGCTCTTGTATCTATCACCTTAATCTTATTATCAAAGATACCCCGTTCTTCCTCTTTCTGTTTTTTCTTTAATAACTTTAAACCATGAACAGCATTTGCATGGCACTGGGAAAGATCGCTTGAAACGTGCAGGGAATAAATAAGGTCATAATCATCATTGATCCTATTGAATACAGAACAGTATTCTCTGGGTGTAGGGGGCTCAGTACTGACATCATCCTTCTGGGATATATGTTCAACCACTTCCTGATTAACTATTTCCTTACCATGCAGTCTTGAAACATCATTAACCAGAATATGGATGGGAACCAGCATAATACCCTTTTTCCCGGCAACACCCTTTGGTAGATCCAGAGCAGTCTCTGTGATTACGCCAATTTTTTTCTCCATTTTCCACCCTTTTATAAACAACAATCAAATGTCAAATCGAATGGCAATATAAATTGAATAATTGATTTACTCTATTTTAAAAACGTTTCCAAATCAAGTAATATTTTCCAGGTTCATTAAAATATTATTTAATAAGGGTTTCAAAAATATGATACTCCTCCATATGGTAGTTTGTATCCGGATAAACCACAACAGGCTTGTTAAACTGATCTTCAAGGGAATTTACAAGATGTTTTTCTTCGCCATGGAGCAGCCGGGCTATTTCGGGATGAACCTTTATTGTAAACTTGTTGCCCATCATATCACTGGCTTCTTTTTTAAGGTCTCTGTATATTTTATGGCATATTGATTTTCCAGACAAAAGCATTCCATCACCGCCACAATAAAAACAGGGTTCGCTCAACGTCCTTTTAAGATTCTTTCTTGTCCGCTTCCGCGTCACCTGGGCAAGGCCCAGCTCTGACAACGGCAGTATATTTATCTGGCTTTTATCTTTTTCCATCTCCTGGGCAAGCTGAACCATGATCTTTTCCTGGTGATGCTCTTTTTTCATATCAATAAAATCAATGATGATAATACCGCCGACATTTCGCAGACGAATCTGGTATGCTATCTCCTTTACAGCTTCAAGGTTTGTTTTTAAAACAGTCTCCTCAAAATTATGCCCCCCGACATACCTGCCTGTGTTTACATCGATTGCCACCAATGCTTCTGTCTGCTCAATTACTATATAACCGCCTGATTTGAGCCATACTCTTTTTTTCAAAGCCCTTTCAATGTCAGGTTCGATATTATAGGCATCAAATATGGGCTCTTTGCCCCTGTACAGCTCAACTGAAAAATTGATATCAGGCATATATTTCTTTAAAAACATCTGAACCTTTTCATACTCCTGCTCAGAATCTATGACAAGCTTGTCTGCATCATCGGTGAGAAGGTCCCTGACTGCCCGGAATGTTATTGAAAGATCTCTGTAGATCAGGGTTGAAGCTGACCTTTCCTGGTTTCTCAATTTCACTTCTTCCCAGGTCTTTATCAGAAAAGATATCTCCTTTGCAAGCCTGTCAGCATCAATGCCTTCTGCAGCAGTCCTTAATATATATCCATACTTTTGAACCCTGGCAGAGAGAATAAGCTCCTTAAGCCTCTTTCTCTCTTCTTCATTGACTATTTTCCTTGATATCCCGATATGGTCAACATAGGGCATAAGAACAATATACCTGCCTGGAAATGAAAGGTGTGTTGTAACCCTTGGGCCTTTGGTGCCAATGGACGATTTAGCGACCTGAACAAGGAGCTCCTGGCCTTCTTTGATTAATTCTCCAATATTGACATTATGGGGCTGAATGGATTCAGAAAAAGTCAGGGGTGTTATGGGTTCAGATTCCGGATCAGAACCGTTTTCCGTCTCAAAATAATTTGCCATGGCCATGGCTGTCTGGTCAATGATATCATCCACATGTAAAAAGGCTGCCTGGTTAAGCCCAATATCCACAAACGCTGCCTGCATGCCTGGAAGAACACGCTGGATACGTCCTTTATAAATATTCCCTGTGATACTTGCCTCATCACCTCTTTCAATAAAAAGCTCAACAATTGTTCTGTTTTCGAGAAGTGCGACCCTTGTTTCATGTTGTGCATAATTTACAATCAGCTCCTTGAACATATTTTAAACACCTTGTTTCAGTTTAACTGTTCTTGCTGTCTTAACGATCTCTTCCGGCAGTTTAAAACATTTTAACAATATTTCCGACGGCCTTACAGTCTTTTCTTTATATTTTTTCAACACCATATAAATTTCAGAAGGGCTAAGGAGTTCGATTTTCTGCACAGTCTGCCGCAAGTCAATAATTACTTTTTTACCCTTTTTGTTAACATCTTTAACAATCCATTCTGAACAGCCCATGAACTCTTCAACTTCTGCACGGGGCAATGTATAATCCTTAAACCTTATATTATATTCTGCTTTTCCACTTATATTGTTATCCTTTCTTACAAAGGGCAGAACATTATTAATCACAATACCTTCGGGCAGAGCAAGATTAAGCCTTGCCTTTATCTGATCTCTTTTCAGGGATTTATCTGCAAAAAAAACAAAAAACTCTTCTTCACTCTCCATGCCAACAGGAAGCGGGTTATCAAAACTAAGCTTGATATTTGGATTAAAACCTTCTGTGTATCTCACTTTGATACCTGATTTCCTGATGGCCCGGCGTATAATTTTTGCAAACTCAAGATGCCCGATATATTGCACATACCCAAGTTTAGAATATAACACCCTGTACTTCAGAAAATCCATACTTTTATCATGCTTTTTGCTGCTGTTGTTTCCCCTGAAAGCCTGTGTGACAGATCCTGCATCGCCCAGCACGGGCTGTATCTTCTTAAAATCACATATACCACACCCTGTACATTCAGTATCCCGGCAGTCAAGGGTTATTTCGCCCTTTTCAGCCTTCCTGAACTCTTTTTCCAGAAACTTGGGTGATATACCAATATCAATATGATCCCAGGGCAGAATTTCATGGCTGCTCCTCCTGCGGGCTGTATAAAAATCAGGATCAATACCTGTACTCTCAAAGGCCCTGTCCCAAAAATCATACCTGAACCTGTCAGTCCACCCGTCAAGGCGGCATCCATTTTCAAAGGCTTTAACAAGAAGCCTTGAAAGTCTCCTGTCTCCCCTTGCAAAAACTCCTTCCACCAGGCTCATATCAGGGTCCTGCCATTTCAGTTTTGTTTTCCAGTGTTTGAGATTATCCTTAAGATACTTAAGTTTCTCCTTTGCCTCTTCCCTTGAAATCTGGGCGCACCTTTGAAAGGGTGTATGTGCCTTTGGGATAAAGGCTGCAATACTGACTCCCACCTGGGAATTATGTTTTGTTTTTATATCTGCAAGCCCTGTTGCAAGATCAACTATTTGTTCAATATCTTCATGGGTCTCAAAGGGGAGTCCCATCATAAAATAGAGTTTAATATTGCGCCATCCAAGATCAAAGGCATTCCTTACAGCATCAAAAATTTGCTCTTGTGTAATATTTTTATTAATTATATTTCTGAGCCTTTGGGAACCTGCTTCCGGTGCAATGGTAAAGCCTGTTTTCCTGACTTTTTTTATGATTTCCATGATACCTGATGTTAATTTTTCAGCACGTATTGAAGGCAGTGATATGGATGTCGGATGGTTTTTATTTACCGTTAAAATATTCTCCATAAGATATTCAAGACAGGAGTAGTCACCTGTACTCAGGGATAATAGAGATATATCCTTATAACCTGTATTTTTAAGTGATTTTTCTGCAATCTCAAGTAATGATTTAACCGGCCTTTCCCTGACCGGCCTGTAGATCATGCCTGCCTGGCAGAATCTGCATCCCTTTGAACAACCCCTGGCAATCTCTAGACGAAGTCTGTCATGCACTGGTTTTCCAAAGGGGACTATGGGTGCAACAGGAAATGAAGCATGGTCAAAATCCGTTACAACTGCCCTGCTGATCTTAGTGTAACCCTCTCTTAAAGGTTCAATTGTCTGGACTTTGTCCCTGCCAATACAGGGCTTGAAAAACCGAGGAACATATACACCATTAATGTTGGCCAGCATCCCCAGGAGACTCTCTTTTTTACCATCACCCTCTTTTTTCCATTTAATATATGTCTTTGCAATTAAAAGTATGACCTCTTCTCCATCGCCAATTACAATTGCATCAAAAAAATCTGCCACAGGTTCAGGGTTAAATGCACACGGTCCCCCTGCTATGATAAGCGGATAAGAGTCATCACGCTGTTCTGAATAAAACGGAATATGGGAAAGATCCAGCATGGTAAGAATATTTGTAAAATTGAGCTCATACAAAAGGCTCATGCCTATAATATCAAAGGATGCAAGATCGATTCTGGATTCCATGGACAAAAGCGGAATATTTCTGCTTCTCAGCAGCTTCTCCATGTCAGGAGCAGGAGTGAAAAACCTTTCAGCTGCGATTTTATCATCCTGGTTTAAAATATGATATAAAATCTGTGCACCAAAATATGAGGTTCCAATCTCATGGAGATCCGGGAAACAGAGGGCATATTTCAGATCAACTTTGGACAGATCTTTTTTCATGGTATTTGCTTCCTGTCCCAGGTAACGGCTCGGCATCTCGCACAGTCTAAGTAACTCTTGAAAATTTTCTTTTTGCATGGTACTGATTTGCTCAACTTAACGGTTATTGTTTAAATAATATTCTAAATATGAATAATTACTTGTTTTTATTACATTTTAATGGTGAAATAACTAAGTAATATACAATTTTACACAGGATAAAGCAATGAAAAGAAAAAAAATCAAGCAGCTTCTTAAACAAACAGCGCCGGAAGACCAGGTCTTGATTAAAGGATGGGTAAGAACAAAAAGGGATTCAAAGGATTTTCTCTTCATGGAGATCAATGACGGATCATGCCTTGCAAATATGCAGATAATTGCAGACAATACCATTGACAATTATTCCCATGTTCAGAAACTTACAACCGGATCAGCCGTTGCAGTCACAGGCAGACTGGTTGAGTCTCCCGGCAAAGGTCAAAAATGGGAAATTAAAGCGGAAAATGTAGACATCATCAACATTGCACCTGAAAACTACCCCCTGCAGAAAAAACGACATTCCGATGAGTTTTTAAGAACAATTGCCCATCTCCGGCCAAGGACAAACAAATACGGTGCTCTTTTCAGAATTAGATCAGAATTGATATATGCCATCCACAAATTCTACCATGACAAGGGTTTTAAATGTCTTAGCACGCCAATCATTACAGGCTCTGACTGTGAAGGAGCAGGGGAGATGTTCCGGGTAACAAACCTTGAACCCAGCAATATAATAAAATCAGGAGAAACAGACTTTAAAAATGATTTTTTCGGGCAGGAGGCAAATCTCACAGTCTCAGGCCAGCTGCCGGCTGAAATGTTTGCCATGGCCATTGGGGATGTATACACCTTTGGGCCGACTTTCAGGGCTGAAAATTCAAACACAAGCCGCCACGCAGCAGAATTCTGGATGCTGGAGCCGGAAATGGCATTCTGTGATTTAAAAGGAAACATGGACCATGGTGAACAGCTGATCAAAACCCTGACCCGGCATATCATGGAAGAGTGTGAAGAAGACCTTGCCCTTTTTACAAAATTTGTTGATAAGTCACTGCCCAAAACACTCAAAACACTGACAGAATCAAAATTTGAAAGGGTAACCTATACCGATGCGGTTGATCTCTTACTTAAATCCAGTAAAAAATTTGAATTCAAAGTTGAGTTTGGTATTGATCTTCAATCAGAGCACGAAAGGTTCCTTGCCGAAGAGTATTTCAAAAAACCGGTTTTTTTAACAGACTATCCCAAAAATATCAAACCCTTTTATATGCGTTTAAATGACGATGGCATAACCGTGGCTGCAGTTGATCTTCTGGTACCGAAAATCGGTGAAATAATAGGCGGCAGCCAGAGGGAAGAACGGCTTGATTTTCTGGAAAAAAGAATGGAAGAGATGAATCTTTCAAAAAAATCCTATTGGTGGTATCTGGATTCAAGAAAATTCGGTTCAGTGCCCCATTCCGGCTTTGGCATGGGCTTTGAGCGTCTCTTAATGCTCATAACAGGCCTGGGCAATATCAGAGATGTCATACCTTTTCCAAGAACTCCAGGCAGTATTGACTTTTAACCCTTGATTTTTTTTTTATTTTCTGTATGAATTAATATACACAAAATAGGAAACCGGAGGGAAAATGCCCAAACTCGAAGAAAGAAAAAATGAGACCGAGGAAGAATTAGAACGAAGGATTGAAAAGAGAACTCTGGAGATGGGAATAACCTATTCCTTTTCACAATATATTGAAGAGCTGGAAGAATACCTGCTTAAACTTGAAGACAGAGTTCATTCTCTTGAAAAAAAGCTCGATAAAAAGGCATAAATTTTTTATAGAAAAGCTGAAATCCAATGTTTAACTGATTTTTTTTACCCCAAAAATCAGACAGTATTTTTGTGCAATGTCTCTTTTATAGATAAGAAAACAACAAAATCAATCTCTGCAATATTATTACTTGACCAATAACCATGGACAACCAACTCCTGGCAACATAATTCTCAACAAAAAAATATTATATTCATTAAAATGGCACAAGACAAACTGGTTTACATCTCAGTTTCAATTCCATGCTGGTCTGATTAAAGGAGTACACGTACTTGATGTGTACTATGCTACATGACATTTCAATTCCATGCTGGTCTGATTAAAGGTAAAGACTCTTAGTGAGC
>CAZQJS010000053.1:0-21884 GCA_964593725.1 uncultured Desulfobacterales bacterium
TAAACTGCATCCTGCTGTTTTGATAGTGGCTGCAGGAAAATTGAAAAATTTGGTGAATCGAGAATGCAAGTAAGTTCATAAGGAAAAAATTGTATGCAAGATGTTATAGTTATTTTGAGTTTTGGATGAGCTGCTCTTATTTTTCTTAAAATCCGTTTGCCTGCGTTTATTTCACAATCCTGCTTTGTTGTCCCGTCAGTATTTTGGATCGGCTCTGGAGCAAGAGGTATTACTTCAGCAATTCCCGGTCAAAAATTATTTTTAAGATTAACAAAGGAATAAGTGAGGCCTGGATATGCTTTTGGAGTGCATCTTTTTAAATTTTTTAAATTTAAAAACCTAAACGGAAAAAGTATATCCAGATCTCTCTTATTCCTTTTTAAAATATTCAGACAATGCTGTGTCTGGGCAATCAGGCTAAAACTTGAAAAAAGTTCTGGTATGTATTTTCAAGATAAAATCTTATACTTATTATTTCTTGTAATATCAAGCATTTACGCCATATCTGGAAAATTTTATGCAAAAAAGAAATTTAATTATCAGCTGAAAACCTTATCAATACTTTTAAAAAATAACCACTGAGAATTGCTGAATATCATAAAAAGAGTGGGATTATTTTAAAGGGTTGATATATAGTTAAAAAATAATATAGTTTTCAGATTAAATAAAGTTTAAGGAGATAACAATGCCTATTCCGGGAAATCTTTTGACAACTGCCATGGCAGTAATGCCTCACCTTGATGCGGACAAAGCCCTTGAGACAGCTTTGTCCATGGATGTGCCTTTCTGGCCCCAGCTGCCAAATTTGAGTTATTATGAGGATATGTATGTCCAGGCTGGCGAACATTTTCCAGGTATTCTCCTTGATATGGATAAAAAAACCTTAAAGTTTTCCTTGGATAAATTTATAGAGGAGCTTGAACAGACCCTTGCCCATTTTGAAGATCCTGAATATTTTGATATAAGCCGTGAGTATTCTGTTGTTTACCATAAATTTCTTAGCATGGATCTGTCTGACAGACCTGCTATTCGTGGGCAGCTTGAAGGACCTGTAAGTTTCGGGTTCAATGTTCTTGATCAGGATGAACGCCCCATTCTTTTTGACGATACTGTGCGCCCATTTATGTTTGATTTTATGGCACAGAGAATTAATACTCAGCTTGCAAGACTTAAAAAGATTAATAAAAATGCATTCATGTTCATAGATGAGCCAGGTCTTCAATTCCTTTTTTCATCCATGGCAGGATATAATGATCTTAAGGCCAAAGCAGACCTTGATAATTTTTTTTCAATGATTGACAAACCAAGGGGTATTCACCTTTGCGGAAACCCTGACTGGGATTTTTTACTGGGTCTTGACATGGATATTTTATCCCTTGATATCCACACAAATGGTGAAATTTTTTCATCCTACGCACCTTCCATAAAACGATTTCTGGATAAAGGAGGCATCCTTGTCTGGGGCATAGTTCCCACAGGGTTTGAAATTTTTGCCAGGGAAAACATGGACTCGTTAATTTCACAGCTTGAAAAAGTATGGCACATTCTTGGGAAAAAAGGCATTGACATTCAATATATGCTTAAAAAAAGTATGCTTTCTCCTGCTACCTGCTGTCTTGTGAATCCTGACCAGGAAAAAACCGTGGACAATGCATTTTCAATTGTGCAGAAACTTTCTGCAATACTCCGGGACAAGTATAAATTATGATGTGGAGGAGGTTGTCTTTTATATTTAGACCATGAAAATTCTAAAGATCAATCTGAATAAGAATCTGGTTGAATTTGAAAATCCTGACAAGGATATCTGCCGTGATTTCATTGGCGGCAGAGGCATGGCAGGTTTTTTCCTGAAGCCTTATATCACAAGGAGGTGGGATGATCCTGAAATGCCGCTCATATTCATGTGCGGTCCACTTGCGGGCACATCTGTTCCCTTTTCAGGAAGATCATGTGTAATGTCAAAATCTCCTCTGACCGGGACAATATGTGACTCATCAGTGGGAGGAACATTGGGTTTTAATATCAGAAAAGCCGGTATAGAAGGAATTATTATCACTGGAAAAAGCGCCAGGGTCTGCGGAATTGAAATTAATGACAATTGTGTGAAAATTGTTAATGCAGAAAAATACAAAGGATATGGTATTGACAGCATTTATAATGCTCTTAAGCACAAGGGCTCTGTTGCTGCCATTGGTCCTGCTGCTGAAAACAGGGTTTTTTTCTCCAATATTGTGGTTGATCAGTTTTTCTGTGCAGGCAGGGGCGGCCTTGGCATGGTTCAGGCATGTAAAAACCTGAAGTATATCACGGTTAAAGGCACCAGCAAAATCAGTGTGCATGATAAGACCATGTTAAAAAAGGCAAGGGAGGATATTTTCCGTCTTGTTGCTGCATCACCAATCCTCATGGGAGAGCACGGCATTGCAAATTATGGCACAGGTGCATTATATGATTTGATTGACAACCGCAGAATGATGCCCACGGAAAATTTCAGAAAAACTGTATTTAAAGACAGTTTAAAACTCAATGCCTTTTCATATAAAAAAAAGTACAGACCTGAAAACCGGGGCTGTAAAGGATGCCATATCAAATGCAAGCAAATCGGAAAAAACAGGGAGCATATCCCTGAATTTGAAACCATGTCCCATTTTTCTGCCCTGATCAATAATAATAAAATTGAAGTTGTAACCAGGGCAAATCAAATCTGCAATGACCAGGGTATTGACACAATTTCTGCTGCATCTGCAATTGCCTGTTTTTGTGAAATAACAAAAAAGAAATTATCCGGAAATGAAATCATAACCCTGCTTAAGGATATTTGCAGAAACAGGGATAAGGGAGCCCTGCTTTCAAAAGGGTCATATTTTTTTGCAAAGGAGCATGGTAAAAAGGAGCTTTCTTTTTCCGTTAAAGGGCTTGAACTGCCGGCATATGATCCAAGGGGTGCCTATGGCATGGCTCTTGCCTATGCTGTTTCAACAAGAGGTGCATGCCATCTGCGTGCTTATCCTGTAAGCCATGAAATAATCAGAAAACCTGTTGCAACTGACAGGTTCTCATTTGAAGGAAAGGCAGGAATCATCAAAATCTCAGAAGATATCAATGCAGTTGTTGACTCTTTAACTGCCTGCAAATTTGCCCTTCTGGGCTGTTCCCTGGAGGAATTTGCCATGGCATATACAGCTGTTACAGGGATTGCCATAACTGCCCAGGAATTGATTCTGTCAGGGGAGCGTATTTGTTATAACGAAAGGATCATGAACTTTCAGAACGGGTTTACAAAAAAAGATGATTTGATTCCAGAACGGTTTTTTACTGAAGATGGTTCAGGCAGCAGCAATATTAAAATTTCCCGCATTAATAAAACAGAATTTGAAAAAGCAGTTTTAAGTTATTATAAAACAAGAGGACTTAACAGCAATGGTGAGCCTGTGACAAAGGAAGCAGAAAGGCTTGGGCTGCAATTATAGGCGTTTATGGAAAATCTGATAAAAAAATATGAACAAAAATGCATAATTGATAACCTTGCATTAAGGGAAGATATTTTTATTGCCGGTTTGGACACTGAAATCATCTGGAACCAGGACGGACCTGAAAACAGTGAACTTGAAAAAATTTTTTCATCAATGTTCATTAACTCTTTAATGTTTGCTAAACCAGAAGAACCATATTTTTCCATTATTGAATACCTTGTCTGCAGCAGCAGTGATGGTGCAATTTACCCCTCAGACTGTGAAACCAGAACATTTCTCCATGAACTGCCCATTGTTGAAAAATTTGATATTGAAAAAATCATTGAAAAATTAAAAAAACGTAAATGTGTAATTGTAAAGGGAAAAGGCATAATAACCTGGGGCACTGTCACACCGGAACAGGCTTATATCTATTTCAGCTGTGTCTGTTTTACCTGCTTTGTAAAATTCTTTGTGGATTGTTTAAAGTCCAGAAAAAACAGCGCTTATCAGTCAGATGTTTTAAAAAGAGCTGTTCAATCCCTTGACAGAATCAGCCCTGATTTTTCACCACTTAAAACAGATATAAGAACAGAAGATGATGTGTACAAAGCAATGATTGAAGCAGGGAAAAAGGTTGTGGATTATAAACTTGTTGACTCCTTTTTCGGCAACATATCATACAAAAGGAATAATATCCTCTATATCAGCCAGACAGGTGCCTGCCTTGATGAACTTGCAGGCTGCATAGATCCCTGCCCCCTGGATGACTCAACCTGTTCAAGCATTACTGCATCCAGTGAGTTTTCTGCCCATAAACAAATTGTTATGAACAATCCTGAAATTAAAGGTCTGCTCCATGGGCATCCGGAATTTACAGTTATCATGTCCATGTATTGTGAAAAAGATCAATGTGCATTTTCAGATCAATGCCATATCAAATGCCCTGAAAAAAGGTATATTGATGATATTCCCATTGTGGGTGGAGAAGTTGGTACCGGCATCCATGGATTATGCAACACCCTTCCTTTGGCCATAAAGGGGAAAAGAGCTGTTATTGTCTATGGTCATGGTGTTTTTGCAGCTGTTGGAGATGATTTTAACGATTCGTTCAGGACAATGATTGAAATTGAAACAATGTGTAAAGAAAAATGTTTTAATTTACTTGGATAAAAAAACTTATTTAAAACATTTCCATTTTTATCACTTCAAAGGCAACTTCTTCATAGGGGTGGGCTTTTTTTAAAGCAGCAACAGCTTGTTTTATTATTGAATCTTCACAAACCATTTCAACCTTATACTCTTCCAGACGTTCCAATATATTATTTTTTCCAATGTGGGGCTTTGCAAGATCAAGTGGTCTGAACTGTCCTGTTCCGGCAGACTCAAAACAGCACATATCATAATTCTCATATTTTCCAGCTCCAATATCAAAAAGTGCCTGCTTTACCTCTTCCTTATTTTTTTTGGGTACAAAAAAGTTAAGCTTGTACATGGTTTCTCCCAAAGTTTTTAATATCTTAATATTTTCATACCAAAGAAGGTTTAAGGTGTAAACAGGGTTATGGTAACAAGGAGTTATTCTTTATTATCCACTGCGTCCTGGATTATATTTGCAAGTTTGTCGTCATCAAAGGGCTTCTGGATTATTGCATGGAGCTTAACCTTTTTTGCATCTTTTTCCGGAATGGATGATATATTGCCAGAGCTTATGATTATGGCAATTTTATCATTGATTTTTTTAACCTTTTCAGCAAATTCAATACCATTCATTTCCGGCATCTGAAAATCTGTAACAACAACATCATAGTAATCACTCTCTTTATTCACTGCTTCCAAGGCTTCTTTTGATGAATTAAAAACATCAATATTATATCCATAATCGGAAAACAGCTCTCCAAAGGATTCGGTTATCCAGGCTTCATCATCCAGCAGAAGGATATTGCCTTTTCCAAGTACCCTGTTTTTTAAAACAGTATCCACCTCAGTGCTTTTTTCTGCAGTAACTGGAAAATATACTTTAAACACGCTTCCTTTCCCGATCTTGCTTTCAACTATAATATCACCGCCATAGGATTTAACTATGCCATGTACTGTGGAAAGCCCCAGGCCTGTGCCAGTACTTTTTGTTGTGAAAAAGGGATTAAATATCTTTTCAATTACTTCAGAGGCCATGCCAGCGCCTGTGTCGCTGATACAAAGTTCAAAAAAAGTACCGTGCAGGCGGTTGCCTGCAATACCGGTAAAGTTATTAAGCTCAACCGAAGACAGGGTAATTTCGATAACCCCTTGATTTTGATCTTCCATTGCATGCTTTGCATTGGTGCAGAGATTCATAATCACCTGGTGGATTTGTGTTGAGTCTGCAAGTACATGGTGGCTGTCTGAATTAATATTGGTTTTTATATCAATGCTTGTGGGTGTTGTGCTCCTGATGAATCTGACTGCTTCCTTGAGAATCAGGTCGAGTCTCACGGGATATCGAGCCTCCTCCTTCTGCCTGCTGAAAGTGAGCACCTGGTTAATCAGGGTCCCTGCCCTTTCGGTTGCTTCCATTATATTAGCCAGGTTTTTATGATTTTTTTCTGAAAAAGAGTCCCTGTCCATCATTAAAAGCTTAATATTGCCGGAAATAGCTGTGAGTATATTATTAAAATCATGGGCAATGCCTCCTGCAAGATGCCCGATTGCTTCCAGTTTCTGTGCCTGAAGAATTTGTGCTTCAAGGGTTTTCTGCTTTTTTTCAGTCTCTTTTTTTTCAGTGATATCCCGGGTCAGCCCGCTGAAACCAACGGGTTTTCCTTCACTGTCATGTAACAGGGCTATGGAAGTTGCTATGAATTTCTTGTTTTTATTCTTTGTGATAATGCTGTGTTCGGCAAAGGCACGGCCGGATTTTTTTCTGTAAAGGGAGTTAAACAATTGAAAGACAACATCGATCTCACTTTTGGACATAAATGCCTTATAGTTCAGATATGTCAGTTCTTCCCTTGAATATTCGAGAATTCTGCATGTTGAATCATTAAAAAACATTAAATTACCTTTTAAATCCACTTCAAAATAGCTTTCATCGATATTTTCAAGGATGGAGCGATATTTTTTTTCGCTTGCAAAAAGGGTTTCCCGTTCCTCCATTAAATCCTTATTCAATGCATGGCTTTTAATATATTGCTCTTTTACAATCTTTAAAACATTGTGATTAAAGTATGTTTCAAGACAGACAAAAACAGCTCCTAAAAAGATAATACAGGCTGTAACTGATTTCAGCAGGATATGTATATGTAATATCATGCAGATAAAAATTATTAAATAACCTGAAATAAAAAAAATGATAAAAATCTGGCGGGCAGTGATCAATAGAGGCAGGTTCTGATTCGTTGCCGCTTTGATCTCTTTTAATAATTTGATGTTTTTCTGAAACGCAGCAAAACCTAAGATCAGTATCCCCGTGCCTGCAAGAATCAGCAGCTTAATTATAAATTCGTAATTGTCCATAAAAAGTGTTTTTATTTATAACAAGATTATATAATATTTATTATATACCATGGAAATGTAAATAAATAAAAGGTATATTGATAATAGTTGTTTGACTGAATTTTTGGAGGATTGATTATGGACATTGACATAACCGTTGATAAAGAAGAGTTATGTTCAGTTGTAAGTGTTGCAGGTAAAATAGATGCCACGACATCAGATGATCTTGAAGACAGATTGCTGGGCTTGATTGATGGCGGAGAAAAACATATAATTCTTGACCTTGAGGACACTGCATATATAAGCAGTGCCGGACTCAGAGTGCTGATTGTTGTTACAAAATATTTATATGACACGGGCAGCTTCTGCATCTGTAATGCCAGCGATAATGTTCAGGAGATCATTGAAATGGCCGGATTTAATGCATTTATGACCATATATGACGATCTTGAAACAGCCCGGGAAGCAATTATTAAAGAATAAAAATTCAAATCAGGCAGGAAAATGGAAAAAAAATCTTTTAAGCCGCAACTTAAGTCAATTAATCAAATTCAGGAATTTGTTGAAAAAAACCTGACAGGCATAGATAATAAAAACAAGATTTATAAGATCAATATACTTGTTGAAGAGATAGTTGTTAACATAATCAACCATGCATACAGCACTAAAGATCCGGACCAGGGCAATATTATAATTGAAATTGAAGGGACAGGCGAAAAGGTTTTTTTAAAAATTTTAGATGATGGCATGCCTTTTAATCTGTTAAAAGCTAAAACACCTGATATCAATGCCCCTTTAAAAAATCGTAAACCCGGGGGCCTTGGAATTTTTTTTGTTAAGCAGATTGCAGAAAAAATTGATTATTCCTACGAAAACAACCAAAATTGTATTACAATGGAAATAAGGATTTGAGTTTAATAAAGTGGTGATGAATATTATTTAACTGTATTGACAGATAAATGTATATATAGTAGTCAAATATATCAGTTGTAATACCATACAATTAATTTTTAGTGCAGAGGAATTAAAGCATGGACAACAAAAAAATATTTTTTGTTCCTTTGTTGTATGTAATTGTGGTCTTGTGCCTGTTCATTGTGTCCTGTGGAGGTAAGAGTCCGGAGCCGGAGCCGGAATGGGAGTATAAACCTAAAAGCATTCAGGTCTCTGTCAGTGCAGCTGCCATGCTTAATGAATACCAGGGTGCATCCCATGCCCTCCAGCTTGTTATTTATCAGTTTGACAATATAAATAAATTCGTTGAACTGGCAGAATACAGGGACGGTTTAAAAAAGCTTTTAAAAGCAAAAAATTTTGACCCAAGCGTACAAGCTGTAAAGAAAATTTTTATTGATCCGGGACAGACAGATAAACTTGTGCTGGACAGGGCTGAAAAGGCACGATATGTCGGTATTGTTGCAGGGTACTTTGAGCTTATCCCTGGCAGGGCAACATGTTTTTTTGAAATACCCCATAAAGTTAAAAAAAAGGGAATGATATTTTTTCGAAAAAAAGTTGCTGTTATCTCGGATTTAAAAATCAACCTTCGTCTTAAAGAACATGAAATAAAAGGAGCTGTATTGAATGAATAGTTCTGAAAAACCGATTTTATGGCATCAGGGCCTCTTTCTTCAACCCCAGCATTTTCAACAGAATAATAATTTTTTACAATCCCTTATTACCCCCCATAATAAATACCATACCCCTTTTTTCTGGGGATGTAGTAAAATTTCAGTTCAGGACTCTTCATTGACCCAGCGTGTTATTGAAATAGATAATTGTGAATTGATTTTTCAGGATGGAACATGGGTGCAGTATCCGGGCAATGCTTTTATCCAGTCCCGGTCCTTTGAGGAGATATCCTTTGATGTGGAAGGGGATAAACCACTGGTTGTCTATGCTGGAATAAAAAAACAAAACAAGTATGATAAAAATGTATCTTCCATTGAAGAGACAGGCAGTCTTGATTCTGTTGGCACAAGATATGTCTCCTATGTGGAGCCTGAGGAGATAAGAGATATACATGAAGGGGGTGACCCTGCAAAGGTCCGGAGAATGAATTACATTGTTAAAATATTCTGGGATCATGAGATAGATAAATTCAATGATTATTTATTAATGCCGCTTTTCCAGCTGGAACTTTCTGAAGAAAAAATCAGTATATCAAAACGGTTTGTACCTCCTACTTTTGTCTTATCAGGATCTGATATTTTAATGCAGATTATAAAAGATTTAAGGGAAAATATGATCTCCCGGTGCAGGGTCTTTGAATCCTATAAGCTTTCCCAGGGATTTCAATCATCTGATTTTGATGCACATTTTATACCCCATCTCCTTGTGTTAAATGCTCTTAACAGATCCCTGCCGGTTTTGAATCACATAATAGAAAATGCAGATTTTCATCCCCAGGAGGTTTATAAAAATTTAAGGCAGATTGTTGGAGAACTGAGCACATTTTCCGACCGGATAAATGCCCTGGGCCAGTTAAAGGATGGCACTTCCCTTCTTCCGGAATATAATCATGAGCAGCTGTTTTATTGTTTTAATGAGATCAGACTGTTAATCGGAGAACTGCTTAAAGGCATATCGGTTGCAGGAGAAAGTGTTTTCAGCATGATAAGGGATATGGATTATTTCACAGCCGTAATACCTAAAGAAGAGTTCAGGGACTCTTATATGTATTTTCTTGTTTTAAAGAGCACTGGAGATCCGGACAAAATAATTAATGATCTGCATAATCTTGTAAAAATAGGACCAAAGGAAAATATTGAGAGCATGATTTCAAGGGCACTGCCCGGAGTTCCGGTTCGGCACAGGCTTGTACCTCCGCCTGGAATGCCAAAACGCTCCGGATTACATTATTTCAGGATTGACTCAAAACATCATCTGTTTGAGGAGATAAAACGGGCAGGAAATATATCTCTTTTCTGGGACAATGCCCCGGAAGATGCATCAATTGAAATAGTAATTTCACAAATTTAAGAGCAATGCTATGAAAACAAAAATTTCATCTATTGATTGTCTTACAGAGTTGTTTGCCTACACATATTATCTTTCCGATAGATTAAATAGTGAAAAAATGGAATATGATCAAGTGTTTGAAACATATAACCGTCTGATTAACAAGGCAAAAGAGTGTGGAAAATCAGCTGGTATTACCAAGAAAAATTTTGATAAAGCCCTGTTCCCGATTTTTGCCTGGATAGATGAAACCCTGCAGGAAACGAGCTGGGACCATAAGCAGGAATGGGTAAAAAATGCGCTTCAAAAGAGATTTTTTAATACAACCAGTGCAGGGGCACAATTTTTTTCAAGGCTTGAAAAACTTGGTAAAGATGACAAAGATATTCTGGAAGTATATAATTACTGCCTGGTATCAGGATTTAAAGGCAGTCTGTTTGAGCCCTATAATGAGCAGAAACTCAATGGTATAAAAGCAAATACATATGAAATGCTTAAAGGTGAAGACCCTGATCTTCAGATTTCGGAAATCATCTTCCCTGAAGCAGGTAATATGGTTTTAGAAGGGCGTGTAAAAAGAAAAAGATGGAAAGGTTATTCTCAGTTTGCTTCTCTTTTTATTTTGTTACCTGTTCTGTTATTTTTAATCCTGTTCTATTTCTTTAATAAACAATTGGTTGACATCATCAATAATAGCGGGCTTTTAATGTAAACAAATTAAATTATTAATATAATGTGACAAAAATGAATAAGCTTTTAAAATTTTTATTATTTTTCTTTTTATTCTTAGTCGTTCTTATCCTTGCAGCCGGTATAGGTTATTGGACAATAGTGATACAAAACTGGCCATGGTGGATCTTTGCTGTGATACTTGCATCTTTTGCAGGCCTGGTATTCGGCTTTTTCGCAATAAAAAAGCTGCTCATAAGACGAAATGAAAAAAAATTTGTTCAGAGTGTTATCCATGAGGAGGAGCAGAGGGCAGGAGAGGATATCAACCAGGAAGACCTTGACCTCCAGGAAGTACACTCCCAGTGGAAAGAGGCAGTAGCAAAACTTAAAAAGTCCCATTTACGAAAATTCGGCAACCCTCTTTATGTTCTTCCATGGTATATTCTGATGGGTGAATCACGGTCAGGTAAAACATCTGCCATAAAAAATTCCAACCTAAGCTCTTCCCTGACCGATGTAAGCAGTAATGCAGTCCATGCCGGCACCAGGCATTATGATTGGTGGTTTCTTGATCAGGCCATTATTCTTGATACTGCCGGCAGATATAGTATTCCAATTGATGAAGAGAGGGATAAACAGGAGTGGCAGACATTTCTCACACTGCTGTCCAGATACAGGAAAAAAGAACCTGTTAATGGTGTTATTGTAACTGTGCCTGCAAATGATCTGCTGGAAGGTGACTTGACAGCTTTAAGCGAGAAAGCAAAAAATATAAGACAGCGCATAAATCAGATGATGCGTATTCTGGGCGCAAAATTTCCTGTCTATCTCCTTGTAACAAAGATGGACCTTGTTAATGGTTTTACAGACTTCTGCGATCATATTCCTGATCAAAGGGATACCCAGGTCATGGGTTACTCCAATGAATCCAACAATACAGACTGCCTGGAAGTACTTGAACAATGCATGGACACGGTTTTTAATCACATTAGAAATTTAAGATTTGTTTTTATTCAGGATAGAATAAATAATTTTGCCGTTTCCTTTCCCAATGAGTTCATGCATTTAAAACCAGGCCTTGAATCCTATGTCAGGTCTCTGTTTGGAGATGATATCTACCAGGCAGCACCTTTATTCAGGGGTATATATTTTTCAAGTGCCTTACGGGAAGGAGCACCAGGGTCTGAATTTTTAAAAGATGCCGGTATAGAGTATTCCAATGAAGATTATCTTGATAAAAACAAAGGTTTTTTTCTGAAAAGCTTTTTCAATGCCATTTTGCCCAGGGATAGAAATATTTTTACACCCTTGTCTGAATTTTTAATGTGGAGGAGAACAACCCTGAGCCTGGGAGTTTTTTCTTTGATATTGATATTTCTTGCATTGAGTGGTCTTTTAATATTTTCCTATCATAACAATCTTAAGGTTTTAAATCAGTTTAATGGTAACTTTTTTAATGGTAAACCTTCTGTACATAACAATGTTGATGTTATTTTGACTCTTGACAGGCAGAGATTTGAAATTGAAAAACTTGAAGACAATAACAGCAGCTGGATTCTTCCCCGCCTGGGACTCAACCAGAGTACGCAATTGGAAAGCTCTATAAAACAACAGTTTGTGGATGATGTCAGAAAAAATATTATTGAACCAACAGATAAACTCCTGTTTGATAAAATTAACAGGATCAATCGCCATACCTCCCATGAAGATATTGTTGATTGTGCTGTATATACAGTAAGAAGAATAATTGCTTTAAAGAGCTTTATTAACAATGAATCCCTGTCTGGCAGAAAAGAGTTCCAGAAGAGTGTGGAAAATATTTTTCCAAAATTGAAAAGACCTGTCCCCACAGCAATTGCATCGAGGTTTTCATATATCTATTATGATTATCTTAAGTGGAATAGTGATGATAAGTATTGTATAAACAAACTCAAAGAGCTTCAGCAGCAGTTTTCAAAAATAGCTGAAAAAAGCGGTGATTTCCAATGGCTCTTAAGCAGCTCTGTCTGCCCGATACCTGATCTTACCCTGTCAGATTTTATTAAAGGGTATGCATTCAATGGTTCAGAATACAGCTCAAAATTGTTTGTAAAAGGTGCTTTTACCCAATCGGGAAGAGAGAAAATCCATAAATTTATTGCATTGATTAAGCAGGCTTTTCAGGATGAAGCAAAATTTAAAAAACTGGAAACAGATTTCTGGGCATGGTATTCAAAGGAGTTTTACAGTGGCTGGCTTAATTTTGCATCAACATTCCCAAAGGGCAGGGAATGGAGAGCTCTGATTGACAATTGGAGTGATATTGCAACCTTAATGACCACAGATCACAATCCGTATTTTTTGCTGCTTGGCAAAATGGCCGATGAATTTGAGCTTTTTAAAACCAGTGAAAAAACCCGGCCTGCCTATGCAGACACGGTGATCAGACTTAAAACAATTCGATATCTGGCAGAAGCAGAAGCAAAAAAAGCCAAAGGTTCCATGCTTGCAAAGCTTGCCATTGCCAGGGAAAAACTGACTAATAAAATAGAAAAGAATACAAAACAGGCTTATAATGTGGTTGACAGGCAGACAGCAGCAGAGTTTGATTATAATTTAAAGCTTTCAAAAATATGGAATGAATATATAACAAATCTTAAAACAATCTCTTCTGCCACTTCATACAATGAAAAGTGTTATCTTATGTTTTCAGATTTTTTTAAAGCCCTGTCAGATCAGTCCAAACAGGATGCGCCCTTTAATAAAACATATGATAATCTGGTGAGATTAAAAGCTTTTCTTAAGCAGAGCAATACATCATCGGTTGTGCTGGACCTGCTTGAGGGCCCTTTTGATTTTTTGACATCCTATGGAGTTTATAACAGCACAATATATCTCCAGCATAAATGGGAAGAGATTATCTTAAGCGCTTCCCATAATGTTAATGCTGACAATTATTACTCAATACTGTTTGACCGGGATAAGGGCCTGGTATGGAAGTTTGTTAATGGTGAGGCAGCTCCTTTTATTGATCAGTCCGGAACAGGCTTTTATTCAAGAACAGCTTTTGGGTTACGTCTTCCCTTTACAAAGACTTTTTTCAGGTTATTGAATAAAGGGAAATCCCTCTCCCTTGAACAGCAGAAGGAGTATGCCGTTGTAATTCAGACATCTCCCATGAGTGTAAATAAAACAGCAATGATAAGGCCCTATTCAGCCATTCTTACCCTGGAGTGCGCCGATGAAAAGACAGAGTTTGTTAATAATAATTTTCTTGAAACAAAAAAATTTATATGGAACCCTGCAACCTGTGGCGATGTTACATTAACCATTGAGTTCCGGGATGAAACTTTAATAAAAAAGTACAGGGGGAAACTTGGGTTTGCCCATTTTTTATTTGATTTTAAAGATGGAACAAAAGTGTTTAATGTTGCTGACTTTCCAGAACATTCCGGATATTTAATAAATAACAGTGTAACTGATATTAATATTTCATATAAGATAACTGGTATTCAGCCTGTCCTGGAATTTTTGAACAGGGGAGCTCCCATTGTTCCCAATGTAATTTTTACAAACATTGGAAATAAAAAAGCTAAATATCCCATAAGCAGGCAAAAACAGCCCCAGGCCCTGCCTGAAAAAAAGAGAACAAAATTTAAGAAATCCTATGCCGTAACCCTGGAAACTCTGCCCATGGGAGTAAATAAATCAGCACAGGTTAAGCCTGAGACAAGTATTTTATGGATGAAATGCAAGGGTAAGATAATGCGTTTTACAAATAATAATTATCCTGAATCCATATCCTTTGACTGGGAACCGGCACATTGCGGTAAGGTTGTTATTATTACACATTTTCCTGACATTACCCTGGTAAAGGAGTATAAAAATTTTTTTGACTTTGCAAAGGATTTCAATTACAGCTCAAAAACTTTTACAAGTGATGATTTTCCCGCCCAAAAGGAGATACTCTTAAAAAAAGGCATCTCTTCCATTACACTTTCATATGTTTTTAAAGGGGACCTTCCGGGATTCAGGAAAAAAGCTTTGGGAATAAAAAAAAACAATAACAACCTGAAACAGCATTCTTTCAGCTCAAACATACTGATTGATAAGCAGAATATTAATCATTACACCATACATATACTGCTTGGTCCGGACAGGGACAAAATAATTGATTTTATTAAACAGAACAATTTGACTGACAAGTGTGCAGTATACAGCAGCATTATTAATGGCAGGAAGAATTATAATGTCATATACGGCTCCTTTAAAACATTTAAGGAGGCTGAAAAAGTAATGAATTCTCTTCCGCCCCGGGTTGCAAAACACTCTCCGTGGATCAGGAGATTTGCTTCAATAATTAAGGAAATGAAGTAGGAAGGCAGATTGAATTATGGAACTGATTGACATTGGAAAGGCGCCAGTTTCTGAAGAGGCACCCCAAGGTAAAGATGTCAGGTATGAACCTGATTTTGAAGCTCTTTCCCAGGAAGTGGCAAAAATGGGCACCATTTCCGGCAGCTCTGAAATCGATTGGGATAAAGTTGTTGCTCTATCTTCTCAAATACTTGAAAAAGAGTCCAAACATCTTCAGGTTACGTCCTATCTGTGTTACGGATTAATAAAAACATCTGGACTTGAAGGCCTTGCAACCGGAGTCCATATACTTAAAGATCTTCTGGAAAATTTCTGGGAGACCATGTTTCCACCAAAGAAACGCATGAAAGGACGTAGAGGTATTATTGCATGGTGGGAAGAAAAGACCTCAGATTTTATTGATACAATCAAGCCTGTGGTTTGGGAAAAAGAAAAAAGGGATCAATTTGTTGATGATCTTGATGCCATTGATAAATTTCTAGGGGATAATATGGAGGATGCTCCTTTATTGACCCCCTTTATTAAAAAGATTAAATCTGTGGTAACCGAAGAACGTGAGGAACCTGATCCCGGGGAAAACCAGGATCAGGAGCAAAATATAAGCAATAAAGTATCTGATGATAATGCACCAGGTAAACAACCAGGTTTTCAACCGGGTTTGGACTCAGATATGAAACCCGATGCACTGCTTGAACATGGCCTTGGCATAATAGGCAAGGCTGCTTCAAGCATGATTTCTGAAAACCCCTTTAATCCGCTTCCCTATCGGTTAAACCGTTTGGCAGCCTGGATACCCATTGATGATCTTCCAACGGCAAGCGGTGGGAAAACAATGATTTCTCCACCAGATGAACAGATTATCAATGCCATGGCAACTTTATATGATAATGCGGAATGGGAAGACCTTGCAGATTCCTGTGAATCCAATATAAGGCAGTTTCTTTTCTGGCTTGATCTCAGCCGGTATGTGTCAGAATGCATGGAACAGCTTGGCCATGAAGATATATGCCATGTGATTGAAGCTGAGACATTACTTTTTGTCCAGAGGCTTAAGGGAATAGAACAAATGTGTTTTTCCGATGGCACTCCTTTTGCTGATAGTGCAACCAGGGAGTGGCTGGATAAAATCGCCCGTAATAATTCTGAAAGTGAATCTGCTCCGGGCACAGGGGGGATGGATTCTTTACAGCAGCGTGTTGCAGAACAGATGGCACAAGCTCAAAAACTGGTTAAGAAGAAAAAGTTTGACCAGGCCCTTACCATGCTGAAAGATAGTGTTGCAGCCTCTCAGTCCGAAAGGGAACGGTTTTTATGGAAAATATCTGTGTGCAAACTATTGCTCAGAATGAAAAAAACAGAGATTGCATCATCTTATATTGATGATATACTTGATTATATTGAAAAGTTTAAACTTGATAGATGGGAACCTGATAATGCCCTGGAAGCATTTTCACTGGCATTGACAGGTTTAAGGCTGCAAAAAGATAGCAGGCATGAATCTTTAATTGAAAAAATTATTAAAAAGATATCCATGCTGGATCCTGTAACGGCAATACGAATTATTTAATGTATACATAGATTTAAGGGAGGTAAATTATGGGCAAAGAAGCATCAGTTGCACCAAAGGAAAGGGTTAACATTGTTTATAAACCAGCCACCGGAGACGCAAAGGAAGAGGTTGAACTTCCATTAAAAGTTCTTGTTATGGGTGATTTTACCATGGCTGAAGATGAAACAATGCTGGAAGACAGAAAAGCCATTAATATTGATAAAAGCAATTTTGATGATGTTTTAAATTCTTACAATATAAAACTCGAAACAGTGGTTAAGAATGAGTTGGCAGATGAAGATGAAGAAATGGCAGTAAATTTAAAATTTGACAGTTTAAAAGATTTTAATCCCGATGCTGTTGTTGACCAGATTCCGGAATTGAAAAAACTTGTGGAGTTGAGAAATGCACTTAAAGCAGTTAAAGGGCCCCTGGGCAATATCCCTGAGTTCAAGAAAAAACTCAATGAACTTGTTTCAGATGATGGTGCAAAAGACCGGATATTAAAGGAACTGGGAATTGAAGAATAAGGAGAACCGATAATGGCAAATGAAAAAAAAGAAGAACAGGCACAAAAAGCTGTTTCAACAGAAGATGTTTCCCTTTTGGATGAAATTGTTCAGGCAACCCGTCTAAAGCCGGAAGATGAGGGGTATGATACTACAAAACAGGGTGTCCAGGCATTTATTGATGAATTGTTAAAACCAGAACGCCAGGGCATAAAAATCGGCAAGGATCTGATCGATGAAATGATGGCAAGTATTGATGCAAAATTGAGCCGTCAGGTTAATGCCATACTCCACAGCGAGGATTTTCAAAAACTTGAATCTTCATGGAGATCTTTAAAATACCTGGTTGACCATACAGATTTCCGGGAAAATACAAGAATTGAAATTTTGAATGTGTCAAAACAAGATCTTTTAGATGATTTTGAAGATGCACCTGAAATAATGAAGTCTGGTTTATATAAGCAGGCTTATACAGCTGAATACGGTCAGTTCGGTGGTCAGCCCTATGGATTGATGGTGGGCAATTATGAATTTGGCCCCGGACCCCAGGATATTGCCTTGCTTCAAAATATTGCAGCTGTTTCAACCATGTCCCACGCACCTTTTATTGCAGCGGCCGGAGCAAGCTTTTTTGGTCTTGACACCTTTGAAGAACTTCCAAATCTCAAAGATTTAAATTCCATATTTGAAGGGCCACAATATGCTAAATGGCATTCTTTCAGGGAATCTGAAGACTCAAGAAATGTAGGTCTTACAATGCCCCATTTCTTACTTCGTCTTCCCTATGGACAGGATACTGTTCCTGTAAAAAGTTTTGATTTTGCAGAAGATGTAACAGGCGGCAACAAGGATTTTTTATGGGGTAATGCTGCTTTTACCTTTGCATCAAGAATGACGGAAAGTTTTGCAAAATACCGCTGGTGTGCCAATATCATAGGTCCCCAGGGCGGTGGTGCAGTAGAAGATCTTCCCTTGTATCAATATGAATCCATGGGAAGTATTGAGACAAAGATTCCAACGGAAGTTATGCTTTCCGAAAGAAGGGAATTTGAACTTGCAGAAGAAGGTTTTATAGGTCTTACCATGAGAAAGGGCAGTGACAATGCTGCGTTTTTCTCAGGCAACTCTGTTCAGAAACCAAAAAATTTTGGTAATACCGAAGAAGGAAAAGCTGCTGAGTTGAATTATAAACTTGGAACCCAGCTGCCCTATAATTTTGTGGTTTCACGGCTTGCCCATTATATGAAGGTTATTCAAAGGGAAAACATTGGAACCTGGAAAGAGAGAAGCGAGCTTGAAGATGAGCTCAATTCATGGATCAGACAATATGTTTCTGACCAGGAAAAACCAGGTCCTGGTGTCAGGAGCAGAAGACCCTTGAGAAAAGCTGAGATCACTGTATCTGATGTGGAAGGCGAACCTGGCTGGTATCAGTGTTCATTAAAGCTTCAGCCCCATTTTAAATATATGGGTGCATCTTTTACTCTCTCACTTGTGGGAAAACTTGATAAAGCTTAGTTTAATTATAATTAGAAGGAGAAAAACATCATGGCAATGACATCGTATTTAAAGGTAACCGGTAAAGAACAGGGTGAATTAAAAGGAGACTGCACCCAGTCAGGCAGAGAAGATCTGATCATGGTCTATGCCTTTGACCACAAAGTTGAAATTCCAAGGGATCCCCATTCAGGCCTGCCAACCGGGCAGAGAATACACCAGCCCTATGAAGTAACAATTACCAAGGGTAAATGCTCTCCCCAGCTTTTCCAGGCATGCTGTACTGGTGAGCAGGTAGATACCGAGCATAAATTTTTCCGCATTAATGACAAAGGCAAAGAAGAGCACTATTTTACCATTAAACTTACCAATGCCATCATAGTTGAAATGAGGGAGTTTAATCCTTTAACTTTTCTTGATGATACTAAGCCCTATCAGGACATGGAGATGATCAGGCTTACCTATGAGGCAATTGCCTGGACCCAGGAAATTGACGGTATTGAATCTGAGGATTCATGGAAAAGCCCTAATGAGTAATATTTTATAAACACTGATTTTAAGAATGCAGGTGCTGATTTAAATTGCAGCTTCTGCATTCTTAAAGGTTATTTTATGTTTGAACTGACTTTATTGGAACGCATTAAAGAACTTGAATCAAAAAAGAGCAGGGCTTGGAAAAATCCCGTTGATATTGAAACAAGATCAGTCATGATTCATTTGAATAAACTGCTGAATACTAACAGAGGCAGTGTTCCAATTGATGATTATTACGGCATGCCTGACATGACATCTTTTTCCAGTGAAGGCATTGCAGGGACCATGGAAAAAATTGCAAAAGCAGTTATTGAGCTTATAAAAAAATTTGAAAAGAGATTGTCAAAAATAAAAGTTAAAATCGAATCAGATAAAAGCGATGTGTTAGCTATCTATTTTACCTTGGAGGGTGTGCTCTCCCGCCATGGCAATTCATCTGTATTTTTTCAGGCAACAGTAAAACCAGGCGGCAAAATAGTTTTAACACGGTAAGGATAAATAATTGTACAATAAATATTATCAGCATGAATTGTTTAAATTAAGGGAGCTTGCAAAGGAGTTTGCAAGGGCACATCCGGCAGCAGCACCCATGCTGAGCAGTGAATCTGTTGACCCGGATGTAGAACGCCTGCTTGAAGGCACTGCTTTTTTAACAGGACATTTGCACCATAAAATTGATGATGACTTCCCGGAAGTAATTCACGGGCTTATGGATATTGTTTATCCCCATTATTTAAGACCAATACCAAGTATTTCAATCGTATCATTCACACCCAAACCATCCCTGATTGAGACAATAAAAATTCCCTTTGGTACTTTTTTATCTTCAAAGGAAAAAAATGGCATCAAATGTACATTTCAGACATGTTTTGATCTTGATGTCCATCCGCTGAAAATCATTAATGCAAAGACAATTGTAAAGGAAAAGCAATACAGGATAATACTCTCCTTCAAGCTTGCAGGTATTTCACTGCCTCAATGGAATGTGGATACCATATCATTTTCCCTTGCAGGGTCATATTCTAAAACATCTGATATTTTTGCCTGTTTTACAAAGTTTTTATCAAAAATAAGTATTAAGGACCACACTGGTTCTGAATACCATGTCTTTTCTGAAACTGACCTTAAGCCCATTGGGCTTGATAAAAAAAACTCTCTTTTTTCCTATCCTGCTCAATCTTTTTCAGGATTTTCTCTTTTGCAGGAATATTTTATTTTCCCTCAAAAGTTTCTGTTTTTTGAGTTGTCAGGTTTTCAAAACTGGAAAGTAAGACCGGACAACAACCAGTTTGACATTGTATTTGATTTTCATGAACCATTATTTGATATGCCGGAAGTTAATACAGATAATTTTTCTCTGTTTTCAATACCTGTTATAAATTCTTTTCCCTTTGAAGCAGAACCTGTTGTAATTGATCATACAAAGGAAAAAATAAGAATAAAGCCTTCATCAAAAACAGGATCAGGATACCAGATTTACAGTGTGGACAAGGTTGTGGGGTATTCCCAGGGCAGTGTGAAGCCTATTGAATATAAGCCCATGGACTATTATTCCTTTGATACCCGGAACAAATCCTTTTATAAAGCCATAAGACAGGTCTCCCCCGTTACAAACAAATATGAAGTATATCTTAACCTTACATATAAACAAGAAAAAACAGAATATAAACAGGAAACATTGACCATTGATTTAACATGCACCAATGGTGCTCTGCCTGAGCAGCTCATGCCCGGAGATATTTGCGAACATACTTCAAATTCTCCCCAGCTGCTGAATTTTAAAAATATAACAGCGCCGACAACCAATGTTGAACCGCCCCTGGAAGGTGATACCCTCTGGAGACTTTTGTCACATATGTCCCTGAATCTGCTTTCATTACAGGGAGCACAAAGTTTCAGAGAGATGCTTCAGCTTTATATATTTCAGGAAAGCAGAGATAAGGGCATGGTCACAGCAAATATCAAAAGAATACAGGGAATTTCGGATTTTTCCATTGAAAAGGAAGACCGGCTTATTAAAGGAATGGTGGTAAGGGGTGAAAAAATCACTGTTTCTTTGAGTAAAGAAGGCTTTGCATCTATTGGAGATGTAGTGGTTTTTGGTTCGGTTATTGATGAATTTTTTTCAAGATACAGCAGTATTAACAGCTATACACGATTAATCATTAACGAGACTATTTCCGGAGAATCTTTTTCATGGGCACCGAGAATCGGAAACAAGCTTTTGAAATAATAGACAGAATAAAAGAAAAGAGTACAAGCTTTTCATTTATCCAAGCTGTAAGACTGTTGATAAAAGAAGTTGCTGACAAACAAAACAGCAGAGGGCATGAAATATCCCGGACTGAAATTTTAGAAAAATATATACGGATCAGACCAGAGCTTTCCTTAAGATTCCCCGGTACTGATATTACAAAAGTTGAACAATCAGAACATGATGTGGATAAGTATTTAATTACTGCTACATTTTTAGGCTTGTACGGCTCTTCATCCCCTCTTCCCACCTTTTATACAGAAGACCTTATTGAAGAGAGCAATGACGGCAAATCCATAAAACGTGATTTTTTTGACATTATTAATTTTGTCATATATCCGTTATTCTTCAAAATATGGAGCAAGCACCGTCTGTTTTATAAAATATGTGAAGAAAATGATGAAGCAGTAATTAATTTGATATATTGTTTTCTGGGGCTTGAAAATAAGAATCTTAGAAAACAGATATACAGTATTGAAAAGTACTTCAGGTATGCAGGTCTTACCATGCAGTTTCCAAGATCTGCCGAAGGCCTGGGATCAATTCTTGAGGACTGCTTTGAATTAAAAGGCAAAATCAGGGTAAAACAATGTGTTCCAAGAAAAGTTGCAATCCCTTGCGATCAA
>CAZQJS010000054.1:0-21790 GCA_964593725.1 uncultured Desulfobacterales bacterium
ATGGGTATTTTTTAATTATCTGATCGGGAATATGGATGGGCATGCAAAAAACTTGTCTTTTTTATATCAGTCTAAACAGGTTCGATTGGCACCTTTTTATGACATGTTGTGTACGGACATATATGATGACCTGTCACAAAAACTTGCTATGAAAATAGGTGGGGAGAACAGGTCCGAATGGATAATGGAAAGACACTGGAAAAAATTTGCAGAGGAGATAAAAGTAAGTCATCCGATTCTCAAGAAAAGATTATTGGATTTTTGCCTTAAAGTGGCCAGTAAAATTGATAATACATATGCGGACTTTATAAACAGATATCAACCAAACAGCCTGTTAGAGGATATCACAGTTGCGATAAAGAAGAGATCGACTATAACGCTTAAACAATTCAATTCAACAAAAAAATGAACCGGGTGTGACCGGTTATTTTGGTGTTCTCGGCGGCTCCGCCGCTCCGCGCCAGAACAAGGAACTCGACCGGATGCCGCAATCTTTGCTGTGCCCATAAACAATATTCATGGCATCATTGCTTTCTTCTGCATAAGAAGAATATTCACCTTGAACCATAATCATAGATTCTATCCAGAACACGTCCAACTGTATAATCAGAAAATTTTAAAGGGTCTATGTTTTTCCCTGGCAAAAGTTCTGTGTCCTGGTTTTTAAAAAATTCATTTTAAGGTGTCAAGTACCATTCCAGGAATAATAGTTCCGGCATCAATTGTTAATCTTAAAAATAATTTTTGACCGGGAATTGCTGATAATTTACCTGGTTTCATATTGTTTTTGTATGATTTGTGTTAGATTGATCCTGTATATTTAAATTCTTTATCAGAGGTGATAATGGCAGAAGCAGTAATATATAAACAGATAAAAAAAATGGTTGAAAAATATGTTGCAAAGTATTCTGAAAATACAGGTGTAAAAGATTATTGGCGTTTACCTCTCACAGTAAGTGCAAAAACAGATAAACGGTTTAATATCCTGCCTGAAATTGCAGCAGATGACCATGTACTGCCGGGAGACCTTCTTAAAACCTGCAAATCTGTGATTGTTTTTTTTGTCCCGTTTATTGAAGAGCTTGCAAGGGAAAACCATAAAGGAAAGATCCCCTGCAGAAACTGGGGCATTGCCTACGAAGCAACCAATGCATTAATAAACAGTCTTTGTAAAGAAATTAAAGCTTTTTTAAGCAATGCAGGATATAAGAGTGTATTGATCCCATCCACCCACAATTTTGATGAGAAAATGCTTATGTCAAGATGGTCCCATAAGCACCTGGGATATATTGCAGGCCTTGGACGTTTTGGTGTCAATGCCCAGTTTATCACTCCATCAGGCTGCGCTGGCAGACTTGGCAGTCTGGTTACGGAAGCAGACCTTGGAAACAATCCCCTGGTAAGTGAAAAAGAGTTCTGCCTTTATAAAAACGGCCATAATTGTCTGGAATGCGTAAAACGATGCCCTGTAGGGGCCGTGTCTGCAGAGAAAGGCATAAACCGGCAGAAATGCTGGGCACGTCTTAACTTGAATAACAGCACTTCAGAAGAACTTAAAGGTCTTGAAAAGACAACCCAGGTGTGCGGCAAGTGCCAGGTTCTGCTGCCATGCAGCCTTAAAGCTCCTGCAGGCTTTGCCTGAAATATTATCACCCATCATTCCCCTGATTCTTTTATTGCCATTAATATCCTTCCATGAAAATTTTTTCAATTTTTGTTGTGCTTACACCAAAATGTATTGAATGTTCATGAAATTCTATTTTAAGATCATTTGCAATCTGTTTTTTGGGATCAGAATAAATATCAGCTTCAGGACAGGTAAATATTGCATCAGGGTGCAAAGATTTTAAAAGGGCCTTCCAGAAAATAAAAGAGTTAGTGTTCCCAAATTTACCTTTAAAACCCAGGGGGAAAACATAATCAATACATGATAATGCTGCCAGCATCTCCATGCGCAATTTCTGAGAATGAATGGGGCGGTGTTCACCTTTTGATTTGCTCACAGCATGGTCATGATCAAGCCCGACTATTAATTTATCTACCTTTGTTTTTGCAAATTCAAATAATCTGACATGCCCTATATGGGGGATGTCAAAACAACCACATAAAAGACCGATTCTGAGTTTTTCTGATTTCAGGTCATAGATATGGCTTCGTAACTCATTTTCTGTTTTTATTTTTAAAGTATTATCAGGCATCATAATTCTGTTATTTTTTATGTTCTATTTTAAAATAGCCTTGTGTTTCAATGGTATCTTTGATTTTTTTAAGTTCCTGTTGATAGGTTTTATAATCAAGGATTCTTTTTATTACCATATGTTTGTTGTTAAACAGACGATAGTATTGTTGATTTTCCATCGTATGGGTTGAAGGTTTCAGATTTTTCCCGTCTTCATCAGATTCCACAAAAGAGATAAGTTCAGTAGAATCAGTATAAAACCAGCCCTGGGGAGCCTTATTATCCGCAGGTGTTGTAAAGAGTGTTTTATCCTGGATAAAATAAAATTTCCCCAGAAGATCACCTGATTCAAGGTCCCAGAAACATGTTGTACCATCATGGCTTGATGAAATAAGCATCTCGTTTTCTTTTCTGAAGCCAAGCCCGGTAATTGCAAGATTTACCTGATGTCCTTTAAATGACCGGATGATCTCTCCCTGTGTATTCATCAGTAAAATGCTTCCATTGGATAACCCGACAACTAGAAAATCATCACTTCCAATCCATTGAATCTTTTCTATTGATCCCTTAAAGGAAATTTTATTTAAACGCTTTGTTGTTTCGCTGTTATAAATATAAAGTGTGCCGTTCTTATTGCCAGATGCCAGCAGTTCACCATCTTCGCGCATGACCATGGCATTGATGGGGCTGTGCTCTTCATTCCATGTTTTAATGATGACCCCTTCTCCTGCATTTATATCAACAAGCTGAATCATGCCGCTTTCCCCTGCAACGAAAATTTCTTCTTCATCCTTTGACACGGCAAGGGCTGTAACTTCGCTGTCCAGACCTGCTGTCCTGAATTTTTCCCGTGGAAAAAGCAGATCCCATTCCTGGACATCAAAAGTACTATAACCAACAAAAAAACGCCTGGTCTTTGGCGCATATGCCATGCAGGAAGCATTGTGTGTGTTGAACAAAGCCAAGTTTCGTTCACCTGATTCACTGTTGATTTCTCTGACGGAAATATCATCATGTCTACAAAAAAACAAACTTTGTCCGCCTGGCTTTGTTATCATGGAGCTGACCCATATTGACTTATTATGAATATATTTTGAGTCAAAGGTTTTAAGATTGATTTTTTTTATTCCCATATCATAGGCAGCAATATACAATTGATCATGGAGCTCATCATAATGAATTGCTGTCTGCCTCCTTAAAACATGACCATAGGTTTTTCTTTTGACAGCATTGTTCAATGGCCAGCTGAGTGTATGGTTGTTTGCTGCAACAAGAACCCTGTCCCTGCTGCTGTTAAGGCAGGCATGGTAAAATCTGTGCCAGTTTCCGGGGATTTCAGATAAGGGCTTTTGATCTTTTATTGAGAAGAGCTTGATACCGTGCTCATCTGTACCAACTGCAATTTGCGATCCGTCATAATTTAATGCAATACTTGTAATTTTGATATTTTTAAGAAAAAAAGATGCAATCAGTTTTTTACTGGTTATTTCCCATACATAAAATTCACCTGCTTCATCGCTTGCAGCAATGTATTGACTGTTGCCACTGAAGCAGGTTTCTTTTACCCAGATTTCAGAACCTTGTTTACACACACCAGGGAAGTGAAAAGTATGTAAACAATCAAGAGTTTCAGCATCCCAGAGACAAACTGCCCCATCGCCACCGCCGGATATAAAATATTTGCTGTCCGGACTCAAACAAAGATCAAAAATACTTTCATCATGGCCTGAAAGATATTGTGCTTTATTGGTTTTAATATTTCTTACAACAAGATTGCTGTCTCTGAAACCCCGTCCTCCGGCAACGATATATTTATTATCCCTGATCAATATGGCATCGCCAACGATATTCTGTTTAATCCGGTTTTTATAAACAAGTTTTTTACTATCAATTTCCCAGACATAGACCCATTCCCAGTCAAGGGCAGCAACCAGATATCTGCTGTCATTACTGAACCTGACACTCCGTGTGCTGGCCATCTCTGTCTTGTCTGTAAGAAACATATATAAAATCTTTCCCTTTTCCCGGTCAAACAACAGGATGCGGTATTTTGAATCACAATGGACCACATATTTTCCATCAGGGGAAACATGCCCATCCTTAACCTTATAAAAATATTGATCAGCATTGGGGGTTGGAGTATAAATAATTTCAGTGTTTCCCGTTGAAATGGCTATTTTCAGCGAATGTGCCCAGGAACTTGATATAATGTGATCTTCATCAAAAAAATAAAGACTGCTGACAGTCCTGTTTGGACCACCATAATTTAAAACAGGTTTATTGTTTTTTATATCAATCCAGTACAGCATGCCATGCTTGATTCCAACCAAAAGCCGCTCATCGTTTTTATCAAACTCAAGGCTTTTGATTTCAAGTTTTTCAAAAAAGATATTATTTATTAATGTTAAGGTGTTGGGCTCAAAAATATAAACAGCTCCATCATATGTTCCACAGGCAAGCATATCTCCGCTGTTACTCAGGCACAAAATTTTAAATTTTTTCTTGTCCAGATAAAAATCAGAAATTATTTTAAAATTTTTATCAAAAACAATTATTTTCCCAAGATCTGTTCCTGCATAAAATTTTTCAGCATCATTGCTTATTGCAATATGGTTGATTCCATGGCTTTTATTAATATTATTTACTGGTGCTGATTTTTCGATATCCCAGATTTGAATTGTATGATCATTGTGGATTGAAATGAATAACTTGCCATCCGGGAAGGCCATAACATGATTAACAATTATATTTTTCTTTTTAAATGTTTTCACAGCTTTTCCTGACTCAATATCCCATAATATACATGAGCCATCCCTGCCGGCGCTGATAAATTTCTGTGTGCCGGAGCAAAAGCTGAGTGAAGTAACATCATTTGTGTGTCCCTGAAAAACGCAGATGGTTTGACCTGTTTTTTCATCCCAGAGCCTTATGGATGTATCTTTACTGCCGGTTAAAAAATAATTTGTTTTGGGAACCGGAAGAATAGTAAGTATGTGCAGAACATGTCCCCCTGTCAGGTGAAGCGTGTGGCGAATGGGGATATCATTGATCCGGGTTAAATTATTTATAATTTTTGCAAAAATCTGTTGGCTTTCAGCTTTAATTGAGGTTAATTCCTTTGAGGAATCTGACCTGACAACTTGTTTTTTATTCATAAAGGCGTTTCCTCCTTATACCCATAATGATTCCCATTTTGATTCCAGAGTCGATTTTTCATGTTCAGCTTTTTGAATTTCGTTTCTCAGATTTTCAAGGTATGATTCATGGGAACCTTTTGCATTTAAAACAGCTTTCATATCCCTGATCTGCTGGTTTTGAGAAATGGCATATAAATTTTCACGGGATTGCTGCACCTTGTCCTCATACAGGGAAATATGCTGTTCAAGCCATGAAATTCGCTCATCAATAGTTTTCCCGGTTATTATATATCCTGAACTGCCGGGAATACCCAGGGAGTCAAGGATTGTTTTGGCTTCTGTCCGGATATGTTCCAGTTTTGCAACAATCATGTGCAAAGACCCCATTGACATCTCAGGGTAGATACAATCATTTGCCCGTATGGTCATTATCTTGTCCCACAGTATCTTCAAGGCTTCAAAATGTTCCTTTGTCAAATTCTTATAATTTTTATGGTGCTGCATTAAATCAGGGTGGAGCATTTTTTCCAGATCTTTTAACAATTGTCTGATTTTAAGATCATATTCCATGCCTGTCCATTCTGATAAATCACTTGAGTCAATGTCACTCAATCCTGCTGTGTTTGCAGTATAAAGAGTTGGGGAGCTTGCCCAGTATTTTAGATCATCTATATCTTTTTTTGCTGCTGCTTCAGATTGGTCCACCAGAGCTTTGATTTCTTTTTCTGTAAGTTCCTGTTTCTGTTCTTTATATAAAATCCTGCGTTTTAAATTTGTAATTTTGAAAATCAATTCCTGCAATGCAATATATTCCCTGCCAAAAAGATCAAGATATCTTTTTTTGGTATGTGCCTGATTCAGGCTCAGTATTTCAATATCATATAAAATTTGTCCGTGTTCTTCCTGGAGGTCAAGCCATTGGGTTTTTTTCTTTAAAAAAGTGTGTTGTTTTTTCTTTCCGCTTTTCTGGTTTTCCCTGATTTCTTCAATTTTGTTTTTTTTGAATTTTTTTATTGCCAGGCTTTTTTTATCTTCAATCATTAAACGCAGGAGAACAAATTCCCTTGCAAGGTTGTTCAATATTTTTTTATCATCATAAATTTCAGGTTTTAATGAGTCCGATAAAATATTTTCTGAATCTTTTCCGGTTTTGCAACCCATTTGATAAAGGTATGTTATCTGGTCAACAATCGCTGTTATGTCAGGTTTAAACTCGGTAAAGTCATTATCAATGGGTTCCTCTCCCGGAATAAATTCAGAAAAAGGTGTGCCAAGATTTAATTTATACCCTCTTTTTTTTGCAAGGTATCTTTCCCATTCATTTTTCAGGCATAAACGGAATGTTTCAAAAAGATCACAATGGAAAAAAAAGCAGATTCGAACCATATCTTTTAACGGCACAAATATATGTCCATCATTGTCATGATACCAGAAAGCCCTGGCAGCCTTATGGCCAAGGGATCCCACCGGCTCTGCATGGCTGGCATTGTCCAATGCAAGCTTTAAAGGAATCCTTATGCTGTTTTTTGACAATGATCCAGGATCTTTTTCAGCCAATGATTTTGCAAATTGTTCATGGGTCAAATTTTTTCTTGCACCCTTTAGATTCAGATACATTGTTCTTTGCCAGGTCGTTATAAGTGGATTTTGAGGAAAAGATTCAATTAAACAAGTCAGCTCATCTTTTACTATTGTATATTTTCTGGTCATTGGCTGTTTCCTTTCTGATTTATTAATCTTTATAATAAAAAGCTTGTAAAAAAAACCTATCTTTTTTTATATCTTCAGCTTTTTTTGATGCCAATGGGCAGGATCAAATTTTTACTGGGCATTATAAAATTGCTATATATTTGTAGCATGTGCTTGCTTTGGGAGTGCGAGAAAACTCAATGCATGGGCTGTCAAGGCAAATGCCTTGATAATGCCATGGCTGGAAATCACCTGTTCACTGTGAACAGAGCTGTTATAGCCGCTATGTCCTGTCGTGGGGACTGTTGAACTCAAAGGAATGCTGCCTGATGTCATACACAGCATTTGACAATAACTCGTAGATTCTCTATTGACAATTACTCAAAATTACATTGTATTATAAGAAAATGCATTTAGAGAATATAATATTACTATTTCAAAATTATTGATTAACGTTTTGAATAACAAACCGCCATTGATAAATTTAAATTGGTAAATATGAAAAATTTTTCAGAAACAGAAATATTGCAGCAGCAAATAGTTGATTTAGATTATTGTTCCTTGCTGGAACAAGATGGAATCATTACGTTGGATGAACTCAGTGCCTTGATCCCCGGCTTTATCCATTTAAACAACATCGAAACGGGCGGCCTTGAATACCTTAGCAAAAAAGCGTTAGATATTTTTGAAAAAAACCTTTCTGAAATACAAGAACAAGGTAAAGCTTTTGTTAATTATATATCAGATAAAAAATCCCAGCAGGTCTTTGACAGAAAAAAACTATTTTTCTTAAACAATGACAACACTGACAAAATATTCAGTTACATCCAAAGGCTGCAATACAAAACAAAAAAAATACCCTACACTCTTTTTTATTCAACCTCAAAAATTTATAAAAGCAATCTATGCATATCTTTTACTCAGCCGTTAAGACTATTACAAAAAAACTCTTTTTTAAAAGAAATAGTGGAAGAACGTTATACATTTTTTAATAAAAACCACAAAAAATTCAGTCGATTATCAAAACGGGAAAAAGAAATCCTGAAATTAATTGCCCATGGAGAAAGTAATAAGCTTATTGCAGACAGACTATTTATCTCTTATCATACGGTCAGAACCCACAGAAAAAATATATGCACAAAATTAACCACAAACAGGTTAATTGATTTAGTAAAATACTTTGAAGTGTTTTTAAATAAAAATACCCCCGAAGTAGTATTTTAATATTCTCCTGAGATTGCTACTGATACATTGATTTAATATCGATTTAGTATTGTAATCACTAAGGAGACAACATGCTTCGAAAAATAGTTTTAATTTTAAGTATCATCTTTTTGACTCAAACCAGCCAGAATTTATGGGCTGCTGATGGATATTCCATCTTAAATCAATTAAAAAGCAGCAATCTGTCTAAATCTGACCGAAGTTCTCTTCAAAAGGAGCTATGGTCCTATATTGTTGATCATGCTGACGAAGAATTTTTAAAGGTAATGTTATTAGAATATCCAGGTTATACAAAATCCAGCCACACTCAGGCATTTCATTTCTTAATAAACTTTATGGGGGAAGAAAAATCCAGGGAATTTATAAAACCATTATTGTTAAACAAAGACATCTGCAATGATGCCAAAGGTGATATATTATCTTATTTTAAAGATGACCCCGATTTTGTATATCAAGTATTTTTAAATATAAAAAAAGAAATAAAAAAGAATGGGTTTCCTGAATATCTTAGCAGCCAGCTGATAAGATATGTAAAAACGATTAATGATCAGACCAGACTTGCAAGCCTTATCACTAAAAACATACACCCTGACATAACAAGGGAAGCAATACATCAGATTACAAATCAGGTTGTTTTGCAAGACCTTTTACATAGCAGCATCAGTGACAGTGACAAATCCTCTATTATTGATTTTATTAAAGATGATAAATTCTTAAAAGACTATTTTAAAAGCAGTGAATCAAGAAAAATAAAATTTACCATTCTGTATAAATTAAAAGATCCTGATCTGGCAGCTTCTTATTATGATCTTTATCTTAGAAACCATAAGGATCACAACACACAATGTATTGGATTTATTAGTGATAAAGAAGTTCTCAGGAATATATATGAAAAGGATACAGCACTGAATAACAGAGTTGATGCAGCCATAAGATATTATGAGTATTTTAATGATGTGACTTTTATTTCATCAATAAAGGATAGAAAAACAATAAAAGCGATTCTGAAACATTATGAGAAAGATAAGAAGTTTAATAATGCCATAAAAAAGGAGAATATTGCCACTGGATTTAACCACAAACTATTCTTAATAATTAATACCTGCCTGATAATATTTTTCAGCGTTATGTCCATGAAGCTTCCTGCGGCAACGAGCTGCCCGGATTGTGATTGCAATGTGAAGCGTGAGGAAGTCAACTGCAGGGTATGCGGAACATTATTTCTTAAAAACTATATTAATGTACACTTTTTATGGCAGGCTGTTGTTTTTTGTGCAGTAAGTTATTTAATCCCTGTTTTTTTCTGGCTTAAGGACAGCCCTGGTATCATACTGCGTATTGTTGCCTGGATATCAATAACCATTGTTGGGTGTTTTTATATCCTTTTAATTCTTGGAATACCAGTTGTATATAAAGAATCAAAAGAAAAGGAGAAAAAACTAAAAGCAAATCCTGATTATTCAAAGCACAGCAATCAGGATAAAGTTCCTGATACCACACCGGGAAAGAAAGAACGAAAAAAGCAATCAAAACCAATACAGAAAAAGTATACAAACAACCCTTCACTGGATAATGCTCTTATTCTGGCAGCATCAAGTAACAGCCTGGCTGAAGTAAAAAAACTTATAGAAGCCGGTGCAGATGTTAATAATGCAAAAAATGAACACAATGCCACTCCTTTATTCATGGCGAGCCATCAAAAATATACAGAAATCGTAAATTACCTTCTTAAAAAAGGTGCAGATCCCAATATCAAGATCAAATTAGGCGCAACACCTCTTTTTGTGGCGGTTCAAGATAATCCTGATATTGAAATAGTAGAGAGCCTTTTAAATTCAGGTGCAGATCCCGATATCCAGGATAAAGAAGGAAGCACTCCGCTTATAATAGCAGCATCGGTGAATGGAAACCCGGAAGTTGCTAAGTTACTTATTGATAAGGGATGTAATATAGACTTGACAAACTCTCAAAACATAACCGCACTCTACTTTGCTGCCCAGAATGGTTTTACAGAATTTGCTGAAATACTGATTTCCAAAGGAGCAAAGATTGATATTCCAATGACGCAGGGAGCAACACCGCTTTTTATTGCATCTCAGGTGGGTCACTCAGATATTGTAAAACTGCTTTTAAAAGCCGGAGCAGATAAGACGATTGCTCTGAATGGAGAAACAACACCTCAGGAAATTGCCAGACAGAATGGTCACAATGATATAGTACAATTACTTTCGGAGAGTTCAGATATACAAGAAGATACAGTGGTTGAACAATCCCAGAAAGACAGAGCCAGAGAGTATTTACAAAATTTAGGACAAAAATGCAGAGACAAAGGCATATACTCCATATGGTCATGGGTTGACTCCCGCACAGGAGAGAAACAATACAAATTCATCAATAATATAGCTGAATCAAATGATTTTGAGTTTGAAAGCCCAAACTATGTTACACAGCAAACAATGCTGTATGAAAACGGTACTATGAGATTTGAAGGGCAGAAACTGGCAGAGGGTAAGGATTGATGGGCATGGTCTGCAATATTTAAACCCCATCCATGACAAGAGAACTAAATCTTCCAACCCCGGGACGATCGCTCCGTCAGAGCGTGTAACCTTGATTGTACTGGAAAATACTGCGCATAAAGGAGAAGAGTACAGAAAAATTTTCAAATAAAGCATTTGATGAATGTCTGGCTGAACGATTTACAGATGAAAATTATGCGTATGTTTCAGGAGGGCGGGGCAGGCTTACCTGCGAACTATAATGAAAAAGCATCCATAAAGATCAAACATAAATTTTTTGAGCCTGCAATACAAATTTATTACTAATAATTTGATAAAAAAAAATAATATATTATAATATGGTCTGAAAAAGTCTTTATTTATCTGTTGATGAAGGAATATTTATTAATTATACAAAGCAGGAGCTATTATGGAAAAATTTTTATTTGTTCTCACCCATGGCCTGGAAGATCCAACCCGCGTTACTCGTGTTTTTCAGCTTGCAAAGGTTGCAAAGGAAAGTGGAAGTGATGTTAATATTTTTTTGACAGATGATGCTGTTGTACTGGCAAAGCCAGGCATGACCGATAATATTAAAACTCCTACAGGGGATCAGGCCAATGATTATTTTCCCTATCTTGTTGAAAACAAGGTGCCAATCTTTGTCTGAATTCCATGCGCAAAGAATCGCCAGGTTGGCGAAGATGATGTTGTTAACACAGCTCAATTTGCAGGAGCACCTAAACTGATAGAATTGTCCAAGGAAGCAAAGGTCTTTACATTTTAATTCCAGGTTGTTTTTTGTGACTTGTGTGTATTTTTCCGATAAGTTCAGTAATTCAGCGGTTATCCTGGAGACAGGCTTACTGCATTCCTGAAACTGATCTTCTTTAAGTGCATACTTGTTCTGTCTATGCTGAAATCTTTTTCCATTGAAAATATCAATTTGACAAAAATTATGGACTGATCTATTTGTCCACTTGTTGATTTTAAACTATTATAATCAACAATATTGATCAAAACAGGAGGTGATTTTTATGCTGCACCGTATATGAAGATGTATATGTAATTGACAAATTGTTCGTTTTACCAGGTTGGTAATTATAAATAATATATACACAAAAAGCGGTGCAGCTATGTTTCAATCATAACATGGCAATCTTCTTCTAACCGCTGCTTTGTGTATATCTGCAGCATCTAAACAGTTAGAAAGGAGATATTATGTTGATTAAACCTGTTTCCCGTTTCCTTGCTTCCAGGCGGGGAATTATTGCAACCGGAACTATAATAGGAATTTTTGCTTCACTTCTTCAAAAATTTGGGAATCCACCCAATATGGGCATATGCGTTGCATGTTTTGAACGTGATATTGCAGGCGCACTGGGACTTCACAGAGCATCAGTCGTTCAGTATATAAGGCCTGAAATTTTAGGATTTGTTCTTGGGTCAATGGCTGCAGCTTTTATTTTTCGTGATTTTAAAGCCCGAACCGGTTCTGCACCAATTGCCAGGTTTATTTTAGGCGCTTTTGCAATGATAGGTGCTTTAACTTTTTTAGGCTGCCCATGGAGAGCACTGTTACGTCTTGCTGGCGGCGATATGAATGCCATTGTTGGATTGGCCGGTTTAACAATCGGAATAGCAATTGGTGATCAGTTTCTTAAATATGGGTATAATTTAGGCCGCTCCCATGGGACATACCATACAGCAGGATTGGTTATGCCTGCAATAATGGCAGGGCTGTTAATATTACTTGTATTTGCACCGGAATTCAGTATAAACGGTGCTGTTTTTTTCAGTGAAAAAGGGCCTGGTTCATTACATGCACCAATATTAATTTCACTTGCAGTAAGTCTGCTTATCGGATTTATTGCCCAGCGGACACGCTTTTGTACCATGGGTTCGATTCGTGACGTGCTGTTAGTGGGTGATTTTCATCTCATGGGAGGTGTGATAGCGCTTGTTGTATCAGCTTTTACCATGAATCTGATCTCAGGCCAGGTAAATTTTGGCATCATTGCCCAGCCAATTGCCCACAGCAGTCATTTGTGGAATTTATTGGGAATGACCCTGGCCGGGTTGGCCTTTGTTTTAGCCGGAGGCTGCCCTGGAAGGCAGCTTGTTCTGTCAGGTGAAGGTGATACTGATGCAGGTATTTTTGTTTTAGGTATGATTACCGGCGCAGCTTTTGCCCATAATTTCGGACTGGCTGCAACTCCTGACAAAATTGTGGATGGTGTGGTTCATGTCGGGGGTATTTCCAGTGCAGGAGTAGCAGCAGTTATAATTGGTATTGTATTCTGCCTGACTGTTGGATTTACCATGCGTGAGAAAACAGAAGGAGGTTTGCAATGAATATTAATGCCTGTGGACTTTCATGTCCTCAACCAGTTCTTCTGACAATGAATGCCATAAAAGACAATCAATCCTTTATTAACGTTCTGGTTGATAACAATTGTGCCTGTGAAAATGTACAACGTCTGGCTGCAAACAAGGGTTATCAGATAGAAATAAAACAATCAGGAGGAAAAATTCAAATTAAATTAACTAAATAAATCAACCATGTATTTTGGAAAAAAATGCAATGGGTTTTTATTCTGCTTCTGTTTATTTAAGGAGACAGGAAGAATTCTTCCAGGTCTGGCTTAAAGATAAAACCTTGACAATAATTAATAAAAATGTAAATAATTTTCATGACTGAGCGCTCGTTCAAAGAACGTAAAGGTTAAAAAAGGAGCAGTGATTTGGTAAAAAAAAAACAAGAACTGGATACAACTGAGGTTCCAACCCAGATAAAGAACCCTGAGCTTGTTCAGCAGAGAAGGCGGCAGATCATTGATTCCACTGTACAGCTGTTCATTGAGCATGGGTATCATAATACAACAACCAGGATGATAGCCAAGGCATCGGGTTTTTCCATCGGGTCTTTATATGAGTATGTAAGCTCAAAGGAGGATCTGCTCTATCTGGTCTGCCAGACCATTCACAGCGAGGTAAACAGAGCTGTTGAAGAAGCATTATCCCGCAAGGGTGATGAAAGGGAGCGGCTTGCCGAAGTCATACGTGAATATCTTTATGTGTGTGATAAAATGTCTGACCATGTTCTGTTAATGTACCAGGTCACCCAGTTTCTGCCAAAAAAATGGGAACAAAGAGTGCTTGAAAATGAGCTTAATATCACAAAGATTTTTATTGATATTCTGGGGGAACTGTCCGGCCAGGGGGATTTCCCTGAGTTTGATGATAAAACCATAAATCTTGTGGGGCATAATATATCGGTGCTCGGGCATATGTGGGCATTCAGGAGATGGAATCTAAAGAATGATTACTCCATTGATGAATATATTGCAACCCAGACCGACTTTATTCTTGGATTTGCTTTTTCAAATTAAGAAAAGGAGATGTGATGAATTATTCAGAAGAAGTATATAAATCAAAGAATTTATTAAGGGTTGTTACTGCAACATCCCTTTTTGACGGCCATGATGTGGCCATTAATATCATGCGCAGGATTCTCCAGGATTCAGGGGTTGAAGTAATTCATCTGGGCCATAACAGATCTGCTGAAGATGTTGTTAATGCAGCCATTGAAGAAGATGCCCAGGGGCTTGCCGTTTCAAGCTATCAAGGCGGACACATTGAGTATTTTAAATATATCGTGGATTTGTTAAAGGAGAAAAAAGCTTCCCATATAAAGGTGTTTGGCGGTGGAGGAGGAGTTATCATCCCTTCTGAAATAAAGGAGCTCCAGGAGTATGGAGTTGCAAGGATCTATTCACCTGAAGACGGTGCAAAAATGGGGCTCCAGGGTATTATCAATGATAAGATGAAGAGGATGGATTTTCCCCTGGTTGATTTTAATAAGCTTGATTATACAAGGCTTAAGGTGGATGAAAAATATGTAACAGCCAATTTTATAACAGCTGTACAGGCTGCAAAATCTGATAATCAGGAGAAACTTCAGGAAATCACATCAAAACTTTCAAAGCTTACAAAGGATAAGAATATACCTGTGCTTGGACTTACAGGCACTGGAGGAGCCGGAAAATCATCCATTACAGATGAGTTGATATTAAGGCTTCTCATGGATTTTAAGGATATCAATATTGCTGTCATAAGCTGTGATCCTTCAAGGCGCAAGACAGGCGGTGCCCTTCTGGGTGACAGAATACGCATGAACTCCATTGAGACCGGCAGGGTATACATGCGCTCCCTTGCAACCAGGGAGGCCCAGAGTGAGCTTCCAGGGGCGCTGCCCGAGGCAATCGAAGTTGTGAAGGCAGCAGGCTATGATATTATTATTGCTGAAACTGCCGGCATTGGCCAGGGCGATTCAAGAATAGTGGATATTGTTGATATACCGATATATGTTATGACAGCAGAGTTTGGTGCTCCTTCCCAGCTTGAAAAGATTGACATGCTTGATTATGCTGACATTGTTGTATTGAATAAGTTTGAGAAAAAAGGGAGTGAAGATGCTTTAAGGGATGTAAGAAAACAGATGCAGAGAAACCGGAAAGCCTTTGACACACCCCTGGAAGAGATGCCGGTATTTGGTACAATTGCATCAAAGTTTAATGATGACGGTGTAACTGCATTTTACCATGGTGTTCTTGAGCTTATTGATGAGAAAAAAAAGATCAGGTTTAAATCTTCATTGCCAAGAAAAAATATAAGGCAGTCATCGTCAAAAACCATAATTATTCCAGGGGAAAGGGCAAGATATCTTTCACAGATTTCAAAGACAGTACGGCAGTACCATGAAAAGACAAAAGAGCAGTGCAAAGCCATAAGAAAGCGCTGGCATCTTAAGGAAACAGAGGAGGTGTTCAAGGAAGCAGGGGCTGATAACCTTGGTGACACCATTGATACATTGAAACAGCTCATACAGGAATCAGAGGCAGCCATTGACAAGGAGAGTGAAAAGTTAATGGGTGAGTTTGAACAACTCGAGGCAGTATATAAAGCAGACAATCTTGTTTACACAGTGCGCGGCAAAGAGTTTAAAATCCCGCTTTATACAGAATCCCTTTCCGGATCAAAAATTCCCAAGGTTGCCATACCAAAGTTCAAGGATCCGGGTGAATATTACATGTGGATGCGGAAGGAAAACGTTGCAGGACATTTTCCTTACACAGCCGGCGGTTTTCCCCTGAAGCGGGCAGATGAAGATCCCACAAGAATGTTTGCAGGTGAGGGAGGCCCGGCCGATACCAATAAAAGGTTTAAGCTTCTTTCGGAAAATTATCCTGCAAAAAGACTTTCAACTGCCTTTGATTCTGTTACTCTATATGGCAGGGATCCTGATATAAGACCTGACATTTACGGTAAAATAGGAACTTCCGGGGTTTCAATATGCACCCTGGATGATGTTAAGGTTCTATATGGAGGTTTTGACCTCTGCGCACCTAACACTTCAGTGTCAATGACCATTAACGGGCCTGCTCCCATGATGCTTGCCATGTTCATGAATACAGCCATTGATCAGAAGATTGATAAATTCCGGGAAGAAAACAACAGAGAACCTTCAAAACAAGAGGCTGAAAAGATAAAACAAGAGGCCCTGTCAAGTGTCCGGGGCACCATCCAGGCAGATATTTTAAAAGAAGACCAGGGGCAGAACACCTGTATTTTTTCCATTGAGTTTGCATTAAAAATGATGGGTGATATACAGCAGTTTTTCAATGATAATAATGTGAGAAATTTCTATTCTGTCTCCATTTCAGGCTATCACATAGCTGAAGCCGGGGCAAACCCCATAACCCAGCTTGCATTGACCCTTGCCAACGGGTTCACCTATGTGGAGTATTACCTTTCCAGGGGAATGGATATTGACAGTTTTGCGCCTTCTCTCTCCTTCTTTTTCTCCAATGGTATGGATCCAGAGTACACAGTGATTGGAAGGGTTGCCAGGAGAATATGGGCCATTGCCATGAAAAATCTTTACCATGGTAATGCAAAATCCCAGAAGTTAAAATACCATGTCCAGACTTCGGGAAGATCCCTCCATGCCCAGGAGATACAGTTCAATGATATAAGAACAACCCTCCAGGCATTGTGTGCAGTGTATGATAACTGCAACAGCCTTCACACCAATGCCTATGATGAGGCAATCACAACACCTACTGAAGAGTCGGTGCGGCGGGCCATGGCAATTCAATTGATTATTAACAGGGAGTGGGGTCTTGCAAAGAATGAAAATACCCTCCAGGGAAGTTTTATACTGGATGAATTAACTGACCTTGTAGAAGAGGCAGTGCTCAGTGAGTTTGATCAGATCACGGAGCGCGGTGGAGTACTTGGTGCCATGGAAACAGGGTACCAGAGGGGTAAAATCCAGGAGGAGTCCATCTACTATGAGCATCTGAAGCATTCTGGCAGGTTCCCCATAATAGGTGTGAACACTTTTTTAAATGAGCATGCCAATGAAACTGCCAATGCTGATTTCATCGAGCTTGCCAGATCCACAGACCAGCAGAAGAATCAGCAGCTTGACAGACTTAAAAAATTTAAAGAGAAGCATATGGATCAATCTGACAAAGCCCTGGAAAAACTTAAAAAAACAGCCCTGGAAGGAGGCAATATGTTTGCAGAACTCATGGAAACCGTAAAATATTGTTCCCTTGGCAGCATTACCCAGGCATTGTATGATGTGGGTGGTAAATATAGAAGAAATATGTAAGATTACATATTTCAGGTGGAATTATTAGGAGATAATTATGGAAAAAGCTGTAATAGTAAGTGCAACAAGAACACCCCTGGGAAGTTTTGGAGGGTCTTTAAGTAAGACAGGTGCAACTGACCTTGGCGCCCATGTGATAAAACAGGCTGTTAAGAGAGCAGGTATCGATGCAGAACAGGTAAACGAGTGTATCATGGGAATGGTTCTCCCCTGTGGATACGGCCAGAACCCTGCAAGGCAGGCTGCCATTAAGGCAGGGCTTACCTGGAACGCAGAGTCCATTACAATTAATAAAGTATGCGGGTCTGCTCTGAAAGCTGTCATGCTTGCAGCCCAGGCTGTCCAATGCGGTGATGCAGATATCATTGTGGCTGGCGGCATGGAGAATATGAGCATGGCACCCTATTACCTTGACAAGGCAAGGTGGGGCCATAGAATGGGGCCGGGCAGAATTGAAGATCATATGGTTCATGATGGTTTATGGGATATTGTAAATGATTTTCACATGGGCATGTCCAATGAATTGAGTTCGGAAAAATGGGATATTTCACGGGCTGACCAGGATGAGTTTGCAGCAGAGTCCTACAGGCGTGCGTGTGAAGCCATAAAAAATAAAAGATTTGTTGATGAAATAAGCCCTGTTGAGATCCCGCAGCGCAAGGGCGACCCTGTAATATTTGATACTGATGAGTGCCCCCAGGAAACTGGTCTTGAAAAGCTTTCCAGAATGAGACCAGCCTTTAAGAAAGATGGCCGGGGCACGGCAGGCAATGCTTCCATAATAAGTGACGGAGCAGCTGCCGTGGTTGTTATGAGCAAAACAAGGGCAAAGGAACTCAATTTAAGTGTTATGGCGGAAATTGGTGCCCAGGCATCCCACGGCATTGATATGAAATATGTTCTGATGGCACCCATTTATGCAATTCCCAAGGTGCTGAAAAAAGAGGGAATCAGCCTGTCAGATATTGACCTTTTCGAGATAAACGAGGCATTTGCAGGAAGTTCTGTTGGTATTAACAAGGTACTTGAGCTTGATCCTTCAAAGGTTAATGTCAACGGCGGAAGTGTGGCTCTGGGTCATCCCATAGGGGCCAGCGGAGCAAGGGTTCTTACAACCCTGCTTTATGAAATGGAAAAGCGGTCTTTAAAAACAGGACTTGCCTCCCTATGCCTTGGCGGCGGAGAAGCAGTGGCTCTGGTTTTAAACAGATGATGACAGTAAAACTTAAAACAGAAACTGAAATAATATAATTTTGAGGAGCTGAGTAATGGAGATTAAAAAATTTGGTGTGATCGGTGCAGGTCAGATGGGGAATGGAATTGCCCAGGTTGCAGCAGCAAGTGGGCTGGATGTTGTAATGAGTGATATTAAAGATGAGTTTTGCGAAAAAGGCATTGCAGCCATTACAAAAAACCTTGACCGCATGGTTAAAAAGGAGAAGATTTCCAAAGATGACAGAACAGCCACCCTTGCCAGGATTAACACAACCACCAATTTGAATGATATGAAAGATGTTGATTTTATCGTGGAGGCAGCCGTTGAAAGAGAAGACCTGAAATTCAGGCTGTTTCAGGATCTAGATAAGATATGCCCGGCTGATACTATCTTATCCACAAACACCTCATCAATACCCATTGGCAGAATTGCAGCCCAGACAAAAAGAGCTGATAAAGTAATAGGCATGCATTTCATGAACCCTGTGCCTGTCATGAAGCTTGTGGAGATTATTAAAGGCATTGCAACTTCAGACAATACTTTTAAGCTCACATGGGATTTGAGTGAGAAGTTTGGCAAAACTCCGGCAGAAGCAGGGGATTATCCTGGTTTTATTGCTAACCGTGTGCTCATGCCCATGATCAATGAGGCTGTGTTCTGCCTTTATCAGAGTGTTGGAACTGTTGAGGATATAGATACTGTGATGAAACTTGGCATGAACCATCCCATGGGTCCCCTTGGCCTTGCCGATCTCATCGGCCTTGATACATGCCTTGCAATTCTTGAGACCCTTTATGATGGGTTTAAGGATTCAAAATACAGACCATGCCCTCTGTTGAGAAGATATGTTGAGGCAGGCTGGCTTGGAAGAAAAACCGGAAAAGGGTTTTATAATTATTAAATATGGAAGGTATTGCATTAAGCACTCCGAAAAAGGAGCTTGCAGGCAGGATTGAGAACTTCCAGCAGAGGTTGATAAACAAACAGGTTGCAGCAGCGCTCATAGTTTATAAAACCGATCTTTTCTATTTTACAGGAACAATTCAGCAGGGATGGCTCTACATCCCTGCCCAGGGCAGTCCGCTTTTCATGGTGTTCAAGGATTTTAAACGGGCAGAGCTTGAATCAGCCCTTGACTCCATTATACCTTTAAAAGGGGTGCAGTATATCCCTGAAACTTTAAAGAAACACGGGTATGAAATGCCTTTACCCCCTGAAACCCTTGGCATGGAGTTTGACGTACTTCCTGTAAATCAATTTAATATTTTTAAAAATATTTTTCCTGAAGTTCAATTTGTTGACATCTCAACTGAGATCAGGCTCACAAGGGCTGTTAAATCAGATTACGAGGTGGAGCTCATCCGGAACTGTGCTGCAAAATGGGATAAAATGATGGAAAAAGCCCTGGAATATATTAAAGAGGGTGTAAGGGAGGTGGATGCAGCAGGCCTCCTTGAAGGATATGCCAGAACCCTTGGCCATCAGGGATTCATACGTATGCGCATGTGGACAGGCGAGCTTTTGTTCGGCCATTTCATGGCAGGAGCTTCAGCAGCAGTTCCAAGCCATCTTGCTTCACCCACGGGAGGACCGGGCACATGTGCAGCAGCAGGCCAGGGAGCAGGTTTCAGGAAAATCAGAAAAAACGAGCCTGTGCTAATTGATTATGGATTTGGCTATGATGGCTATCTAGTTGACAACACAAGGATTTTTTCCATTGGAAAACTTTCAGACCAATTGCTCAAAGCCCATGAAACAATGCTTGAAGCCCAGGAGATTGCAAAAAAAACCGCGCTTCCCGGCACACCCTGTGAGGAAGTATATTTTGCCATGCTGAAGTATGCAGAAGATGCCGGATATAAGGATTATTTCATGGGAGCAGAAGAGAGGCGGATAAAATTTACAGGCCATGGAGTCGGCCTTGAACTTGATGAATTCCCTTTTATAGCAAAGGGTCAGAACCTGGCCATTGAAAAAAATATGGTAATTGCCATTGAGCCAAAGATTGTTATTCCCGGACAAGGTGTGGTGGGAATCGAGAATACACACCTTGTCACGGAAAACGGGCTTGAATCCCTGGCAGGATTCCCCGATGATATTGCAATAATCTGAAAGGTTTTTATCTTACCCTTTTTTAGGGTGGCATTTGCTGCAGCTTGAAGGTGCAGCCTTTGTATTATTCTTTTTATTGTAGGTTTTGTGGCATACAATACAGTTTTTATGGAGTGCTTCAGCATGGAATTTTAATTTTTCCCTGCTGGATAGTTTTTCCTTGCCCTTTTTCCGTGGTGCTTTTCCAGGTTTGGTATGGCAGGCAATACAGCCTTTTACCTCATCATTTTCTGTCAAATTATTAAGGGGTTTACCGTCTTTATCGTGGTGGCATTCGCCGCAGCCGATTTTATGCTCCTGGATATGTTTTTTATGGGTAAAAATAACAATACCTTTTTTATGGGCAGAGTATGCAGGGTTATCCATGGTAATATTATCAGGCATTTTTGATTCAGCCCCGGTTTCAGGTGTCACAGGTTTCTGGACAGTCTTAACCGGTTCTTTGGCCGCAGCCGGCTTTACAGTGTCAGTTTTATCAGCAGAAGCTCCTGCAATTTCATCTTTCTCTTTATTTAAAGGTTCGGTTGTCACAGCAGGTTCCGGTGCTGGAGTTTTTTCAATTGCTGGTTGTGAAACCTTTTCCAATGTTTTTTCAGCTGTTTTTTCAGTCTGGCTGGTTTTTTTGTCCTCTGCAGGTTTTGAACATCCCCCTGCAATAAAGGCAGAAGCCAGTAAGATAATAAAAAATAATCTGTATGTATTAGACTTTATAACCATTGTTTTATCTCCTGTTTTATTCAATTAAGTAAAAACATATGTTATGCATACCAGCTTTTTTTTATGGTTTCAAGTTCATGCTGCCTGGCAAAGGCAATTCTTAATTGCATGCCATATCAAGCTTACTCTGATTATCAGCAATTCCCGGTGGTTATTTTTTAAAAGTATTGATAAGGTTTTCAGCTGATAATTAAATTTTTTTTCTGTGGTTTGAAAAAAATCTGAAAAATCTACAACTCCTGAGCATCAAAAAAGACAGGAATTATAAGGAATAAGAGAGATCTGGATATACTTTTTCCGTTTAGGTTTTTAAATTTAAAAAATTTAAAAAGATGC